>CAYFLR010000027.1:39252-48357 GCA_964343805.1 uncultured bacterium | reverse complement strand
ATAATAGAAAAGATACTGTAGACTTATTAAAACGAGAAACAACAAAAAGGCAGGGTCAGGTAGATGCCGAGCAAGTAGTTGTCGCTAAACAAATCATTCAACTTACTACCCAGAGCTGGGTAAATAGACGATTAAATGAATTTGGTTTCCTATGCGATCGCTTTCAAAATTTGGTTGAAAGTTCAAGTGTAAATCTTACTCTCTTAAGTGATGATATTTCTAATACTCAATTGACACCCCCAACCTCCGTAGGAAAAGCGATGTCAAATATAGGTCTTTTACGAGACTTGGTTTCCAAATTAGATAAACAAAAGGATGATTTGACAATTTTAAAATCTCACTACATAGACATCAAGCTAGTCCAAGGAGAATTACTAGAAACCTTACCCCAAGAGACTCATTCTCCCGTTGAGTTGCTTGGGCAAAGTGCAGATGATGTTAATACTGTTCTTCAAAAATTAGATGCTTTTATAAACTCTCAAACGAATATTATACAAAAACAAATTGATAATGTTCATCCTCAATTTACGAGATATCAGAGAATTGAGCTTGACAAAGAATTACGGAAAATCATGAGGGTTATGGATGAAGTTCCTCTAACTAATGAGGTTTTGACTCTATTCAATCACTATCAAAATTTGATTTTTAATGCCATGTACAACAGTCAATATGACAGAGCTCAAAGTTTGCTGGAGAAAGCCGGTGAGTTAAAGAGATCTGTTCTAGGTTATTATCAGCCTAGGATTCTAAGTAAATCAGGTATAAGGCGCCTTAACAAGTATGTTACTAAATTTGAAAACTATCTCCAAACTAAACAAGAGAAAATCAATCAGATACCTATAAATATGTGGCATAAATACCGACTTGAGAGTATCCAGTTTAATCTCTCCTTTTTACATCAATGCAACCAGGAAAAGATAAAGACAAAGGCGAGCGAAATAAAAAGTCAGCTTGCGCTGGTAGACTCTGAGAATATAGGTCCTATAGAGGATCATCATTTAATGAATTTAGAAGATCAAATTAACGTTTTGACAGAGCAATGTCAGTTTTAGAGGAACGATGTTTAAGATAACTTATCTAATTACAGTATTGTTATTCATAATTAACTGTGGTGAAAGAACAAAAAGTACATTCACCCTAAAAGACACCCTGTCTATAGGTTGTCGTCAAGCAATAAATTATGATTCAAATGGTTCAAATGGTTCACGGGAATCTTGGGGAAATTGTGCACCTGGTCCTAGATTATCTCGCAAAGACCTGCAAAATTCACCATTTGACACTTCTCATTATAACTCTGCTGAATACTATGAAAAAGAGCTGAGAGAACTTAAAGCCTATAACTGTAAACACTTTAATGAAGATTGCGATGAGACCGGTGGAGGCAATGGATCAGGGCAAGATAAAGAAGGGCAGCCTAACGAGAGATCAAGTAATCATGATGATATAATTGATGACCATGACGATGTTTTTCAAGGTGATCCTTCTATATCAGATAATGGAATGGGTGAATCAGTAGATTCTGGTGAATTGGGTGCCCAATTCAGCAAACGAATGAATAAACTGAGTAAGCAAAAGAAAAAGGTTGAACTTTTAATAAAATCCAAAAAAGGAACCTATAGACGGATACTAGAGGAATACAAAGCTGAAAAGTGGCAAGTAGAACAAAACAATACTCAATTAGCACAGGAACAAATTAATCTAGAAGAGTCTATTGCTCGGACTCGATCTGATATTAGTAGCTATGGCCAATTTATTAAAGATGAGACTAAGCTTCTTACAGAATTAAACAGAACCTTACAGGAGCAAAAAACTGTGAGGGAAGATTTTGAAAAGAGAATTAGGGATGAGAAAGAATCCAATCAAGAAATAATGGGAAAGTTGAGGGAGATTGCAAATACTCCTGATTTCACTCGACCAAAAATTGTTACTCCAAGCTTTAAATCTGCATCAACCAATGTGCAAGTTGATACCGGTACTAATAATGAACCTACCAGAGTATTCAAAAGAAAAAAATTAATTCAGAAATTGATCGATAGCAAATTGACGGTTCCTAAAAGGTTAAGTGGGAAAAGCAATGATTTAGATTTTTCTGAAGAGGAACATCAACTTTTTACTAGCTACCTTTTAAAAAGTGATCCGAACCATGAGGTCGGTCGCAGGGTTCATAAATTAAAAGGAGATATTTCTAATAGCAAAAATAAGATATTGCCGGATCGACATTTAGAATACAAGCGTGCCAAGGATATGACAATAGTAGCAGACACCTTGGCTGCAGAAAATAAAGATAAAGAAGCAAATATCTTTGTTGATATTGGTCGATTCTTAGTCAGTCTCGCTGTTGGGATATATCCACCAAGTTCATTTATACAATCCTTTGCTAATTTAGTCGAAGGCAAAGATGTCATAACAGGGAAAGAGTTATCTTCATTTGAGTACAGCGTAGAAATAGTAAATTTAATATTACTAGGGTTTGGTGGAGTTGTAAAAACAGCTGGTATGGCTACCTTTAAAGCTGGGGTTCAAATTGCTGCTGTGGCAGGTGTTAGTGCTGCTGGTGCTAAGATGAGTAAAAGGCTCAAAGATAGCGGCACGATGATGGTTTTAGGAGTTAAGAAAGTAACTGACTCTGTAGGGGAAATCACCAAACGACTTTCGCCACAGAAGATCAGAAATTACCTAAGTAATGTTGATAATGTACCTCGAAAACAGCTTGTTAGTGATATGGAATCTATTGGCTTAAAGTTGAAGGGAAAAGGAAGTCCAGATGGTAGATTTATGGAATTTGTTGATAGCAAAGGAAGATTGAGAGCAAAAATACACCCACCAGATGGCTCAACAAAAACAAATCATCTACATATTTACGATAAAGAAGGTAACTCACTGAATAAAGTGCTTGAGAAAGTTAAATTTACTAGCCCAGAAGCACATATACCCATACAGTAGGAGAGGTAAATTGAAAAGATTATCAAAACAAGAATTAGAATTATTAACTTTCCCCGATGCTACTGTTACAAGCTTTCAAGTTGATATCGCCAATAAGGTGTTTCGTTGTACAACCAATATTTCTCATATTGGCGGTGATATCAATGTAATGTATGGTGAAACTTCTCTTATAATTTCAAATTGGTCTCAAATATCAATACAAGAATGGCATGGTGAATCATTCTTAGACATTTCAAACAAACTTGAAGGTAGTGAACTCAAGGATATATGTGAAAATAACTTTGGAACCGAAACTATTCTCAAAGGGTTCACTGTGGGAACCGATTTTTGGACAGAGTACAAGTTTACTAATGGTAATATAGTTGTTGAAGTTGAACCTTTCAATGATGATGTACTATAAGAACTGTTGGCTTAACACTCCCCCAATTCCTAAACTGTCAAGACTAGCCGTCCGCCACGCTTCAACCCAATCGGGCGGGGCGGCCATCCGCAACTGGCCTGCAAAGATGGGCTGTAGTTGATAGTCGATGAACTTCTTGAATCGTTCCTTCTCTTGATTCACCTCATCCATCTCAGCTACTTGCTCCTAAATAGTTTCGCCTTTAAGCTCATCCAGCGGTGCTACCCATGCCCAGTGATAGTAAGTCAGTATAATTCTGGTATGAATTTGACAACCCCCTGTTTTTCAATTACAAATCAACTCACAAAAATGTCATTCCGCTCCGTTCCGCCTCATTCCGCATAGGTTTTGAGAGGGAATTGAGGTAAAAGTAATAATTACAATAGGATAGCGAGTAAATGCCCGAACTCCCCGAAGCGTAAATTCTATCAAAAATAACTTCATGATATCAGTTATTTAGATCAAAATTTTTCTTATTCCCAACCTTTCAGTTTCACTTCAGTTCATTTGGCTTCAGTTTGGTTCATTCCGTTTCATTTTTTAAAAGCTCTTGATTAATCAATGTAACTGAGTTACATTTAGGTTTATGAAGAGACCTTCGAAGGTTCAAAACTTGCTGGAAGTCATAAGGTCAAAAGTTAATAATGGCGATTATTACTATATGGCTCATGCCAATCAACGTTTACAGGAGAGAGAAGTTACTCGGCAGGAGGTCAAACAGGTTCTATTAAGTGGGCATCATGAAAAAAGTAAAGATGTCTATGATTCTGCTTTTAATAATTGGAATTATGCGGTCAAAGGGAAAACAATAGATAAAAGGAGTCTCAGAATAATTGTTTCTTTTGAAGGTTCCATGTTAATAATTACTGTTATAGACTTGAGTAAGGAGCATTAATTCATGGCTAATAAGAAGATTAAAAAATCTCATTTGGACCTAGGGTTTGGTTTTCCCGTTCTTATTTTAAATGCCCCCTTTAAACAAATTAGAGGAGAGTGGGTTCTTGATGTTGATTTTAATAAACTTGAAAGAATTGTGTTAGAAAGCTTGGCAAAAAAGCCCTCAAGACTTACTGGAAATGAGATCAAATTTATCCGAAACTATTTTGAAATGGACCTTAAAGCATTTGGTAAACGCTTTGGTGATGTTGCTCATTCTGCGGTGATCAAATGGGAAAAGAGCCAAGATGAATTCACCAATATGAATTGGTCCACTGAAAAAGATATCCGCCTTTTCATCATTGAAAAACTTCAACCCCGGTCTCTAAGAAAGGTTTACCTTATATTGGAAAAGGTAGCAGCAAGGAAACCTCATAAGGTAAAGGTTGATACAGAGCAATTGAAAGTAGCTTAAGAACTATTATTTTATGGTATAAAAACCTACTTTTGACATTCATTATTGACAATATAAGCAATCATCTTTCAAAACAAAAATTCAGCTGTACGCCCACGGTCAGTGTGTAGTCAAGTACCACTATATCAGGCAATTTAATCTTCCTTTCCGTCCAGTTTTCATCATCGGAATATTAAAAAAGAGAAAAATTTGGATGGATTGATAACGGATTTTAGTTTGGCTGCCTAAAAAAGTAGGCATTACAGGTACACATCAAATGGGGAACAGTATAGACTTACAGAACGATTTTATGGGAGCAAGTCAGTAAAACCTACTAAAAAAAGCGTTTAAAAATAGAAGCGTGACTATTCAAGGGTTATAGAAAAGCCCTATGTTAAAACTTATAAAACGCAATTTATATTCTGTATTCTCAAAAACAGAAGGTGTAGAATCAATGTCTACGGAAAAGTAACAGGGAACAATAGATTTTGTTAAAAAGTTTATATCTGGGAAACTATAACCAATTCCTGCATGTAATATAAAGCCTTTAGAGGTCGTTTTTTGATCAGGCAAAATAAATTGGGCAGAGTATCCCCCAAGCCCATATTTTAGCAATAAGCCACTAGCGGGCTTATTTCCAAAAAAAATATAAGTGTCAAAAATGAGTGTTTTTAAGTTAATCTGTCCTTTCACAATTCCTTGAGATTGATCTTTTGAATCTATGTCATTGGTATTGACATAGTTGTTGTTAAATCTGAGAAAGGTGTACACATTTTTACTTAACTTAAAAAAACCAATAGCAATAAAAAGACCATCGTATGAAAAAGAATCCACTTTTGTTTTAGAACTCTGAAAATTTGGGGAATCAACCTTATTAAAAAGATTTGATTTAATACCAAAAGAAGCATACAGGGATCTTTTTTCACTACCTAAGATATTAAAAGTAATCAGCATACATCCAATTGTTATTAAAATATACTTTTTCAAAATGCTCCTTTTAATCTTCTGTGTTCCTTATTAATTATCGATCAATCTATTTTTTACAACCTTCTTTAAAGAATAAAAAAACATAGTGTTTAATTTGCAATTACAGGCACTAAAACATGTCCTGCGAATTTTATATTTCGAGAGATTATACGCATAGCCTACTATTTATCTACTAGTAAACCAAAACCAAAATAACTTTCTTTATATTGATAAAACTCACCGATATGAGAGCGACCGTCATAGTACTGAATCGTCCATCTCCACCTTTGACCGTGTTCAATGATGGCGGTCTCTATGCCTACATGTATAGAGGTTGATAGTTGATACTCATTCTCTTCCCAGGATGCGATATCAAGACCTATAAAAAGGTTAGTTCAATTTTCAAAAAAAGAATTTCGGTTAACATATTCAGCTCCCGCTTGAAGGCGAGTGGGTTTTTGCTCATCCATTCCTTTTGCTTCTATTTTCCCAATTTCAAAATAAGACCTTAAAAAGGGAAGGGGGTAAAGGCTAATGCCAAAGGCCAATTCTTCCCGAGTATAGTTAATTCTTTTCTTCCCTGTTGTTTCAATATACTCATCCCCAACATGTGAGGAATCATGCAAGGCAGCAATCTTAAACTGTAGGATTGAAGACAGTTTTATTCCGATCAAGAGGCCATAAAACCCGTCCCAACCAATATTGTCTTGCTTGCTGTCCATATTAAACTGGGCAAGGATACTTCCCTCAATAGAGAGTGATAAACCACTATCTGGTAGAGAAGGAGGGTATAATTTTAATAAGTCGAACCTTCCACCTGCAGTAAGATTAAAACGATGCTTACCACTCTTTGGAATTTCAGAATCAATGATTTTAAAAATCTGTACTCCGCTACGAGACCCTCTTGGATCCGCAATGTAAGGAAGGTAATATCCAGATGTGGGGTAAATCTGTAATTTTAGTTTTGACCCTAGAGATCTGTCTTCAGAGCTTTCAGCGTGTAAGGTTGCCTTTATTGAGGCAAGAATAGTAAACAGAAAGAAAAAGAGTGTGATATAGCTGTTAAATAGTCGTTTCATAATTAGTTATAAGTCTTTCATATTATCAGATGGCACTTTCTTTTCTGAGTAAATCATAACCATCCAAAAGGGAAGTAATTATTTTCGTTCTTAATAACTGATATTTAACCAATTGCAGTGACAGCATGCTGAAAATGGATAGAGAGTCAATTTAATCAAAGATATCTTTCGTCCATCCAAAAGGAGCATCGTTATTTTGGACTTTCTCAAACTCTTCTTTACAAGGAGCATCTTTTATACTCCTTATAACCTGATCATTAACCAATAATGTAAAGGTTGCGGTTTCCATGGAGTCGTTAAGTAACCAGACAAAGTTGATGGAATCTAAGTCTATTGTGTTACTCGTACTGTTATTATTGTTGGGCTCATAAACTTCTATTCTATCACCTTTTTCATTGGTAAATATCATCTCTGACCCTGATATTCTACATTCTTCGTGTATTTTTGATAGGGGTGTATATCCCTTAGAAGTTTCTATAAGGTCATCTGCAGACACTTTAGCATCATTAAAATGGATAAACCCGGCCGAACAATGAAAATTAACCTTATCATTTTCGGATGAAATACCATTTATCGAAAGACTAGTATAATAAGAAAATAAACCATGAACCTCTTTAATACTGCAAGCTATATCCTTTTCTTCAAAAGATGAGTGGCATCCATAATTAAAAAACAAAATAATTAGCAATGGAACTATAAGGAGGTTTTTCATAAATTCATCCTCTTTAATAATCAATTCGCAATTGCAGGCACTAATACATGTCCAGCTAATATTGTTAGCCAAGTTCCCGCTTGGAGAGCTGGCCCTGGTAATGGATCAGATGCATAGCGGTCGTATCGCCATAAACGATAGTCTCCACTTCCAGGAACCCAGTCTATCATATAACTATTATTTATTGGAACTAATTCATGACCTAATCTGATTGTAGTCCAATCCCCTTCTTTAATTTTATATTCAAGTGGATCAGAGGCATTTTTATTGTAAGCCCACAATCTATAACTATGTTTTTCATGTGGAGGGTAAACCACTTAATTATTGCACAATTCAGGTTAACTATCGGGATGCTCAGCGAAAAAGCGGTGTACCCTATAGTGGAACTCATATTCTAAGACACGGAATGGCAAAATTGGCCCGAAAAATAGGTGGTGGTCTCGATGCCGTTATAGCTATGACGGGTCATAAGGATATAAAATTGGCCAATCATTACTCTAAGTGCGATGAAGACGATCAAAAACAAGTTTCTGAAGAAGTGATGAAACATATTAGAAATTGGAGTCATCAATCAAATTCTGAGAGTCAAGAAAATGACCAAGTCGTCTCACTTATGAGATACAAAATGGCAAATAATCAGTGTTAAATTTTCAAAAAATGTTAAAACAGACTACGTGTCCCGGTCGTACCAAGTCGTACCAGAGCCCATTTTTGGGTTTTGGTACTAATAATATCAAGGAGTTAAACCCCAAATGCCCGAACTACCCGAAGTAGAAACCATCCGCTCTCAAATAACCGAAACCCTCCCCCTCAAAGTCACCGAGATGGAACTCTCCGAATTCGCCTATTCAATAATCCTGGAAGAACAGTTTAAAATGAAGGGAAAGACTATTCTCAAGGTGGACCGTCACGGAAAACAGCTCATTTTCCATATTGAACCCCAAGGAGAAATCCATTCGGGACTTGGAATGTCTGGCAGCTGGATGATTTCTCCAAAGAAGATTACAGAAAAACACACTCATATTCAATTTAAAGGCAAAAAAGGGAAAAAGGTTTGTTTCCTCGCTTATGTGGATCCCAGGCGTTTTGGTAAGATGAGGATATTGAAAAAAGAGGCTGCCATTTTGCGGAGAGAATCTTTTGGCGTTGATGTTTCTTCTAAAAAATTTACAGCCACCGCTTTTTTTGAAGCCACTAAAAAATTCCCTAATAAGATGATCAAACCATTTTTACTAGAGCAAAAGGTCTTTTGCGGCGTAGGAAACTATATGGCCTCAGAAGTCTGTGCCCGAGCCGGTATTAGACCAGAGCGCCTTCTGGGAAAAATCACTAAAAAAGAGTGTTGTGAAATAAAAAAGGCCATGAGCCTCGTCTTAAATCAAGCTATTGAGAGTGGGGGAACCACTTTTCAAGGGGGATACCGTGACAGTCACGGGGATCCGGGAAAAGGGGTCACCAATTTGGTGGTGTTCTATCAAGACATCTGTGGTCTATGCAAAAAACATAAGGTGATCAAGGAGACTTTACAGGGAAGAGGAACCTATTACTGTCCCAAGTGCCAATCCTAGACAGCTAAGAAAATCCTCTATTTTGTTAAAATTTTGTTAACAATTAAAAAAAGAATTGAATAATTGTACGGTTTTGGTTTATATAAGCCTGATTTAGTATAACTAAC
>CAYFLR010000027.1:38699-39242 GCA_964343805.1 uncultured bacterium | reverse complement strand
CCATAGGGAGGAACCTATGAAATATTTGATATCATTGATGATTCTATTTTTTCTTTCCACAAGTCTCTGGGCCAGTTCTGCTTATTTTGTGGATACTTTTTATCTATCCTTTCATTTTGATCGAGAAGCCTATGGGGCAAAGGTAGAAAAGGTTTTTGCGCATTATGGAGTTTTAATACAGGAAAATCTCTACACTGAAGGTGGGGTTCAACCTCGCTGGTATTGGGAGGATGTTCATCATCAGGAGCTGCATTTGGATCAGGATGAGGATAACTTTTTTTTAAAAGATGAAGCCGCCGCCCAAGGTTATGTAACCAGTGGACCAAATAAATTGATAGAAGGTATCATTGTCCAGTATTGGGTGCATCTTGATGATAATCGAGTGATCATCACGGATAACTATATGGTACCTTGTGAGCGCGCTTATCAGCTCGAATTTCTGGAAAATAGCCAGGAACTCAAAGAGCGTTACGAAACGGATCTCTTACGGTACACCAAGCTGGAAGACAGCACTCAGACCAAATGCCACTTTAAAGTTTCTAA
>CAYFLR010000027.1:31111-38686 GCA_964343805.1 uncultured bacterium | reverse complement strand
GAACACCTCTATTATTAAGGGTGGGTGAGATGGATAGTGTTGCGGGCATAGTGGAAAGAGTCACTTTTTTTAGTGAGGATTCCGGTTGGAGTGTGCTGAAACTTTCCCCCTTTGGTCGATCAGAAAAAACCATCACGGTTACCGTTCATCAAGCGAAGGTCTTTGCTGGAGCCACCTGTGAATTTTTGGGGGAGTGGACCGAACACAGTAAATATGGCAAGCAGTTCAAAGCCCAAAAATATATCGAAAAAAAACCGGCCTCGCTGGCAGCTTTAGAAAAGTATTTAGGTTCCGGGCTGATCTATGGAGTAGGTCCTAAAACTGCCAAGAAGATTGTGGGCCATTTTAAAGAAAAGACTCTCGATATTTTCGAAACCGAAATTGAAAGACTCACCGAGATTGAAGGCATTGCTAAAACCAAGCTCAATCAGATCAGCACCGCCTGGCAAGAGCATCGAGAGATTCGTAATGTAATGATCTTTCTCCAGTCCCATCAAATTAGCACACTTTTTGCGGTGAAAATTTACAAAAAATATGGAGATAAATCTTGCCTCATTGTGCAGGAAAATCCTTATCAACTCAGCACTGATATTTATGGGATCGGTTTTCATTCAGCGGATAAAATCGCCATGAGTGTTGGCATTGGTATATCTGACCCTCGAAGAATCAAAGCGGGAATAAAACATGTCTTAAGTGGTAGCAGAGAAGAGGGGCATTGCTATCTCACTCTCGATCAAATATTAAAGAGTGTAGAAGAATTACTTAATTTGCCATTGAGCGATCAAATCCCTCTCCTTTTGAACGAAATGGAAGAGGCGGACGAGATCAAAGTGAGGCTGTATCAACTAGCTTCCAAGGAAGAAGTGCAGCGTTGTTATTACACTAAAACCCTCTTTTTTGATGAACTCTTAGTGGCGAATAAAACCCGAGATTTTCTAAAAGTTGCAAGGCCTATTGATCAACAGAGAGCTTTAACTTGGGTTAACAAATTTAACCAAGCTCAAAAATTTCCTTTAAGTAAAGAGCAAACCAAAAGCGTCATTGGTGTGGTTTCAAAGAGCATTGCTATTCTCACCGGAGGCCCCGGTTGTGGTAAAACGACTACCACTAAGGCCATTGTCAAACTCGCCCTCGCCATGAGGAAAAAAGTTCTGCTTTCAGCTCCTACGGGACGAGCGGCGCAACGGATGGAAGAGGTGATTGGTCTGCCGGCAAAAACTCTTCATCGTCAATTAGTATGGAACCCGAGTACTGGGGGATTTAAAAAGAATGAAGAGGATCCTCTGGACGCGGATTTAGTCATTGTGGATGAGTGTTCTATGCTAGATATTTCACTTTCCGCTTCTCTTTTTAAAGCCATCGACGAAAATAAAACTTCGCTTCTTTTGATTGGTGATCAAGATCAACTTCCTTCCGTAGGAGCTGGTAATGTTTTGAAGGATTTGATTCATTCAGGGGAAGTGCCCGTCTTCCGTTTGACAGAAATTTTTCGCCAAGCCAAAGAGAGTTTGATCATTAAATTTGCTCACGAGATTAATGAAGGAGTGCCCCCTCGAATTGACTCTCCCTTTCGCAATCCCTCGCTATGGAAAAAAGGCGTAGATACTCTTTTTATTGACTCAGAAGAGGTGACCGTGGATGAACTTAAATTCATTCATCGAGCCAAGAAAGTACTCAAAACTAAACTGGAAGAACAGGGCGAAAGTCTGGTTCATATTGACGATAAAAAGGAGGGGTTTTTAAAGAAACTGGCTCAGCAAGAAAACTCCTTAGATAGTGAAGACATAGATTTGAATCAATTTGATGAGCAGGAGGGGGAAACCCTGGTAAAACAGGCTTTCAAGGTGCCCGCTAAATTTCAGCATGTAAATTTAGAACGCCTTCTTAACACCGAAAATGAAATCTCTGAGCTCAAAGAAGTGATGAAAAAAGTCCATCCCTTTTCCTCCCTTAATTATGGGATTAAAGCCTCAGATATGATCGTTAAACTCTATAAAGAGAGCATTATCAAGTATCATGGTCACCAAACTGAGATCCAAATTCTCACACCCATGACCAGAGGGTCCATGGGAACGGTGTCTTTGAACCAAAAAATTCAAAGTGAATGCAATCCGGCAGGCGCCGAAAAAAAGCAGTTGATTTTGGGTGAACGCATTTTTCGCTGTGGAGATCGAGTGATTCAAAAGCGAAATAACTATGATCTAGAGGTTTTTAATGGGGATATTGGTATTGTGCATGATGTGGATCACGGGCAGAATCAATTGATTATTAACTTCCCCGAAAAGCACGATCGTTTAGTGACTTATAAAAAAGAGCATATGATCGAGCTTGATCTAGCTTACGCTATCACCATTCATAAATCCCAAGGAAGTGAATTTGATGCAGTGATCATTCCAGTCACCACTCAACATTTTAAAATGCTCTTTCGTAATCTAATCTATACCGGATTGACTCGGGCCAAGAAAATGTTGGTGTTTGTGGGGACCAGAAGGGCTCTTGCTATGGCAGTTCAAAACCAAGATAATAAACAGCGTCAAACCCTTCTGAGGGAATTAGTTATAAAAAAAGATATTAATTGAGACCTGTTTTTAATTTCGATTGAACTTCTGTGGCAAATTCTTGTAGGTCATAGGAGATATCTTCCTTATATTGCGCTTCGGCATCTGCACTTTCTGAGGTTCCTAGAGTTTCTGGACCTGCGCTTAAGCCGGTACAATAAGAAGCCGCCGTTTCACCGGTGGCATAGAGATAAACAGTTTCATTGGTTGAGGTGCCATCACTCAGTTGTCTGATCATTAGAAAACTGATCTGAAAAGTTTTTTTCAAAAACTCTGCGGAAACGGTAGGATCAACATAGAGCTGCTGACTATCCATACACTCACGAGTAAAATAGTAAATTTTCTCCTTTGAACCAGATTCGGTAGGGGTTTCGTAGCGTGGTTGGTCCACCATCACTTCACTTTCGGAGTCATTACTCGTTTTAGGTGTGGCTTCGGTGAGTTCAGATAAACCAGAAAAAGAGACGGAGGTGACAGTTACAACATCTGTGTCTCCTCCACTTTTAACTGTGGCGTCACTTTTTTCAGCATCGCAGCTAGTTATGAATAATGCGACAACGATAATAAGTAGGCTATTAAGTTTTGTCATGATTTTCCCCCCAAGAAAAATGAATTACAATACCCAAGTAATAAGTGGATGCAATAAAGAAGCCACTTTTAAGTCCATGAGCCAAATATTAAAATTTAATATTATCAATAGGGTAAGGGCTCATAGATGATAGGATAAAAACGAAATAGTGCAAAAATGTCTAAGCCTTAGACACTACTGTCAACATTTTATGCGATTTTAACTTATCATCTAATCTATTATGACATGATTAGGCTAGTAAATTCAACAGGCAGAAGCTATCTCTTTGTCTACCTCGATCTCAGCCATTAGCCAGTCCTGCATTTCATTCCCATTCTCAAAATTTCTTTGCTCAGCCAATAAATAGGCTCGGTGATTGATCATATCCTGTCGTTCTTCTGGACTAAATGTAGGGGGTTGAGGAGCTGCTTTTTTCTTAGCTGTCCTGGTTGTTTTGCTACTTGCTTTTTTAGCTGTGGTAGAAGTCTTGCGCGGCGCACGTTTAGTGGTGGTTTTCTTGGTAGCGGGTGCCATATAATTCTCCTGCGATTTATTCTTATTTTAAAACTTATTTTTTGATTATTTGGTAATTATGATACATGGAGCTGAAAATTATGCAAGGCTAAATTGAACACTCTAACCAATTTCAAACAAAATGCGATCATTTATTTTAGATTAGGAGGCGTCTAGACTGTCTCTAGTCAGAAACTCTTTCACGCTCTTCTTTCGGTCTCTGGAAACCTTAAGTTCGGTATCTGGACCCACTTGAACTTTCATGGGAGTCCCACTGGTGTACTCTATCACAGCTGTTTTACTTATGATGGCATTGCGATGGATGCGAATAAATAAGCTAGGATCCAGATGCTTTTCCAGGTAGGAGAGGGAAGGTTCAATGGCGTAACTCACATCTTCTATAAAAACCGAGGTGACATGGTCTTCACTCAGGAAATAATGCACCTCATCCATTTCAATGTACTTCATTCTTAAGCCGCTTTTTATCACTAGTTTGTCGAGATATTTTTTCTCTTCGGCTAAGAAATCTTCCAATTTCTCTTTGGAGTTCTGAGACTGAGACCTTTCGATTGCTTTATCTAAAGCGGACTTTAAACGCTCATCAGCAAAAGGTTTGAGTAAATAATCGCAGGCTGAAACTTCGAAGGCTTTGATGGCGAATTCATCATAGGCGGTTTGGAATATGATTTGAAAATCTTTCTTTTCCATGGCCATTAATACTTCAAATCCGTTCATTTCTGGCATTTCAATATCTAAAAAAACGATATTTGGTTTCCAGGACTCTATAACTTCAAGTGCTTCTAATCCGTCTCCTGCCTCTTTTAGTTGGTACTTGGGATTCCATTTCTTGAGTGATTTAAGAATTCTTTCTCTAGCTAAGGGCTCATCGTCCACAACTAAAATTCTGGGGGCTGTCATAATTTTTCTCCGGTAATAAAAAAGGTGGCCAGGGTGGCTCCCTCGGCATCGCTTGTTAATTGGAATTCGCTCAAGGTTCCATAAATATTATCCAACCTTTTTTGGGTATTTTGCAAGCCGGTATTGGCTTTAAACTCTCTCGGTAAAAGTGCGCCGGTATTTTTAACAAGCACTTTAATTTTGTTTTCCACCGTGCTGAGATTGACCCAAATCTCGCCTCCGGATCTCGCTTTGCCGATGCCATGTTTCAGTGCATTTTCAACTAAGGTTTGAATAATGAGACCGGGAATCCATTTTTCTCTGCTGGATTCTTCTACCTGATAGTGAACTTTTAGCCGATTGGAAAAACGCATCTGTTGAATGGAGAGATAACTTTCCACAATTTTTAACTCTGTTTGAATGGGGATGGTTGTGGTTTGATAAGTATCTAGAATAAGTCGATAGAGGGTGGCTAGATTTTCGATCATCGTTCTTGCTCGATCGGCATCCGAAGCATTGAAGAGAAAATGAGGTTTCATCTGCCCTCGTAGCGTATTCATTTCAGCTTCCATTTGAATCTTTTTGAGTTCGGTCTCTCTTTTGGCGAGTGAGGTGGTTTCGGCGATATGTTCTAAGATCTGTTTACCCATGGTTTCTAAAATGTGCAAGGTGTCATCAAATTCTAGATATTTTCCATGGGGACGGGCTGAGTCATACTTTCTCTTCCCAAAGCGAATCACATACTGGTGCAGCCGCTTAAGGGGAGTTGATAATTTTCTTGATCGCCACAGTGCTACGAGAATTAGAATCAATAAAATGATACCAAAACCCAAAATAGATTGCCAAAAAAGCTTGGTCATGGGTGCGGTGTATTTGGTGGCTGGAAGGGTCACTTGTATGTCGAGTGAAGTTTTTAGTTGGTTACTTTGGGATAATAAAAAAGGATCGGTATTTACCTTTTTGATTCCACTTATGAGCTTTTCTGCTGGTTTTACCTCTTCTCTTGGGGCAATTTGAAGTAGCTGCTGTTTAGTTGAAAATAACTCAACCTGGGCAGTGGGATTTAAATCTGCAACAATATGCGGAGTCAGATAGTTAAGGGGGACCACAACTGCTAGGACTCCACTCAATTCACCGGTAAAGTAAGAAATCCGATTCAGAATCAAAAGACCACTTTGAGAGGGAGGATAAGATTTTTTCTGATTGGTTAAGAGGTTGATGGTCTCATTATGTTTGCCAAAGAAGTTGTTTCCCGTCACTAAAAAGAGCCGGGTGTTTAACTGCATATCTGATTTAGCTTTTTGAATGAAGTTTTGAATTTCATTTTCGAAAGGAAAGAGTTGTAAAATCTCTAGACCGGCGGGAAGTGCTGTTTTTAAAACTCCCCCGGTATTAAAGTAATAACAGGATGCTACGGTGGTATGCTCTTTGAGGAAGGAAGAGATTCTAATTTCAGTTCTATTTAAGAGGAGCATGGTGCGGCCCAGATGAACCAGATCACTATCGTTTGCTAAAATCCGAGTGGCGGAAACCACTTGATTAATTTGATAACCAAGTCTAGAAGCGGTGTGAGAGGTGAGTAACTGAACAGATTTTTCTGCTTCTTCCACTTTGATCATCATGATTCTAAGGAATAAAGGGGTTCCGATGAGGAGGGTAGGGATCACTGCAAATATGATTAAGTGGGATGTAAGAGTAAAGCGAAATGAGGGTTTTGATTTCAAAGCAGCTCCGTGGTTATTCTAATCTATAGTTCTTCTCTTTGATCAACTCTTTGGCAATTTGATTCATTTTAGGGAGAATAGATTGACTTGTCCCTATATTTTTTAAGATAAGAAACATACTTTTTTTAAGCACCGGCCATAGATAAATCATGGAGCTCGGATCTTTTAAAGGAATGCTTTGAGCGAGCATTTCCATGAGTTGGTTGTTGATAGGGTTTTTTTCCATTTCATCCAGAATCTGGGGGTGATCCGGTATCCGTTTTATATCCTTCCAGCGTCTTTGAACTTCGGGGGATTGAAAGTACTTAGCAAATTCGGTGAGCTGCTTTCCCCAAGGTCCTTCCAGAGAGTTCCGAGGAAAAAAGAGCGAAAAACCGGTTTGAACGGGTGCCATTTGTTTATTGTTGATTTTAGGGAGTGGTGCAATTCCGAGATTTTTTCCTAAACGATCATAGGCAAATTGCAAAGCCCAATCCCCGTTGATCATGTATCCATCTTTTCCGGCAAAAAATCGTTCCATACTGCATTCATAATCACATTCAGCCTCTACCAGTTTCTCCTTAGCAAGGGTATGATAAAAAGAAAAAGCCTGATGGATTTCTGGATGATTTAATTGAGGCTGTCCATCATTAATGACTTTGGCCAAGAAAGGAGACAAGAAGGGTATGAAATAATATGGCTCTAAATACCACCAAGATATGAGTCCATGACCTTTTTGAAAAAGCTCTTTCTTGTGAAGTTTCATCGTTTCCCAATTGGGTGCGGGCTTTTTTATGAGGGATTTATTGTAGTAAAGCATTAGAAAGTTCCCACCCAATATGGGAATCCCATAGGTTTCACCCTCTATTTGATTGAGTGAGCTGAGCGAGGTGAAGGAGGGTTTGATTAATATCTCTGCTGGGATTTTAGAAAAATTTACCGATTTATAAAGACCCACAATATCCCCAGGAGCTAAAGCCATATCGGGTAAATGCCCTTGTAAAGCTCCTTTAATCAGCGCCGAATTGATATCCATTATTTCTTCTGCAACGATTTTGACCTTTTTATTATTTTGGTTAAACTCTAAAACCATCGATTTAATAAGCTCAGCCTGATGTTTTGTCTGGGTGTGCCAGAGGGTAAGATATTTAGTGGAGGTAGTCGCTTCAAGAGAAATAGGAGAGATCAGAGTAAGTAATGCTACAAAGTATAGGGAGGCAAATGCTTTTTTTAAACTGTTTGAAAGAGGATATCTCATAAAGAGTCCTTTATAGACCAAGTGTAATAGTTAGATATACTTGAAAATAAGCTCTCCTGCAAGCTTGGGTCTTACTTA
>CAYFLR010000027.1:12937-31101 GCA_964343805.1 uncultured bacterium | reverse complement strand
CTGGTTAAATAACAAGTGAGAGCTGGCTGAAAGGTCAAATATTATGACTTAACGGTAAAATGAGGTAAAATACTCTCATGGGATTTATTTCTAATTTAACTATCAAAAGGAGCTGGTTAATAGCTCTAAGTTGTATGTGTCTGTGGGCTCCTGGTGTTATTGCTACTGAATACTATGGGGTGCGGCCAGAGGTTGTATTGGAGGGGGGGAGTGCTGAACCTTGGGCTCGGATTGAGCGTCATATCGACTATCATCCTGATATCCCAAATGAAACTTCCCATTCATCGTTAAAACAGTTCTATCCCCAAGTGGTAGAAGCTTTTGGCACTTCAACTCCTCATGCCAATTCCTTTTTACTCCATCTTGCCCCCAATTGGAATCGATCTAAAAACAAAACCCCCATTCTCTTGGTAACAGGGGCAAATGACGATGCCAGCAGGCGATTTGCCCATCCAGAGAGCACTCAGTCATCAAAGCACTATGAGTCCAAAGGTTTAATGCAGCATCTGGTGGCTGCCGGTCACCCGGTTTTTGCTATTTCATTTAGTCATCTACATGGAAATAATATCGTACAGGGAGAGCATATTGCTAATGCGATTCGTCGAATTAAGCATCTGATGAGACAAGAGGGAAACTCCCATTTTAAGGTGAACTTGGTGGGTTTCTCCAAAGGAGCTATGGCCATAAGGAGCTATTTACAAAGTGTGGGTCCTTCCTATGATAATTTTTCTTATCTGACTCGCTATAGAGGTGATGTAAATCATGTGGTTTTTGCTGGTGCCCCCCTTGGTGGTATAGACATTCCCTTCAGATATTATATTTATAATTTATTTATCCAAAAAAATGAACTTCCAGCCCCTCTGGGAGCTGAGAAGATGTTTTACAACGGAAAATGGCAAGGAACCGGTGAAAATGATATTTTATCAGGACGATGGCAGGGCCAATTACAGATGCTGATGGATCAAAGAAAACTAGGGGTAATGGACTCGTTGGCCACCATCACTGTAGATGCTAACATGAGTAAAAGAGCACTCAGTGAGGGAGGAGAAACTTTTTTTGTTTCATCTAAAGGATTAAATAAAGCGATCGAGGCGGGAGGTCATTTTATGAGTCGCTTAAGTACCTATTCCTTTCCTCGTGATGTTTCCTTTTCTGTTTTGGCCGGGAATAATAACACCATTCGTGATGAAAAGTTCCCAGAAAGAGGGCGAAATTATGTTTCTGATATGGCAGAAGCGAATGATGGTCTTATTTTTTTGAAAAGTGCCACTTATACCGAACCGCTGGAAAGAAGTGGGGCGGTTAAACAAAATGTCTCGGTTCTTCCATTGAATCATTTAGACCTCAGTCGTTCTGAGCGTGCCTTTCAGTTTATAGAGCAAGAGCTTACTACAGCCAAACATCCCCTTTCATCGGGATCCTGTGAGAGGATGTTACATAAAAACAATTCTAGGTGAGCCCTAAAAACCACACTCTAAATTCCAGGTGTGGTCAAAAAGCAACAGATTTTAGTGAGTTATTAGTCTTATATCCTCTTATATTTGCCTTTTAGAGAAAATTGTTCGCCTTTTTACATTGAAACAACGGCCAGGCAAAAAAAGTGGATTGAAATCGTTCACTTTGTAAAAAACTGGCATTCTCCTTGCATAATGTTGAGTGTTCTTAAGTATGAGAAAATTAACAACCTGGCTCCTAAGAACTTTTTGAAAGGCAGGTAACAATCATTGCACTCCAACGGTTGGGTAAAAATGTTCGAATTACCCCAGTAAATCTGCAATTTTTACCCAACCGTTGAAGCACAAGCACTGCCACCTTCCAGATCAAAAGTTCTTAGGATTCAGGTTAAAAACTGACAGGAGTCTAGTATGTATAGTCAGATCGTAGGTATTGGAAGTTACGCCCCCTACAAGAGGTTGTCCAACCAAGATATTTCCAAAATGGTAGATACTAATGATGAGTGGATCACCAACCGAACGGGAATAAAATACAGAAGAATTGCCAAAGAAAATGAGTTTAATTCTGATCTTGCTACTAAAGCGGCGTTAAAAGCTTGTGAATCAGCAGATATCTCTCCTGAATCTTTTGATTTAATTATCTGTGGGACTACTTCCCCAGATCGCTGGCTGCCTGCAACAGCCTGTATTATCCAGAAAAAATTAGGTGCAAAAAAAGCGGTGGCATTTGATGTGCAAGCTGCCTGTTCCGGCTTTATTTATGGCTTAAATATGGCAGATCTTTATGTCCGGAGTGGACAGTTTAGTCGCATCCTGGTGGTTGGATCTGAAAAACTGAGTTCATTTGTAAATTATGAAGATCGCAATACCTGCATTTTGTTTGGGGATGGAGCGGGAGCTGCGATTGTGATGCCCAGCAAACGACCCGGCATTATATCCACTCATATTAAGTCTGCGGGAGAGCATTGGGAAATGCTGAATATTCCTTACGGTGGATCTGAAAACCCCATTCGTCCATCAAATATTGGTGATCGTCACCACTTTATAGAAATGAATGGAAAAGAAATTTTTAAACAGGCGGTGTCGGCTCTATCTGAAGTGACCCTGGAGATGATTGAGAATAACAATTTAGATAAAGACCAAATCGATCACATTGTCCCTCATCAAGCAAATATTCGAATTATTGAAGCCTTTGCTAAGAGAGCTGAAATTCCTATGGATAAATTTATTGTTAACATAGATCAATATGGCAACACCTCAAGTGCAACTATCCCTCTTGCTTTAGATGAAGCTTATCGTGATGGACGGCTCAAAAAAGGCGATAAAATTTTAATGGCCGCCTTCGGTGCTGGGATTACCTCGGGTGCTGCCCTTTTAAATTGGAGAATTTAAAATTAAATTAAATTGTGGAGTCGATTATGAATCGCCAAGTTGTAGTTACCGGAATGGGAATGATCACCCCCATTGGTTTGGATCTAGAGAGCTCTTGGAGTTCATTAATTAATGGAAAATCAGGAGTCCAAACTATAGATAATATGGATCATGATTTACTGACCAATACTATTGCCGCTCAAGTGAGAAACTTTAATCCTGAGCTAGCAGATATCAGTTCTAAAGACGTTAAGAAAATGGACGTCTTTATTCAATTTGCTTTGGCTGCAGCCAAAGAAGCTTTCGAAAATTCCGGACTCACACCGGATCAATTTCAAAGTGAGCGAGCCGGTTGTATTCTTGGTTCTGGTGTGGCTGGTATTCCGGAAATTGAAAGGTCTAAAGAGAAGTTGATGAATAAAGGGCGTCTCTCTCCTTTTTTTGTTCCTGCCATTATTGCGAATTTGGCACCGGGGCATATTGCCATCAGACATAATTTAAAAGGACCCAATCATGCCGTCGTTTCTGCATGTGCCTCTGGAACTCACGCCGTGGGAGAAGCTTATCGGGCAATAAAACACGACTATTGTGACGTGGTTGTCACAGGGGGAACAGAATCAGCGATCACTCCTATGACGGTTAATGGGTTCAATGCTATGAAGGCTCTTTCTAGGCGTAAATGTAATCCCATTGAAGCCAGTAGACCATTTGACCGAGACCGGGATGGCTTTGTTATTGCAGAAGGAGCTGGGGTTCTCATTTTAGAAGAGTATGAACATGCAAAAAAAAGAGGGGCCTTTATTTATGGTGAAGTACTTGGATATGGAACATCTTGTGATGCTTTTCATATGACCAACCCGCAGCAAGAGGGAGCTATTTCATCTATGCAAAATGCAATAAATGACAGTGGTCTATCTGCATCTGCTATTGATTATATAAATGCTCATGGGACATCTACTAAAGCCAATGATCTTAATGAAACAAATGCGGTCAAACAGGTGTTTAAGAACCATGCTAAAGAGTTAATGATGAGTTCCAACAAGTCGATGATTGGCCATTGTTTGGGAGCTGCTGGAGCCATCGAGGCCATTTTTACTTTATTAACTATTAATAGAAGTATCGTTCCTCCCACTATCAATTTAGAAAACCTGGATGAGGGTTGCGATTTAGATTATGTTCCGGGCATGGCTAGAGAAACTAAGGTAACTCGCGCTTTGTCTAATTCCTTTGGCTTTGGTGGAACCAATGGTACATTGATTTTTTCAAAAATCTAGGACCAGTGTTTAAAGTCTTTCCATAATGATAAATTCCCCGCGAAAAGGGAGATCATTAGAATCGTTTTTCCAGTGCCAGCCTTGTTCAGCAAGAGAGATGATTTTAAACCCATGTTTAGGAAGAATCTCTTGCCACTCTTTGTGAGAAAAGAGTTGCATTTTGCGATCCTTTAAAGCGAGGTTTTCTGGATCAGGATAAAACCAATCATCTTCTTGGTTAAAGAAAAATTTATTTTCGATGCTATTTTTAATGGCAAATTCTTTATTGTAGACCTCGAGTAAGCAGCGTCCTCCCTTTTTTAACGCTTTGGCAATCTGTGTTAGGACCATTTCATTTTCTGTATGGGTATTACAACTGCCAAAAATCACATCATACAAAAAAATATAATCAAAGGGCTCAGATGTTACAAAACTTCTCATATCTGTCTGTTGCCAATCAATTTTTACATCCATTCGTTTTGCTATTTCTTGACCCGTTTTTAAACCTTCAAAAGAGCAGTCCATAGCAGTGACATCATATCCCTGTTTGGCTAAAACCACGCTCATCATACCGGTTCCACAGGCAAGGTCGAGAATTTTGGCCGGGGGAGATTTCATATCTAGCAATCTTGCAAATTTAGAAATACTTTGTTCAATTAAAGGGACCGCCGGTTCAAATTGATTAATTGCTTGGGTTCTGGACAGGGCGTAAGAGTGGTTAAATTGATTTGTAATTACTTCAATGGAACTCAGACTTTCCTTTTGTCTTTGTTGCCAAGTTTGTCGAGTGACATGATAAACCAGTGCATGCACATCTGTGCGAAAATCTCCCGCTTCCGCTGGAGCTTTAAACACTCTCTCATCTACTTTGGATCCACCCACAGCTTCTTGCATTTTGATAGAGGCGACATTTTTTTTGTTTGGTGTGGCTTCGATTCTTTCACAGTTGGTATGGTTAAACAGATAATCAACTAGACCATGTTTAATCTCTACACCATATTTATTACCCCAAAAATTGGGAAGTAATTTAACATCAGTGTCCACTGTCAGCTCTTTATTCACTGCTCCGAGCTTACATTCACCAATGGGTACTTGATCCTCTTTTCTTTCAACGATTAAATATTTATTGTAAGGATCATCACCTTCATAGGATTCCACTGTTTTAATTATATCTTCTTTTTTAATAGCTAGACCCTTTGGAAAGCCAACCATTGTCATGACCTTTGGGTTATTCCATAAGTCAAACAAGAGGTTAATATCTCCCTCATCAGTAGTGGCACGGCGAATTATTAATCTTTCGGTGCTAAAAACAGCATTCTGTCTCATAGATCTCCCTTTTTTGATTTGCTGACATTGTAACTGAACCAATTTAGCTGGTCAATAATTGAGCAGTTAGCAATTAAAATAACCGATTATTTATGATAAAATTACCAGAAATCTAATTTATAATAGAGGGTGTAATGAACATAAGAGTGGGTGCTTTATTAGTTTTGTTTGTTTTTACAGTCATTAATCTTTCTTATTGTGATGATGCCAAACCGGTTCCCCAAGCAAAAAAACAGAAGACAACAACCCCTCCTGCTACTAACACTGAAGAAAAAAAGGAAGAGAAAAAAGATGAGTCCGGTAAAGATAATGACAATAATAAGAAAGCCAGTGAGGTAACCACTAATAACAATAATAATAATCAAAAAAAGAGTGATGATAAAACCAGTGAATCCACTTCTGATAAAAAGGTAGAGTCCACCCCCCATCTAGAAAAACCAGATTTAGGTGACGTATCAGGTATTGCTTTTAATGATAAATTTGATTTTGTTTTTGGCACTGATTCAGAAGCATTTATTTTAAATCCCAAAGATGGAAGTACCAGGGCGGTGGAAGTGCTCATTTTTGAAGGAGACTCCACCTATACTGGAGGTTTTAATGTATTGGGCGGAGATGTGACTGGCGACGGTAAATCAGAACTTCTTGTGGCTTCGCGCTCTGAAATTGATTGTAGTATAGAAGGAGTTGGTTGTGGGGTTTCTCAGATTAGATTTTATAACTGGTCTGCTGCAGTAGCATCCAGTGCTAAAATGTGGGGACCTTATACCGAAGTTGTAGAACTTATGATCGCCATGGGAGATCTGGATGGGGATGGGAAAAACGAATTTATTTTAGGACCTGGTAATGGAGCGAATCCTTCGGTGACAGTTTACACGGTATCTTCTTTCGATCAGCCTGCGAATGATGTGACAGCTAATTTAACTAACTATTATCAAAACACCACTACCAAAGGTGTGAACATAGCAACAGGTAACGTGAGTGATAACTCCAATGGAGAGGAAATCCTGGTGGCTGCAGGTCCTGGAGCAGGTGCTGATGAAACTGTGCCAATTCGAGTTATGGGTTATGATGCCGGCAACTTTACTGTGATTCAAGATATTGACGTGAGTAGCGATTTTAAAGGGGAATTAAAAATTGCAACCGGCAAGGTTGCTGGGGTATCTACCCCTGTTTTAGTGGTTGCTGGTAAACCTCAGTCAGGAAGTGATCTTCTCATTAAAATATACAATGTGAGTGATCTTTCCAGTCCACAGTCGCTTTTCGAAATTACAATAGGTGATAGTCGAAGTCAAATTGATCATATTATTGCTGCTGATGTTGTCACCGATGCCCAAGGCGAGGTGGATGAAATCATCGTGACCGCAGATAAACATATGTATATTTATCAACTGGGTGCTGATCCTAGCACGCCTATTTATTCTAGAGCTCCGGTTTCTACATCTCTTTCTAATCGGTTATGGGTGAGTGTGATGCCCAAGGGCACCTTTGACTAACGCAAACGCCCGTCCACTGTGTTGGTATCAAAAATGACTGCGGGTCCGTACCTTGCTATGTACTGTCCCCTTGCCATTTTTTCACCGCCTTGTGGAGCGAACGTTTTCGCTAGTCAAGGGGGGGGGCGATGGAAATCCCGTCCACTTGTTGGGTTCAATATGTCCCAAACTTGAGTCGCTAGGGTCTCAATCCTCTGTTTTCTCCTCTTTAGGTATATTTAATTATTAAAAATCAATATGTTATGGAGGTTAAAACTTGGCATCTATTTTGCCTCTAGAGTGGTTCCCAAAAGGGCGGTTCTAAGCTCTTTGATAGATTAACCCACAAAATTATGAGGTAGAAAATGAACAAGTTGAATAATCTTATGATGTTATGGATTTGTCTCTTTTTGCTCATCTCTCTTTTTGCCTGTGCAGAGAAAAGCTCTAAGAAAGATGACGAGACCATGGAAGAGAAAGTGACTGTCCCCATCAAACACAATGTAAAGCATGAAGAGAGCCAACGATCTAAATTAGTTGAGGAAAAAACAGCAGACAAAATCGAATCAGTTGATCAGGTGGAAAAAAATGAGTCTCCAAAAAGTGAATCAGAGACACCATCTACCAACCCTTTAGTAGGAAAATACATAAATAGTAATAATGACTTAGGCTGTGTGATTGGTTATGAATTTACGGCTGATTTTCAAATGAGATCTCGCATTCAATGTTTATACGTTGGAGATCCCCAAATAGAGGAGATAAAAGGGGTCTTTGAAGTAAATGAAGAGAAAATCATTTTCCATCCAAAAAGCCATACTTGCTCTAAGTTTGAACAGATGAGTACCGCGAGTGATTCAGGCAGTTATTACTTTCGGGAAGAGGGAAAGCAATTAGTTCTCCAGACTCGAAAAATGGTTTTGGTTCTCCATCGTGTGGAAGATCAAGAATCGGATATTTTTAGGCAAAAAAGAAATGTCGGCTGCTTTGTAGATGGTGACCTTCATAACTTTATTCAATGATCCTAAAGGAGAATATTAAAATGAAATATTTAAAAACACATCTTATCAGTTTTTTGTTTTTGACTCTTTTCTTGAGTCATTGCAGTAACTCACCTGCTTTAAAAAGTGAGCTGAAGATCATAGGAGGAAGCACTCCTGCCGCTATTAACCCAGGGGTTAAAAGTACTGTAGCTCTTGTATCTTCCTCTAATCATGGTAGATCATTTTGTACGGGAACCTTAATTGCACCTCAATTAGTAATAACTGCGGCTCATTGTATTGAAGATCAGTCTATTTCTGATATGGCCATAAAGTTTGAAAATTACCATGACTCATCTCAAGATGTAGTGATTGAAATGAGTGAAGCAATTCCTTTTGGAAGTGTTGATTTTTTTCCAAATTTTGATGTGGCCTACATCAAGTTAAAAGAGAGTGCTCCCTCCACTCATGAGCCTATAGAAATTTTAAAAAACCCTAATAGGCTTAAAGAGGGGATGTCCATCACGCTGAATGGCTATGGTGTCCAAAAGACTAGTTGCGCTCAGGATAGCTGCCGGGGACAGCATCTAACTACTCAAACTACTTTTAATAGATTTATAAAGACTCCCCGTATTTATGACCTTTTAATACTGGGTCCTAATAAAGGCAAAGGAGCTTGTTTTGGAGACTCAGGAGGACCTGCTTATGCTTTTATTGATGAGAAATGGTATTTAGTCGGGGTCACCCAAGGCTTTTTTAAACCGCTTACACCACTTCCTTTCACGGTAGAAAACGATCAAATGTGTGAACAAGGAAATCCGATTTATACCTTTGCTGGCTCTTATGTAAATTGGATCGAAGAAAAAGAAGAAATTGAACTCGAGAGTTCAGATGATAACCGGGGTTATATTCAAGCCAGTTTAGATGAAATGATCTCTAAGGACCATCAATTTGATAGTTTTAAAGAGTGGTGTGAATATGACAATTTTAATGACCCAGTCTGGATTACTACCCAGAAAGTGATTAAGCGGCTTGTGAAAATGTCTTCTTTTCTAGAAGTTGCTGAAGAAGATTTAGAGAAATTTCTTACAGACTGTGAATTTGTGCAATCAAAGAGCCATTCTGTAGAAAGATATATCGAGTGGAGCCCTGGTAAATTGGATGGGGGAAAAGAGATTGACTTAAGACCTTTAGCAACATTAAAAGGGCTTAAAGAGGTTCTCTTACTTCATAGTCCGGTTAGATCTTTATCACCTCTATCGGCCTTAAGTAATCTGGAGATTTTAGTTGTTCAAAGTGATGAGACCTCGGTGGATGTATCTGTAATAAAAGACTTAGTTGCATTGAAGGAACTGGTTTTAGAAGGGGTCGAGCTCAAAGACATTTCATTTTTAAAGAACCTCACCGCTTTAAAAGAACTTGATTTAGAAAAAAACCAAATTCAAGATATTTCTGTTTTAAAAAACATGAAAAACCTGGAGTATTTAGATCTCAGAGGAAATCTAATAGAAGATTTTTCTGTTCTCAAAGAGCTACCTAATCTAAAGGATCTCTATTTAACTAATAATTCAAAAGGCGACTTTGTTTGTCCATTTGAAAATGATGAAGAGCATGAATGTTTTATTGAAGAAAGAAGTATTAAGGATCAGCTGGTTTTAGACTCATTCTTAAACTACTGTCTCTATGCCAATGAACTATCATATGATGAGCTCTATTCGTGGTCTCCATTTGACATGCTGCAGGATTTGCTGAGACAGGTGAATGAAGATTGGGGTTTTCATGATTGTGAAAAAGCCGCCGCAAAAGTAGCAGAGCTTGATAACTTAGGGGTTAGAAAACTTGATGGAGAGTTAGATCTAGAGTTACTAAAGTTTGCCCCCAAATTAGAGTATCTGGAAATTTTTGGGGGTTTTAGTAATAAAATCGATCTTAAGAATCTTTCAGTTTTATCTCATTTAAAAGAATTGGAGACTCTCAGAATTTCTTTCACTACCTTAAAGAAAATTTCAGACATCCCTCCTTTACCTAACTTAAGTTGGTTAGCCTTAACGGATAATCTCATTGAGGATGTCACTGGTTTGGAACGGTTTGGAAAATTGATTTCACTGGATATTAGTAACTTTTATGCACGACATAGTTACACTGAAAATGTGCATAAATTAACTGATATTTCACCAATTTTTAAGATTTTGGACATGGAAAGGTTGACTTTATTTAATCACCAAATTTCTGATGTGCAGGGAATAGAGAAGTTAGTGAACCTTTATCACCTGGATTTGAGTGCCAACTTAATAACTGATTTAAGTCCTTTTCAAAGTTTACCTAACCTAAGCAATCTCGAATTACTAGAAAATCCGATTCGCAACGGAAGATGTCCTATTAAGAGTTGTGATATTGAATCTCATTTAGAAGAGGATTTTGGGTATCTTCCACCTTCTCTTCAGCTATTTGGATTTAATAAGGAGTTTCGATATAAAGAATACAGTTACTAGGTAAATTTCTTGGGGAGGGTTGGGAATATTTCAATACTCAGCCCTTCTGACCAAGTTTAAATAATGGATGGATAAAATTAATACAGAAATATTAAAAATTATGCTAACATAACTAAGAGTATTAATGATTTTTTAACTAGTGCGTATTAATTATGGCCGATGGACTTCCTCGTAAAGCTTTAGTGATTGACAATGATCCTTCTGTGACCAAGATGGTGGAGAACATTCTCAAGAAATATCGAGTGAATGTTTTAACCAACAACAACGCTCTTTCTGGTCTCTATCTATTTAACACCCAATTGGTTGATTGCGTGATTGCCTCGCTGGAAATGGAAGAATTAGGAGGCCTAGGATTATTTCAAAAAATCCAAAACCATGAAAATGAGATAAAACGAGATGCCCTTTTAATTTTAATGATTGGCAAAAGCTTCTCTCAAGGCAGTGAAGCTCTGCTTTCTGAACTCCCTAATATTTATACTCTCAATAAACCGGTAGCGGCTCCGAAGTTAATGCAAATTTTTCAAATGAACGCTAAAGGAGCCAAAAAAGAGGGAAAGAAAAAAGAGGTCCTAAAAGCTGTGGATGAAATGGTGGAAGCGGGCAAGGTTCCGGATGCCATATCTCATATCAAACAAAATGGCAAAGTCTTTGGTGAGAAAATTGTAAAAGTGATTGCTGATACCTTAGAAAATGCCAGAAACTATGAACAATCTCTAAAACTACATAAATCACGAGAGGCCAAAGAGCCCCATGATATTTCTGTGCTGAGCGATCTAGGTCGAGTCTATTTAAAAATGGAGAACTTTGAAGAGTCAGAAAAGTACTTTGAAAAAGCCAATGAAAAGGCCCCTCAGAATATCGAGCGACTCAATCACATGGCAGCCACCTACCTCCATTTAAAAAAACCCGACAAAACTATCGGAACTTATAAAGAGCTCTTAGGGTTAACTCCTGAAAATCAAGATATCAAGTATGACATGATCAACAATCTAAAAGAGCATGGTTTTGATGAGCATGCCACTGAGTTCTGTAATGAAGTTGCTGAAGCCGTGGAGATGATCCGCTTCTATAATAATAAAGGGGTGGTCATGTCCAAAAAGGGTAATCTTGAGAATGCTCTGCAAGAGTACTTAAAAGTAGTGGAGTTTTTTCCAGATTATAAAGATATTTGCCTCATCTATTTCAATATTGCCTTGGCTCACATGCGTACCAAAGAAAAAGGTTCTGTTGAAAAAGCAACGGAATATTTGAAAGAGTGTTTACGGGTTAATCCTGATTTTCAAAAGGCTAGAGATTACCTGGATCAGCAAGAAGCTAGAAAGAAGAAAAAAGTTAAAAAGAAAAAGCCCAAATAGATTTAGGGTTCCTTAACAAATTTATCTGTTATGTCGATAGAATATTCAATCATACTGGTTATTACTCCATCTTCATAGATAGGGTAGCCATTCACTTGAACAACTCGCTCTCCCTTGCCTTCAATAAAGTGGTTATGTATCATGGTGACAGGTTTACCAGATTCTTTTACCGCATCTATCGGGCAGGGGTGTTTCCCTTTACAGGGCACCACACTATTATGGGTCATTTCATGGCAAGTTGTTCCTTGGTGAAATCCTGATAAATAGCTAGCAGAGTTGGCCATTATCACACTGTAGTCATTTATATCTACCACATAAAAAGGATGGGTGATAGCTTCAAAGCAGTTATTGATGAAGGTGGTTTTATCTTTGAGTTCCTCTTTCAGTTTTTCATTTTCAGCCTGTAATTGTTCCATGGTGGGAGTTGTTGTCATCGCTCTCTCCTTTTTGGTTAATTTCTGCCCTTATTTTATCATAAAACAAAAAATTGACACTTGAAATTATAAACAGGCTAGGGCTGAAGTTAGATCATCTTGAAGATCTTTGATGTCTTCAATCCCGACGCTGATTCTTATGAGCCCATCGGAGATTCCAATTTCTTTTCTCACTTCAGCCGGAATGGAGGCGTGAGTCATAATAGCGGGATGCTCTATTAAACTCTCAACTCCGCCTAAGCTTTCGGCCAAGGTAAAAATTTGACAGGCTTCTAAAAATTTTCGACTCTCTTTAATTCCCCCTTTTAATTCTGCGCTAATCATACCGCCAAACCCGTTTTTCATCTGTTTTTGTGCCACCTGATGCTGAGGGTGTTCCGGTAAACCAGGGTAGATCACTTTTTCAACCTTGCTATGGGAACATAAAAATTGAGCCAAAGAAGCTGCTGATTGAGCATGTCTCTCCATGCGCAAGGCCAGTGTTTTAATTCCTCTTAAACCTAAGTAAGAGTCGAAAGGCCCTTGAATAGCTCCACAGGCATTTTGGAGAAAGGCCATCCTTTCAGATAGCTCGGATGTACCACAAATAATAGCTCCACCAATAAGGTCGCTATGACCTCCAATATATTTGCTGGTGGAATGCATCACCAAATCAATGCCAAGCTTTAAGGGCTGTTGGTGGTAAGGAGTGGCGAAGGTATTATCACAGACGGTGATAAGCGAGTATTTTTTTCCTAATTCGGCCACTTTTTCCAGGTCTACAATGCTGAGAAGTGGATTGGTGGGGCTTTCTACCCAAATCATCTTAGTTTCTTTGGTGAGATGTTGATCTAACTCTTCCAGTTCTTCCACCGAAAGATAGCTGAATTTCAAATTAGAACTGACCCTTTTGACTTGCTCGAAAAGTCGGTAGGTTCCGCCATAAAGATCATTGATGGAAATAATATGACTGCCTGCCGGAAGTAACTCGAGAGTGGTGTTGATGGCCGCTAAACCGGAAGAAAAGGCAAAGGCTCTATCCCCTGCTTCAATTGCATTTAAAAGTCTTTCATAGGCAAAGCGAGTAGGATTTTGACTTCGGGAGTATTCAAAACCTGTATGTTCACCTGGACTTTTTTGAGCGTAGGTGGAAGAGGTGACAATTGATGGCATCACAGCACCTGTTTCAGGGTCGTTGAACTGTTCACCATGAATCACTTTCGTAGAAAAATGTAAAGAGTTTTTAGCCATTTTTTCTCCTTAAATAATGAATCAGATCCATCTTAGTAATAAGACCCCAAAATTGATTATTACTGTCTATAACAGGAGCTACCAGATCTTTTTTCAATAGTTCTAGACATTCCAATGGAGAAGCATCAGGTGCTAGACTTTTTAACTTCACTGACATGCATTCTTTGACTTTGCCTTCGAATGAATGATCTTGGCTTTTTATAAGGATATCTGATTCATCAATAATCCCAACTAAACGATTGTCTTCCAAGACTGGCAGTTGAGAAATATCGTTTCCTCTCATTTTATTATACACCTGAGTCAAAAGCTCTTCCGGTTTACAAGTGATGGTCTGACCCAAATCATGGCGGTGAATAATGACATCTCGCAAGTCTGAAAACTGTGGATTTGAAGTGAGACCTTGCTCTTGCAACCAAGGGTCGAAGAAGGCTTTAGAGAGATATTTAGCCCCAGTATCACACACAAAGCTCACCACATTTTGGGGTTCCTTTTGTTCCCTACAGTACTTAATAGCGGCAGCCAACAGAGTTCCTGAAGAGGATCCGGCAAAAATACCTTCACCATTGAGGAGTTGTCTCACCATTTGAAAGCTTTCTTGATCGGTTATTGAATAGGCTTTTTGGGTAAGAGAAAAATCTGCAATCTCTGGAATAAAATCTTCGCCAATCCCCTCTACTAACCAAGATCCCGCATCAGTTCGAGTGATGCCTTTATGTACATAATCTGCCAAAATGGATCCATGGGGATCGGCTAAGATGATTTGTGGTGGATTTTTCTTATTCTTAAAGTAGTGGGTGAGCCCTGTCATGGTGCCCGATGATCCGACACCCACTACGATGGCATCTATATTTCCACCCAGTTGTTCATCAATTTCTGGAGCGGTGGTCAAAAAATGAGCTTTGGGATTGTCTGGGTTGGCAAATTGATTTACAAACCACCCATCTTCTTTTTGGGCCAGAGAGAGAGCTAAGTCTTGATAGTATTCTGGATGCCCTTTCCCCACATCACTCCGGGTGGTTATCACTTCAGCACCGAGGGCTTTTATGTGGTTAATTTTTTCCATGCTCATTTTATCCGGAATCACTAATTTGGTATGAAAACCTAAGCGTTTCCCAATCCAAGCCAATCCAAGTCCAGTATTTCCCGCTGTGGCTTCAAAAATAGCTTTACCACTTTTGAGTTCACCCCGATCGAGGGCTCCATTGATCATGGAGAGAGCAATCCGATCTTTTATACTCCCGCCTGGGTTTTGGCTTTCTAACTTTAAAAATAATTTACAAGGTCCGGTATCAAATGATTGCACCTCCACTAAAGGAGTCTTACCTATGAGGTCAATAAGATTTTTCATGATTGAGGTTCCTAAGATTTATGCATGGATAGAAAAGAGGTTGGTATAGCCACTCCTAAACTGAGTGAGATAGCTTGAATTATTTCTAATTCATTGGCTGTAACTTTTTTATCAAACTCTGCAACTTCTAAGCAGGCGGCCAGGAACTGTTGCTTTTTTATCTCTGATAGCCTCTGCAGGCTTTTTAGAGCTGCTGCAAAAATAGCTTGATTCCATATAAAGAGATCGCTGGAATCACTACCTGCATTGGACATTGAATCCATCCCTTTTTTGAACGCATTTTTGGCTTGACTCAAAGAGGTGTGTCCCATCTTGGCTAAAATAGAAAGAATGTAAGCAGAGGCGTTATCTTTCTTCATTTCGGGTAATTTGGCTTGATCACTCCACTGTCTTTTTCTTAAATTTCTCCACAAAATTTCAGCTAAGGCAAATTCAAAAACTTCCACTTCGTTATCGGCATTGATGAGCATTTGTACATTATCTAAGAGCTCTTCCTTTTGTTTAGGGGAGAGAGTTTTTAATGCAGGCATGGCCAACTGTAATAAGGAGAGTCTGTCTTTGTCTTTGACTTTAGTTTCACTTTTTAACAAGCCTGCAACGGTTCTATATACGGGTGCTTGAGAATAGAGCTCTAGGTTTTGCATCTGCTTAGATCTGGTTCTGAGACTTGTGCTAATGAAAATTAAATAAATAAGTGCATTGGCTTCCAGAGGGTCATGTACCATCTCTTTGAGAGATTTATTGATCGCCTGGATATTGTTTTCAGCTAAGGGTATGGCCACAGAGACTTTTTTGGAATAGGAAGCTCTTTTTTGGATGGTTTTATTGGAACTAGCGGTAAAACCAGAAATAGCCGCTGCTTTACCGGCAAAAGCAGTCGCTCCAGCTCCGCTTTCTTGTACGACTTGTTCCTTCATCGGTTGAATGTTTTGTCCTGTTAAAACCGAGATCCGTTTAAACAAAGGTGGATGGCTCGCAAAAAGAAAACCAAAACCACCTGAGGCAAAAAACATATGACTGACTCGGTCTGCCCTGCTATCTTCGATGGCAGATCCTGCTCTTTGAATTTTTTTCAAAGCTTTGATAATCCCATCATGTCGGGTGTATTGGAGTGCAGTGGCATCTGCCAGTAATTCTCTTTGCCGATTGATGTAGGCTTTGATGATTCTTCCAATCAGATGACCGAAATAGCCAATGACAATCAGTCCAAGCCCTATCACAACAAGCTTGCCATCGCTACGAGATCGACTTCTCATTCTGGCTAACACGGTTCCAACATGAAAAAATATTATAATTCCCGCCAATATTCCAATAAAGCGGATATTCATCCTCATATCCCCATTAAAAATATGGCTGTATTCATGGGCAATAATACCCTGCAGTTCATCACGACTTAATCTATCCACAGCTCCTTGAGTGACTCCTATCACGGCATCATCGAGATCATTTCCAGCAGCAAAGGCATTAATTTCGTTTTCATTTTTTAAAAGATAAACCGGAGGCACTGGCATACCGGCGGCAATGGCCATCTCTTCGGTGATATTGAGGAGCTGTTTTTCTTTTGTACTTTTGGTATGAGATGAGATCAAAGTTCCGCCTAAGGACTCAGCAATGGATTCTCCTCCCCCTTGGGAAAGCTCATGTATTTGATAGAGGCTCACTAAAGACATGAAGAATACGATACCTCCGAGCAACATAAAGCATTTTAGTAAATCGAGTTTCCCGAAGAAACCGGCGGGGTCTGCAAAAATAGAGGTTACCTCACGGACATTATCATAGACAAAACCATGGGGAGAAAAAATGATAATGAGTAAAGAGAGAAGCATGGCAATGAGGGTGGCGGATATTAAAAATGCCACCGAAAAAAAAGCAGTTCTCGATTTAGTTTTTTCTTGTTGGGCAAAGAAATCCATCATAAGGCATGATCCTTTCCTTTAAAATGAAACCTTGATAGCTTTACGAGCTTGATCTTCTTTAACTTCAAAGAGGATGGCCCCTTGGAAACCAAATAGACCTGCAAAGATATTGCTAGGAAAGCTCTCTCTCTTGGTATTATAAAATGTAACCGAGTCATTAAAAGTTTGACGAGCGAAGGCAATTTTATCTTCAGTGCTGGAAAGTTCCCCTGAGAGTTGCATCATATTTTGGTTGCTCTTTAACTCAGGGTAGTCTTCTGACAAGGCAAAGAATTTACCCATGGCTCCAGTTAAAGCTTGTTCCGCTCCTAATAAAGTCTGCATGGCTGCAATGTCACTCGGGTCTTTTGCTATGGTATTTGCCGCATTACTTGCGGTATTTCTGGCCTGTATAACTGCTTCTAAAGTCCCTTTTTCATGTTCCATAAAAGCCTTGGCCGTTTCTACCAGATTGGGAATCAAATCGTAGCGTCTACGGAGCTGCACATCAATTTGAGCAAAGGCATTTTTATAGCGGTTGCGTAATGCGATAAGCGAATTAAAGGTTGAAATTGCAAATACTAGGATAAGCCCAATGGCTCCTAAAGTGATCCATAATGCCATAACATCCTCACTGATAATTAATAGATCCTGGATAGATATGAAATTTTCTTAGGATTTTATCACTTTGGTTAGCAGCGAGCCATCTGTTTCTTTAAATTCTCGTTCTTAAGCTCTTGCAGTCTTAATTTTTGTTGGAAATTGGTGAGGAACATGACTATTTTTGTCATTTTACGGGGATTTTGACGTGAATTTTTTAATTTGACTTGCAGGTTCCCGATCAATCGCTTCATCTTTTCTATTTTTTTCAAATTTTGAGCATAATCCTGCCGTTTACTTTGACAAGATGTGGCTTGAATAAGGCATTGATTCCCAGTGACTTGGATGGTTACCACAACTAAAATTGGCAGTAGGATTCCCAAAAACCATTTTTTCATTTCATCCCCCATGATTCTTAATAGGTCCTTCGTCAGTCAGGGGAAAAGAGATTAGGAATATCTAAAAGTGTATTAATTTCAATCTGTTAGATGGGAGGGGGAATCTTTAAGGAATACTGCTATTTTTTAAATGCCCGGGAAGTTTTGATAAACCAGCTATGAGCGCTAGTTCTAAGCGAACAGAGAGGTGTTGGAACATGGATTGACGGTAATTGGCTTGAGCTTGTTTAAGGTGGTTCATGATGGTTCGAAGGGTTTCTAAGGTAATCTGGTCGTACATATAACCTTGAGAAGAATCACTCATTAAAAGGAGGGCCTCGGCAAGGGAGGCACCAGCTAAGGTGATTCTTTCTTTAAAAATGTCTAGAGCTCGATAATAGTCCCTTACTTGCATTTTTACTTCTGTAATACTTTTAGTATAGGCGTATTTATGTTTTTCTAGGGTGAGCATAGCTTTCTTCATCCTGCGGTAATCTAAGAAACCATCTCCTCCAAACAGAGGGAGAGATATGCTGGCTGAGATGGAGCTTAGCAAAAAATAAAATCAGGCAATTTTTTA
>CAYFLR010000027.1:0-12927 GCA_964343805.1 uncultured bacterium | reverse complement strand
CGACCAGGCTCTTTCTCTGCCTAAATTGTCTGCTGGAACGTATTGATCTACCCTCAACGAAAGACCGTCAAACTTCACCACTGGCAGGGGGAGTAGGGACTTACGGGTTTGATTATAATCCACTTCTGACATCTCTTTTTGAATTTTTGCAAGTCGGATATTGGGAGCATTTTTAACTGCTATTTCAGATAGTTTGCTTAGCTTTATCGGTAATTCAATAAAGGGGACTTCATCTATTGGGATGTAATTGCTGGTATCATTAGTACCTAAGAGTAAGGCAAAATAGCGTTGTTGATCTTGTAAATAGGTAATGTCATTTTTAAAAATCATCGCATCATTGGCACAGGCCAATTGAATTTGCCTCAATTGGTCATTGGAAGCTTTATTCAATTTAATTTTTTCTCTGGCAATATCAATAAAAGTCACGCATTGAGAGAAGTTATTCCAACTGTCTTCAAACTGCTCAAAGGCATGTCTTAATTGAAAATAGGATTTGATAATCTGAATCTTAATTTCAAGTAGCGAGCGTTTATAGATAATTTTACCCGATTCATAGCCTCTTTTACTGTTCATTAAATGATCCCAATCAATTCCCCAATTGAATATAATATATTCTCCGGTATTTATTGATAGGCTTGAAGTTGGGTAGGTAGATGGGGGTGTCGTTGTTCCATTGTTGGCAAGAGAATGATTTTCATTAAAATGGTGAATAGTTCTCTTCAAAGAGGTGGATAACTCCAGAGTTGTAGGAGGGAGAAGGAAGTTCTCCATGTTACTTTTCCAATCTCCATATTCAATTTGCAGATCTTTTTTTAGAAACTCAATATCACGGTTGGTCTTAAAAGCTTGTCGAAAGGCTGCATTAAGAGACATTTTTTTTTGAGTGACTAAGATCTCATCCTTGGATTTAACCTCGATTCCTAAAATATTGATGGCTGCATTTAAAGGGGAAGATGAAAGAAGCGCTACAGCCAACAAGGCAGAGCTAAGAATACATTTCTGATAATTTATAACTTTCAATAGCTTCACTACTTATATTTTGTTTGGATGTGATCCATGAGCTTGTTAAATACCTGGGCAAAATCTTGGAACTCATCTTTTGGTCGCAGTTTCACTCGAGCAGACAGATCTCCCTCTTCAATTTTCTTAAAAGTTCTTTTAAAGGCAAAGGTGGGACCTATAATATTATGGCTAAAGAAAAAGCCCAATAAAATACATGAGAGACAAAAACCAAGGGTGATGACTCCCATAATCATAGTGATATGGTTTAATTCTTTATAGAGAAAATTGGCCAAATTTTCATCTAAAAGACCTGTGGCTAATAGAGGATCGATAAACACATCATAGTTTTCACGCATATAATAATGAAAGACCGTGGTGTTAATCGCTCCTAAAAATGCTCCTGCTAAGGCGAGTTTGGCTCCAAATCGGATCTGAAATTTGGTGTCGAGAAAAAAGTTTTTGAATTTTCGAGCAGGGTGGCTTTTTAATCCTTGTTCCAAATCGATTCTCCTTGATGTTGATCATCCAGTTGATTATTTTACCAAAAAATAAGCTGCAAACAAAGGTAAATACCTAGGGCTTTAATCCAAGAAATAGGCACCTTTTCTATTTAGTATCTTCCTATCTCATGGTAAAATCAAATGATGGATAGATATATTATACTAAAGACATGTTTGAGCTTTTCCTTTTTACTTTGCCTGATTTTAAGCTGTTCTGAGGAAAAAAAGTTTCCAGAGGCCCCAGTTATAGTTTTAACAAGTGATAAAAGCTCTGTCACGATTAGTTGGAAATCTGTGGACGGAGCCAGTGGCTATCATCTGTATCAAAGTGAGGACGGCGGTAATGTAAAAACTCATGGAACTAAATTTGAAGAGGTTTCCTCTCCTTTTCAAATCAGTTCAGGGTTAAAAGGAAAAAATTACTTTTTTGTAGTGACTGCCTTTAATGAAAATGGCGAAAGCCTTCCTTCCGAAGAAAAGGCTTTGTTAAATTCAGAGTACTTCCTTACTATAAATAATATTCCGGTTGAATCCCAGTTAGGTGAGGCCTATTATAAACAACTTTTTGATGTGCAAGTGCACTTACATAGGACGGAAAACTACCTTAAAATTAATTGGGAGCATATAGTAGATGCCAGGCAATATCGGATTTACTGGCAGAATTTCCCCTTTGTGAGCAAGTCAACGGCCCAGCGAATGGATTGGCAAATACCTCCTTTCATCCATGAAAACTTGGAAAGAGAGACTAGCTATTACTATAAGATAATGGCAGTGAGTAAAGATGGAACGGAAATCCCTATCTGCGAGGAGTTGGTGGTCAATACCGATATTTAAGAGGCAAATAATTTAAAATGGAGTGAAAATGCTAACTCGTTTTATTAAAGGTCATTGGAAGTTAAGTATCTTATTGCTTTTATTGCCTTCACTTTTTTTTATTACCTGTGATGATCCCAAGCCCATGCCGGCGGCAAGAAAAAAAGTGAATGACTCTGGATCTCAACCTCCACCAAAGCAGGATTCACTCAATACTAAAAGGAAAGTTGATAAATTTAAAGGGAAAGAAACCGAGAAAACCATTACTCCAGAGACTCAGACCCCCACTGAAACCACCACTACTTCAACCACAACTACCAACAATAACACCTCCAGTCAGGGCAGTAATACCAAGGAAACTGGCTCTGATAATAACACCAAAGAAACCACTCCACCACCGAGTGGCACTGTTCCAGAGGTTATTGTTTCTACTTCCAAAAAAGGTATTGGGTCCATGTCTTTTAATGCCAATCAAACAGTCTATATTAGGGCATTGAATTTAAAATCTGACAATGCGCTTTTTTGTGTGGAAGTGGAAACTGAGAGTGATGGCGCATGTGATAGTAATGATAATTGGTTTGAACCAGATCCTACTGGTTGGGCATATGAAGACGGAGAATGGATAGGAACTTTTTCTGGGGAAAATTCTTTAGATCCAGGAACCTATTGGATTGGGTTTTTCAATTATGAAACCGAAGAACAGTCAGAACCCTATATGTTTTCTGTCTTTCCTGCTGCCACTACTGAGTAATGTGATTTATAATGAAGAAAACGGCTCAACTCATAATTGGATGCACTATTGTGGGACTTTTAATGTCTCCTTTAGTGGCCGCTTCCCCAAAGAAAACGAAGAAAAAACTTAACCATGCCCCATGGGGATCCTATTTTACCACTAAAAGGATCTATTACCTAGATGTGGGTACTGGAGTTTATCCTAACTTATCCGCTTTTGGAGAGAGCTTAGGCTTTGATCTTGCAGGTGGTGTGTCTATGCATCCCTTTGGCCTGGAAGCTCGCTTTTCTTATTATCGAACCTCTTGGGGTAACTTAAAGAGTCCCTTATCTTCCAATTCGGCCTATGATTTCAATTTTAGAAAACCCAAATTAGTTCCCGGTGCTGAAAATGCAGAAGAGTTGCAAAATAAATCTGATGAATTGTCTGGTGTTCTTTATAATAATCAGTTACTTCTCACATTGCGTCAGAGTTTGTATAAGAAGCTAAATCTTGCTATCAAAATGGGACCCGCAATGGTTTTTTATAAAGATTCTTATTTTGCAGAGTCTTTTGAAGGATACACTCTTAGTTTTCATGGGGGATTGGAATATCCCATTTGGAAAAAACTTTATCTCAATACGAGTCTATCTGCCTTTCATACTATTTTAACCAGGTCACCTTCATTTGCTGAAGAGCAAGAGAAATGGCGAGAACTCCCTATCAAGTTTTACTCTCTTATGCTCTCTCTTCTCTATAGTATTTAACCTAGCAAGGATTCTGCTTTATTATGTTAAATAAGTTGTTTCCATTTTTACCTTGGTTTGCCAACTAACTTAAAGCAGATTTAATAGCTGGCCTTACTATTTCAATGATCATGATCCCTCAATCTATGGCTTATGCCAAACTGGCGGGTCTTCCCCTATACTATGGACTTTATGCTTCCTTTTTACCTCCTATTATAGCTGTTATGTTTGGTTCCAGTTTTCATTTGGCAACAGGTCCAGTTGCCGTTGTTTCTCTTATGACCAGTTCAGCTCTAGAACCTTTGGCTACTGCAGGCAGTGTTGAGTACATCAGCTACGCTCTGGTTCTTGCTCTAATTGTTGGAATTTTTCAATTTTTACTAGGTTTACTCAAACTGGGTATAATTGTTAATTTCCTATCTCATCCGGTAATTCAGGGATTTACCTTTGCTGCCGCATTTATAATAGCCAGTTCTCAAATTAGTAAGATGTTCGGGATTCATGTGGACAAAGCAGAAACCCACTATATGACACTGTGGTTAGTGTTTAAGTCGGGAATGCATTATGTTCACTGGCCGACCTTTGCTATGACTTTGTTCGCTTTTAGCATTATGGTGGGATTGAAAAAATTTAAACCAAGAGCCCCTAATGTATTGATTGCAGTGGTTATCACCACCATTACCTCTTGGTTGGTGGGATATGAAAAGATTGAAGAGGTGAGAGTGGAAAATATTCACTCTCCAAAGGTTCAAGACCAGATCAAGAAATACAATTTACTTTTTCAAGATACCATTAAGGTGAGTAATAAAATTGATGTGGCTCTTTCCTACAAAGAGGCTGGGAGAAGTGATTATAGGTCATGTCATTATTGTCATGTCCCTCATCCCAATCAGCAACCTTTTGTAATCAAGAAACCAAAAATCATCAAGGATAAACAAATCGTAAGCTTCTTTCATCACAAAGATGCCATGTTATCCCATGTCAACCATCAAAAATTGGCTATAAAAAAATACCGAGCGTTGTTGCGACATACTCTTTTATTTAAGGGGGTAGATGAAGAGGGAAAAGTCATTTTTAGGGAAAAGAATGAAGCTCCTCCTGGCTTTAGTCAAGATGGGCTAACTTGGCGGATAAAATTAGGCAAAAAGCCCCTAAATGAACGAAAAATTTTGCTGAGTGGAGGGGGGGATGTAGTTGGGAGTGTTCCAAAGGGACTTCCTTCTCTATCCATCCCACATTTTGATCTATCCCTTTGGCTGAGTCTTATCCCAGTTGCTATCATTATTGCCCTTCTGGGATTTATGGAATCTATTTCCATTTCCTATGCCATTTCAGCACGATCTGGGCAATATGTAGATTCTAATCAAGAACTGATAGGTCAGGGACTTGGTAATATAGTTAGTTCTCTTACTCAGGGCTATCCTGTCTCAGGATCTTTTTCCAGATCTGCCGTTAATTTAAAAGCCGGAGGTGTCACCGGTATGTCCAGTGTCTTTTCAGGTCTTTATGTAGCGGCGGCTTTGTTATTTTTTACTCCTATTTTGTACCATTTACCAGAGGCTGTATTAGTTGCAATCATAATGATGGCAGTGCTTGGCTTGGTTCACCTCAATGAGCTCGTTCATGCCTTTAGAGTGCAGAAGTACGATGGGGTTATAGGTGCTATTACCTTTATAGCTACCTTAGTATCGGCTCCTCATCTAGATCGGGGTATATTATTGGGACTTATATTGACGCTGTTATCTTATCTAATAAGGAGCACCAAATCCAAGGTGAGCTTTATTTCAAGGGTAGACGATGATTTTTTTGGGTGCACCAAGAAGTATCAACTTAAGGAGTGCCCTTATTTGATGATTCTAAAACTTCACGGCTCTTTAATTTTTGCCAACAGTAAGAATATCCAAGCTAAAATCCTCTATGAAGCCAATAGAAGAAAGAATCTTAAGCATATTATCCTGCTAGCAGGTGCTATTAATGAGATTGATGCTTCAGGAGAAATCGTTTTAACCTCTATTATTCAACGATTAAAGAGTATGAATATCAAAATTACCTTGGTAGGAATGTCAGAAGAGGTAAAAGAGACATTGAGAAGGACTGAAGTATATAAAGAAATTGGTGAGGAAAGTTTAATAAATACTATTAATCAGGCAGTGCATATTGTGCACCCTCCACTCCATCAAGAGCATGATGGGGTTGATTGCCCCTTATAAATGATAGAAAAGATTGCTCTTGATTTATATCAAGTAGCTAGATAGTTAGTAAATGGGAAGGTTTTAGTTGTAAGGGAAAATCCATGACAGTTGTGGCTGTATACAGTGGAAGTTTTTGCCTCGCTGAGCAAGTCATCGAGGAGTTAACACCACAATTTAACCAGGCCATCGATGATAGAATGGTTATGGAAAAGGCTGCAGATATTTATGGAGTAACCTTGGGAAAGTTACAGCAAACTCTTCAGGGTGGGCAATCTCTTTTTAATGCCCTAACTCATGAAAAAGAAAAAAATATAGCCTATTTAAAGTCGGTCTTGGCAGAGATACTTTGTGAGGATAATTTTATTTATCATGGCCAACTGTTTCATCTTTTACCAACCGATGTTTCTCATATTTTACGTGTCGGTATGACAGGAAGTGCTGAGTTTAGAGTCCATAATGCTATGCAGAGATCGGGTGTTTCTAATCGAGAAGCACGAAATCTCATTCAAAGTTCAGATGAGGAGCAAGAGAAATGGATTCAGTCTCAAGGGGGGATGAGTCCTTGGAGCAAGGATCTTTTTGATATTTTATTTCCCATGCATCAGTTGAAGATTGAGGAAGCTGCAAAGATAATAGTGGATAATTTAGGTAAAAAGGTCTTACTAACTACCGCTGCCTCCAAGGCTGCTGTAAATGATTTCGCCCTTTCTGCCGAAATTCAACGAACACTCGCTGAAAAAGGGTATCATGTATCTGTCTCAATCTCAGGGGGCGAAGCCACGGTACTCTTGAATTCTTATGTAATAAGACTAGATTATACCAAAGAGCAAATTAAAAACCTGATGGAGCCTTTTAATCAAATTAAGAGTGTGGAGGTCAAGATGGGTTCACGCGTGGGAGTTCCTTCCAGATATGATGAACTAGCAATGATGCCTAGAGTTCTTCTGGTAGACGATGAGAAAGAATATATTCAAACACTGTCAGAAAGACTCCAGGCTAGAGATATAGCCCCTCAATTAGCCTATGATGGAGAGGAAGCCTTTAACGTGGTAGCTAATCAAGTTCCTGAAGTGATGGTCCTTGATTTACAAATGCCAGGTATTAAAGGTATGGATGTACTTCGCAAAATGAAGAAGGAACACCCTGAGGTAGAGGTAATAATTCTCACTGGGCATGGTTCTGAAAATGATAAAGAGCTGGCTATGGAGCTGGGGGCTTTTGCTTATTTAGAGAAGCCAGTTGATATTGAAGTTTTATCTCGTACAATGAAAGAAGCTTATGAAAAATTGGCGGGAGAGAAGTAACTGTCTTGAAATTTAGATACCTTCATCTTTGGATTTTTTCATTTTTACTTACGAGCTTTGTTTCGCTAGCTCCTCTCATTTTTATGTCTTTTATAAATTACTCTCAGTATGAAGACACTATAACATCTGAATTAATTCATCCACTCAATCAATTGTTAACCAATACTAAGCAATCCCTTGAATTTAATATTCAAGAAAGACTTGCTGCTTTGTCTTTTATTATTCATGAACGAAGCTACGATGATCTAGCACGACCTAAAAAATTAAATCGGATTTTTCTTTCATTAAAAGAGTCTTTTGCTGGCTTTGTTGATTTAGGATTGATTGATAGCAAGGGAAATCAACTCACCTATGTGGGACCGTACCCTTTGGCGGGAAAAAATTATAAAAACCAAGAATGGTTCCAAGCAGTGAGCCTTCGAGGAATTCATGTGAGTGATATATTTATGGGGTACAGAAAATTTCCTCATTTTGTTATCGCTATCAAGCATGAAAAACCGAGTGGCGAGTCATATTTCTTAAGAGCCACCATGAACACAGATATTTTTAGAAAAGAAATAGACTCTATGGAATTACGCCCCTATAGTGATGCCTTTCTAATCAATCATGAAGGTTTCTTGCAAACCTCTTCTCGTTTTTTTGGTGAGATTCTTACCAAAGCTCCCCTCAGGATGATCAATTTTGCCCGCAGGGTGGATGTCCAAAAGCAGGTGGATGAAAAGGGACAAATGAGTCTTTTTGGTTATGCTAAAATTGAAAAATCACCCTTTGTGGTAGTAGTGATAAAAAACAGCCAAGAATTTATGGGGAATTGGTTTAAGACTAAAGATAAGCTAGTTTGGTTTTTAATCATTAGTGTTATTTCCATTCTCATCGTTATTTTAGGAAGTACGACCTTCTTAGTTCATCGTTTGAAAGCAGCCGATTCTAATCAAGCAGATCTTCTTCATGATTTACAATATACTAATAAAATGGCATCAATTGGGCGATTAGCTGCAGGTGTTGCCCATGAAATTAACCCGCCACTTGACATGATTTCTGAAAAAGCTTATTTATTAGCTGACTTAGTGGAGTATAAAGAAGGATATTCCTATAAGGAAGAGACAAGAAAAATAGTTACCTCCATACTGCAATCAATTGAGCGCTGCGATAATATAACCAAACGATTGCTAGGTTTTGCAAAAAGAATGGAGGTAAATACTGATAAAATTATCTTAGAAGAATTGTTACACGAGGTGATCGGCTACTTCGATAGTGAAATGAAGTACCACCACAATACTATTTCTCTCGAAACCTTGGGTAAAATACCAGCCATAATAAGTGATCGTGGCTATTTGCAGCAAGTGTTTGTTAATATAATTACTAATGCTTTACATGCAGTGAAGGATGATGGATATATAGAAATAGCCCTTAGTAAAAAAGACAGTAAATTTGTTGAGGTTGCGATAAAAGATAACGGAGAAGGGATATCTCCAGAGAACGTGCAGAAAATTTTCGAACCCTTCTTTACTACTAAAAAAGATGATGGCACAGGGTTGGGACTCTCTATAACTTATGGGATTGTCAAAAAGTTAGGAGGGTATATAAAGGTAAATAGTACATTATCTCAAGGGACCACTTTTTTTGTGGGGCTACCATTAAGTTCTGAAACTGTGGGGAGAGTAGATGATAAACTCAAAAATTCTTCTAATCGATGATGAAGAAGAGCTGGTTACCACTTGGAAAGAGCGTCTTGCTTTTAGAGATATTAAAGCAATAGCGGTTACTAGCGGTCCAGATGCTTTTGAAGTTTTAAAGCAAGAAACTATAGATGCGGTGGTGCTAGATGTTAAGATGCCGGGCATGGATGGATTTGAAATCTTAAAGATTATTAAAGAAGATTATCCCGATTTACCTGTTATTTTAATTACTGGGCATGAATCTCCGGTTAAAAAAGATAAGATCATTGAATCGGCTCATGGGTATTTAGTGAAACCCGTTAGTTTTGCTGTGCTTCTCCAGGTACTTGAAGAAGCTATTTATGATAAAAATGAAAGTGACTAAGAATGGAGTTAACTAGCAGGCTCAGAAATAAAATGGAATCAGCTTTTTGGGGTAAGATTACCTCAAATTTTACCCATGATATCCGTAATATCCAGGCCATAATCAAAGAATACAATGGTCTTTTAGGTGATGCCCTCTTTTATGTAAAAAAGGGGCGGCCTTTAGAAGTAGAGAAAGTTGAGAGAATTCAAAAGAGTATTGCCAGGCAATTGGCTAAAGAACAGGGAATTATTAGTTGCCTGAACCGAGTTGCTCATCGTGTAGATAAACTTTGGGGGCATTTTTTATTAAAAGATGTTCTTTTAGATATGCTTAAGCTGTCTGAAAGAATTGCTAAACTGGCTAGTATTTCACTGCATGCGGATCTTGAGGAAGATCCAGGAGAGCTCTATTTTTCCTCATTTCATCTTCAGCATATATTTTATCGATGCATGGTGTGCGCTATTGAGCATTCTAAAAATGGGGCTGAAATTCATGTAGAGACAAAATGGAGTGAATCTGAAGCTTTAATTAAAATAATCTCTACTCATATAGTTACAAAAACAATCGATCTTGATGAAATCGATTTGATAAAACAGTTGCATAAAGAAGTGGGGGGATCCTTCAATTTTAATACCGATCCCAATGAACTCACTCTGTTTAATATTGAAATACCACTCAATCTTCATAGTGTGATGGTAGAAAAAGGAGAGGTTTGATTATGGTGGTGAATGTTTTATTAGTAGATGACGAAGTTGAATTTTCAGAAATTTTAGCTGAACGACTACGGGCAAGGAACTTAACCGTGGATTTGGCTTCAGATGGGAAAACAGCTTTGGCTAAAGTTAAATCCACAGCCTATGACGTTATATTTCTTGACTTAGAAATGCCCGAGTTGGATGGCATTGAAACACTTAAGATGCTGCTTAAAGAAAATGAAGACCTGCAAATTATTTTTATCACAGGTCATGCATCCCTACAAAAAGGGATTGAAGCTGTAAAATTAGGTGCCAAAGAATTTTTTGAAAAACCGGTTGATATTGAGCAGATAGTTAACACGGTAAAAAAAGCTCAAGATCAAACCAGTAAATTGGCTGAAAAGAAAGTTGAAAAACAGATGAAGAACTTTTTAGGTAAAAAAGGTTGGGATTAGCTTTTCTTTTTTTCTTTTAATTGAGGCAGTTTAATTTGAAAAACCACACCTTGGGGAGCCATGTTTTCAACGGTGACGCTTCCTTGATGCAGTTCTATGATATCCTTAGAAAGAGCTAATCCAATACCATTACCTTTTGGCAATTTTCCCACCTTTAAAGAAAAAAGACGTTCAAATATTCTCTCTTTATAAACCTCTGGAATATGAGGACTCTGATTTCTGATACTTAGGGTCACCTTATCAGGAGAATGTAATTGATCTTTTTCAGTAGCAATAGTTATGACAATTTGACTCCCTTGGGGGCTGTATTTTAGAGAGTTAGTAATTATATTGTTTATGGCTTGATCTAAAATCTTAGCATCGATCAGGATATAAAGTGGTTTTTTGTTAGGATAGGGTATGAAGTTTATTTGATCAAGACCAGGATGATTGTTAAGAATTGCTTCAATCTAAGAGTTAACCTCCGTTTCTACTTTTGTTAGATTGCCAATTTCTACCTTTTTTTTGGCATAACTAATGATGGTTTCGGTGAGCTGTTTCAGCTTCATGGTTTCAGTTTGGATAAGCTTTTTGAAAATGTTTTCTTTTTCATTAGAAAGTGATTTATTAGCTAATAAAATCTCCGATGCTGAGATAGCTGTGGTTAAAGGGGTTTGTATTTCATGACAGACATTTTCAGCAAACTGTTCTTGTTCTTTAATTCTCCTTTTTATGTGCTCGGACATAGTGTTGAAGCTGGTTGTAAGCTCTCCAATTTGGTCTTGGTGTTCAACCGGCAGGGTAAGAAACTCTCCTTTTTGAACCATTTGTCGCATCTGTTTGGTTAGTTTATTGAGAGGGGCAGTGATGGTTAAGTGTAAATAAACTTGCAGCAAAATGATGGCAAAAATGGTTATGGAAATGGCCGAAAATAATTTGATTTGAAAAATCCATAGAGCATGTGAACCATACTCTCCCATGGTGCTAATGATATCATTTATATCAAAAAAAACACGGAAACAAATGAGCATTAAGAGGAGAATGATGATATTTATTAGAAATATTTTTTGATTAATGGATTTCATATTTATACCCAACTCCCCTCACTGTCTTGATTAAGGAAAGCTTTTGATGTTTTACCTTTTTTCTCATTCGTTTTATATGAGCATCGATACTACGATCTCCACTTTCTAAATTATCATTGGGAAGATGGTCCAGTATGAATTCTCTCGTACAGACCTGGTTTTGATACTCATAGAGGAGTCGAAATATATAAAACTCAGTTAGACTAAAGGGCATTTGGTTTCCGTTTATTTTTACTTCAAACTCCTTGTTCTTTATTTCTATCATAGGTGGGGTTTGGATTTCAGGCTTCTTGGGGGTAAAAGGTTGTTCAATCCGGCCAATTAGGCTCTTTATCCTAGCTAAAAGCTCAAATACCGAAAAAGGTTTTTTCATATAATCATCTGCACCACTTGCAAATCCTTGTAAGAGTTCTTCTTCTTTGGATTTAGAAGTGAGCATAAGGATGGGAAGGTTGGAGTTTTGACGTATCCATTTGCAAAAAGAGAGGCCATCACCATCGGGTAAAATGAGATCCAAAACAATCAGGGAAATTGAGTTGTTCGGATCTTTAAATATCATTCGGCCCTTTTTTAGATTTTCAGCATGAAAAACCTTAAACCCCGCTTCTGAAAGGGTGAAGGTAATAACCTCGGAAATAGATATATCATCTTCAATGAGTAAAATAGAGTGATCCCGGTTTGACAATTGAAGCCTCATTCGGAGGGGGGGTGATGAGGACTTGTTTTCAGGATAAAAGTTTTACAGATTAGAAATAAGGCAACCCCACAGAGAGAACCCCCAATATTAAAACCCACATCTCTCCAGTCGAAATACCTGGTGGGAAGAAAATACTGTATGATTTCATCAATGAAACCTAAACTAGAGGACAATAGAAAAGCGTATATAAGTAAGCCCGATAATATACTGTATTGGATAAAGTGGATACGCTCTTCAGGGATCTCTAGACCCATTATAAAATACGCAAAAACCATTCCCACGATGGACATTAAGATGTAAGCCGCTATATCCTTGATGTGAAGGATAAATAACATAAAATAAATGAGGAATCCTCCAGCTAACAGATAACTGGCAGTGACACTAAGAGAGAGAAGATTGTTTTCTCGTAGGGATAAAACTAAACCGCGAATGTAGGGAAGGGATAGGTATATAATCGCTACATAAATAGAAGTGATCAGTATTCTAATCTTCGGAGAAACATTGTTTATTGTGTTTATGTCCATGTTTGATCCCAGTTCTAATAGGACTTGGTATGTGTATAAAGTAAAACATACTTATCATTACCTGGTAATATATTACTAAAAATCATTTGTTTTCTACTAATTTCGAAGCTGGTGCATAAATTTGGTTTTTTAATTAATTCAGTAAGCCGAATTTCTCTAGGAAAAGTGCTTTTTCCAATGGGTTTAGCTTCTCCCCAT
>CAYFLR010000026.1:51384-74859 GCA_964343805.1 uncultured bacterium | reverse complement strand
CGAGTCCTGCAATATAGAGACAGTAGGTGATGGTAACTAAAGTAGGATCTGCGGTGGATGGGAAAATACCATTCACTACATCATTCCAGTTGAAATCTAATGTTCCAGCAAGGACATAGGTTAATACCATAGCTGGAAATAAAAATAATTTCGAGGTTCCCATCAAATAAACAATGTACTTCCGTGCTCCCGTATAAGCATCCTCATCTTGATGATGAGCCACCAAGGGATAAGTAAAGATGGAGATCACCTCATAGAAAAAGTAGAGGGTAAAAATGTTGGCAGAAAAGGAAACGCCAATGGCACCAAAAATGGCTACCGAAAAACAGAAATAATAACGGGTTTGGGCATGCTCATTTAATGAACGCATATAGCCAATATTATAGACGGTGGCCAATCCCCACAAAAAGGTAGCTATGATGGCAAACAACATGCTTAGCCCATCAACACCTAGTCTAATATTTATACCTTCCATCAAGGTAAAGAGGACGAGAGTCGGCTTTTCTCCTTGCAAAACCGATGGAATCATACTGCAGACGATCATAAAGGTGACCAGAGCTCCCACAAGAGATACGGATTCTCTTAAATTAGGGGACTTGGAACCGAGCCAGATCAGTATTGGACACACACCAGTAATAATAAGGGGAACTATCAACAGTAAGTCGTTCATGTTATCCTTTAAGTTGATTTAATTGATCACTACTCAGAAATCCCATTTCTTTAGAGATCAAGAATATTATAGCGAGTACCAAAGTCACCTCTGCAGCTGCCACTCCCATAATAAGGAGAGTTGCTAACTGACCTAAAACGGGATCTGCAGAAGTCAACATGGGGGAAGCCATAATCGCTACTCCAGCACCATTCAATAATAGCTCTACACTGATTAATATCCCAATGAGACTTTGACGATAGATGATGCCCATTATTCCTAACCCAAGTAGGAGAAGCGCCACTAGGTGAATGAGAAAAAGGGGATTCATTACACCTTCCTCCTTTCAAATACCAGCAGTACAGCACCCACCATGGAAACCAATAACACCACTGAAATGAGTTCAAATGCTAAGGAATAGGAACCTAGTAAACCCTCACCTAGAGCAGATAGGCTAATCTCAGGAGCGGTAAGGTGATCCATCTTAAGATAGTTGTATGAGACAAAAGCAAGAATTCCAACAGGAAGACTTGCTGCAAATGCCCCCAATAGAATTCTTCCGAATTTATCTTTAATAATTTCCTTACCAGCAACATCTTTAGCCAACATAATAGCAAAGAATATTAGAACGCTTATAGCTCCTACATAGATAAGCAGTTGCATAAAGGCAATAAAGGGGCTGTTTAAAAGAAGGTAAATACCTGCAACTCCAGACATTACAATAATAAGACCTAATAAAGCACGAATGATGTTCGAACTAAATACGGCCATTAGCCCACCAACAGCAATAAATATAAAGTATACAGCATAGGCTGCCAGAGCAAGATGTTCCACTATTGCTTTCCTCCTGATCCCGAGTTTTTCTTGGACTGCTTCTTCATCCTCTCAATGAGACACATGGAAAGCTCATCTCGATTGTAACTGGTTAAATAGACATTGTTAGAAAACCGAATAGCTCCTGCAGGACAAACGCTGATACAAAGACCACACAAACTGCAAAGGGTGTAATTCAAATCAAAGACTTCGGGCTCTTTGCTAGATTTCTTGGAAGCAGGAGGGGTCTTAGCCCCTTTTAAAATTAGCTTACCATTATATACACCAACCGGATCAGTCTTATTGGTATCAATGACAGGTGTTCTGTTTTCTTTACTGGTGACGATGATACAATCGGAAGGACAAACTCTGGCACAAGCAGCACAAGCAATGCACTTAGGAACCATAGGATCATCATCTTTGGGAACCAACTCAATATGCCCATGGAAAGTGGATATATTATCCACCTCTTCCATCGGATAGATGGTTGTAATGGTGGGTTTAAGAAGATTGGTTCCGGTGATTTTTAGACCACCCCAAAGGCTTTTTAAACCCTTAAAAATTTCTAAAAAAGCTTTTACAAGGAATAGCATGGGTTACCCTATCCATCTTGAAATAAATAAACTGATAATCAAATTCGCCAGTGATATGGGGATCAAAACCTTCCAACAAAAGTTAAGAAGTTGATCAAACCGAACCCGTGGAAATGTCCATCGGAACCACATGATCACAAACACAATCACATACATTTTGGCCAGGAACCACCACCAACCAGATGCAATAGGCCCTTGCCAACCACCTAGAAATAAGGAAACAGCGACAGCCGCAACAATGAGCATGTTGGCATATTCAGCAAGAAAGAACAGGCCAAATCCCATACCGGAATACTCAGTATGAAATCCACCGGTTAACTCACTTTCTGCCTCAGGTAAATCAAAAGGAGCACGGTTGGTCTCTGCAACCGCACAGATAAAATAGATCAAAAACACCAATGGATTATAAACAATAAACCACTCCCAAGGCCAAATTCCTTGGCTTTTGGTAATTTCATTTAAATTGGTACTTCCACTCATAATCACAGCAGCTAAAACAGAAAGAAGCAGTGGAATTTCATAAGATATGGATTGGGACACACTTCGAGCAGCACCAAGTAGACTAAACTTATTGTTTGAGCCCCATCCCGCAAAACAAAGAGAGACAACATTTAGCCCAGAAAAAGCCAAAATAAGGAGTAAGCCTAAATTGATATCCAAGGCCCTTAAATGAGGATCAAAGGGAATGGCTAAGAAGCATATAACGGTAGGAACAAAGACCACAAAAGGGGCCAACCAATAAAGGAGTTGATCACCTAATGGGGGTGAAAAAATCTGCTTACACAAAAGTTTAAGTACGTCGGCAATACATTGCAATAACCCGTGGGGACCAACATGCAGAGGTCCAGGACGACGCTGAATATGTCCGGCAATTTTTCGTTCAGCATAAATCATCATCACCGCATTCACCACGATGAATGCAAAGGTAAATAGCAAAGCCAACAAAATTTTTATGAGCGGCCAAAAATAAGATAAGGTCATCTGTCAATCTCCGGAATGACTAAATCTAAGCTTCCCAAGATGGAAACCGCATCAGCAATTAAAACGCCTTCTGATAATTCAGCAAACAGACTGAGGTTACAAAAGCCTGGGGCTCTCAATTTAACTCGATAAGGGGTGGTTGTTCCATCACTAAAGAGGTTAACCCCGATCTTTCCACGAGCCCCTTCTACCGCATGATAAACTTCACCCTTTGGAGGCCTTACGGTACGGGGAACACGGTGAAGTTGATATTTTCCCTCAGGAATCATATCCACCGCTTGCTCAATGATTCTTAAGCTTTGCTCTATCTCTTCAAGTCGAACATTATACCTGGCCATACAATCACCCACATCACTGGTGGGAATATCATAATCAAATTTATGATAAACGGAGTAGGGTTCAGTTCTTCTCACATCATAGGCTTCGCCAGAAGCCCTTACAACCGGACCGGTGGCACCATAGCGCTTGGCCATATCAAGAGATATTTTCCCGATATCTTCACAACGTCCACGCAAAATATAGTTACCAGTTACCAAGCCGTGATACATGCTAAGACGCTCTCGCATCCTCTTAACAAATTTCAAGGTATCTTTTAAGAAGGTGGGAGAAACATCTTTGGTCACTCCACCAAAATTGTAGTAACAGTAAGTCAGACGGGATCCAGTCACTGACTGCAGCAAGTCCAAAATGATTTCACGATCATCAAAAGAGTAAAGTGGAGGAGTAAAAGCCCCCAAATCAAGCAAATAGGCTCCCCACCAAAGAAGATGGGATCCAATTCGATTTAATTCACAGGTGATAACCCTTATATACTCAGCTCTCTCAGGCACTTCTATTTTTGCAAGTTTTTCTACCGCTCCCACATAGGCCCAGTTCCAAGCCAAGGCATGAAGATAATCAACTCTTCCCATATTAGGTAGAAACTGATGATAGAGACGATTCTCTCCCATTTTCTCATGCATTCGGTGAATATAACCTAAAACCGGTTCAGCTCTTAAAATATACTCGCCATCAATTTCGATAATAATTCGAAGAGCCCCGTGAGTGGAGGGATGTTGAGGGCCTATATTAAGAATGAGAGTATTTTCCTGAACACCTCTCGAAAAGTAATGGGTATACCTATCCCCATCTAGGGTAAGGTCCTCAATCTGAGAGCTATGTTGTTCATTTACAGTAGTTTTCATTAGTTTCACTTACTATTTATTATTGGTGCTATCTGAAAGATCTGTTGTAATTTGTTGTTCAAATGGAAGTACTTGATGTACAGATTTTCTTTGCCCTTCTTCTTTCAAAAGAGGATGAGAAGTCATGTCCTCTGGCAATAGCAGAGGGAGTAAATTGGGATGATTTTGAAATCGAACGCCATAAAAATCATGGCACTCCCTTTCATGCCAATTGGCGCCTGAAAAAATATGTGATGTGGATGGAACGATTGGATTTTCAAGGTCTGCATTGCATTTAACTTTGATTCTTTCACCATTATCAAAGCGCGCATAATGATAGGAAACCTGAAAAAATTCTTCATATTCCACTACCGTAACATCTTCTACATGGTAACCTTGATTCCATATCTCTTGAGTCAAATCTAATAAATGATCCTTTGATACGGAAATAATAAAATTAAATCCCTGCTCTAATAAACCTGTGCTAATAGAAAGAGTAGGCAGCTTGGTAATCCATTCATGAATCATGCATTCTCCCCACTTTTAGGTTGTGGCCACCATCTGCGACCAGAAATTTTTTCTTGAAGCTGAAATAGTCCTTCAAGAAGAGCCTCAGGGCGGGGAGGGCATCCGGGAACATAAACATCGACAGGAACTAGATTATCTACACCCTCAACCACACTGTATTGATCTTTATAGACGAAAGGGCCTCCTGAAATAGAGCAATTACCAAAGGCAATAACATATCTCGGAGCTGGCATTTGCTCATAGAGACGGACTAAAACAGGAGCCATTTTTCGAGTCACGGTTCCACTGACAATCATTAGATCGGCTTGACGAGGGGAAGGCCTAAATACTTCCGCACCAAATCTGGAAAAGTCAAAACGAGCCATTCCAGTACACATCATCTCAATGGCGCAACAAGCGAGACCAAAGGTCATGGGCCATAAAGACATAGCTCTACATATATTGAGAACCTGCTCAGAAATGTCAGTTTGAATGTAAGGAGAATCCACATAACCTTGAGTTACGGGCAGTTTTTTATATTCCTGGGCCATTTAAAAATTCCTCTTCGCCAAAAGTACGCTACAGCAAACAAAAGAACTGAAATGAATACCAATATCGCCACTATAGGCAAGATCCCTTGGCTTGATTTGAAATAAGTTGCAACGGGGAATAGATAAAGGACATCGACATCAAATGCTAGAAAAATCAAGGCATACACATAATAGTTCACCCCAAACCGGATCCAAGACGTTCCATGTGGATTAATTCCACACTCATAGGGCTTGTTATGACCGCCACCTTTGGCTCTTGGGGAAATTATTTTTGAAATAATGATAGGAGTCGCCGCAAATATAATTGCAGCAACGAGAAAAATGACTAGGGCGATGTGTAACCAGTTGAAAACCATAGATTTTATTCAGCTCAAAAGTTCTAAGGATTCGGGTTTAACAATAAAAGCCATCTCAGTGCGATCAATATAGTCAGTTGTGGACAAACTTGTCAATAGGAATCCCCTTACGAATGGGGTTTTAGTAGAAAATGAAATGGGTATTTCTATGGCCTATTTTCGATAGCTAATTCCCAAATATAGATATGTCCATCGTTTGCGGCTGCTCTCACCTGGTAACCCTTTGATGAAAAGACTACATCGTTGAAGGAGGGCAGATCCTTTTTCTTTTGTGAGCTTAATGAAAGCAACTTCTTAAAGCTATTACCATCCCAAATATTTAATGTGTTATCAGTTGATACAGTAGCAGCAATTCTATAGTCATGAGAAAATGCAATCTTATGAATAGCAGAGTTATGGGCCAAAATGGATTTAATTTCTTTATAAGTGTTTAGATTCCAAAACTTTATAGTCTTATCGAACGAGGTAGATAATAACACATTATGTTTTGGGTGAAAAAATACATCAGTTATCATCATGGTGTGGCCATGTAAAACGGCCATCTGCTTCAACGACTTTCTATCCAATATTAAAATATACATCCCTTCCGAAACAGCTATCAAATTACCATCAGGGGAAACATCTAAGGCGAGGGACAAATTGTTCAATTTAAAAGAATTCAATTTTTTTAAAGTAGGTTTTAAAGACCAGATGCTTAATGCAGGATCTCTGGAAGCAACCACCAAAGAATTGTCTACAGAATTAAAAAAAACTTGATCCACTAGCTGTAGATCCGTTTCTATTTTCTTAATCAATTTATGATTGGTTGCATCAAACAGGGCTGCGCCTTTATCCACAGCCATAACTTGAAAATCCCCACTGCTTTTCTCGATCTTTCCAAGCCAACTGCTTCCGCTCAAGATGGTTTTAATCTGAACTTTAGGTTTTAAATCCACAAGTTTTACTTTCCAATCCGGCCTTTCACTGGCAATGATCAACTGTTCAGGGTGTGAGGTATTATTAATTGCTGTTATCTTGGCAGAACCAGAATCGACAATTTGTTCTTTTACTACTTTAAGACTCGCAATTGGAGGTTCCGAAATAACGGTCACGCAATTGGAAGTAAAAAGAAATAACAAAATAATTTGTAACCCGTAGTTCAAACTTTTCAAAGTTTAGCCCTCGCCTTGCATAAATGGATTTAGAGTTGGGTCATTGTACATCTTTACCTGATAATACAGTTTAAACCTGCGCTCCCCTTTATCAATTTCGTTTAATAAAGTATTTAGAGATTCTCGAAGGTCATTCACTTGGTTTTTTAAGACTTCTAATTTTTCAGAGCATCTTTGTTGGTGCTCCTGGGAAGCTCCTTCCCTCTGCTGCTGCAATTTCATATTAAAGGTCTTCAGAGAGAGAATTGACAACCTATCTATCACACTTCCGGGAGTTTCCGTGTTAAGCACAGCGGACTCATTCATAGGAGAATACAACTCAAAAAGATTGTGATTGATTCTTTCCACCTCATCATTACGACTTTGATTCAAACGATCAATTTGTCTTTTTACATGGGCAATCCGTTCGGCTGGAGCTTTCTTGTCACGTGCTCGATCCTCGTATTGCCATAATTCCCCGTTGAATAGATGATTTAAAATAACACCTTGTATAATGCGATCCTGCTGTTCATTAAAAACACTTGGAACTTCTTCATAATACTGACTAAACTTTTCTAGTTCCGTCTGTTCAGTAAAAATTTTCTCAGTTATTTTATCTTGGATAATAGAGAGTTCTGTCACATTAATCATTTACAAGCCTTTATTCGGATTCTTGATTTGATGTCTCCGAGTTTACTTCAAAACACCTTATTCAATAGAAGAGATCATTGTTTAAACAAAAAAAGGTGAAAGTCAACCTTGATCTAACTCTTAGGTAAATTAATCTCAAAGCAGGTTCTCTCATTTGGATCACTTGTAACAGTGATACTTCCACCATGACGATCAATAATGGACCTAGCAATATTTAATCCTAACCCACTGCCACCAGTATCTTTACTTCGGCTCTTTTCTGCTCGATAAAACCTTTCAAATAACTTATCAATATCTTCAGACTCAATTCCTGGACCATGGTCTATTACTCTGACACCTTGATTATCTGATTGAACAAAGGTCTCTATCTCTATCTGATCATTGGGCACCGTATACTTTATTGCATTACCTATGATATTGACAAACACCAACTTTATCATTAGGGGATCCCCTTCTAAAGATAAAGCAAAGGGGTCTTCAAATCTAATTGACACTCCTTTTTGCTCAGCGATTGGTAACAAGCCTTCAACGGTTTTACTGAGAAGATCAATGACAGAAATAGTTTGATACTCAAAAAAGTCATCTTTACGTTCTAATTTTGAGAGAAGCGATAAATGCTCAACAATTTGAGTCATGTTATTCACTTCTTCTAAATTGCTTTGCAGAGTTTGAATATACTCTTGCGACTCTCTCGGTTTTCTAAGAACCAGCTCAGTTTGCCCTCTAATTATTGTGAGAGGAGTCTTTAATTCATGTGAAACATCGGAACTAAAACGGCTGATATTGGTAAAGGAATTATGTAAGTCAGAGAAGACTTGATTGAAGGTAACTGCCAAGTCCTTAATTTCTCTGTCTTCCGTAAGAACGGTTAATTCTTGATTTAAGTTTCTTACACTAATTTGTTTTGCTGCTGCTATCATGTTACGCACAGGAGCTAGAGCTTTGGAAGCAAGAAAAACTCCCCCCAAACTAACAATACCCAAAGCGGAAGGAATGGCTATAAGAAAAAAAAGTAGGACTCTTCGTAAGGTGTATTCCACTGATTTTAAACTCGTGGCCACTTGAATAAACCGCCCGGTGAAAAAATTATTATACATGACCGGAGCAGTTAAAAGCCGCACTGGATATTTGTCTATATCCGTTACATTTTCATAGGTTAAGATCCCTTTCTCTCCATTTGACTTTGCTAACTGGGAAAGCGGCAATCTCCGGTTATCAATATTCGATTGAAAATTGACCTTCCCTGAAAGATTCACCACCTGGGTAAATACTGGGTATTCTGAAATACCCAAAGCCTGCCGAATCGCCTCGCTCATTACATCTCTTTTGGAAGGAATCATCACAGACTTCAAAGTTAAAATGGTTTTTGCATTGGCCAGCAATGCCCCATCCACTGATTGAGTTAAACTGCTTTTAAAAAATGAGTACAACGAGACACTAAATATAGTAAGGAGGGTGGCTAAAATAAGTAGATACCAAATAGTTAGACTTTTCCGAATGGAATAAATTTTCATAGATACGACTATTCCACCTTCATAACATAACCCATTCCCCGGGCAGTATGAATAAGGGGTTTATCGAATTCCTTGTCAATTTTATTTCGCAGATAATTAACATACACATCGACAATATTAGTTCCACTATCAAAGTGCAGATCCCATACATGTTCAGAAATGACAGTTCGAGTTAGAACTCTTCCCACATTACGTAAGAAAAATTCCAGTAAAGCAAACTCTTTAGAGGTTAGCTCTATATTGACATTATCACGTATAACTTTTCTGCTTACCGGATCTAAGGTCAAATTATCTAATTTAAGAATGGGAGATTTTTCACTTGAAGATCTTCTAGCAACCAACTCTTCAAAAGCAAAGGGTTTACGTAAATAATCATCTCCGCCATAGTTGAGTGCAGAAGTTACATCTCGAACTGAATCTTTAGCTGTGAGAAGAAGAACGGGGGTATGATTCCCTCTCTCTCGCAGTTCCTTAAGGACTGTTATTCCATCCTTACGGGGAAGCATAATATCTAATAGAATGCAGTCATAATCATTTATGGATGCATTGTATTCACCTTCGACTCCATCATAAGCAACATCAACGGCAAAGCCTTCCTCTTCTAGACCCTTTTTTACAAAAGAAGCGACTTTCTTTTCATCTTCAATTACTAGTAATCTCATAGTCTCTCAATGATATCTAGGTTGTTAGAAAATCGAATGACCTTGTTTCTCTCTTTACCTTTTATTTTATTATCTAAATCGTCGTATAGTTTCTTATCACTGGCTTTGGCTAAAAAGGAAATTGAAAAAAGATCAGCACCCTTAACACGGGCAATAATAGACTCATTCGCCGTCTCAAAGGAACCCTCTTTTTGTTTCATTACGGCAGCAAAGCGGTGATTAATTTTATCCAAGAAGTCCATTGCTTCTTTTTGGGTAGAGGAGATGGTAAAAAGTAATTCCCCCTCGGAGGCTTTGGGTGAGAGTTCAGAATAGAGATCTTCAGGTAAGACATTTTCTCCTAGGTCGTGAATAATTGATTTTCTTAATTTTTCAATTTGCCTTTCCTCCACCTCGATTACCATCTTCAGTAGAGAAAAAGATTGATTTGCTAATTTATTTTCAATTTCAGGCTCGGTATTAACATCATCTTTGTTAGATGAGGTGGCTGACTCATCTACTTTTGCCTGAGAGGTCTCAATTGGAACATCATGTTCCTTAGATGTAACTTCTTTAGCTTTAGATTTTTCCACTACCGGTTTTGGAACTTCTTGCTGAGGAGCGCTTTGGGTAAGCTGCTGAACCTTTATAATCAGGGAGGCCCCCTTAGAGCTCAACCACTCATTCCAAATTACTTTTTCTAAACTCTCTTTAATGGCTTCTTGCTGTTGAACCAGATCCATAGAGGTCGCCCCCTGCTGGACCTTCAAGGAAACTTGATTCTTATCTAGTTCACTGGAAATGAGAAACATAACTCCAATTAAAAAAACCCCTAAATACACTGGGATTTTCACAGTATATGGCATAAACAACTTCCTAAAAAGGATCGTATGTCCTGACTTTTTCCTAATCACCTGATTGATATCACTTTTAAAATCCCTCGGAGACTCCTTGGGAGGAATTTGATTTAACAACTGAACCATCTTTTGCATTTCTCTTAACTTGGCTGCACACTTCTCACAGTTCCTAATGTGGAGCTCGGTCTCACTGCGATAGTAATCAGAAAGATCTCCCTCGAGGTATTGAGGCAAGCAGTTTTGCACTGAAAAACATGTCATCATGATATTACATCCTACTACTTTTTATCGGGAACTCTATTCATGGTTCCCTCTTTTAGAATTTTCAATAGATTTGTACGACCTCTGTAAAGTCTTACTTTAGCAGTGGAAAGCTCTAACCCTAGAACTTCAGCCATATCAGCTTTGGACATTGAATGAAGGTCATGCAAAATAATAGGAGCTTTTAGATCATCGTCTAAATTCTTTAATGACAGCTCAATCGAATCAGTAATTTCTCCCTTAATCTTACTGTATTCAATTTGACTATTCTCTTTAGAGAAAAAATCAAACAGAGGATCTCCCTCTTGACCAAATAGCGGAGGAAAGGGAGTCAAATAATAGAAAGACCTATTTTTAAGTTGGCTATTTTGCTCTGCGCATAAATCCAAAGTAATCTGATATAGATAGTTAAGTGTCCGATTGGAATCTGATTGATTGATTCTTGCAAAAAATTCTCTAAATGAGGTGGTAACCACATCATCTAATACTTGTAGGTTGTTTAGCATCCAATAGGCGATGGAGTATACTTTATCCTGATGAATCCTTATAAATTTATCAAGAGATTTAGAATTGGCAGAAATCAGTCCATTTATTAAATTATCGCTGGAGAGTTTCCCTTTTTCGTTCTTTTTCGTAATAGCAATATCGGAGGACTTTTTATTTAAATTTCCAATATTTGAAAGAGATTCATTAGATTCCTCGGCCAGCATCTTGCCAATTTTAAATTGCCCAACCTTCTTAGAGGATTTCGACTTATCGTTTCCTGAAGGATCAATTTCCATAAAAACCCTATTGATTGATTAAATTAATGAAAAACACCAAAAAAAATTCCTGGATAACTAGGATTAGGGTTAGGAATACACTTACCCTAATTTTTATATTAACGGCTATATAAATGGATTTAGTTACCTGAATCAAGTAATTTCGTGCTCACGGCCTATTTAAAATAGATACTTTACCCCCTCAAAAGAGGCTACTACATGGTTTTAATTGACAATATTATAGAGGTATAATAAGACCCTGAGACAGATTTAAACAGGATTAATACCCTTTTCATATTCAACACAATTTATTAAATTCAGTCCCCCAATTTAAGGAGACCTCGTTTGAACATATTGACCTCATTCACAACTCAACTTCAGGAAATCCCCAAAATACTTCAAAATCTTGGCCATAATAACGACCGCAACTTACTTGAAAAAGCGCAAGCACTATTAGAAAATTACCCAGATCACTTTTGGTCACTTTTTCACCTTATCTCCTTTTTATTAGTCTGTTTGACCTTCCTTGTTACTTTTCTACTCTTAAGAAATAAGAAAACAACGGACCTAGTTACAGCTCCTCCTGTTGTTGAAGTACCTGAAAAAGAAGAGAAAGAAGCGCCCCACCCGGAAGAACCTAAAGAGCACGATAAGTATGTAGAAGAAAAAGAGTTTGAAGAAGAAGAGGTTTTACCTGCTGCTACTGTAATTCCGAAAGAAGAACCCCCTGCAGAAAAGCCCAAACCAAAAGTTGATGAAGCCAGTTTATTCCAAAGACTTCGAAAAGGTCTCACCAAGACTCGAGAATCTTTTGTAAAAAAACTCGACACATTCTTGGCTCACTACAAGAAAATTGATGAAGAACTTTTTGAAGATGTATTTTCAGCTCTCATTGCTGCTGATGTTGGCGTGTCAACATCTGAACAACTCATCGAGTTAGTCAAAGAACGTCTTGAATCCAAAAAGCTAGAAGACCCTCAAAGTGTTAAAACCTGTTTAAAGGAAATTATAGCCGAAGTGTTTGAAAAAAGCTCAAAACCAATTGAAGTGGGCAGCGCAAAACCCTGGGTCATAATGGTAATTGGAGTTAATGGTGTTGGGAAAACCACTACCATTGGCAAATTAGCGAATATGTATAAAAGCCAGGGGAAAAAGGTTATGTTAGCAGCGGCAGATACTTTTAGGGCTGCTGCCATTGAACAGCTTGAAGTTTGGGCTAATCGAAATGAAGTGGATATAGTCAAACACCAAGCTGGATCAGATCCATCTGCCGTAGTTTTTGATGCACTAAAATCAGCCAAATCTAAAGGATCTGACATTGTCATAGTAGATACTGCGGGTCGACTCCATACTAAAGTCAATTTAATGGAAGAGTTAGCCAAAATTAAAAGAGTCATTTCCCGCGAAAGTGAAGAAGGCCCCCATGAAATACTCCAGATTTTGGATGCCACAACCGGCCAAAATGCCGTTCAACAAGTTCAAACTTTTAAAGAGATGGTTGATGTAAATGGCATTATTCTAACCAAGTTGGATGGGACAGCAAAAGGTGGAATTTGTATTAGTATCAGCAATGAATTCACCATTCCTATAAAATATATTGGAATTGGGGAACAAATTGATGATCTAAGAGATTTTGTGGGAAAAGACTTCACTGAGGCCCTTTTCTAATCATCCGGTTTTTAATTTAGAAATCATTGATTTATCATACCAACCGTGATATTTTGCCCTGAATCCTTGTGAATCTAGTACTATAAATAACTTAATTGAAGGGAGTATTATGAGATATCTTATAATGATAGCTAGCTTTCTGTATGTAGGACAGCTTTGCGCCGAGGTAAAACTAAAAACTGATGAGCAGAAAATGCTTTACACCCTCGGAATGATAATGGGACGCAATGTTGTAGAATTTAAATTAAGTAAAGAGGAAGTTGGTTTTGTATTAGAAGGTATGAAAGCCGTTGCCCTTCAGAAAAAGACTGCAGTAGAGCTCTCCACATTTGGCCCCAAAGTTCAAGGTTGGGTCAAAGAACGAAGAGGAAAAATGATGGCCACTAATAAAAAAGCAGCCAGCGGTCTTAAAGAAAAGGGAAAGAAATATATTGATCAGCTTGTAAAAGATAAAAAGGCTATAAAGCTGGACTCTGGTATGGCCTACCACATGATGAAAGAGGGAACCGGAGCTTACCCTAAAGCCACTGACAAAGTAAAAGTCCATTATCACGGAACTCTTCTTGATGGAACTGTTTTTGATAGCTCCGTAAAGAGAGGGCAGCCTATTTCTTTTGGATTGAATCAGGTTATTAAGTGTTGGACCGAAGGAATGCAAAAAGTCAAAGTGGGTGGAAAAATTAAATTATTTTGCCCCAGTGATTTAGCTTACGGTGATCGAGGATCTCCCCCAATGATCAAACCCGGTGCCACCTTAATTTTTGAAGTAGAACTGTTTGAGATTGTCTCTTCTAAGAAAAAATAAAACCAAGCAGAATAACACAGGACATTACCGCTTTTTTATAGCTGTAATGTCCACTACTTAGCCACCGTACTTTATATAATTGTAAATTTTATTTAACATTTCACCAAATTTAAGTTATAATGTTATATTAGCGATGGGATTTTTATGCCCTTCGTCTTCATTTAAATAATCCCCCCAAATAAATAAATCAAGATCCCCTCACAGCAGGAGCGTTGAATGAGTTCGCAAAATTTACGAATTTATTTTAAATATCAGTCTATTACCCTTTTTAACCAGATATTTAGGAGGAGTTATGCAAAGTTTTCGGGTTATTTTCATAGCAATATGGTCAGCTTGCTGCCTAGGCTGGCTAGCGGGGTGTACAGCACCACCCGGTTTTGAAGAAAAGGCTCTAGAGGCAATTGCCGATGACAGCACCTTAGAGGAAAACAAAGCTGTCGAGCAAGCTGCTTTTGGACATAAGGGCGCCTCGTCACCAGATCCTATAACGCCAGACTTAATTATAGCATCTGTTGAAAAGGCAACGGCAAATGATGAGAAAGTAGCAACAAATGATAATGACAACCAAATGGTTGAAAAATCACTTGCCAGCACCACCTCATCATCTGACAACAACAACTTGGCAGATGTCATGAATGACTCAAAAGTGGTATTAAGTGATAAGCCAAGTAGTCTTCCAGTTTTAGACACGACGACCATTACCAGTACACCGACACCTGATTCCATCCGTGATAACCAAGGGAACAGTGAAAACGTCCCTGAAGTAGCTAGCAGCTATCCCGACGAATTCCGAAGACCTAAAACACATTACACCTATGATCCCACAGGTGAGTGTAAAGTTGGTGATTACAGTCCTGATCCAACGGGTCCATCTGTTGGAGATTTAATCACTGAGGAATTTACTCAACCAGAACCTAAGAAACTTGACATTTTATGGGTAGTTGATAATTCCGGCAGTATGCAAGAGGAGCAAGATAATTTAGCAAACAACTTCAGATCCTTCGTAACCCACCTAAAAGATAGAGACATTGATTTTCAATTAGCTGTAACTTCCACTGACATCTGTGGTGATCAACCCAACTCATACTGTCCTGATTGGATTTTTATGGGTAATTATTATCACCCCGGCTACCAACCACTCCGAGGAACCTTTCAAGGAACCTGGGGCAACACGGTTCTTAAGTCTGACCAAGCCAACTTAGAGGAAATATTTATGGCAAACGTCACTCTAGGAACAGTAGGTTCTGGCGCTGAACACGGATTAACTGCCGCGCAACTAGCCATTGAAAAATCGCTTATCTCAAATACCAAGAACAGTGGTTTTATGAGAGAGGATTCCTTTTTGGCAGTTATCGTAGTGAGTGACGAAGAAGACAGTGGCCTCAAACTTCATGCTCAGGGTTATACAAACTATCTCTATAGCGATACCGACTTCATCGAGTTTCTTAAAACTCATAAAAAAGAAGGGGAATTTTCTGTGAGTTCCATTGTGGGAACAATCGATCCTCAAACAGGGAAAGTTTGCCAAACCCCAGAAGGAACACCTGTAGAAGAAGGAAAACAGTATATAAAAGCCACCGAAAAAACAGGTGGATTAACAGCCAGCATCTGTGATCAAGATTTTGCTAAAAGCTTACAGGCACTCGGAGGAGACCTATCAAGTCAGGTATCTCAAGTGGTCCTTACCGCCAAACCCTTTCCTTTCACTTTAAGAGTGTATGTAGACGATGTGGAATACACCGATTATGTCGACTATATTGAAAGCCAAAATGCAGTAAGGTTTCATCCAGATCGCCTACCAACACCGGGAAAACAGATCAAGATTACGTTCTTCGAACAAAAAGAAAACCCACTTGATGGACAGTATGCTGAATTCACACCTGAGCAGCATCCTTATTGTGATGAAGAGGCTGCCCCTGAAGCAACCCCTGAATGTTTAGATGATTCCTTTCAACAGCCTGCAGAAGAAATAGTTCGTAAAATTGATATCCTATTTGTAGCCGACACCTCTGGCTCTTTGAGAGCAGAAAGAGAAGCGGTAGCAGATGGAATCGATAACTTCATCTCTGAAATTGGTAGCGAAGTAGACTTTCAAGTAGCTGTGATGTTAGCCCACGGTTCTACGTCAGGTTGGACTGGTTCTCTTTATCAAAAAAATAATGAGTCCATTGTGCTCTCTGGAAATGATCTCTCCATGAATAAACTAAGATCTGATCTACAGAAAAAACTGATAGATGCAGCTAGTGACTCAGATGGAGACGGTGGTGAGCTTGGATTATACAGTCTGCATAGAGGATTGAGCGGAGCTAATTTAGCCCACATTAGAGGAAATGGCTTTTTTAGAGAAGACGCCGCTCTTGCAGTAGTATTTATCTCAGATGAGAATGACATTTGCGCTGAGTACCCCGCCGGCATTAATCCCGTTTACGACTATGAAGGAAAAGAAGGACCTGCATTTCAAAGAGATTGTAGTGGCATCAATCCCGCCTCTGTCTTAGCCGAGTTAAAAACTTTACAAGGTGATAATCCCTTACTCGTTTCTAGTATTATATATACCAACCCAAATACAGTTCCACAGACAGGGGAAAATGAAGTTGGGTATGGTTATAAAGAGCTAGTAGAACTGGCAGGCGGAATCAACATTGATTTAGCCGAAGGCAATATCCCAGAAGGTTTATCTGCTATCGGTCAACTGGCATCCAAAAAGATTAATTTAATAACCGAATATTCGTTCGACGATCAACAAATTGACCCTTCTTCCATCACGGTCCTCGTAGATGGTCAAGAGCAGTCATTTAATTTTATTGAAGGAACCAACTCCCTACATTTAGAGGAACCAGGGGAGCCCTTATCTTCAATTGAAATTCAATACTGTAAGGCTATTTAAACCCTGCCCCTGGAGGAGCCTTTTATGGTTCCTCCCTCCTTCCCACCTTGATTTATTTACCTCAATTATGATAACTGATGGCAAGTAATTGACCGCGCTATTTTACATGGAACATTGAATGTCAGATCTTCTATCCTACCTGGGAGTACCCCTATTTATCTCTTTATCTCTCATCATGAATGGAGGGCAAATAGCCTCTTTTAAATTTCCATCCCTTAAATATGTGAAGCTCCTCCAGAACTGTTTCTTATTCATGCTCGCCACCCATCTTTTATTTACCCTCTTTCAATTTGGTATCATCCTAGGTCATATCTTCCTCAATACCTCAAAGAATCTTCCTCTAGCTGCATTACCAGATGCCTTTTTGGCTTTACTAGACAATCTCGTTCTCATTTCTAGTATTTCCCTATTTCAATTACTCATTCCCCTTTTGATGGTCTTAATCCAATCTGTAACCCCCTCTAAATCTTGGATTTCAAGGGTAAATCACAAAATACTAACCGTCTATGCGATTACCAGCTCTCTCCTTTTCAATCTCTTTTACTTTCCCACTACCCTTTATCTCAATCAGGTGAACGACCATTTAACTTTTTATGCCTTTAAGATGGGGCTCTCCTCCTTTCAGCACATCAATGCATCTCTCTTCTCAGAATTAATCAAACCTGAATCACTTATGACTTTTATTCCTTTTGGAATTGGTTTTATTATCTCATTAAAATTCTACCGATATTTGAATCGCTTTTCAGAGTCCGTCTCTCCCATTCCTCCATCAGCTCGATGGATGGGATTTCTCCACCTAGTATTCGCATTTTTGATTCTCAGGTCATGGATTCCCATTGTAGGCAATAGTCCAAGTCACTATATATTAATTCACTCATGGAGACTTCATCCGGTCTTCTCTCTGGTGGATGAATACAAAGATCACTATTCTGGTTTAGACCAAATGAAGAGTATCTCAAACAAAGAGCTGAATAAATATATAGGAATGATCCAAAGGGAGCTTCTAAAACGAAAAAGTATCAAATTCTTTAATCAGGATTACCCACTGATGCAAAAGGGCTTGCCGGTCCCCAACACCAAAGTTATCAGACCGAACATCGTTCTCATATTCTTAGAATCTTTTACCTTCAAAGAGAGAGCAACCGCTAAAGAAAAGCATCCGACCCCCTATTTTGCGAGCCTAGTGCCACAAGGGGTCTTTTTCCCGAACCATTTTGCCAATGGAACCCATTCTACCCGAGCGTATTCCTCAACTCTCTGCTCTATTTTTCCCATCTACGGAGAGGGATTAGTCATGAAAGACTTTAACACCTCCATTCATTGTCTCCCCGATATTTTAAAGAAACAGGGGTATGAACGAGTGGCTCTCTATGGAGGCCGTTTTACCTTTCAAAATACCGACCGCTTTTTCTTAAGGCATAATATTGAAAAACTCATCGGTGATGATAACTTTGTTGAAGCCAAGAAGGCTCCTGGAATCTGGGGAACACTGGATGAATCTCTATTTAAAGAGTCACTCAGATGGATCAAAAATCACCAAAAGGATCAACCCTTCTTTATGACCATCATTACCCTCACCAACCATCATCCCTATGATGTTCCAGAAGAGAAATACAATCGTTTTGGTAAAAAAAATCAAGCCCGTCGCTACATGAACACCCTTTTTTATACTGATCAAATGCTAAAAATGTTCATGGAAGAATTTAAAAACAATCCACTTATGAAATCCCAATTTGAGAATACTATTTTTGTTATGGTGGGTGATCACGGACTCAAATTGACTAAAGATAACAACCTGCTCCCTGTTAATCTAACAGGCTATATTGATGATAAATCCTCCAATGTCCCCCTGCTTCTTTACGGGCCAAAGTGGCTTTCTCCAATGAAGGTAGATCATCTAGCTAGTCAGATCGACATCACCCCCACCTTGCTGAACATCCTAAATTTAGCACCTACTAACAGTTTCTTAGGAATGGACCTACTCAAGCATGAAAAGGCGAAGCATAATACCGTTATTCAGTATAATAACCGAACCAAGGTCCTCCACCTTAAATCCATGTATAGCTCATGCGGTTATCCTGAAAAGTCCGCTCCTAAATACTCAAAAGTCAGAAAAGACTCCCATTACCATCATTGTTTAGCCACCGCAGAAGCTTGGTTTTGGGCCGTCAATACTCTCACCAAACAAAACCGCATTTGGACCTATAAAGACTCAAATGAATAGGATTAATAAAAGATAATTTACACTAGATGTTACTTGCCATAGAGAAGATAGGTAAGTACATAGCTACAACCAAGGTACCAATAATACCACCTAAGAATACAATCATGATCGGTTCAATCATACTGGTCATAGATTTAACTGCTTCGTCCACTACTTCCTCATAATAGATCGCAATCTTTTCTAACATAGAATCTAAATTACCAGCTTCCTCACCAACACCAATCATTGATGTTACCAGTTTAGGAAAAAGAACCGAGCCCTCCAATACACCGGTAATGGTGGCTCCTTCCATAACAGCAGATCTCATACCCAATATTTCACATTCAAGAGTGTAGTTACCTGCAGTCTTACTACATATTTCCAAGCAGTCCACGATAGCCACACCGGCACCGAGCATTGTACTCATTGTTCCACAAAAACGGGCGATACTCACCGCACGAACCACCTCACCAATTACCGGTACCTTCAATATCCATTGATCAATTAAACGAGAACCGGTTTGAGATTTAACAAAACTCATCACTCCAATAATGGAAGCCGTCGTCACAACAAAAAGAGCGGCAAAATTATTTTGCACGAACTTACTGGCATCAATGATTGCCTGGGTTAGGGCTGGAAGCTCATTTCCCATCTCTTTAAACATTTTCTCAAATACCGGAATTACAAATACCAGTAAAACCACAATTACAATAAAGGAGATGGCTAAAACGATAACCGGATAAACCATGGCTCCTTTCAAAGTTTTCTGCAATTTCAGGTTCTTCTCTAAGAACTCAGAGAGCTTTTTTAAGATGGCATCCAAGATACCACCCTCTTCACCGGCATGAACCATAGATGTAAACAGTCGATCAAAGGACTTGGGAAATTTCTCCATGGATTCAGCAAGGGTATTTCCCCCTTCAATATTGTCTGCAATCATCCTCAGTTGATAGTTAAAAGTAGGGTTATCCCCTTGACCACTTAAGATTTGAAGACCTTCAGTTAAAGGAAGACCCGCATCAATCATTACACTGAACTGTTTACAAAACATCACAATATCTTCTAGGCCAACTGAAGGCATCAAAAAGGGAGGAGGATTGAAAACCGTTTTCCCATCAGGTCCTTTTTCGAATGGAATCCAAGGCGGTTTGGCAGCATCATGAATTCGTTTAACTCGAATCCCTTGGTTACGAAGCATAGCACGAGCAGTAGACTCGTTCTTAGCTTCCATCATCCCTACCATCCGTTGCTTGGTACGCGGATCATCCCAATAATATTTATACTCCGGCATCTCTTACTTCCTTTAGGACAAACTTATTTAACTACAACTTCCTATACAACTGACTTCTTCTTATCCGAAACAGAGTTTTTGAGAACCTCTTTAATATCAATAATCCCCTCAGCTAGTTTTGTTAGGGCACTTTGTCGAAGTGATTTCATCCCGGTTTTCATCGCGATCTTCTTTAAATCCAAAGCAGATTTTCCCTCTACAATAGCACGTTTAAGAAGATCATTCATTGTTAATACTTCATAAAGACCTAAACGCCCTTTATATCCTTTATTACAAGATCCACATCCAACAGCCTTAAGAGTTTTAATCTTAGGTGCAAATTTAGGGGGAATCCCTAAATCAATGAGAGCCTCATCATTGGCATCAGGGTCTTCAGTTTTACATTTGGCACAGAGCCTTCTACCTAAACGTTGAGCAACTACACCATTTAAGGCAGATACAATATTAAATGGCTCCACCCCCATATTCAAAATACGAGTAATTGTTTCAGGAGCACTATTGGTATGGAGTGTACTGAGTACTAAGTGACCTGTTAACGCTGCTTTTACAGCAATTTCTGCAGTTCCCAAATCCCTAATCTCACCAATCATTATAATATCAGGGTCTTGACGAAGGAATGCTTTCAAAGCTGCCGGGAAGTCGAGACCTACAGCAGGATTAACGTTAACCTGATTGATCCCCATCAGGTTAAATTCTACAGGGTCTTCAGCTGTAGAAATATTTTCAGTAGTCTTATTAAGATCTGCCAAAGCAGAATAGAGTGTCGTTGTTTTACCAGAACCCGTTGGTCCAGTTACTAGCACCATTCCAAAGGGTTTATGGATCATATCCATATAAGCTTTTAGAGCTGGTACCTCAAAACCAAGTTTGGTCATATCGAGTTCCAAGTTACTCTTATCCAAAAGACGCAAACAAAGCTTCTCACCAAACAAAGTAGGCATGGAGTTAACCCTGTACTCCATCTCATCGCCACCTTTAAACTTTAGCTTAATACGACCATCTTGAGGGATACGTTTTTCATCGATTTTCATTGCTGACATAATTTTTAATCTGGCAATAAGACCATTACGCATCTCATTAGGAACCTGAATAAATTCATTCAATACACCGTCCACTCTCAAACGGACTCTAAATGCTGTTTCATAAGGTTCAATATGAATATCACTGGCCCCTCTCTTACCTGATTCACTTAAGATATAGTTAGCTAATTTTATAACAGGGGCACCAACACTAACATCTCCACCCTCCTCTTTTTCGCCATCCGACTCCACCATGATATCACTATCATCAAAACTACCAATATCTGCCATTTCCACATCATTGGTAATATTCTTATAGTTATCTTCGATGGCTTGTAAAATATCTTCATCTAAAGCCACCACCGGCTGTATTTGAAATCCAGTGGTGAAAGAAATGTCATCCATCGCTGCCAAGTTAGAGGGATCTGCCATAGCAAGAATTAATGTATTAGCCGCTTTTTCAATGGGGATAACACTATGTTTTTTAGCCAAAGGCTTGGGAATCAACTCTAAAACATCCATAGGGATATCATGTTCTTTAAGCTTTACCGAAGGCAACTTAAATGTCTTACTAATAATATCTACTAACTGATCTTTCGATATATCTGAATTCTGCTCTACACAAGCAGTAAAAGTGATACCCGAATTACCATTTAGTGTCTTTTTAATGGTAGCCTGCTGCTCTTTGGTAATTAGATTCTGTTTAAATAAAATATCAGAGATACGAATCATAATATTTACCTAATAAAAAAAGTCCTTTTGAATCCCTCGGCTTTATATTTAAAGATCTTTAGATTTTTTTACTGGCCCCTTGATAGAGAGAGATTGGGAAGACTCATCATAATGACTAGAAGTTTCAGGATTGATTCAGGTTTTTCCATATGATATTACCCCAGGTGGATTAATAGGAAAAAACAATGATGAAATCTCAAAAGCCCAATTTAGAGCACTTACCAAAGCATGTGGCCTTAATATTAGATGGGAATGGAAGATGGGCCCAACGAAATCTGGTCAAACGACTTGAAGGTCACTATGAAGGAGCCAAGAGAGTTGCAGATATAGTTGAATGTGCCAGAGCCACCGGTATTTCTTTTCTCACCTTATATGTATTTTCAGAAGAAAACTGGAAACGTCCTCAAAGTGAAGTAAAAGGATTGATCAAGCTTTTAGAAAAATACCTCAAAAAAGAACGCCAGCTGATGATTGATAATGCCATTTCTCTTCGAACCATTGGAAATGTCCACAAACTCCCTCAAAAAACCCAGGACATCATCAATGAAGTAAAGGAAGCCACTCATAAAGGTCAGCAAATGATACTCACCTTGGCTTTAAGTTATGGAGGGAGAGATGAAATTCTGAGGGCAGTGAATGAAATCGCTCAAAAAGTCAAAGAGGACAAGCTGAAACCCGAAGATATCACCGAAGATCTTTTTTCATCCCATCTTGATACCCACTTCATGCCTGACCCAGATATCATTATACGAACCAGTGGGGAGAAACGAATCAGCAACTTTCTTCCTTGGCAATGCACCTATTCTGAATTCTTCTTCTTAGATAAGTTCTGGCCTGAATTCAAGGAAGAGGATTTTTTCAATATACTTAAAGAGTTCGAAAATAGAGACCGACGATTTGGAGGACTAAAACCCTCCTCTTCATCTTAAATTACCCTAAGAGATAGGCACCCATGAAAAAACGAATCATCTCTTCAGTCATAGTTATTCCCCCTATATTTTATATAATTCTCAGCTCTAACCCCTCCCTTTTTTATTTACTGCTCATCGCTTTTTGTAGTGTGGGCCTCTTTGAATTTATTCGCATGTGTGAGGATGAATTTATTAAGGAAAGCCTCCCTTGGTTAGAGAAATTAGTGATTATTACTATGGGGATCTGCATCCTTATAGTTCATAGCCGTAACGCTATTCAATTAGGCCAGCTTTCCCTCACAGCAATAGACGTATTAATTATGTTTGGGATTTTTTACCTTGCCATATTATTGCTCTATCTGAAGGACATTCAACTCATTGCCAAAAGATTCACTTTAGCATTAGTAGGCTGGTGCTATATCCCCCTATTACTTGCTTACACTTTTCGCATATGGTCATTTGAAAATGGTCCTAGGTTAGTACTACTCTTCCTATTAATCCGCATTGCTAGTGATACGGGAGCTTACTTTA
>CAYFLR010000026.1:24302-51374 GCA_964343805.1 uncultured bacterium | reverse complement strand
GAAAATATCTAGGGCGCAATAAGCTTTGCTTTGTTAGCCCTAATAAAACTATCGAAGGATCCGTCGGTGGTATACTTGCAGCAATTTTATTATCATTTTTATATAAACTTATATTTATTCCTGACCTTACTTTTTTCCACACCTTGCTAATTGCTACGGTAACAGCCATTATTGGTCAATATGGAGACTTGTTTGAATCTATATTAAAACGGGCAACAAAGGTAAAAGACTCCGGGTCTATTTTTTATGGTCATGGAGGGGTATTAGATCGATTAGATTCCATATTAACAGGCGCTCTAGGGTTTTACTTGGTCTATTTAATCTACTGAAATAAGGGCGGATGAGTTATGAAAAAAAAGAAAATTGCCATTCTCGGTTCTACAGGATCGATAGGAAAAACCACACTTGAGGTGGTGAAAGATCACCCCGAAGATTTCAAAGTTATGGCTCTAGCTGCCAAAGGAAGTAACCTTAAAGCCTTTGCTGAACAAGTACAAAGACATCAACCCGAATTCGTCTATTTAGAAAATGAAACCGCTCTGCAAGATTTAAAAACCATCATGTCCCAACAGACCGCAAATAAAAAAGTTCACTTTTTTGGGGGAACTGATGAGCTTGAAGCTTTTATTGATGCTCTAGAAGTGGATTTGCTCATTTCAGCGTTTGTTGGATTTGCAGGTCTTAAACCCACTCTCCAGGCTATAAGGAAGAGGATTCCCATCGCACTCGCCAACAAAGAAGTATTAGTTGCTGCTGGTGAAATGGTCATGAGTGAATTGAAGAATCATAAAACATCTATAATACCAATCGACAGTGAGCACTCTGCTATTTTCCAGTGTCTACAGGGAGAAAGTTATGACTCCCTGAAAAGAATAGTTCTTACAGCTTCTGGTGGCTCTCTCAGAAATTACTCCATGGCTGAGCTAAAGATCGCTACCAAAGATCAAGCTCTCAAACATCCCAACTGGGAGATGGGGCAAAAAGTAACTATCGACTCAGCCACGATGTTTAACAAAGGTTTAGAGCTGATTGAGGCAAAATGGCTCTTTAATCTGCCTAGTGATCAAATTGATGTTTGGATCCACCCCTCTAGTTTGGCTCATTCGTTTGTAGAATTTCAAGATGGAAGTATGAAAGCCCAGCTCGGACTTCCCACTATGTATGTACCCATCCAGTATAGTTTATATTATCCTCATCGTGCTCCCTCCAAAATTGAAGGTCTTCATTTCGATGAAATACTTGATTTATCTTTCTCAAGAGTAAAACCACCATTTTCTAAAGCAATTGAACTCGCTCGCCATGCTGTTGCAGAAGGGAGTTACCTGACCTGTTGTCTTAATGCAGCTAATGAGGTGGCAGTTTCAGCCTTTCTTGAGGGCAGGATAAGATTTCTTGACATTTATGCGGTGGTAGAAGATACTTTAACCCAATGCGAAAAGTTGCATCCAAATGATTTAGATGCCTTATGCAATCTGGACAAAGACTGTCGGCATAAAGCAACTTTAATTGTTAAAAAGATCAGTCTCTAGCAGAAGAAAAAACGTCACAACTTGAACAAACTCTATCCTTGGAAAAGGCTTAAATATGGAATTTCTGCTTTCCTTCTTACAAAATCCTATCGTTTCCTTTTTTATTCTCCTGTGTCCTCTGGTCATTGTCCATGAATATGGTCACTACATTACGGCAAAACTCATGGGTGTCACCGTAGAAGTTTTTTCCGTTGGATTTGGGAAAACCCTTTTCTCTTATAAGAAGGGGGATACAGATTATCGCTTTTCCCTCATACCACTCGGTGGTTATGTTAAAATGTTTGGCGATAGCTATGAGGTAGAAGTTGCTCCGGAAGACCGTCACCGTGCTTTTATTACTCAACCCCCCTATAAAAAAGCAGCTATAGCTTTTGCAGGACCCTTCTTTAATATAATTTTTGCTGTTTTTGTCTATCAAGCAATTATAATGATGGGTCTACCAACAATAGAGTCTCATATCGGGTACGTTCTACCTGAAAGCCCTGCAGATAAGCGGGAATTAAATCCGGTGATCAAATTTTGACGGCTAATAAAAAAGATCTGTCCACCTGGCAGGACTTTGTAGAAGTAATATCAAGTCAACCTGGTAAAGAGGTTCAACTTACTGTAAAGAGAGCGGGTACCAAAGAGCTGATTCCAATTCCAGTGACCCCTTCTATCGATAGCGGTCAAGATCTCTATGGAAAAAAGATCCAAAAAGGCATTATTGGCGTGGCACCAGATCAGCCATTATCAAGAATTTGGATTACTAGCCCCGAAAGTTTTTTTGCTAAAAATAAGATTCCAACCGGTTCACTTATTCACCAAATTAATGGTGAAAAATCTCACATATATGGAGATTTTCTCAATCTTCTCTCAAAGGGACTTAATGGTAAGGGCTCGGTGGAAATACACTACACCCCCCCTCTAGAAAAAGATCAAAAGAAAAAAATAAAGGCGACCCTAAAATGGGCTAAAGGGACACCTCTTCTTAAAGATGAATTAGAAAACACCTTAGGTTTCACTAGAGCCGGTTTGGTGATCGAAAAAGTTGAAAAAAATTCACCCGCAGACAAAGCGGGCTTAAAAGTATTTGACCGTATTTTGGAAGTGAATGAACATAGAGTGGATTCCATCTACACCTTTAATAAGCATTCCTTTCTCTCTGATAAAGCAGAGCATTATCTGCTAGTAGAAAGATCCGGACAAAAGGTCTCCATCAAAGTCAAACTCACTAAGAAAACCCGCGAAAATCAATTTGGAATGACTAAAACCACTTGGTTCCTTGGTATTAAACCTCTCATGGAGTTTGCAGGACCAAAATCCGGTTTTAAGAAGGTTGGAAATCCCTTTACCGCCTTCTGGCTTGCCATTAAGAAAACTGCCACCGCTACCTATATGATAATTGATGGACTTATTAAGTTGATAACCGGGCAACTTCCGCTAAATATGCTCGGTGGCCCGCTTATGATCGCCAAATTCGCCAGTGAATCCCTGAAGGTCGGATTTTTGGCCTTTTTAGGAACAGTATCCCTTTTAAGCATCAATTTGGCACTCATCAATTTATTTCCCATTCCCGTACTCGATGGTGGACATCTGGTTATTTGTGGTATAGAAGCGATCACCAGAAAGCCGATCAACAAAAAATTGCTTGGCATATCATATATGATTGGCTTCTGGTTACTTATTTCTCTGATCGTTTTCTCGCTCTATACCGATATTGGACGATTTGGAAAACAGATAATCGATTATCTAACCGGACTTTTTGGCTAAGTGGAATGTATAAGGGAGATCTTAAATGCTAATTTGCTGGGTGGACACCACATCAGATAGCCTGACTTTGGCTTTAGAATTTATTCCAAATCAAGATAAACCCCAAGAATCTGAACTAATCGGAATTCACTCCATCCTTTTACGTAATAAAAAGCATTCCCAATGCTTTTATGAAACATTAGACCACTTTTTGGATAGTGTGGTTTCCCCTACCCAGCCAAATGCTCACATAACCTTACAAAACATTGATTTATTTGCTGCCATGGCTGGACCTGGTTCTTACACAGGGGTTAGAATTGGAATATCCTCCTTTGCCGGCTTTTGTTTAGCCCTGAAAAAGCCCTTAGTACTTCTATCGAATCTGGAAGTGGCAGCCTATTTTGCTGCCCAATGGATGCCCAATGCCAAAATCTTAAGCATCCTAAAGGCCAATCAAAAAGAGGTTTATCATGCTCTGTTTGAAAAAACCACTTCTACTCAACCCGGTGAATTCTTTACTTTAAAAAGATTGACCGATGATGGAGTGGGTCCCTGGGATGAGGTTATTAAACCATTGACTGATCCAAATGAAAAAGTGTATGTTACCGGGGATGAACACGACTTTTTAGAGCCCAAAAACAGGTTCTTAGCTCTGCCGACCATCAAGCCCTTCGGATTAGGCGCAGGATGCTTGGCTGTTTTAAAATATAAAGACCAGGGCGATATTAAAAACCTGGGTCCTCTAACGGTCAACTATGTAAAAACCCCCGAGGTTTTCAAAAACCTCCAACTATAGAGTACATAACAATCCCCATGATTAAATCAAATATAGACAAAAAGACCGCTCGAAAAAAAAGACTGGGAATGGCCATCTATGTCCTCCCTAATTTGTTTACCACCGGAAATATGTTTTGGGGATTCTTCTCCATAGTCCGTTCCTTTGAGGGACGACACAAAGAGGCAGCTTTTGCTATTCTAGCAGCAGCCATTTTTGATGTTCTTGACGGTCGAATTGCCCGTCTAACGAAAACAACCAGTGACTTTGGCATCCAATTTGACTCATTGGCTGACCTTATATCCTTTTGCCTGGCTCCAGCTCTATTGGCTTTAACAATTGCCCTCAATGGTTTTGGTCGAATGGGATGGACCCTTTGCTTTTTTTACTTTGTCAGTGGAGCGCTCCGATTGGCTCGATTTAATGTGCAAACCACCAAGCTCAAAGATAAGAACTTCATTGGCTTGCCTAGCCCTACAGCGGCACTTATTTTAGCAACTTTTATCATTTTTATAGAAGAGCTAAAAACCATCATACCTGAAATAAATTTCTCTCTACTCAAATCCACTTTAGAAATGATTGTGGCTCCCGCCACCTCCAAGGTCTTTATCACCCTGGCTACCCCAACTCTCGGGTTTTTGATGGTGAGCCATTTCAGATACTCGAGTTTTAAAGATTTAAAACTTAAGAACACTCGTCCTTTTTACACCCTAGTTTGGTTGGTGGCTGTTTTTACCATCATTGCCTCCAAATTTGAACTCCTCGCCTTTCCCATCATGTTTCTCTATACCCTTTCTGGGCCTTTTTTATATTTCTCTAGTGCAAAACATAGAAAACCCATTGAATTTGTTGCCACGGAAGAGGTTGATGAGCATGATTTTCATATAGAAGAAGATTATCAGTTAGACCAAATCGCTCAAAAAGATGTGGAAATTGAGGCCAAAGCCTCATCAAACACAAAAGCAAAAAGCAGGGATAAACATGAGTAATATAGCTGTTGTTGGAGCAACAGGTGCCGTAGGAAAAGAGCTCCTTTCTATTTTAGAAAAGTCAGAATTAAAAGTAGATTCTTTAAAATTATTTGCCTCTCCTAAATCTGCTGGCCAAAAAGTTGCTTTTAGAGATTTAACAGGTGTCGTAGAAGTTCTCGATGAAGAATCATTTAAAGATATTGATATTGCCTTCTTCATGACCAGCAATGAGATGAGTTTAAAATGGGCCCCCATAGCCGCACAAAGTGGGGCCATTGTTATAGATAATTCCAGCGCCTACCGTATGGATAACGATGTCCCTTTGGTGGTACCAGAAATTAACCCTGATGCCATCAAAGAGTATAAAGCAAAAAATATTATCGCCAACCCCAACTGTTCTACAATCCAAATGGTGCTGCCATTAAAAAATATCGTAACCAAATTTAAAATGAACCGAATAGTGGTTTCCACTTATCAATCCGTATCAGGAGCGGGTCAAGAAGGAATGCAAGAGCTGTCCCAACAAACCTTGGGTATCTTTTCTCAAAAACCACTGGAGAAGAAGGTTTTTACTGAGCAGATCGCTTTTAATTGCATTCCTCAAATTGGGTCCTTCGATGAAAATGGTTACAGTGGCGAAGAGATGAAGATGGTCAATGAGACTCATAAGATCTTTGATAATCCTAACATTCAAATCAATGCCACCACAGTAAGAGTGCCCGTTTTTAATTGCCACAGCCTCTCTGTATATATTGAAACCGCGACCCCCCTTTCTCTCGCTGCGCTATTTGCTGAAATGAGAAATGTACCTGGAGTCACTTTAATTGATGAAGCGAATTCAGAAGAACTTACAACACCTATTTCCTGTGTTGGTAAAGATAATGTCTATGTGGGAAGAGTTAGATTAGATCAGTTTAGCCAAAATGCTTTTAGTATGTGGAGCGTGGCAGACAACCTCCGAAAGGGAGCCGCCTTGAACGCAGCGCAAATAGCTGAACTGTTAATTGGTCAATATTTAGAAAGCTAATACTCGAACAGAGAGAGGGCAAACTTATGATGAGATTTTTTGTAATTCTACTAGGCTCTTTGATTTTTATCACAGCCCCTTTAAACGCAAAGAATCCGACATTTCTTGAAACTAATACTGACCCAGCCCGGGTGGCAGACTTTAGTGAACTCCCCAAAAAAATCACCATCTATGTTTCTTTTGCGGATTATATTGAGACCCCAACTTTCACTGTAGCTGTGGGTGAAAATGCTGATGATGTATACCCTGATAACTATGTCAGCGCTTTGACTGAGCTAAATAAAAATGACACTCATGTAGGTTGTAAAAATAACACCGCCAATTGCCGCAAATTTAAATTCACCGTAGAAGATAATGAAGGTTATGCTTCAAAGGTGAGTGGCGAACTTCTTAGATACCATCTTGTTTTTACTTTCAAAGAAGAAAATGAAACTAAGCCTGCCATAAAACGCAGTGATGCCATCAAAAGAGATAAAAATAGACCCATCGCTAAAGTGAGTATTGCTAAAGTATCCGCTGCTGATGAGCAAATAGCTATTAAATGGAATCGCCCCGTGGGGACCATTGCTTCCGAGAATAAAGATTCCGATGAAGTGGGAGGCTATGTTACCTATTATTGGGAAGCTGATTCTACCAAATGGAGTGCAAGACCAAATAAACTTTCTGAAGGTTGCGGAAAAAATGGCATCCAAGCTATTTCTGATGCCACTATCACTGACCCAAAAGTGATGAAAGGGGAGAAATCTTTTGCCTGTTTCGCTAGTTGTGATTTTAATAGTTTAAGATCAAACTATAGTCCTCTTTTGAGAGTCGATGCAGACGCATCCAAAGACACTGCTGTATTGTCTAATCTTACCAATAAAGAACAATATGTTTTTATAACTCTCTACAAGGACAAAGCGGGACTCCTAAGCACCGCCAAAACAAGCGATGCCGATAGCCCCGCCTGTTATTCCGCAATCCCCACCAAAACCTATAGTTTTAATGAATTCTTTGAATTGGAAGATCATGATACCTTTGAAGATGCCTACTGCTTTATAGCCACTGCGACTTATGGCTCTTCTTCATCCTATCAAGTTGAAACTTTCCGTACTTTCCGAGACCAAATCTTAAGAAACTCATATCTCGGCGAACTTTTCATATACATGTACTATAAATATAGCCCCCCCCTCGCTTCTCTCATCGCCCATTCGAGTGTTTTAAGATTGACCGCCCGCCTGATCTTGTATCCAATCTACACCTTTGCCTTTTTAATGGTAAATCATACCAATTTAATTCTACTGATCAGCTTGGCAGCCTGTTTACTCCTTTTAGGAGTCACCTGCTGGAAATTTAAATCCGCTTTCAAATTAAAATCATCGAAACCGCTTTTGACATTACTCCCCTTGTTTTTTATTGGATTGCCATCTCAAAAGCTAAACGCAATTGATATTTTGGAATTTAACAAAGAGCATCTTAATTACAGCTATCATCTGGTCGTTGGTTTACCCGAGTTTAGTAGTTATAAACAGATTAAGTATGATGACGGAGGCGGCTCCAGCAATGAAGTTTCAATTTTTGAAGCCCTCATTGGCAAGCCCAACGCCCTTTATCAATTCTCCTATGAATGGTACTTTTTTAATAAGTTTGGCAAACTCGGACTCGGAGGATCAGCTGGAATTTTCAGTGACATCGGCAATTCTGTTATACAATCTGGAGATGGATATCAGAAATTAGATGAAGAAGTGCGCTTGATGATGTTTCCACTTGGAGCTTACTTAACTTACCATCTGGATTATTTAAAAGAATCTTATCTGTCCCCATTTGTTTCCTATGGCTTTCAAGAAGTCATGTACCGAGGAAAAAAAGGAACCAAAAGTAATTTTAACGGAAATCGCAAAGGTTTTATGTGGTCTGCAGGAGTTTTAATTAACATGGACTGGATGGAGCCTAGCGCTGCTGCAAATATGGAACTCTTTTATCACATCCGCAACATCCATTTTGTTTGTCAATACACACAGTATTCTACCTCCCCGGGCATTTCAAAAATTGAAGATAAATCTGAAGCTCAAAAGGCTTTCATTAAAGAGTATAACATCTGGAATTTTGGTCTAAAACTTGAGTTATAATTACGGTCTAATTATTGCGTTTGAGGGAACCTCATACTGTGGATGGCAAGTCCAACCGAATCAATCCACCATCCAGGGGGTTATTGAACAAAAGCTAAACATTATGTTTAAGCAGGATATTCGTTTAACCGGCTCGAGTCGAACAGATTCCGGTGTCCATGCAAAAGCAATGGTCGCCAATTTTTATGCCGAAAAGATGCTTGATGCCGATGCCGTTCTAAAGGGACTAAATTCTCTTCTTCCAAATGATATTGCTATTACAAAATGTTTTATGGTTCCAAAAGAATTTCACTCTTGTCGTGATGCCTTATCAAAACTTTACTGTTATCGAATTCATAACTCATTAATTCGAAATCCGCTCATCAATCGTCAATCATGGAATGTTCCCATATTTCTTGACTGGGACAAAATGAGAGATGCGGCCTATACTTTTGTAGGCACTCATGATTTCTCTTCCTTTAAAGCATCCGATTCCAACGCCACCACCTTTGTGAGAACAATTGAAAAAGTCTATTTTAATTGCAATTGTGGTCAGGACCTGTTCGAAATTTACTTTCAAGGAAAAGGTTTTCTTAAGTTTATGGTGCGCAATATGGTTGGAACTCTCTATGATATTGGCAGAGGGAAAATTTCACCCGATGAGCTCCCTAAAATACTGGCAGCAAAAGATCGGAGGCAGGCTGGAATTACAGCTCCTGCCCATGGTTTAACCTTAGAAAAAGTTTATTTAAAAGAAGCTCAAAGTCATCCTCTATGAAATTATTACGGATTGGGGTAGGAACCCTCTTATGTGTTATTTTCTTCATCGCTACTCCAGCAAATGGTAAAAATGTTTCCTCTAAAGAAATAGGCTCGATTGTCCGCCACAACCTGCTTCAGCCCTTAAGTAAAATTAATAAAAAAATTAAAACATCATTCGCTCTCTATGACCTAGGCAATGAAAAGAGTCTATACAATCATAATTCCACTCACGCCTTGATCCCAGCTTCAAACCTTAAGCTGATCACTGCTTTAACCGCCCTTGATATACTAGGAAACGATTTTCAATTCACCAGCTCTCTCTCACTCTACAGGCAACCCTCTAATTACAGTTTTATTAAACAAGACCTGATCTTCTATAGTGATGGTAACCCAGTTTTTGTTTCAGAAAACCTCTTAAACATGGCATTTATGTTGAAAAGGATGGGAGTTAAACAAATTCTTGGTAATATAATTATTGACGCCAGTGCCTTCAGCCCTCACCTCCAAGCCCCATCTGACTACGATAAAAAAGGGAATGCTTATAACGCCTATACTGCAGCCACAGCTATCAACTTTGGCTCGATAGAAATAACGGTTTCACCGAATTCACAAATAGGCAAGCCCTGTTCTATCTCGGTTTCTCCCACGAGCCCCTCAGTTCAAATCATTAATCAAACTAAAACTCTCACTAAGCATTCGAAGTTGCGGATTGAACGATCATTGATCAAGGGGAAAGATGGATTTATCTTTTATGGAGGATTGAAAGCGAATTCAAAGCCTAGGGTGGTTTATCGTTTTGCTAAATACCCTCTCCTTTACCTCGGCCACAGCATTTCCAGTTTCTTGCAAAGAGTGGGCATAAAGTGGAAAGGGCAAATTAAAATCTCTCGTATCAAAAAGAAAACCGAGTTTAAATTGGCTGTTGTTAAAAGTAAGCCATTAGGTCAAATCATCCGAGACATGAATAAGTTCAGTACCAATTTTATAGCTAACCAGCTGGTCATGTCTATTTCTGCTCACCAAAGACTAAAGCTTAATAAACCCGGCACTTTAAAGCATGGCGTCTCACTTATGGGCCAACATCTTAAAAAACTGGGAATTCCCAAGCAAGAGTACCGCCTAATGGATGGAAGTGGATTATCCACAGCGAATCGGCTATCCGCTCGTGCTCTGGTTAAGACACTGGTGCACGGCTTTCAGCAATTCGAATATTCATTTGAACATATGGCCTCACTACCTATCTGGGGCGTTGATGGAACTTTAAAAAATCGAAGTAAGCAATTTCCAAATATTAAATACGCTATTCGAGCCAAAACAGGATCCATCAGGTATCCCCCTAATAAGAAATCTAATAAAAATTCTATTAGTATTGCAGGCTATTTTCTTACCCCTGAAACACATGCTTTTGCGCTCATAATCAACAATTTTCCACCCTCAAAATATTATAAAATCGTAAAACTGCAAGAACCCCTTTTTAATAAAATATATGACATTATCAAATGAAAGGACATAAACATGAATCAATTATCCGCCGATATCCAAGCCAAAATAAAAGAGTGGACCACTGACTCCTATTTTGATGAGAACACTCAGAATGAAATCAAAGAACTCCTGGAGAATGAGCAATGGGACGAACTCACTGACCGCTTTTATCGTGAATTAGAATTTGGAACAGGAGGATTGAGAGGCATAATCGGTGCTGGTTCAAACCGGATGAATCCCTATATTGTACGTAGAGCGACCCAAGGACTCGCAAGTTATATATTATCTCAAAATGCCCAGACTCCCTGCGTTGCCATTGGCTTTGATTCCAGATTATACTCTGACACATTTGCTGAGGAAGCAGCCTGTGTATTTGCTGCTAACGGTATTCGCTGTCACCTCTATAAAACTTTACGACCTGTCCCACTTCTATCTTTCGCAGTCCGTGAAACAAATAGTATTGCTGGTATCAGTGTAACAGCTAGCCATAATCCAAAAGAATATAATGGATACAAAGTCTATTGGAACGATGGTGCCCAGGTAACCCCTCCCCATGATCGATCCATTATTGACCAAGTAAACTCCATTAAATCACTCCGAGATGTAAAAACCATTTCACTGCAAGATGCCATCTCTAAAGACTTGATCCAGTATATGGACCAAGATATGGATAATGCTTATTTTGAAGCTGTAAAACACCTGAAAGTCCACCAAGACTTCGATACTAATTATAAACTGGTCTATACACCTATTCATGGCTCAGGAAATAAGCCCGTGCAAGAAATCCTGAAAAGATGGGGATTCACCAATATCAGTATTGTTAAAGAGCAAGAGCAACCTGACCCTCAATTTTCAACAGTGGATTACCCTAACCCGGAAGATCACAAAGCTCTCGATCTAGCTGTTAAGCAGGCCCAAAAGGAAGATGCCGATATGGTAATGGGAACCGATCCCGACTGCGATCGATTGGCCATTGCTTTAAATAATGGTAAAGAATTTATCTATCTCAACGGCAATCAAGTAGGCTCTTTACTTGCTAATTATATTATCACTGGTTTAAAAAACCAAAATAAGATGCCGGCAAACCCACTCTTAGTAAAAACCATTGTAACATCTGATTTAGGTATGGTTATAGCCAAAGATCACGGCGTGGATGTATTAGATACTTTGACTGGCTTTAAATACATTGGCGAGCAAATTCGCATTTTGCAGGATGAAACTAAGCAAAAAGATTTCCTCCTTGGTTATGAAGAATCCTATGGTTATCTCATCGGGACTCACGCTAGAGACAAAGATGCCGTTATATCCGCAGCTTTAGTGGCGGAAATGGGAGCCTACTATAAAGCACAAGGGTCTAGTATTTTAGCTGAACTTGATAAGATCTATGAAAAATATGGGTATTACCTGGAAGATCTCAGAACAGTGACTCACAAAGGAAAAGAGGGGGCTGAAAAAATTGCCCAAGTGATGGCGAATTTAAGAAAAAGTCCCTTAACTAAAGTTTCCGACTTCTCTCTTACCCAAATGAAAGATTATCAAGCTAGCCAAGCCTATTCATGTTCAGCAGCTGGTGAAATTTCTCCTTCAGAAGAGATAACCCTTCCCAAAAGTAATGTCATTCAACTTTATTATGGAGATCATTTGAAGATCACTGCGCGTCCTTCTGGGACAGAGCCAAAGATTAAGTTCTATTACCAATGTCAGGCCGAAAGTTTAACCAACAGCCAAGAACTTATTAAAATAGCAGACCAAACTTTTAGTCAATACGTTGATCAACTAGGATAATTTCTATGCCCAAAACCGCAATCCTTAAACTCCTGGAAAGGATCCAGAAACTACACAATCCTATCGTAGTGGGGATAGATCCCATTTGGGAAAGTATCCCACATTGCTTTTATGAGGAGGGGACACCTGCTGATATCAAAAATGTGGGAGCCAGTGTAACCCTGATGAAACAGCAAGTGCAGAGCATCTATAATTTTTGTAATGAAGTTATAGATATCTCTGCCCCCTTAGTCCCGGCAGTTAAAATACAAATAGCCTTTTTTGAATCCTTTGGGCATCTTGGAATCGAATGTTTTGAAAAGATATGCCAACGGGCCTACGAAAAAGGTCTCTTTGTAATTGCCGATTGCAAAAGAGGTGATATTTCTTCTTCCGCCCAAGGTTACTGTAATTACTTTTTAGCTGATAATCCTCTCCTCAAAGTAGACGCCATCACTGTGAATCCCCTCATGGGTATAGATACTTTAGTCCCCTTTGCTCAAACAGCATTTGAGAATCAAAAAGCTCTCTTCATTTTGAATAAAACCTCAAATCCCGGCAGCGGTGATTTGCAAAACCTAAAAATTGATAAAGAAGAGGTTTACCAAAAAATATCCAGGATGATAGCCCGTCTCGGAAATGACTACACCTGTGAAGAGAGTGGATATTCTATTGTGGGAAATGTAGTGGGAGCCACCTACCCAGAGGAAGCCATTAATGTACGGGAGCTTTGCCCCAACCACTTTTTCCTGATCCCCGGTATGGGTGCCCAAGGAGGAAAGGCAGAGGATCTAAACAAATTCTTAGACGATAAACAGCAAGGCATATTAATCAGCCTTTCACGATCATTAATTTTTGCTTATAAAAATTATGGCCAAACAAAAGAGTATGTTACAATAGAACAATATCAAACATCACTTAAGCAAGCGATTACCAAAACTCTCACCGAAATTAGAAGGGTGGTAAAAAGCAATAATGACGGCCAAAGACAATCCTCCAACCCCGAGTAAATTATTCCGTAGCATCTATTTAGAGAGAATAAAATACCATAAGACCCGTAATAAGATTTATCTCAACGACCTCAATGACATTGTGAAAAGTGTGGGAAAAATAACCAGCGGCAGTATTTTTCAACCCACTCCCGAGCTAAAGTACAAACTACCCACTGCCAAAGAGATCCCTAACATTGAATTTGTATTTATCCATGTATTTCTAGCAAAACTGTACCTTAATACTCACTATCTCGCTATTCAGAGCTATTGCAACCGTCATAATTACAATTATTTCATTCCCCCAGATTTCACTGAAGACAGTCATAAAATTGGCAAAATTATTTATGAATCACTCCATCAAAGAGCAATAAAATACCCTGATAAAAAATTTGTAATCATTGGGATGAGCAAAGGTGCCATAGATGCAATGGACAGTATCATTTATTCTGCAGACACTATTTCCTTTGCCCGACAACATATTAAAGCCTTAGTTTCAATCGGTGGAAGTGTTGGAGGTTCACCCATCGCAGATTATCTTCACGATAAATTACTCAAACACTTTCCTCAAAGAGGTCTGTTAAAATCTACCTTTGCTCGCGGCATTCATTCCATGCGGACTGATATTCGTGTGATCAGGAATAAATATTTTACCCAGTTATGCCCAGAAGAGATAAAACTGTTCTCGATCTCATTTCTTAATAAAAAGTATGAGAAAAGTGTACTGGCTTTATCCACTAAGATTCTTCGTCAGCTAAACACGAAAAATGATGGATTCCTTTTACTCAAACATACCAAGATCCCTGGCTCAGTTGATTTAGGCAATTATGAGGGCGATCACAGTAAATTGCTGCCCTTTTTCAATCGTCACCACGTGGAGTTGTTTGAGGCTATTATTATTTATTTAAAACAAAGTGGTGTGATTTAATCTGAATTAATGCGAATAACCGGATCCTCTTGGCTAGCCGGAGATGTCTTTTTCTTCGTTGATTTAGGGGTTGATGAGGCAACTATTTCAGATTCTGTTCTGACTTTCTTTTTACGCGCTGACTTAAAACTAGGAAATCCTAGCCCTGCTTTCTGCCCTACTTGAATAATCATTTTTACTTCAAGTTTGATCTTATTTATCATTTTCTGAAGCTGCAAAGGAAGCCGCATAGGAGAGTTGGACAGTTGCCCAACTTCTTGAATCCATTGATCTACAACACCTTCTGCTTTATTACAGTCCTCATAAAGCTCAACTGTCCCCTCTATTAATTCTGCCAGGTAGACCTTTTCACCCGCAGTTTGAGAAGAAACAGGAGCCGCCGAAGCAGCTGGTTTTCTAGCAAGTAATTTTTTAGCCCGGCCTTTTGCTACAATATTAAAGCGAGTAATAATGAGAAGTAAAAATAGTAAGCCAGTGACGGCTAAGAGTCCCATCCAATATATCTGATAATTAGGAAAGGAAGAGATCAACCGTGTCTGAATATTGGCAATCTGTTTTTGATCCCCTTCTTTGGCCTTAGTCATATCACTCAGTTTCTTTTCTAAATTATTAATTTCAAAAGGGTACTTGGAGTGGTTTTTTACTAAGGCTTTTAATATTGAGACATACCCCACCAACTCACTTTGGAGCTTATCAACTTTACGAGTGATAAATTTTTCATGGTTTCTCATTTTAGGGGCTAACAGGGCAGTAAGTTTCCCGGTCCTTTCTTTGAGTCTCCCATAACTATCAAACAGTGATTTGCTACCTCGACCGGTGGAATGCTCGGTGCCCAAGCGATACATCTCTAAAAGTAGGTTATCAAAAGAACGATCAAATACCGCTAGGGCTCTTAATATTTTGATAGAAGCCTTTTTAAGCTTAGAGGCTTTCTTTTTATTGCTCTCTTCAACCTCTGAAACAGGAAGTAGATCAAGAACTTCTTCATCAGCCTCTTCGATTGATTTATCCTGCTTTTTACTAGGCATCTGTTTCTTAATCTTCTTTTTTAAATCCACCCCTCGCTGGCGAAGTTGACCAATGAGCTTACGAATATTGGCAATTTTATTTTTTCTATTCTTTAAAATCTTGTCATATTCTTGGGTAAGGGAATTAAGCTTACCAAAATCTAGCTTAAGCTTAGCCGCTTGGGAAGCTGGAGCAGCTTCCATTATGAGGGTTAAATATTGATTGTTTCTTTTCTCAATTTCAAAATACGAAAAGACTCCCAACCCTATTGCAATAACGAGTAATAAGAAGATGGTGGTTAACCAACCGGACCCACTTCGAATCATTTAGGCTCTCCTTTTTGATGCCAGTTCCAAGCATGCTCTATAATAACCTCTATATCTGCATACTGAGGATTCCACCCTAATTCATTCAGAGCTTTACCTGCGGCAGCGATCAAGCGAGGTGGATCACCTGGTCGTCGATCACTTTTAGTTACCGTGCACTCTTTGCCTGTAACTTTTATTGCAGTATTAATTATCTCTTTTACTGAATAACCCTGACCATTTCCTAAATTGAAGACAGTACTTTTATTATTATCTGAAAGCCATTTCCAAGCGAGGTAATGAGCATCGGCTAAATCCATCACGTGAATATAATCTCTAATACAAGTCCCATCGGGGGTGTCATAATCTTCACCAAAAATCTTGATATCTGCTCTTTTTCCCGAAATAGCATCTAATACTAAGGGAATTAAATGAGACTCAGGAGAGTGACTTTCACCAACTTCACCTTCTGGATCTGCTCCTGCTGCATTAAAATATCTAAGAGCAACATAGTTAATACCATAGGCGTGACAAAAATCTTGTAGCATAAGCTCTACGGCAAGTTTGGTATTTCCATAGGGATTAATGGGCTTTTGTGGATGGTCCTCAGCAATGGGTACTTTTTCTGGCATACCATAAGTTGCGCAGGTTGAGGAAAAGACAATTTTATCTACTTGATGGATTCTCATCTGTTCGAGCAGATTAAATGTCCCAAGCAAATTGTTGTAATAGTACTTAGCCGGATCACTCACCGACTCACCGACTTCAGCACAGGCTGCAAAATGAATTACAACATCAATTTTATGCTGAGAAAAAATGGAACTGAGACCATGAGAATTGTGTAGATCGCCATGAATAAACTGGCCCCATTTAACAAACTCTCCAAAACCGGTGCTGAGATTATCTAAGATGACGGTCTCCACACCCTTTTGATTAAAGTATTTGTTACAATGAGAGCCGATATATCCGGCACCACCTATAATAAGAGCTTTGAGTGTATTTTTCATAGTGCAAGATTATCAAATGCACTCTTTGCTGTCTACTCAAATGGATGAACTAAGATACTACAAGCTACAGTCGGAATATACCGACTGTAGTTTGTAAATATGGATCAATTATTTATGATAAGAGCGATCTCTTTCCAATTCTAATTGATTGAATTGCATTGGCTCGATAGGTTTAACCGTAGGTTCAAAAGATTTTTTGTGATCTACTTTTGAAGCATCAAATACCGGGTCTTTTTTACCCTTGATTGTTTTGATTGGAGATTTCTTTACGAAAGCAAAAGTGTTCATCTTAAAGAACTTGGAAAACTGTGCAAAGAAATACCCTCCACCATGACCTGCATATAAGCTGGTGGTGCTAGCAAAACTCAGTGTTACCAAAGTTAGCAACAGTAGGATCTTCTTTTTAGTTAGTTTTTTCATGGTTACCCTCTCCTATATTTAGTCACTAGACCAACAAAACCCATCCGCACTCCTTTACCTTCTATGGGAGACTCTTTATGGGCTTGCACTATTTCATCTACTTGCTCCGCAACATCGGCTAGCAAGTTTTTAATTTTATCAAACCCCTTTTCACTGACATCTTCCACTTGGTATCTAATACTCCCAGGATTTTGCTTTAATATATAATTAGACTCTTCGTTGGCTAGTATATTGCGAACAAATCGAAAGATATGCTCTGCCTTACTAGAAAGCTCACTTCCCCCTTCTAAACGAAAAGTAATTCCATCATAATTTAGAAACTTCTTATCAACCAACAACATGAGGTTATTGATGATATCCATTCCATACTTTCTAACCAGGTAATCTTTATGCAAAGGCCCCCAGGTTAGATCAATAACAGCGTTATAAAGATTATTGTCATGAGCTAAAATTCTTGTGATCTCTTCATTAAGAATATTTTTTTCTAGGTCTGCCCTTTCCTTCACTTTGAAAGCCTGGACTTCTTTGCCCTCTCTTTCTAATTGAAGGCCACCTAGAAACTGACTTATATCTTCAGAGTTTCGTTTTAGAACATTCAATATTTTAACGGCTAGATTTTGATTTAGGCGTCTTTTGCCTTTCAGGATCATAATCAGAAAAGGAAGTGTGATATCACATTTTTTAGCAATATAGGTCTTAGAAAGGTTTTTCTTTTGATTTAAGAAATCTTCAATCCAAGAATTTAATGTCTCAATACTATTTAAAGTACTTTCTTGTTCCATTTTCTCCCCCCCCTTACAAAATTTACCCTAGCAGAATGTCCCCTGGCTGTCTAGTCAAAAATTATATATTTTACCAATAATTTTTGTTACCACCACATAACAACCTAATTTGAATGTATTATTTTGGTAATTTTTTTGTGATACGGAGAGTATCTTGGTATACTTAAGATACTTTAGAAAGGTTATCTGAGGTTTCTCCCTCTTCGATACACTGCTCGATATAGCTATTTAACAACGTCATATCTTCAGAATCAATTTGAACTATACGCACTCCAAACTGTACATTCCCCTCATCCTCATACACCCTTGCCACCTTGCAAACGAACTGCAAGATAGGCTTATCAATAGTATCTAACTGCATAGATACATCTAATAAAGTAGAGCCGGAAAAGGGATATTTTCTAGTCTTACGACTTTCTAATTTGAGTCCCTGATTACTGATATTTTGGGTCCAAAATTCATACTTAACATTATTCCCAATGGAACGAATATAGACTCTTAAAGAGGCATCTACTTGTATTCGCGCAGTTCTTCTTTTTTCATTACCCGCCATGATATCCTCACATAGATAAGGAAATAAACCCGATGCTATACCATCCATCGACAAGAATGATCATATCTTTAATGTGAATATGTTAAGTAGCTATTAATTAAATGGAATACTAGTAATCTAGCAAGGGAGCATAGGAAAAAGAGAAGTAGACTGAGGGTTGATATTTAACCATATCAAGACTAAATCCAAGACCAGGAGCAAATTGCACTCCTTTATTCTCCATAGACAGAGAAAGATTGAAACCGGATATCAATTTAAAATCATTTAAGTTTAAAGCCCCCTTGGACCAGGCATTACCAAGATAGACAAAGGCTGAACCATCTAATGAATCCAGATATAAAATGGAAATTCTCTTATCCAGGGTACTCACCACCGGAAAGTCATAGGATAGCTTCGAAACCAGCTTCTGATCACCTTGTTTTGAGGAGACTGCACTAACAGTACCCGGAATAGAGAGATCAATCACCCGATTGTTAAAGCCATCCACATTATTATTACGAATTCCCACAAAGGAACTGTAGGTCTCGGGTGCGTTCATCTTCTTTTTTCCTATATTGAAGGCATGCTCAATAGAAACTCTAAAAATTTGGGAATCCCAAGGAAGATCCACCTTAAACCAGAGGTTTTCTGCAAAACGCTGATAGGAGTAATAGCTATCAAAAAGCCCATCAGTAACCCTATAAGATAAGCCTGCACCAAAGCCTCCAAATATCACTGGGCGGCTATATGAGATACTGAGAGTATTTAAAGAGAGACTTCCTGTCTCTGTCTTTGGTCCAAGCAGACGCGAAAAGTGAGCATACTCTTTTGATAGGAAAAGTGTGGTAGAAACAGGTCTTAGCGGGATACGAAGACCTATTCGACCATAGGGCTTTCGCAGGTAACTGATTTTATATCCCTCCCCATCATCCGCCTTTAGAACACCATTATAGTATGCATTATCACCAGCAGATAGGTATATGGTGGGGAGGAAGTGACTATTTGTATAGGTAAGACCATAGGAAGGTCTATTGCTATAAAGACCATAGGAGAGGCTCGCTTCAACTAAATGCTTTTCTAAAGAATCAATCAACGGAACAGAAAAAACACCTACTGTCATTCCTCGATCATCATTTCCTAGAGTAGGAATCGAAAATATGTGTTTAAAACGCGCAAAAGCAAACTCTCTGTACATTTTATCTTGGAATTTATACCTTTTATTTAACTTCTTTGGAAGGCGCTTGGCTATTGGTAAAATCAACTCTTTGGGTTTTTCCTTGCTCCCCTTCATTAATGCGCGATGAGGAACCCGACGAGCCGTTTCAAAATTAAGCGACATCATGCGAGGCTGCCAATAGGGATGGGTAAAGAGATTAAAAAAGAGGCGGTTATTGTGAGTATCGTATTCCAAAGCATGAATGGAATCAGCCATATTTGTTAATATTTTAAAACGGTTTTTAAATAGATTATAGGTAAATACATTCCCGATAAGATTGGGGTACACCAAACCCAAAAGGTTTTCGTCATCAATAAAGCGAATGGATGAAGCGTTATAGGTCTCAGGGATTTTCTCTAAACGTCGATGTTTTCCTCTTTGATAGACAGAGAGAGAAGAATTGAAGTTATCATCAACCAGAGTATAAGCTACTGAACCATAAAACTTAGTCACATCATGCAGGATGAGGTGATAGGGAGAACCAGCAGTTTTTATATTTTTTAGCTTCTTCAACTTTCTGCTAAATAGAGCTATAATCTGCTTACTCTTCTCTTCGTAACGAAGCACAATATTCTCACCAGCATAGTATAGAGATGTTATACGAGCAGGCCATTCTCCAAGCATCTTAAACTCTTTGGTTTCAATATCAAGTTCCCACACTCGGGTTTGAGGCTCGCCATACCATCCGCTCAACCTTTCCATAAACATGAAGTGCTTTCTTTTGTGGTGAATACCCACCTTAGTTGTGGCAGGTCGAAAGGGCAGCTGAACAGTATCATAAACCTTCCATTGATCCCCCACCACCTTAGCAAATTTCAGGCTATAAAAACCTCGATCATTGGATCGATCCATATATATATATTCACCAAATTTACTTACGGGTTGAATATACGTAAGACGGTTATAAGAAGGAAGAGGAATGCGCTTAGATTTCTGGACAATCCGATCCTTTGATTTTGCCCAAGTTCGGACCATTTGACTGTTCTGTTTTTTCCATTGAGAATATATTTGTTCTGGTGAGAACTTAGTAAGCTCCTCTAATGTCTGATCAAAAGACCAAAAGTATCTCCAACTCAAGGTATTATCTTTAAAAATGGCTAATAATTTTAACAAGGCTAATGGCTCTTTAATAAGTCTCCGGGTGATATGATCCACCATGCCACGGCCAACCAAATAACCCGTCTGCATCCAAGTAGAACTATTATAGAAATCTGAATTAAGACGATCAAAAGTAGGATAGGTGTTATGCAACTCCATGGAAGTCAAATATTGAAATATATTGAAGGGTCCATTAGAGTCAGATTCATATTCAGCCAAGCCCTCCAGAAACCAGGGGGGCATAGGGATCAAGTGAAAAATACTCTGAACTGCACCCAGTACGTTATCAAAATGCTTATACATCACATGGTGAGTCAACTCATGGAGTATGAGCCCCTTGGTGCACCGCCCACTTGAGCTTATTTCTATTTGATCAGTAACTAGGTTAGCAAACCCTCCGACTCCAGAGCGAGAGAAAAGCACCACCTCAATTCGATTGTGAACCTTAATTCCTAAATCTTCCTCTAAAGCAGGAAGGTAGTATTCTAAATACTTAAGGGTATAGGTAGCGTCATCTAAATTATCATCTTGATAATAGAGTTCAAAGCGAGGGGATACCAGCTTCTTCCAGCTGAGATCACTGTGATTTCCCCCGAAAAAGACCGGCAAACCGAAAAGTGGAGAAGTCAGTATTAAAAATGGTAATAACAGACCGAGCAGCCTAGTTAGAATCGAATTCCTCATCTTTAAATAACTTGAAAATACGCATTGGTTTAAACTGGTCATCAATGATATGTCCTTCCACATGCACCATGTTTCTTTCAGTCACCAAGTTATGTCCCCCAGCCCTTGAAGACTCTCCATCAAACTGATCGGGGGTGACCACAGATTTTACAATTCCACTCTTTGAGTCCACTTTGACCTTTAACTTTTGCTCATTTCGATAAATGGGGTAAACCCCCCTTTTCTGAATAGTTAAGTCATAGATATCGATGTAGTCTGCATATTTATTAAGATCGACAATCTCTTTGGCCACTCCAGCCCATATAGGTAGGGCTCCTTGGGCACCAGTTATTTTTACCGGCTTATTGACCATCTTGTAATTTTTATCGTACCCAACATAAGCGGCCATTACATAGGCGTTGGAGGGGTCGATGGCTTGATCTTTTTCAGTTGGATAGGGCAAAAAGCCTACAAATGTTGAATTAATATAATCATTGGTAGTACCAGTTTTTCCGTAGGTAGGAACCCTTACCTTCCTTTTTGATAGTGCTGATTGAGAGAAGTAGTCATCCAATGAAATAGCAACCCTTCTTGCCCCGGAAATTCCCGTCCCTTGCGTCATGGTTTTTCTTAGCACTTCGAAAATTTTTGAGCTAAAAACACTATCCACGATCTGTCGCTCTTTGCGACTGGGAGTATAAAGCTTGTTACCATAGCGATCTTCGATCTGTTTTATAATGTTCACCTGGTTCGAAAGCTTACTCTCACCAAAGGTATATACCCTTCCCTTCAAGAATAACTGGTATAGCTTTGCACTCTCAGCCAGAGTGACCTCGTTGGCACCCAAAGGAAATGACAAGATGGGGGATAAATGACTGGAAATCCCAGCCAACTTAGCCAATTTAATTAAATAGCGAAGACCCACTAAAATTCTAAAATCCCTATGATGGGAGAGCATTCCTATAGAGTAAAGGTCCTCTTTATGCTCGGACCAAACGGGTTCATATTTATTCTGCATAGCTAATTTAAGTTGATTAATCACCCACCCAGGAACTCGATCATCTAAGTAAATCTGACTCACATCAAATACTGGTTTATCCTCGTCGAGATCGTCTCCCATCATCCCGGTGTTATTATCCGCCAGCTCTTGTTCGGCAAAGAAATCCTCTTCCTCCGTAGGAACTAACTCACTATTATTCTTAAGTTCTTCCTCCCCAATGAGATAAAGCAGATTATTAATATCTAATGGAATAAATGAAGCGGGGAACTCTTCTTCTCCAGCAGGCAAAGCCGGCATATAGATCACTCTTTTAATCTGTCCTTCCACATAGATTAAAAAGTAATTTTGCAGGCGTTCTCGCACCGTTTCGTCTGATAGAACAAATTGATTATTGCTATTAGAGTTAGGGACATAGGTGGGGTCTTTTTGAACATGATAATAATCATAAAACACCTGCATATCCTGTTGAACTGTGCTCAACATCTCTTCATAACGTAAATAATTATTTTGAAGTGCATTGATCCTGTATATAATTTCTTTCTTAGGGAGTGGGACCTCCATTTCACCATCTTCAATTTTTTGATTCACATATTCAGGGTCCAACTGATTCAGGTATTCTTCAATCTGCACGGTAAACCCGAGACCAAAGTGCATTTTGCTTACATTTTCAACCAGACCTCGGTCTTGATTGAAAATAATATCAGGTAGGATTTCACTCACCACACTGGGAAAGAGATATCTTTTGATCTGCCCTGGGTTTACAATAATACCCAACTTGTCTCGTACTCGTTCAATGTATGATTGACGATCTTCATCAGGGGAATGAGCCATATCAACCGACATGGCCAATTGCTGCAGTTCATCCAATCTGAGTTTATCAGTCATATGAACCAACAGATGAATGGAGGCTAAATTTTCAGATTTGGCCCCTGCCCAAACCATTGAAACCTCATCACTTTTAACTGGATGATCCGGCTTAGGAAAGTAAAAGTCTTGACCAAAGCTATAGATGGTTCTCACATTCCTTAAAGGATCCATTATGTTCCAGCCCAATTGCAAGGCACCATAGAATACAAAGGGCTTAAAAACACTTCCAGGCTGCCTCTTAGCGTAGACTGCTCGATTATAGGTATTGGTACTAAAACCTGAAACTAGGGCTAAAATATCCCCTTTCTCAATGGTTATAAGCCCACCCTCTACCTCTGGCTTCACCTCTAAAGAAGCCACTACCTGGTTCTTTTTTGGATCTTTGGATACGATAGAGGTGTAGATATAATCCCCCTCCTTAAAATCTTCAAGAGTTACACGTAAATAAGCTTGATAAGGCTTTTCTCCCTCTTTCAGTTTCCTTCTATCAACAAACCATTTACCCTGATCTCCAAAAGAGACCAGTTGAGCATAAGGGATGATACCTTCCACAGAACCGTAACTGACATATATCTGGGGCTGACCTTTTTCATCTTCACCCAACCGGATGATCTTTGCATAGTAGAAGTTTCTCTCATCTAGAACACTGATATCAGTGACAGGCACAAAGTTATCTTCATTTCCCTTAGAAAAACCTTTTACTAGGTGCTCCACCCTCGACAGATTCTTTCGCACATGGTAACGAGCCGCCTTTTGAACATCTGCATCTAAGGTTGTGATAATTTTTAAACCAGAAGTAATGATCTCATCTACACTTTCATACCCTAGAGCTTCTAAAATCTCAGGTTGACTCAATTTCTTGCGAATATAATCCAAAATGGAAACCGCTTTATACCGAAAGGTCCCGTAATTATAGGGAATCTCGACTCCAAAAGAGCGATTATACTCTTCTTGGGAAATGGTTTTATTCTGCAGCATTCGTCTCAGCACCCAATCTTTCCTAATTCGTGCTTCTTTACGCGCTTTGGCCTTGGATTGCTCCGTTTTTTTCGATCTCGGATCGTATTTAAAAGGACCTTTTACTGAACCAGCAATAAAGGCACTCTCAACTAAGGTTAAGTCCCTTACATCTTTATCAAAGTAGTATTTAGCTGCGATTCCAATCCCTCTACCATTTCCCACCACATGAAATTGATTGAGATAAAATTCCAAAATATCCTTTTTACTAAATCGACGCTCTAGCTTAAGAGCTTGAATCATCTCAATAAATTTGGCTTTAAAACTTCGTTCCCTTCTGTGGAACAGGTTTTTGGCTGTCTGCTGAGTTAAGGTGCTTCCCCCCTGTACTATTCGGCGCGCCTTAGCAATAGCAATGGCCGCTCTCATTAATGAAAAGGGATTGATTCCCGGATGGCGATAAAAATAATAATCTTCAGCGCTAATGATGGCATTCAATAAGTGACCAGGCATTTCTGCAATGGGGATATAGGTCCGATGCTCTTGTGAGAAAAAGACACCGATTTTATTCCGCCCGTCCCTATAGTAAACAGAGGTTTCGGCTGAAATTCGTTTCATGATCGAATCACGGGTGTATTCGGTATAATCTCCGAGATAGAGCTCAAAAAGCAGATAAGAGACCACACCAATACCTGCCAACAAGCCCAAAATCACCAATGATTTAAGTAAATTACCAAAAAAACGGAGTAAAAACATGAGCTATAACATATCAAGAATATATCATAGCGTCAATTCTTTGAAACATTTGATTAATTTCACTATCTAAGGATTTTTTAAATTGAGTGGGATCAATCTTTAGAACTGTAGATTGAACCTTGGTAGAAGAGTTACATTTGAGCGGTACATAACTGATAGAAACCAGGGTTTTCTCCCCCCAGCTTCTTATATCTCTAAAACGATAGAGGATTTTCCGAGAGTAACCTCGGTGATCTATCAATGATATAACCTCTTTCATTATTGATATTTCGGACATAATTAAGCTCAAAAAATGAAGTTTTCTTAATGACAAAGTTCCCAAGGCCAGGAACCCAGGGCCTAATAAAACATACCACAACCATTCAATATGTCAATTATTTTAATTTATTTTTTACATTTCACCTATTTAATCTAAAGAAAAAACCAAGAGCTCCGATTAAAGGAACATGAGATACACATTATTAAAAACAATACTATTTCTTTGTCTTTTCAGCACTACAAACCTGTTTGCAGAGCTGGTTAAAATTAACCTTTCTCCTCGGTTTCAAGCTTATAGATACTCGAAACTTTACCTCGATGACCCTAATATTTCTCCTATGGACACCCTAGAAGCAAGAATCAAAAATATGCTTTATCCCATTACCAACACCCCCCCTCAGTTTTATTCTCTTAAAAAAGCCGACATCGTAGATAACCGAATCACCTCCCATATACGATTCACAATATCTGTAGAGGGTTTGGCCATCGACAACCTTTCCATTGGAGTTCATCTTCTTGACGAAGAAATTCTCCATGTGAATGGAAGTGGTCTTCTCAATCTGGATACCTTTAACTATCCCAAAGACTTTGTTATTAGTGAAGAAGAAGCCAAAACAATCGTAGCCAATGAATTTCTAACATCTGAATTCGAGACTTTTGAAATCAGCAAAAAGTACTATTATTTTGAAGAAGATATGTACCTAACCTATAAGGTCCAATTTACCAGCCCTAGACTCATTATTTCAGCCTGGGAGCTCTTTATTAATGCAGAAAATGGTCAAATAATGTCTAAAAGGTCACTCCTCTCCCATGCTGTGGGTCGAGGAAGAGTTTATCCCCAAAATAAGAAAAAGACTCCAAAAATAGTGGAGGTGGATCTCCCCAACTTAGTAGATCAACAACCTTTTCTCACCGGAAAGTACGCCCAAGTGGTTAATTTAGCACCCGGTTACCGTAAGGGAGCTCAATCCGCTGATCATCAGTTTCTCTATGATGATACTGACAGTCGTTTTGCAGAGGTGAGCACTTACTATTATGCCGATCAATTCCTAACCTGGCTAGATACCTTCGAACTTAACATTGATATGCACGTAAAATACGATGTCCATGTCCCCAATCCAAACACCGGTGGCAAGTGGAATAATGCCAACTACAACCCTGCGAATAAAACCATCCAAATTGGTGATGGCGATGGCAAATTTTTACAGAACCTAAGCATTGATAGCGATGTGATCATGCACGAAACGGGCCATCATATCATTTTTAACTATGGAGGAATCACCTCTCTCACAGGTGAAAGTGGAGCTATTCACGAAGGTGTTGCCGACTTCCTCACCTTTCACTTTAATGACGATCCCTGTTTAGGTGAGTCAGCTATCGCTAATGGTAATCCCTGTATCAGGTCAGCCGAAAATAGCCTTACATACCCAGAAGGACTCAACAGTGATGTTCATGGATCAGGTGATATTTGGTCAGCAGCTTTATGGCAAACTCGTCAAAAAATAGCGGAAGATAGCCGAGAAGACTATGCCGAGCTAATTATTCGCTCTCTCGCTTTTATATTAAACCCTCGTGCTGATTTTGAAGATGCCTCGAACGCGATCATCCTCACAGATAAAACCCATTTTAATAGCACCTTTAAGTGTATTATTGCCCGGAACTTTATGAGCCGAGGTTTTGGTTTTACCACCAAAGAGGTGAGTATTAAAGACTGTAACATAGATGAAAAAACAGTTGTGCAAGTAGCTAAGATCCAGGAAGAGATGGCTGATAAAAAGGATGAAGAAGAAGGCAAAGAAGAAGAGGAAGAAAAAGCCGAAGGCTGTGCCTTTAGTATTGATGGAGATTCAACGTCTCGCAAGCAGCCTTATGCCCCTCTCCTATTAGTGCTATTATTGATTGTACCTATGATGTTAAAAAGTAACCGGACGCAGCAAGGGCCCCGAAATTCTTAAACGAAGTGATCCATCGGCCGCTTCTTTCATGCCAGCCATAGAGACTAAGATAATCTGTAAATTTTGTTTTAATGCTCCTGATAACTTCACCAGCATTTTAATATCTAAACTAGATAGTAAAAGATTTTTTCTCAGCACCAGTTTTCCTGAGGGAGTGATACTCAGCTCATTGGAAACCAGTTTAGAGTTGTTATCTATTTTTA
>CAYFLR010000026.1:18554-24292 GCA_964343805.1 uncultured bacterium | reverse complement strand
ACTGAAAACCTGTTTGGGAATATTTAATCCTTCTGAACCAATATTCAAGGATGCTTTCTTAAATGAAATAGACATGTTTCCTTGAGATGATTTGATATTTTCTAAATCCGTTTTCAATCTAACCTTAGCCTCAACCAAGGCTTGGGCGGATAAATCCTTAATCATAGGCTCAACGAGTAAAGAGACCGCTTGATTATCTGCCAAGGCGAGCCTTAAGTATTGAATAGCGAAATGGGTAAAGGGCTCCATATCCAATTGATTCACATCTAGGGAGATTTCGCGCACATTCACCGGAGAACTGGCCTTCTTATCCAAATTTAAACGGCCGGAAACATCTCCCTTCACAACCCCTTTTTTCATATTTAATTTAAAATCAAAGGAAATAGTCCCCCACAGCAAAGGTATAATGGAAACGCCAAAATAAAGTCTATCCACAACCAAGGAAGAGGTAATGTCTTTCTTAGGTTGAATCTTTACATTTCTAAAATCAAAGTGAGTCAAGAAGGAGGGAGAAAATTCTCCTATTTCTATTTGGAAATCGCTCTGCTTAGAGACTTCATCAGACATCCGTTTAGCTAGCATTTGATAAGGAAATGTTAGATAAAAGAAGAATAGCAAACAAAATAAAAATAAGAAAAAGTAAGCAAACCCCCAGCCCAATTTCTTCAGCATGTCATCCCCATAAAGATATTTAGTTCACTTCCAAACTAGCAACATTAAAATTTACTCTAAAATACTGTTTATTATCATAGCGCTTATCCAGCTCTAGATACTTAATTTTCAGATATTTCCTCGATGATTCAATCTGCTTGAGAAAATCGACCAACTGTTTTAAGGATATTTTATTTATAGAGACTTTTACTACTTTCTCAAAAAAATCATCCTTCATGGCCATGGGTAGAGTCCCCCCACCCCGTACATCATCAAAATCCAATCTCAATTTCTTACGATTTCCAATGGTATTGATAAAAGATTTAACATTAAAATTCCTCTTAACTCGCCTCACCCGATCTACAAAAGATCTATATCCTTGATCAATGGCAGTATAGTCACCACTCAGATTCATAATTTGACTTAAGACCTTATGGTTCTCAATCAAATCTTTCTCGAAACTATTTAAAGAAGAAAAATAGGAATAAGTTACCAAACTCAAAATAATAACCAACAACACCACTAAAGAGGTGACTGCAATCTTACGATCCCTGGGACTTAATTTGGAAAAAGAATCCACCAGATAATCGATTCTTTCATAGTTAGAACCCAGAATTCGATATTTTATCCTGTCCACCAAGCTTTTTAAGGAATTCATTTTAACTCAATCCTAATCTTTAAGTGTTAGCCGCAGTTCAAAACTAATGATATCACCCTTACCAGGTTTTTTATAAGACTTCTCTTCTTTTACGGTGTTAAAAAACTGAGAAGCCTCCAACTGATTTGCTATTTTCGTAGCCGTTTCAAAGGAATCTGTGTCGGCCTTTAGTTCAATATAGTTCCCACTAAATTTGATCCGCTCGGTATCAATTTTTGAATTTTCTGAAATATTGGTAGAGAGCACATTTAGAATTTCTAAAACTGTCACGGAATTGAGGTTGGCCTCCAGCTCCTCTTGGGTCAGCTTCTTATCACTGATCTTGGCTTTAAACCGTTTAATGGCAAGCTGTTTAAAACGTTTATCTGAATAATTCCTCATCTTCTTGGAGGCTGTAGGAAAGGACTTTCTAAACTCACTCTTTATTTGAGCAAAAATATCATCTGATTTCATAGAAAATAGAAAAAATTTAGCTCCATAATTCAAAGCAAGAATGAAAACCAGTACAGCGGCAACTTTAGCGAATGTTCCAATTTTAGTAAACAGAGCATGATAATTCTGCGAGTATGAAAACTCACCGCGGCGCAGATTTATTTTTGAATAGGAATAACCAATACCCATTGATCTTAAACCAATGGCTGCACTTTGTGGCACCACCTGCCAATGATCCTTCAGCTTCTCAGTAGCATCCTCATCAGAGCGGATGACGTTAAGCGGAGAGGTAGGTATATGAAGATAGTTTTCTATATAATTATCTATTCCTTTGATTTTGGAGGTTCCACCAGTAATATATATCTTGGTAATTGGAACTTTATCAACTTGTTTAAAGGCATAAATGGTTCGAATGAGCTCATTTATAATATTATCCACACCCGACATCAGGTGCTCCCAAGCCAATTGAAATTGACCTCCATCAGAGCCTGCATCAGCTCCTTCACCCATTTCGGAAAGGGAATGCTTCAATTCTTGAGCTTCACTAAAAGATAGGGAGAGTTCACCGGCAATAAATTCCGTTAGAAACTTCCCCCCCACATAAATCGTTCGAAACATTTTTAAATCGCCCTGAGAGATTATACAAAGCGATGATTTTTCATGCCCTAAATCCAGAATGCCATAGCACTCATCATCTGGATGTTCAATATTTTCAGCTAAGTTATAAAGTGAGACAGAATCAACATCAATGATCTTGGGATCAATCCCTACCTTCTTTAGATTGGTAAGAAAGTTAGAAATGTAGGTACTCTTGGTCATCACCGCCATAACGTTGGTATTATTGGTCCCCGCTTGAGTTCCTAATATTTGGTGAGAAATGACCATATCGGAAAGATCAAAAGGAACCAAATCTTCAATGGTTGGTTCCACCGTCATTTCAATCTTCTTGGGATCGCTATATTGAAATGGCAAAATTCGATAGGAGATATATTGACCCGGCATGGCGGTCACAATTTGATCAGCCTCAATTTTGTTTTCTTTGAAAAGACGGTCTAATAGCTCAGGCAAATCACTTAAAGCATTTCCCTCACCATCCTCATCAACCAAGATCTCATAGAAATTAGTTAGCTGATAGGTCTTAAAGGTATTCACCATCTCTAAGGCCTTGATGGAATAGCTCCCAATATCTAGACTTATGATTTTCTGCATATATTAACGCTCCATCTTCCAATACAGTATCTTAAACGGAAAATTCTCATTAAACTTATAAGAGTCCTCTTCCACCATTTCATCCTGATCTATAGGTTGAGATGCGGGAACTTTAGCTCCTTTCTTTCCCCCTTTTTTCTTTCTCTTTCTCTGGACAATCATAGTCAACTTCTTGGTGACGTCTTCCACCTCACCTTCCGCTTCAATTCGGAAATAATCAGAGTAAACATGGAAGTATTTTAACATTTTTTTCACATCGGTGTCTTCTGTCATTACACCAAACTGTTCTAAGGTCTTCTTTAATTCGTCCACTGAGGAAAAGTACGGCTGGTGACTTTCCGCCTTTTTACTATAGTAAAGATCCACTTCCTTTAAGTTTTCTTGAGCCTCCGGAAAGAGGGTTAATAAGTTATCCCGACTCATAGTATTGACATTGATATGAAACTTTCCTGATTCGCGAGGATAAACAGTTATGTACGGAGAAAGAAGCTCAAATAACTCATCATCCATACAGGCCAACATTCGCACCTGTTCAATTGAGTCAAAAGGTGCATTTTGAACATAATAGCGAGGGTTCATATCGGAATAATCTTCATTTTCACCCCCACCAATGTATTTAGCCTCATCATTAGCATCCACCCAATCGATCATTTGACCGACAATCTTTTCTATGGTCAGATCCTTTGAGTCTAAAAATTCTGTTTCAGCCCGCCCTCCTAATATTCTTTTGAACAGAGTCTTGATAATTACATCAAGCCCCTTAATTTGTAGTGCATTGATATTGATCAACTTGCTCTCATCACTAACATTGAATAATATATCTGACTCTTCTTTTTTTAATTCAGCAATGAAATCAGTAGAAAAAATACTTCCATCTCCAGCCAATTCATCTTCATTTGAAAGCTCTTCTTCACTAAATTCATCGCCCTCTTCAGCAGCTTCCCCATCTCCCATTTCTTCGCCTTCTTCTATCTTCGACAAAGCCTTTAATAGATCCGCTGCTTGGGTTAATGGTTTACCACTGAACATTTTCCAAAGATCATTATGAGAATCGAGAGTTTTTATCTCCCCTTTCTTGCCTTTTTTACCAGTGTTGCTCATATTGGCCATCACTTCGTCCATCACCTGGTCAGCTTTTAAAATAACTAAAGCCAGGGTAGCCGCACTCTTAGCATTATATGAAGCTTTCAAATCACGGTAGGCATTCTGCGCCAATTCGAGATTAACACGAGATGAGTAGACTAAATCCACCATCAGAACAAGCATCACCGATAAAATGGTCATAACCATCATCAACGCAACGCCTCTTTGTTCTCTTCTTCCTTTCAATCCGTCTCCTTAAAGTGCATTGGCCATTTCTATATAGACCCGGGTGTGAAAGTGTTCAACTGCTTTAGTAGAAAGATCATCATCTTCACTCTCCACTCCTTTATAAATCCCTAAGTGAATATCCACCGCCAATGGCAAGGTCCCTTTTTGATCTGATTTAGTGGTATCCCAAGAGGTTTGAGTGTAATCCTTATCTTTTCCATTGTTAAATCTCAGTTTAAAAGTAGCCACATGATCAAGTAGCTTTAGAACCATTCCCCCTTTAGTGAAAGACTCGTACAGCACGGAACTTTCTCGTCGGTACAGGGATTTGGTTTTTCCTAAAGACTTATCCGTCTCCACAAAGTATCCGATTTCAGCCAAGTCACTTTCATGAGCTCCTGCGAAAAAGCGCACCTTGCTATTGGTTACAAAATCAAGACGAGTAAATTCTCCCTCCTCTTTTGCAATAAAGCCCGATTTAGTGGTCCGTGACTTAGCATTCTTTTTGGTGTCTCTAAAAATAATCGCGTGATTGAGGTCCTCGGTAATTCTTTCCATGGCAATGTGCAGTTTACGCATGGTGCTGCTTCGTTCGGCTAACTCCCTTCTTATTTCGATTGAACTCTTGAATAAATTAGCGATGAAAACACCTAAGAAGGCCAATATTCCAATTGAGATAAGAATCTCAATCAAAGTCATACCCGACTGTGAAAATCTTCTTCTCTTACATTGCACCGGCCATACTCTCCAAATTTGCTATAAAATCCCAGTTAGCGAGCAATCGTCTAACTGAAATAGTTTTTTTATGTTTCCCATCAGGCCATGATACCTCTACCAATACTTCCGCAAACAGCTCTTTTTCAAAATACTGCATGAGTTGTTTCATCATGGGATTGGATTCAATAATCTGTTTAGGAATAGGAATTTTTAATTTGGTATTTTGTACTTTCACCGAATAAGTGAAATCAGGATACTCTTTAAACTTTCCCTCTTCCTTCAAGGAGGTAAGGTCCTTCATACTTTTTTGTTGAGAGAGGAGCTCCACATCACTCATTTTTGATCGAGCTAAGTTGGTGGCAATCATTAAATTGCGAGTGTACTGACTAAAAAAGATGGCTCCACTTTGAGTATTACTTACATTTAAAATAATATAGACCAATAGACCCAAAGCCAGCATGACTTCAATTAACGAAAACCCTTTTGTGTGGGTTCTACTCATCATCCATCTTCTCTTCAAAATTTATTTCTTTAAACTCACGATAAACTTCTGTCTCTCCGGTGAGAGGATTGGTGATTATGGTATAAACCAATCGATCTTCCTTATCCTCATCTTCCACGATATGAATTACGGCTCTTTCTACATACCCATTAGGCATAAAGTATAGATACGCAACTCTTTCTGTCTCATCTAAATCAGGGTCTTCTGATGATTTAACTCGAGTGGCATTGTGCTGAGTTTGAATACCATCAAATTTTA
>CAYFLR010000026.1:16871-18544 GCA_964343805.1 uncultured bacterium | reverse complement strand
GACCCATATGCTTAATTTCAGGAATTTTAATTTTTTGAAAAGCACTTTTTTTCATCTTTCTTTTAGCGGCTAGTAAAGGAGAACTGTAGGTGATTTTTGTCTCCTTTCCCTCTTCATCAAATCTGACATCAGACTTTTCTAGCTCTTCCGCCAAAATACGAAGTTCTTCGTCTTCCTCTTCAGCTTGGGCTTTAACCTCTTTAGAAGTCAACTCGCGATCAATTTTTTCTTTACTTAATAAGCTGTTTTTACTTCCTGCCTCAACCCAATAGGCACCTTTATTAACATCGAAAACCATACGATGAGGCACTCTATTTATAATGGCATAATTATAGGCCAAACGGATGGTCCTCGTTAAATTAGTTATGGAAGTTTGATCGTTGACTTCAGAAACAATGCCAATTCGGCTCGCCAACATACTCATCATCACTGCTAACAAAGCTATGACAATGAGGATCTCGATTAAGGAAAATGCGCTGTTAAATCTGACATGGGATATTTTCACGGTCCCTTTTTATTCCTTTGTTTCCTCTGGGTACATTAGGTCATCATCAGTTCCCTCTTTACCATCTGGTCCCGCTGAAGTAATGGTAAACTCTCTTCGACTGATTGCATTATAAGAATAGGGGACTTTCCATGGATCAACTATGGCTTTGGGATCTGCATAAGGGCCTGCCCATCCTTTCATTCCTCCTGGATTTTTTACCAGAGCATCTAAACCTTCAGAGGATGTTGGGTAACGACCAATGGATAGACTAAAACGATCTAAGGACGTTTTTAATTGCTGCATACCCATTCTGGCAATTTTTATATCTGCCTCATCTTTAGATGACATCACCTTTGAGGCTAACATCCCCATAAGAGAGGCTAAAATAGCTACTACAATGAGAATTTCAATCAAGGTCATTCCGCTTTGAGTTATGGTTGAACGTTTCATAGCACCTCCTAAAAACTTTACCGAATCGAACTAAATATATCGAACATGGGAATCAGAATAGCGACAACACACAGCGCCACGATACCCGCCATAGCCACAATCATAACTGGTTCTAAGATTGAGGTCATGGATGAAATCTTATGTTGAACCTCATTGTCATATGAAGCAGAAACATGCATCAGCATATTCTCTAAATCACCTGTTTTTTCACCTGTTTGAATCATATGAGTAACCAGAGGAGGAAACTCACCGCTATCAATCAATGGTTTAGCCAGTGGTTTACCTTCCACTACCCACTCTTTGGCTTTAACTATAACATCTTGGATAACCACATTGGTGACGACGTTTTTCACAATATCCAGAGCTTTTACAATTGGAACACCACTAGCTATCAAGGTACTCAACGTTTTTGTAAACCTTGATATGGCCACCTTCCTTACCACATCACCAATAACAGGAATCTTTAGCAAAACCCGATGCCAAATCTTCTTACCCTTTTTAGTACTAGTCCACCTGTCAAAAACGAAAAGAAAAGCACAAGTGCCGATCACAATCATCAACCAATTCTCTTGCATAAACTGGGATAACCACATAACAAAACGAGTGGCCAAAGGAAGGGGAACATTAAAACTAGTAAGGATCCCGGTGATTTTGGGTAAAATATTTACAAACAGGAATATGATAATACCCACCGCAATCAAAATCATAATGAGAGGATACATCATAGCACTTACTA
>CAYFLR010000026.1:0-16861 GCA_964343805.1 uncultured bacterium | reverse complement strand
TTTAGTTTAACTGATCCTTCTGTAAAGTCAGATAATCTTTCCAGCACTAAATCCAAAGCACCGGAGTTCTCTCCGGCATCAATCATACTAGTGTATAGTTGGGGGAATATTTTAGGATGCTCACCCATTGCCTTTGATAGAGACTCTCCTCCATTCACCGATTCTTTCACCTGTGCTAATACCATACTCAATCTGTCGTTTTCCACCTGATCAGACAGAGCCTTTAATGAGTCATCTAATGGAATTCCAGCTTTTTGTAAGGTAGCAAATTGGCGAGTCATCACCGCCACATCTAAAATGGGAACAGAGTCAAAAAGGCTGATCCCCCCGCCTTTGCTCTTCTGTTTAGGGGATGCGAGTTCATGAATATCCACCACTAAAAAGCCCTGCTTCTTTAGCTTTCCTTTGGCATCTTTGATACTGTCAGCATCAATTTGCCCTTTAGTGTTATCACCTGTGGCAGCATTCACTCCTTTGTATACATATACACCCAATGCTAACTCCTATTTCTAGCTGTCTACCTGTGTTTTTAGTAGCACTTCTTCAAAAGAAGTCACGCCTTCTAATACTTTCATAAAGCCCTGCTCTCTTAAAGAAAGCATTCCTCTGCTCACAGCACTTTTACGAATGACATTGGCATCTGGGGTTTCCAGGATTACTTCTTTAAGGGGATCATCAATTTTGAGGAGCTCATAAATACCAGTCTGCCCTATATACCCAATATTATTACATTTTTCGCAGCCATGAGGTCGGAATGCTAATTTCCCTAAGTAGCTTTCAGGCAATTCATATTGATTAATATCCATGGGACTAATTTTGTACTTTTGCTTACAGTGCTTGCACAGGGTTCGACACAATCGAACCGCTAGGGAAGCTAGCAAGGACGAGGTTAATTGATAGGGTTCGATCCCCAAATCAATCATCCTAGCTACTGTACTGGCAGTATCGTTGGTGTGAACTGTACTAAAAACTAAGTGACCCGTCATAGAGGCTTGCACCGCAATATTTCCAGTTTCAGAGTCCCTAATTTCACCGATGAGTATCACGTTGGGGTCTTGACGAAGAATTGAGCGAAGCCCCTCTGCAAAGGTCAAACCCACCTTTTCATGAACAGCAATCTGAGCAATTCCCGGCAACTGGATTTCAACCGGATCCTCCACTGTCATGATATTTTTCTCAGGGGTATTTATCTTGGCTAACATGGAATAAAGAGTGGTGGTTTTACCAGAACCAGTAGGACCTGTTACCAACAATATCCCGTGTTTTTTATTAATAAGTTTATCAATTTCTTGCATCATATCGCCAGGAATTCCAATCTGATCCAGTCCTAAAAGACCGCTGGAATTATCCAAAAGACGCATAACTACTCTTTCACCATGAATAGTAGGAATAATATTGATACGAATATCGATATCCTTTCCCGCTGCACGAATGGGAATACGACCATCTTGCGGAATTCGTTTCTCAGCAATATTCAACTTACCCATAATTTTGACACGAGAAACGATGGCATTGTGATGACGTTTGGGAGGAGAAAGAACATCGTATAACTGTCCATCAATTCGAAAACGAACCACTAATTCCTTTTCATAAGGTTCCACATGAATATCTGAGGCCCGGTCTTTTACCGCTTTAAACAGCAAACTATGAACCAAGCGGATGATAGGAGCCTCATCATCATCTGCATCCAAAAGGTCTTTGGTGTCTTCCAGATCTTCAAAATCTGAAATATCATCCTCTAAATCCTCAATCACCGATTGAGTTGAATCGGAACTTCTTTCATACACTCGGTTGATGCTGTTTAAAATAATGTCATTAGGAGCCACCACCAAATTGATATTTGACCCCAGTAAAAGGCGTAAATCATCAATCGGAAAAAGATTAAGAGGGTTGCCACCGTACAGCAAAACTCATCCTTAGCTATGGGCAGTAAACTGTGGAGTTTACAAAAGTTTACAGGAATATCTATGATCAGACGCGGATCAATATCATTTACTGGCAGTTTATCATAAAAAGGAAGATCCAGTTGCTTTGCTAACACTCGTGACAAATCCGTATCTGTTACATAGTCTTTATCCACCAAGATTTCTCCCAACATTTGGGAGCTATCCTTCTCCTTCTGATCTTTAAGGCTTTCAGTGAGCTGTTGCTTGCTAATCTTTTCTTCATCTACAAGAATCTCACCAATATTCTTACGATCCTTTTGAGGTTTTACAACTTTATCCCCGCTTGATTCAAATAAACTGGGATCCTTTTCTGTCACTCTGTACCCCCTTTATCACCATCTTTATCGTTGCCAACGGCTTTCGTCGACTTGCCCTGAGATGAGCTTCCACCACCGCCACCAGCATCAAATGATTCAGCTGGAATATAGATTTCATCTTCTTCATTATATGTCGTTGGTTCTTTGACTTTTTTAGTTTTATTACCTCTTGCAGGATCATTCTTTTTATTATGCTCTAACGGAGTATATGGCTTTAATGGCTCTCTATTCATATTCTTATATGTTTGGGTATCATAATAATCTTTTCCAAAGGCAGAAGCTAAGAACTCATCACGATCCTTCACCTTTTTCTTGTAGATCTCTTGAAGGTCCTTGGGTTCGCGTACAATATGAGGAGTTAAAAATACCAGTAAAAAACTCTGCTGCTGATCCACACTGGTATGACGGAACAACCAACCTAAAATTGGAATGTCACCTAAAATAGGAATCTTCTGTTTTCCCTCTGACTCAAAATTCCTAACCAATCCTGAAATAACAATGGTCTGATGATCATCAACAGTCACAGTAGTTTTAGTGGCTCTTTTATTGATAGAAGGTTGACCATTGACGGTTTTAGAAAGCTCATCATTTTTCAAATTCAGCACCATGGAAATGGCATTACTCTGACTGATTTTTGGTTTCAATGTGAGTTCGAGTAAAACATCTTCAAACTCATTACTATTCACTGGTCTTCCTTCTGCAGTCATACTGGAAAACTTCATAAAAGAGACCCTATTACCAACAGAAATAGTGGCTTCCTCATTATCAGAAGTCATAATCGAAGGAGTGGAGAGTACTGTTGTATTTGAGTCCGTTTTAAGCGCGGTAATAAGAGCAGTAGGAGTACTAATTTCTCCTCCCATAAAGGGAACTTTTTCTCCTCCTAAGACACCTAATACTGTGGAGTTTAATAAGGATGCAATGTTACTGGCTCCTCCTCCCATCATGCTCGCAGCGGTGGCAGCTGTACCTGAGGCATCATTGGAACCCAATTTACTAAATTCTAAAGACTTACTAGCATTAAAACCATAGACGGCCATCGCCCCATCTTTACCCATTAACTTAGGATCCCCAGCAATAATACTGGTTCCCAATCCTAAAGAGTCACCTAGGTTAATATCTAGAATATCTGCTTCTACAAAAACTTGAGGTCGTCTCACATCCACTTTATTGATAATAGTATTTAAGGAGGTATAAGCTTCCTTACTTCCGGTTACAATTAATGAGTTAGTGGTGGGCTCGGCAGTGATTTTCATATCACCGAAGTCGGCCACGGAAGCCACCTTATTCGTACTTCTTCCTTTTTTAGACTTACTACCACTAAATCGGGATCGACTTCTAGATTTGCCAGAAGCTAAATTAGATAGGATGGTAGAGAGTTTTTCCGCATCGGCATACTGCAAAGGATGGATATGTATTTTAGACTGATTGAGAGAATCTTCCAGCTGAACATCTAACTTTTTAATAAGTTTCATAACTTCAGTAAATGCTCTTTGATTGCCTAAAAATATGACCGAATTGGTTCTATTATCCGACATAATTTTAGAAATAAGAAATCCCGCTTTATTGGAATTTTTCTTCTTAGAAGTGCTGATAAAAATTTGTTTTAACTTATCTACAATATCTTTGGCTTCAGCATGTTCAATAGGTACAATTTTCACTACTGGCTGTTGAGTCTTTACATCAAGTAGACCAATCACATCTAAAACATGATCCACTTTATGACCGGTGGTAGATAAAATGATGGTATTCGTAGGCTCATAAACTACCAGTTCAGCTCTATTTACAAAGGGATCCAAGGTTTTTTTAATAGCGAGAGCATCTACATATTGAAGAGGAATAACTCGAGTAATAACTTGAGCTGTTTTAGGAAAAAATCGACCTTTATAAGTTCGAATATTTTCCTTCATGGCATTTCGAGTATGAAGAATTTTTAAAACTTTTCCCTCTTCAATGGTGGTATAACCTGCCACATTCAATGCAGATAGAAAAATTTCATACGCCTCTTCTTTAGTCACTTCAGAGGGAGATATAATTTGAACTTTTCCAGTGACATTTCGCCCTAAAACCACATTTCTGCCAGTCCACTGAGCGACTGCTTTAATAACGTCTCTGAGGTCGGTGGGTTCTGGAAAGTCAATATGCACCATTTCACTGACACCTTTTTTAGAAGGCGTGATTCCACCTTTTACTTTTGAAACCTTATTCTTCGGTTTAGCCTCCAAGTTATCGCTCCACACAGAGCTAAAACCAAAAAGGAAGCTTATTAAAAGAATAATTCGACTATCCATACAAACAACCCCTATTTAATTTTGATATACCTTTGATTCTTATTTCCATTTCTGATGAAGTTTATTGTTATCTCTTTTTCATCTTTAATTGTTTCAAATAGTTTAAATCCTTGCGCAGGATCTTGTAAATCATGTTGATTTATCCCCGTTATGATATCCCCATCTTTAAAGCCGGCTCTTGCAAATAAAGAACCCGCCTGAATGGAGAAGATTTTAAATCCATTGGATTTACCCGTTTTATCAATATTAGGAACCAAACGTTGCTTATTTAAAATGTTGGCAAAGCCGGGACCCAACTCTTGATCAATGTAGTTTGGTTCCATAATGACTAAATCACCAAACTCCTCTGAAGACTCCTCCGCAGCTGTGTTACGTATGATTCTTTTTTCCGCAAATTCTTTCCCTTTTTCATCGCTATAGACACATTCTTTCTTGCCATTATTATCAAGTACAATCACATTTCTTTTTATCTCAACAATGAGGATCTCTCCTTCATCAAAAAGATATTCTCCCACTTGATAATTGTCAGGATCTTTAAAACCCTTTTCCACAATCGAGGCGATGGAAGCATCAGAACCAGGAAACACCAATGTTCCAATCAATTTGATAGGAACTTTTGATTTGCGACAAGGACCACTCTCTGCGGGTTTTTCTTCTTCTGGCTCTACTTTTACTTCTGCTTCTGGATCATTTAACTGTTTATTTTCAGAATCAAAAATATTTCGCATCAGTATGGATTCAGCAAAACGCCTCACGGTCGCTCCCTGATCATACTGTTTGATAACTCTATTATTCACCGGACCTTTAACCATAGTGGTGGGCATTATAAAATGAGTGGCCACAACACTATTTAATATGCTGGCTGAGACAAAGCCACCAACTGCTGTCGCACTTGCAAAAAATATATGCTTAGACCAATTCATGGTTATCCCAAGTTACTGTAAATCAATACTTAAACTCATCTGTTTCCCGCCACGCCGCACTTTAATTGAAATGTGACTTTCATCTCGTAAACTATTTAAGAAACTGACCGCTTTACCGGCGTCATTCAACTTAGTTCCGTTTATCTCTGAAATGATATCATTTTCCTTAAGACCGATTAACTTATAAATACTATTGGGTTTTATCCGTGTCATTTTCCAACCCACAATACCACCCCGTTCCACCACTGGGCTGGCTTTGGCTGCCCGCAATGTTTCCCCTAATTTTTCATTTAAGAAACGATCCCTAAAAGCTTGGGTGATTTTACTAGCTCCTCCTCTTCGCTCAAATCCATCTTTGATTATAACTTCTTTCGCTTCTGCCACAGGAGCCACTTGCTCTACCCTTGAAACTCTGGGACGAGGAGACCCTTTCTTCCGGCGTTTCCTTCTTCTTCTTTTTAATGTTTTCTTTTTCACCATTAAATATTCGAGTCGTCCATTATGTTCAAAGATGATTTTCTCTCTAAGAACCTGAACAAGTTTCGCCACTTTCCCAATAACATCACCCACCATATAGCTATTAATATCCTTTTTTCCCTTTACCGAAACAACAGCTATACCCTTAGTGGGACTTCCCCCATATATGGTTCCCAGCACTCTAAATTTTAAATTACTTTTCACCGCCTCAACAGAGTAATCCACTTCTTTAGGGGTCTCTTCTTTTTCTTTTTCATTAGCAGCATCTTTTGCTTTTTGCCTCTCTAGGTCCTCTGGTAATGGCAGCTTTTCTGGGTCGAAAATATTCCTTTCATAGATAACTTTATCTTGAAAAGTTTTATTTTTAAATTTAAAGGAAGCGGAAACACTTCCTGAGGGGCGGGCTCGCTTCTGTGGCTTTATCAACTGACTCCCTATATAGGCACCACCTGTACTCGCAACAAAATAGGAAAAAAGTAGCGTCATAATAAAAGCAATAAGATGCTTAGAGCCAAGAATATTAAGCAAAGAAGAGAAATCAAAATCCAATAAATTCTTCATAATGTATAGCACTCCTCATTAAAACCAGCTACGGCTTCACTAAGGAAGAACATTCATTCCCATAAATGTCAATTTGGTTATGCCTTTAGTATAATGATTGTACCAGTTTAGACTATATTGTACAAACTGTTTACTTGCTTATAAATTTTATAGATTATGGAATTAAAATTAGGGAAAAAAGAAAACTTATTGAGCGAGAGACTTAAAATAGGCTTTAATAGCTTCGTTAGCTAATTCATCACATCTTTCGTTTTGGGGATGACCCACATGGCCGCGCACCCATTCCCATGTGACCTTATATGGTTTACTTAATTGATGAAGAGTTTGCCAAAGCTCTTTATTTTTGACAGGTTTGTTGCTGGAAGACCTCCAACCTCTACTTAGCCATCCCTGTAACCATTCACACATCCCTTTGGTCACATATTGCGAATCACTCACCACAGTTACCTCTTTAACATTAGAAAATTCTGGCAACTCTTGAGAATGTTCAAAACCTTTTATGACTGCCATGAGCTCCATTTGATTATTGGTAGTAGATTGAGACCAACCATTCCCTTCAACATTAAGGTCTCCATATGACAATATATAGCCATAACCTCCCACTCCTGGATTACCTTTACAAGCCCCATCCGTGTATATCTTCCATAACTCATTTGTATTGTTTATTGGCATGTCACCTCAAAATGTTAGGTAGGATTGATAATTAGCGGCTTTAAATTGATTGGCATCAGCGTCCCAATTGTACTTGATAATAATTGGAACTTTGTTAAAACCTGATAAGGTTAAAATAACATCTTCTGTATTAAGTCTATCAAGATAAACATATTCATAATAAGAAGAACGATTTGATAAAAAAGGATTTTTTCTTTCAGATAGAACCCCTAGCAGTTTGTTTCCCTGTATCAAAGTTATTTTCACACCCTTTTCTGCTTCTACCATAAAAGAAGATGACACAACATTTGGAACTTTTAGAAGCGTAATGCTTTCGGGAGTTTTAGTCCTGATCTGTAGAGATGCATCACCAAAAATGTGCCATGATTGAAAGGTCTGCTTGGCAGTCCAGGAATTATCTTTCAAAATAGCTACAGAACCTGCAGTATAAACTTCACCAATGGATTGACTCAGATTTTTTGAAATCTGTTTAAAGATCTCTTTTTGTCCAATGGTGGGTGGAATCCATGATTGATTGGTGGAGGAAGCGAATATGGCCACAGCCCCTAAAGGATTCTCTTTTGTTCCCGACTTTAACCACTTTTCAGCAAACGCATCACCAAAGCTATACCCAAAATCGCCGTTAACACACCCCACGCTGACTATAAAGGGCCATCGGCCTCCATTGTTAAGTTTATCAATATCATTCACACCAAATTCAGTTGTTTCCCAATTGGTGGTGAGGCCATGCCCGGTGTAGCTAAGAACCCCTCTTCCCTCATCTAAAACACTAAAAACCTCTTCCTTATCTGCATCATCACCATAAATACGATCAACCCAGTTATAGGTTGAAGAGATTAGCATTTGATAAAGTTGTTCTGCACGCTCTAAATCACTTAATAAATAGTTAGAAGCCTCCGACCTATCATAGGCAAAACCTTGGTCAGCACTCGCTATAAGGGTTGCCTTTTTATACCACAAGCCACCCTCTTCAGGATTTTTTTCATAGGCGATGAGTCGAGCTAAGCTACTTTCTAATTCCTCTTGGTTATTAACTGACAGTCTCGAAATAAATATATCAGGATAAGAATCATCTCCTTCTAATAGAGTATAGAGAGGATCCGCCTCTTCCCCCATCACGTTACCAGCTGTTCCCCTATGAGTAGCAACTCCATCATGATCACCCACCAGCACTACAAATTTCAACCCAATGGTATCATAAATACCCTGAATATATCCCTTAATAGCCTTCTGATTATTCCCAATTTCAGAAACTGGCATAGTGATAACATTAAACCCACGCTGTTTTTTCCAAGTTGTAAAAGGGGTAAGGAAGGGAACTAAATCATCTTTGACGATAAGCAGTAGAGTCTCAATATTTGCCTTTTTTCGGCTAAGAGTTCGCAATTCTACAGGGGCAACGGTATGATGATAGGCTAAACTGATATTATCGATGCCCCCTATCTCGGAAGAAGAATTCAAAGAACGGTTCAACCATTTATAAGGCTTATAGTTACTAAAGGCAGAAGAATAAATTAGCTCCATGTCTTTTTGTAAACCTTCATTAATAGAGTAATGAGGAGAAATTACCGCGGTTGAGATCTTCAAGGTGAGCTTAGAGTGAATTACAACCCCACCTCTATGGGGGTCAAATTGAAGCGGGTTGATACTTAGTGTGATTCCTTTCTGCCCTCTTATTGAAAATACAGGGGATAGACTCGCCTTACTGAGAGGAAACAGCTGTTTTTTGGTATAAGGATCTCCATAACTGAGAGGCTTGCTTCTAAAATCAACCAAATTATAAATTGGCCCTTTGCTAGGAATCACCCTAGGGCCTTTATAAAAAGCACCTTCACTTTGAAGTATCTCTAATTTAGGAACGGTATAATTATGAATAGCTAAGTTAATTTTGGTGTAAGGGAGTAGAGGGTACCCTTGACGATCAAACTCTTTCATGCCGGGTATTTTAAACACCAAATGATCCTCTCCATCAATCTCTACGAATTTCTTATAAAACCCCAAGAGTTGAAACTCTATGATAATGGAGTCTTTAGATTGACTAAGGATATTAACTATCGGCTCACTAGGAACGCTAGATGATAGGGATTGCCAATTCATGCTAGCATAGATAGGTACACCACCCATCTGAAGCAGAATTACCAAGCATCCTATTAAAGTTTTAAGCGAACAGAGCCTCACAAAACACCTCAAAGATTATCCAATAGCGACTTTTAGCATATTCTTAAAGGGAAGGTCAAATAATTTTTATTATTTATAAAATTATTTTTTAAGGAAAGTAAAAATACATTAACTCTCTAGATAACTTGCACAAAAATGGAATTTTTTCTAACATTATAAAGATGAAGCAAATCTATTTATTGATCTTTCTTTTTTTTATCCCACTCCTCTTTATGAAGAGTCTCCATGCTAATAATAAAACAAATAGCGAGAATCAACTTATAAACACTATTAAGTTGGTGGAACAGACCTACCTTGAAGGAGAAGTAATCCATGATTTCACCAACACACTTACAATTGTGGATCGCTTGACCCTCAAAGAAAAAGCTCTTCTTTCAGTGAGTTATAACCTAAATTTAAAAATCTTCATATTAAGAATTGAACAAAAAGAGCAATTAGCTTTATTACTTGCAAGTATCAAGGACAGAGAACTTATCCGAGGAAATGACGTAGTTATCTTTGCCACCAATCAAGGGATTAAGTATCTTACCAGTACAAATCCCCCAGCAAACTTCTCTCAATCCACTCTAGAAAAGGCTGCAGAGGAAGCTCTTCCCGACTTCTCGTTAGAATCGGAAAACAGATCAGGCATTGGACTGGGTTTAGAAACCCTCATAATGAAGATCCTTAAAGAGGTAGGGCATGGGAACTGGCTGAAGAACCGTCTTTCATTGGCTGGAATACTTCTTGTAACAATTACTCCTATCTTTTTCTTTACTGTTTTTATCCCTTTCTATAAACGTAAAAAGAAAGAATTTAATTCTAAAATCTCCCAATTGAAGAGTACATTGAACTCTAAAGAAACCTATGAGTTGGAGGCACTAGAGCCTTACCGGATTGAAGAACAGTTGATGAAATGGATTCAGCAAGTTGAGAAATTGGATAGTGATCAAAAGTTTTTGAGAGAGCGCACCCAACTCGATCAAGTTTATGAAGAAGTAAAAGTAGCTCTTAAGCTACCCGGTGGTTTTTTCCCCCGCAGGGAAGAAGAAAAGAAAACAAAAGAGAGTCCTGCTCATTCTACAGATGAATAGCAATTTGCTTTTAAATCTCGAATAAACTCCTCAGAAAAATCATAGGGATTCAATTCAAAGAATTTCTCTACCCTCGTCCTAAGCTTACCTCCTTCTTGGTATGAATCCACAATAAATCCAGGGTGGCTTTTTATAAAAGCTTTCATAGACATGTAGGGATTTTTTAAATAATCACTCACCAACTGATGTTGTTCCTTAGAAATTAAATCTTGCGAACAGGCCCGTTCAAAAAATGCAAGGTCAATAGTAGCCAAGCTATGAACATTATACCCGGCATTCTCCAATCGATTTCCACTTTCATTCCGGTTTATGATGGTGATAGAGTCCTTCAACATAATATCAAGCTTTTCTAGTGCAGGAATCCAGTAATCAAAGTAACTGGAAGCTTTTGTTATGAGATCCACTATATGAACTGTGTAAGCTCCTTTCACTGTTTGAGTATAACTCTCTAAACTACAGTGACTGTATTCGTCTCCGAGACCAAAAATAGCCTGTTGATTCTTAAAAAGGTAAAGATGAGGTAACCCTAACAACTTGGCTGGCACCACAGAAAAATACCAATCTCTTCTTTCTCCCCCTGAAATAAACTTAAGTGGAGTCTCTTTATTCGTCATTAAGGTTTTAAGTTGGTCAACGACTAAATCAATGACCTTTTTATAGAGACCAGGCTTTTCATACTGCTCCAAAAGAAATTGAGTCACTATATGGGAGCACTCAATGGGCTTGTCTTTATTTTGATCAATGATAGACAGCAGCTCTTCCGCAATGGATTGACCATTTAGTAGAAAATGAGTGTTAACATAATAAGGACCCACCATACCTGAAGTGTACCAGAAGGGTTTCGAGGCTTCACTTACTTGCAGGGCCTTGGTATCAAATAACAGATTTATGAGACTTTCTTTATTTTTTGTAATCATAGCTGGCAACTTAACCGCTTTTTTAATCTAAAGTCAATTTGTTTGACATCCTAGGTTTTACCCTCCATTTTAGTATTTCATAAAATTTCCTTCCTTTATGTTACGATTTCTCATGAAATATCCAGGTATAAGCAGTATAATGGCTTATAGATTGCGAATCCAAAGAATATTTATAACTTGGATTACTAGCTTTAATTGCTACTTCAGGAGATACTTGAGTGAATAATCGCAAATTAAAAAACATCTTAGTGGAACCTTTTAAGCAAATTAAAATTGGCCTCTATTTGATGTTACTAAATGTCCTTTTTGGAATTAGTAGCGCTGCCGCCTTCTACTACTTCATAAGCGACTATTACAAGGTTGTTTACAACCTCATTCGGTTAGTAAAATTACCACCCGAAGCAGTGCTCGCCCTCGAAACTCAAGCCCAGCAAGTACAGATTTGGGCTATTTTGATTCTCGCACTCATCTGTCTCCTTTTTATCATCATTACCACCTTTTTAGCGTTGAGATGGACCCATAGAATGTATGGTCCTATTAATGCAATAAACAACCAACTTCGACGACTGATTCAAGGGGAAAATATCACCCGAATTGAGCTTCGTAAAGGTGATGAATTTCATGAGACAGCCGCTCTTATCAACCAGTACATCCAAGTAAAGAAATAACCCATGCCCTTTGATTCGCCTCAGTTCTACATGGTTTCAACCCCAATAGGAAACTTAGAGGATATTACCCAAAGAGCATTGGATACACTGAAACAAGTTGATTTGATAGCTGCCGAAGACACTAGACAAACTAAAAAGCTCCTCAATCGCTATCAAGTAAACACCCCACTCCAATCTCTCCACAGTTTTAATGAGCAAAAAGCTACTTCCCAGTTAATAAAAAACTGCCTTGATAAGAATCTCCATGTAGCCATTGTCAGTGATGCGGGAACACCCTGCCTCAATGACCCTGGATACCTCCTAGTAAAACAAGCATCTGAAGAAAAAATCCCCACTGTCACAATTCCAGGAGCCTCTTCTCTCACTGCAGCAATTTCTCTCTCAACTCGGCCGACTCAAACATTCACTTTTATTGGTTTTCTACCGGCCACTCGCACTGCAAGGATTAAATTAGTAAAAAAATATATATCCAATCAAGAAACTCCTACCTTGATTTTCTTCTGCACACCTCACAATGTTCATAATGTTTGCACTGAGTTGTGTAGCTTAGCACTAGAAAGCAATCCAGAACTTCATTTAGAGCTTTTTAGAGAATTAACCAAGAAATTTGAAGAGAGAATTTCTCTTCCATTAAAATCATTCACTCCGGACACGATCTGCGAGCAGGTGAAAGCAAAAGGAGAATTCGTTGGTATACTATATATAGACAACGGGCAAGAAAAGCACACTCAAAGTGACTTATCTGACGATATGAAGACAGAGCTCACAAAAGAGATCGAACTTGTCATTAAAACCATTCCCTCTGCCACTAACAAAGAAATTATAAACTTTCTCAAAGCCAAATTTGGATTAAAAAAGGGACAGATCTATCCCTTCTTAGTGGAATATAAAAACAGCTAAACTCTATTCAGATGATGAGTTCGGAGAGTGTTTTTTTTCTAGTTTCTCTGCCAGCGAATTGAGTTTCGCTGCCAACATTTTAAGTTCATCTTTTTTACGAATGGTAACCCTTTTTTGATACTGACCTTCACTCAGCTCATCAATAAACTTATGAATTGATACAAGAGGGCCGTAGATCCTATGAGTTAGAGAAATCGAAAGTAAAAGAGTTAAAATGGTATATCCCACCAACAGCACTGAAACTTTTATAAGACCACTTAGCACCACATCATTGGCCAATAAATCCCAGCGAGTAGTTGAATCAACTACATTAAAAATTTTCATTACGTTGGCATGCTGTTCATAGGTTATTTGGAAAAAGATAAATCCGGCAGCCACCATAAAAACCACACTCCAAGCGATAAAATAGACCCCTATTTTAATCTGCTTAAAGGGCTGAATGAGGACATGGTTTAAACTCCTAGCGTTCATCTTCATGTTTAATCACCTTTTGTAATAATTTTAAAAGTAAAGGGAGTAATAGGAACAAAAATAAAATGGAGCCAGACACTGGTGACCCAATTTGACATCCAAATGTATTTACTGAAGGTATATTTTTTTCTTTAGCACTCGGCTCCACAGTTTTTTCCTCTGGAACTATAGCAGAATTTTCCTCAACCTTTTCCTCTAAAATCAAAGAAGACAGATCCATCGGTTCCACCACGGCATCTTCCCTCACTAGAAGTTTCAAGCCATTATCCGATCCTGCAATTTTAACATTTGGGATGAAGTAATTAATTGTAAAATTATAACTTAATCGATTATTTAAATGTTGGGCCATATTCATGGTAGAAGGAAGGACAATAATTCGATTGTCTGTAGTGGTAAGAAAAAAATCGTCTCGATATTGAATACTGCTAGACACAATTTTAATTTGATCTTTGATAGCTGTTTTTTTCCATCTATCTCCTCTATCTTGGGTCATAATCAAATCTCCAAAACAGCTAGAAATAGGACCATTCTTTTTTCTGGCTAATAGAAAGAAAATATCCGCATTGTATTGATGAAAATAGATCTGACATGCTGATTGATAGGAAAGTAAATCATTTCTAGTCCAAGTTTCTCCTAAGTCTAAACTGGTATAGACTCCACCAATGGTTTCATCCTCCCTGTCTTCACCTAAAGTTCCTATATAAAGCTCACCTGAGTTGAGAGGGTGAAATCTTAAAAATTGAATTTTACCACTATCTGGCATTACAATAGACTTCCAGGTTTTACCCTCATCCATTGTTATTTGAGCAGTATCTTCCTTTACTAATATTAAACTGGGGTCAGGCTGACTAAATCCATTTTTACCTTTAGGAGAAATAACTTTTTGCACTAGCCCATTTTCTACTATTTCGACATTTTCTAGTAGGGATGTTTCTTGCCAACTACTCCCATTGCCACTGGCAACAATCCTTTGAATCGACCCTTGTCCAACTAGAGCTAAAGCCCCTGTTTGATGCCCTTCTAAATCTATTATCTTTTCATTACGATTAGCAGTATATACTAATTCCCAGTCAACACCTTGATTTTGGCTTCTAAAGATCTGACTCTTACTTGCCACCAGCAGGTTTTCACAACGCTCACTTAGACAGGTGTAATGAATAAGATCAATCTCCTTAATGCCTACATTTTTTTGTTCCAGGGATTCATCAATGAGTAATCGATGGTCTCCAACCCAGATATGCTCACCATCCATTGACAATTTCAATCGATCCATATTGGTGGCAGTCCAGTTTTCTACCCGCAAAACAGGATGGCTATCATTTCCATTATCATAACTATACAACTTACCTGTAGTACTCAAAATCCATAGCTTTCCTTTTGGATCAGCTATGAAATCATGAACAGCCTCCATCATACCAATATCAACTAGTTTACCTCCCAGTTGGTAACTGTAGATTCGATCCAACCAAATAAAAATAGAATCCTCATCTGCTGAAATGGGAAGAATCTTTTTTACTTTTCCTTTTGAAAATGAAGGTATTTTAGACGAAATTAACGACCAGGTTTCCCCTTCATCTCTACTTTTATAGAGATCAGACCACCAAGTCTCTCCAGATTTAGCAATGGCAATGTTGGATTTGGAAACACGCTCTTTAATCTGCCATGTTTCCCCCATGTTCTTAGAAAAATAGACCCGGTTCTCTAAAGGGGTGGCCTCATTAAAAACTTCTACGTAAAGCATATCTGGGCTAGCATGATTTATAAACCGGTAGGTACACTCCCCGCTCTTACCGCGACAAGGTAAAGTTAAGGTGGGTGTCATAAGTTTTTCACTTAAAAATGTACGATAGACAACTCCCCGCTCTATATAAAGTAATACACTTCGATTAGCATCCTCATCTGACATTAAAATCATATCATTGATCTTATTAAGGCTGCCGTAATACTCCTTCCAAGTATCTCCATTATCGAGCGATCTATAGATGGTCTGGTTTGCACTTAGAGCAAATAGGGAACTATCATCTGGTGACTTTAAGACATGAGACAAAGAGGAACCATAGACAGGTAATTGTCTAAATGAAGCCATTATAAGGGAATTAAAGAATAAGAACACTAATAAACAAAATAGAACAGCTTTCAAATCTGTAACCACGCTCCCCCCAGTGGTAAGCCTTCTTACCTGGGTTAAGTTTTAATCTGGATCTAAGTGTCTATTTTGTATAGTAAATCATTTTTGAAATAAGATCAAACCTTGGGAAAGTGAGAGGTAAATTCTTTAGTTTTAAGCGTCTTTTCTATTTCATCGAGAAGGTATTTAACTGTTTCCTCAGGCAATTTATCTTTATATTGATCAAACAGATCTTTTATATCATCAAGTTTTTTATCCTGATAAAGTAAGTTAACTGATTTAAGGACATTCTGAGCAACCTCCTGAGGTTTCCCATTGAGCTCGAATATCATATCATTCACATCAGAGTACCAGCCAACCACATCAGAGACCTTTGGATAATTAGCACCAATTTCACCGATCATATAATAATAGGAATTGATGGCTTCATTTTTACTTCCACTCTCTTTCAATTCCTTAATTTTAGAAAGAAATCCTTCTGCACGATTTAATGCATCTTCTTGCTTCTCTTGATCTTCAAGTCTTACGGCAGCAATACCCTTCTTTTCCTTTTCCTGGCAGTACTCAAGAAAAGCAATTCCATCGTCTTTACTCAACCGAGAGTGTTTATTGACCTCTTCTCCTTTGAAGGAACCGTAAAGTTCACATAACTCTTCCATATCAGTACGCGTATACATTGCTACTTGATGTATTTTCCACATGGCTGCTGGTGGCCATATACCAATTACTCTTACTAATTCTTCTATAAACTTATCCATGGATATCCCCCTGTTCATTTAAACAGGGTGATTCTATATAAAAATTGACAAAAAGCAATCTTTTAAAGCAGAGAATGAGCATTTATTTTATAACTTTTATATTGTTGTAATCATTGAATTTAAAATTATTTTTTATTTTTTTCCTAATTTTTTCTTGACAATTTAAAACTTTTCATGGTACCTAGCTAATCACCTCGGTAATGTCTTACCGAACCAGACTAAAGGCAAAAGCCTTCTACATATGCCAATTGTAGGTCGTTTTTTTAAATTAATATTCGGAGGAATAAAATGAAAACATTAGTAGCACTTATAGCCGGACTAGCCCTTTCTATGAACCTTTATGCTGGCGCTAACCAACAACAAGCTCAAGATCAAAACCAAGATCAAGAGCAAGTTCAAAAGCAAGAGCAAGAGCAAGATCAAGAGCAAGTTCAAGAAGAAAAAACTAGCCAAGAGCAAGTTCAAGAACAAGATCAAGAGCAAGAGCAAGCTCAAAAACAAGAGCAAGAGCAAGATCAAGAGCAAGTTCAAGAAGAAAAAACTAGCCAAGAGCAAGTTCAAGAGCAAGATCAAGAGCAAGT
>CAYFLR010000025.1:70661-78845 GCA_964343805.1 uncultured bacterium | reverse complement strand
CCGACGGAACGCCGCCCGACGGAACGCCGCCCGACGGATCGCCGCCCGACGGATCGCCGCCCGTGAATTTATCAAAAAAATTAGTGGGATATAGATTGGGATCAAAAACCCTAAAAAGTAATCATAAAAATTCGCTCAGAACCGATAAGTAAATAGGACTAATATCTTAGGAGATGACCATGAAGACCCTTTTGTACTACCTCATCCTTCTCACAGTATTGCAAAGTCTCATGCTGGGCTGTCGAAAAAGAAAGACAGGTGACTCAGATGTCAAATATGTACCCTCTCAGAAGGATGTGCGCTATGAGCAGGTGGGGCACCATCTAAATAGCTATCTGATTAATAAAATTGGAGAGCCCATTAAGGTATTTATTGAAGCTAAAGAGTGCGATTTTCCTGATGATCCCCATTTAAAAATAGCTGAAGATGCTGCTACTAGAAAATTTGTCGAAGATGGTATTTATGAGTGGCTTGATAGTTTGCGACTAGCCGAAAAAATCGGCTTAGTAGAGTTTGATGTCCCCATCACCAATGAAGTTATTGCCAGTCATGTGTATTCTGAGGTCCTTTTTGCTCCTCTCAAGGTCCGTTTTCTCTGTCAATTTGGCAGGAGCAATTTTAGGGTGTTCGGTGAAGAGGGGGAATCCACTCCATTAATAACTCTCATGGTTGGTAAAAAGGACTCATATAAACAGCCGGTGGAGTTTCTTCACAATCTCTTTTCTATGGGTACCTACTTACACGAACTCGGACATGCTTTTGGCCTCAGTGATACCTATATCGTTGACAATGTGGAATCTCCTCATAATGTATCCATAACCGATAATCCGAAACGCTTTGGTAATCAACCCACCTCGCTCATGAATGATTCCTACGATGTTCCTTATATTGGGCGAGACGAAATCTATGGTTTAGCTCATCTCTATCGGATGTATATAAAGCGTGACCTAACTGCAAATGAGTGTCTAGAGGGGTATGTCCACGAAACTGAAACAGGGGGATGTAAGCCCGCAGCTTGGCCCACTCCTTTTACCTCGGAGTATTCTGCATGTGCTCAGAAAACCTCTCGCTTTACCACTTGTGAGAACCGGTTTTGGAGTGGGGTGGAGATTGCTCTTCAGTGCTTAGAACCTCATTCAATAGGTGCTAATCTTTATCAAACCTGCCTAGCCGAACATCAAGGAGAGGATGAGACTCCACTGACCTGGTGCTTTGAGAATGCCTATGCACGGCATCTTTTAAATCGGCCTTGGATCCCAGGAGGATTTAAAAAGAACATCTATCATAATGATGATAATGAGTTTGCTTTTACTAAAGAGGGGCGGGAGCTCGTCCTCACTCATCAATTTCCTGCCGGAAACAATATTTCCAAAGAGTGTAGTGCTTCTAACTAAATCACTTGCAATAAGAAAATTTTATTTATATATATTCTGAGTTCTTTAAATATTTATTAAAAAAATAGATAATATGGAGGATTTCTTGAAAAATATAAATATAATGAAGCTTATTTTAATTCTTATTCCTTTGTCATCATTAGGAGCCTTTGAGGAACGTGCGGTAGGACTCAATACGGCTGCTATTGAAAATGTATGGACTGCTACTGAAAGATGGAATGAGGAATATGAATCTAAATACCGTGATTGGCTGGTAGAGATGTTGCCGGTGACTGACGATGGAGTCACCTTAATGTATCAAGATCATATTGAAGCCATTGAAAAGCGAGTGACAGAGCTAAAAAGACTCAGTAAACCTTTTCATGTGGATTGCGCTGACAATGTAATTTTGTTTCGCATTCTATTTGCCAGAGAGCATGGTCTCCCTTTTATGATGAAAGCCTATTCAGCTCAGACTCAATCTTGGTGGTTTATTGGACATTTTGGCTTTCGTGAAGCTAGTAATTTTAATAGAGACAGTGAAAGCAAAATTCGCAAAAGCTATTATCGGTATGGAAGTTCTTTTGATCGTCTCAGTGCTTTTATCTGGGATATGGCCAATAATTTTGGCGTTGTCTCTTTTTCAAGTACTTTGGGCGGGGCATCCGGTGATGTGTATGATATTGACCCCAGAGTTGTGCGAGGGGGAGATATCTTTATTGAAGCGGAATTTGGCAGAGGAGGTCATAGTTTAAGCATTGCCAAGGTGGATTACAGCAAGGCTCCTTTTCTAGATGGATACTCTTATCATGAACGAAAATCATTAGCTTATTTGATTGCCTCTCCTTTTAATAATCAAAAGGGCGCAGGATTAAAAAGATGGAAGTGGACAGAGCCGGGGCGAGCTTATGATGGTTCAACGATTTGGATCAATAAGGTTCAACCGGGAGATGCCATTTATCAAGCTGATTATGATCAGGAGGGATGGGATCAGAAGGATCGCCGTTCTCTTTTTATTAATGAATTCACTCGTCAATTGCGACACTATCAAGTGGATGGTTCGGCCCTGATTAAGGAGTATTTGGAAATACTTCACAACAAATTGAAAACTCTCGCTCAGTCTCCTTCCAGTTGTAATAATCGAAAAAGGATAAATACAATTGTAGAAAGTGTTCAGCTTTTAAAACCTATTTTGCAAAGCCTTGATACCCCAGCCCTGGATCCTCAGGTTTGGCGAAGAGCGGATTTTTTCGTGTCCCTATGGAATGAGGTGATCCACCCTCTATTTCCTTGGCCTTTAGATGGCTATCGATCGAGTGCCTTATGTGGGTGGAATAGTTCCAACTCATTGGTGTTTGTCCGGGTTCTTTATGAGAATAGAGGATTTGTGGAGGAAAATCTGCAAAGCTATCTGAGCGAGTTTGGATACTTTGATCTGGATCGACTGTTAAGGTTTTTGGGAGTTGATAAAACAATTAGAGAGTATAGCCATGAAGAGCTTTCTTCCTATCCCACATCAGAATCCAAAACGGCCTACGACATATACAATGATCACCCTCTGTGGACGGTGGATGAATCGAGTTATTCTTATTATCAATACTACCCTTTCACCCATGAAAATATCTGCATGTTTGTACCTAATGAACCCTCTTTAGGTGTTAAATGGCAGCCAGATGAAGGATGGTTAAAGCAGGATCGTTCCCTTTGGCCAGCTTGTTATTAAACTAATACCACGCAGGTGGCTTTCGATTTTTTTCCCATTTGGCAATGCGGCGTTTCTCTATTTTATAATAATTCCGATAGCTGTCGATAGCATTGCCAATTTGGAATTTTTTATCAAAGCATAATGTGAAGCGGCTTCTTGTCTCTTTGCTGAAATGCAATTTGGATATATTGTCTTTGCACCATAGAATGACCTCCTGCGACTTATGAGTTTTTCCATACCTATGTGTATATTCAGCGCAGAGGGCTAGCCCATGCTCAATGAGCCAGAGGTAGTTTTCTCTACTTTCTCTAGCCCAAATAGAGCAAGGGTGATTAAAATGGGTTTGCCTGTAGGGCGCTTCCCCTTTGGGGTAAGCATTGCAAAGCAGTTGAGCTGTTTCCAGAGGCATTTTCACTACATGTTTATCACATTGCATCTTTGCTGCTTGAACCGGATTTTGATCTAATACAAAGATATTCATTTCCAAATCCCTTACCAAGCGAGAAGATTGGTTTCTACCCCGGCAGTGACCGAAAGTAAATCGATCCAATTGCTGGCATAACCATCTCCGGTTAAAGTGTCAGGATTATCGCTGGAACCTTCTGCTCCACCGCCTACATATCTGATGCGGATGAAAGAATCCCATTTTTCATTTACATTGCGGGTCCAAGCTATTGCCGCATCTAAGATGGCTCCTTTGACCTTACTTTCATCATCTCCGTTAAGGTAGGCGAAATTGGCATAGTTTCCTTCCATTTCAAACTGAATAGAAGATTTCTTGCCCAAGTTATATTGACCATGAAGAGAAAAGAGAGGAACAGGGCCCACATCGCGTGTGGAAACCACCATGCTTCCATCCAGGGCTTCATATTCGATGTTGGCATTGCGAAGCTGCAAGCCAAATCCACCCCATAACTGCATTTTGGAATCATTGACTAGGTTCCATAGATAGGTGCCTCTATAGTAGGGAAAACTGTAACGGTAGCGCATAGGTGTTCCTTTTTTAAAGGTCACATTTTCCACTTTGAGATCTCTTTGCAAGCGATTTTTGGAAACCACCTCGATGGGTTGATAAACAAGTAATAATTTAGATGAGGGTGACATTTCAACGATGCCGGTAAATCTTTGAAGACTGTAGAGATTGTCCTGTGACCCGTGTTTTACATAGTCAAAGTTGGTGTTGTCTTTGCTGAGCTGTAGAGTGTGATCTAAAACGGAGAGAAAACCTGATTCTAACCTTATAGAAACATTAGGGCTTTCACTAGCTGGGTTTGCCCAGAGAGAAGAGGTAAAAAATACTGCTAAAAGTGTAAGATATTTAATTTGATTTAACATGAGGTCTCCTTTGAAAAATTAAAAAGCTTTGTTGCTTTCTGACTGTCTATATCTATTATAACATTGTCTAAATAAAATTTATACAAAAAAATTATTTGTTATGAATATTATTAGACAAAAATTTTTTACTGCGTTATAGTAGGGGGATAGGTGGTATATTATGAAAAAAGAAAAGTTATATAGTATCGGAGACTTATCTAGTATTCTGGGGATAAGTGTCCACAATTTACGAATATGGGAGAGAAGATATGGGGCTCCCTACTCCATTAAGCGAGATTCGGGGCACCGTAGATACCCAGAAGAAGAACTCAACCGTTTGCAACTGGTTAAAACGGCATTAGGTGCTGGGTTTAAACCGAGCAAAGTGGTTCCGTTAAAATTTGAGGAGCTAAAAAAACTACTTAAAGACCGGACTATAGAATCTCAAAACCCCATGAACACGCAAATCAATCTCATTATCCAACTGATAAAAGGATGGAAATCCGAAGAGTTGGAAAGTCTATTTGACAAAGAGTGGCAAGCTTTAGGCCCTGTTGGTTTTGTGATCCACTTTGTTCCCTCTATCTTGGACAAAGTGGGAGAAGCCTGGTCCTTAAAAGAGATCATGGTGGCGCACGAACATTTCTTTTCAGAGCTGCTGCATGCTTTCTTGACTCAAAAGTGGAAGAGTTTAGATCGAAATCCCCAAGGCCCTCTCACCCTTCTTGCTTGTTTACCTGATGAAAATCACTCCTTCGGTTTAGATCTGTGTGCGGTTATATTAGCCCATAGTGGACATCGATTGATTATGCTGGGAAGTTCCACTCCCTTAGAAGATATATTAGCCGCTACTAAACAAAGTAAATCCAAGACCGTTTGCCTCAGCATGTCTCATTTTTCCAATAAAGAGCAAAATAAAAAGCAGCTCCTTTGGCTTCGTCAGAACCTTCCAGCTAAAGTTCAAATCTTGGTTGGAGGTCGAGGGGCTCCTCCCAATGTAGAGGGGACTTTCGCTTTCAATGAATTGAAGGATTTCTATAGTTGGTTAGGGATAAATAGAGAGGGTTTTTAACGTTTCAATGTCTACAAGGACGGTCTATGCCTGCTAGCAAAAGTTCTTACATCCTAGTCCAGCCGGTTATTAAGTTATTAGCCCTGGTGGGGTTTTTGGGTCATTATCTCTTCTACTATCTATTGGGACAATTTACTTCTTATCAAGAGAATTTGTTATTAAGGACGGTGTGTGCATTTCTCTTTCTATCTTGGTTAATTATTCCTCGTAAAACAGTTTGGAAAAAAGGGCATGTATTGCTCTTTGAAATATCCCTCCAGGTGGTATTTCCTCTCGCTTTTACCTATTTTTTACTTATCAACAATGTGAATACTTATTGGTTTTCATCTTTGGTTTTTTCCGCTCTCTTGCTGGGGGTTTTTTCCAAGGTTAAATACTGTGCTATTGGTTATCCTCTGGGCGCTGTCATAGCTTCTGCTATTTATTTCTATTTAGGCCAAGGAACTATAGAGACGCTAAAGTTAAGCTTGCAAGCTCACTTGGTGAGTTACTTTCTAGTTTTTATCACCAAAATAATCATCTCTTTTTTTGAAGATACTTATCAGCAACTCAGAGTTTTAAAACAGAGGGAGGCTAGAAAAAATCATTTTATGGACTCCTTTATGAATATCGCTGCGAAGATGCATCATTACAAAACCCTAGATGATATTTATAAGTATGTACTTAGCCAGTTGCATAATCTCTATCCTGAAAATGGCTTTGGTTTGATTCTCACTGCCAACAATGAAGATAACTTTCTATCATCTAACTCAGTTAATCTTAATCAAAATCAATGGCAGCAAATTGAAGAGGCTCATAAGAAGTTTTTAAGAGACTTTGATGTGATGGATAGTCAGTTACAGACCGATAAACTACCAATCCAATTTGGTGAAGATAAATGGTCCATGTTGCTCGGTAAATTTAGTGTTCAACGTATGGAAGATAAAGATCAATACTATCTACAAGTTTATGTTTTGGGCGAAATTGATCGGGATTTTTATAGCCCCTTACTTATATTTAAAGAGCAACTAGTAGGATTAACTCGGATTATAAAACAAAGTGAGATGTTAGGACTGGCTGAGAAGCTGGCTAAGGCGCACAGACGTTTGAACCTCATATTCAATTGTACTAAAGATATGGCGGTTAAACATGAAAGGATTGAGGTGGCTAAAGAAGCTGCCAATGTATTAACCAACGAGCTCCCTTCTTTACAGGAATCAAGTGTCATATTCTATTCTAAAGATAATAAGGGTTATAGCACCTATATCTTAAAAGGAGAACCAGAGAGAAAAGAGGATATACTCTCCAAATTAGAAGAACTCTCCCCAGTTGAGAGTATTGTTACTGATAATAAGCTGATCGTCCCGGTAGCTTGGGGAAATGATGAAATGGGATATTTAAATTTTCCCTCCAACTCGATCCACCAATTGGTGGCCGAAGATAAGGAGTTTGTGGATACCATCAGTTACTCTTTAGGTCTCTCCCTAAGTAATATTGGGTATATTGAACAAATGCGAGTCAGGGCGAAAATGGAAACGGATATGGATGCGGCCAAAATGGTGCAAGAATCCTTTTTTCCAAAAAAAATCCCCCTTCCCAATTTAAACATGAAGGTCAGCTGTTTGATGGCTGATAAAACAGGAGGGGATTGGTATCACTACTACTATCATGAAGATAAAGATATCCTAGATATTTTCTTGGGAGATGTAACAGGGCATGGAATCCCTGCTGCTTTAATGACCGGAGTAGCTTTTGGTAGTATTTTAACCAGTGAATACCATAAAGAATCTCAAAAACTTTCAGGTCAAAGCCATTTGCATTCAATTGTACAAGCTCTTCATCACTCATTTCAAAATGCAAATAGGAAAGATATGTCATTATGTATTCTCTCCCTTAATCTAAAAACGGGAATGTTGGAATATCTTAATGCTGGTCACCTTCCTCTTAACTGGTACCAAAAAGAGGAGAAAAAGGTGCAAGGTATTTTTAATCGCAGCTTTATTCTCGGAAGTAAAAGTGTCAAGTCTCTTGACGAGCCAGAGAAAGCTGGGTGGTCTATTAAATCTTTTCAATTAGAGGAGGGGGATCGTATCTGCCTATACTCTGATGGGTTGATCGAAAACTATAAAGAAGGAAATAAACCTTTAAATAGTATGATCATCAAAAAGATGATCGAGGATGGCTCTGATATTGACAGTCTTCATACTGCTATTCTTGACAAAGCTGAAGAACATATGGGAAGTGATAATTTAAAAGATGATGTGACTCTTATATTATTAGAGTGGGTGCCAGAGTTTAGCCAGTCTGTATAGTTTCATATCAGCAAACGAAAAAAAGTAAAAGCGGCGTAGAGATAGTAAAGAAACCGAATCCCTTTCGGCGAATCAAGAAGTAAAATAAAGAACGAAGCTGAAATAAGATAGATGATGGGGTAAGGTTGAGAATAATTGACATCTGGGGGATACTGCCCAAAGGCCAATAGTATTAAGAGCAGATGGGTGAGTACACAGATGAGCATGATTTGAAGTAGCTCCACTTTTAAGGGGGGAATTCTTTTCAGTTGATGAAGTGGGTTCTTTTTTATTTGCAAGATTAAAATGAGTAATAAAAAAAGTATTATTGGATAATAGGTCGCAGAGATATAGAGCAATTCAATTTGATTCCAATATCTCAAGCCCAAGAAAAAGTTTTGAGAGAATGTCTTGGCTATTTTATCAAAAATATAGATCCGAAATGTATTT
>CAYFLR010000025.1:52350-70651 GCA_964343805.1 uncultured bacterium | reverse complement strand
GTAAAGCGCTTGGTGAACTGCTGATTTGCAGTATATCGATCAATGAAACTTAAAAAGGTGTCTTTTAATCCATTTTTAAAAGGAACTTCACCTAAGTAATTCAATCTGATGAGAGTTTGTTTATTCTTAAAGTTAACCTTTTTAATGATAAACCAGGGGCTGTTTACTAGGGTAAAAAAGCCGATAAAGAGGGCAGGGTATAGTAAGAGTTTTCTTTTAAGCGATGTTTGTATGTATAGTTTATAAAGGAGCCAAGGAAAGAACAGGACCAAACCCAGGGCCATACTTGTATGCATATTACTTGCTAATCCTAATATGATACCAGAACTAATCCAGGTAAGAGGAGATCTGTTCTCCTTTATTAAAATATAGATACCCGAAAGGAATAAAGAGGCCCCTGCCACTTTATACCAGGTGTAGTAGGTCATAACAAAATGATGAGAGTTGAGATACAAAAGGATAATAAACAATACAAAAGAGCTTGTAGAAGTGAGATACCTTTTAAAAAATAAAAAAAGTGGAAAGAAAATTGACAGATTAAAAAAGATTCCTACCATGGTGTAGAACCAGAATGAATTTCCTATATAGCTGGAACAAACACTCATGAGGAGCTTTAAGTTGGAGTAAAGTACCCCTGGTAGTATCTCTCGGTCTACCACCGACCAAAACCAATTACTTTTATAATAATGATTAAATGGAAGTTGGTTAGCAATTGATTTCCCATTTATATACTGAAATAGATTGTCATGAGAGACCAATTGTTCGTAGGTTTTTGCCCCTGATATTTCTTTGTAAACTAAGTTGCGAATAGGCTCTTCCAGATGACTGCTTATATAAAAACCTAAAAATAGTGCCCACATCAATACTATGAGGAGGGGGGATTTATAGGTATTAATCAATTGCGATACCCTCTTTTGTTGTCTTTTTCTGAACAAGAGATAGATAGGAACAAAAAAACTAAAAAGAGAGACTATCAATATGGAGAAATCATTCTGCAGGTTCAGCCGGCGGAGGAGTTCGAATTGGAGATAGAGGATGATGTAAAAAACAATTGATAGAGGAAATAGATAGATAAGCAATTGGTTGTTTTTGGCAGGGGATAGGCTAAATAAAATGAGACCGGGAAAGAAAATTAAAATGCCCATTATTAAAATGAGGGGAAAACGATAGAGTTCTTTTAACTTTAGACTTTCGAAAAATCCATAATTAGAAAGCATCATTCGATCTATCCGTACTCGCCCTCCTTTGGGTCCCGTTCTAAATTTAAGTTCTAATGAGATGTACTTTTTCCTAAAGAGAGGGAAGGATATTTGCTTTTCTTGAGAATACGGTTTTAAGCTAGGGGGGAATAGCTTTGATAGGCGATTAGTAAACCCTGCGTAGGCTAAGAGAGACTTGATGTCGGCAGTAGAAGAATTTGGAATAATGGATTTTTCATCCATGAAAAGGGTGAGTTTCTTGGTATGCTTAAACTCTCTTTTAAACTCAATAAAAACAGAAGCTATTTTGTTAGCAGGAATAGTGAGACCTAATCCTTTTCCATTATTGATCGTTTGGTAGCTCGAGATATTGTGAACTTTTATGATCTTTAAATTGTCTAGAGAAAGAATGGATTGAGTTCCTACATAAGCGAGATTAAGAAAAACAAGTAGCAGGAGCAATAGGGGCCAAATTAAAAACTTTATTCTAACTATTTTAAACGGTTTTAAGAATTGACCTTTTAGCTTTTCATTCATAATCAAGGTACCTAAATTATCTTTAAAACATCAACACTAGATAGGTATAGTAAATACCACGATCTCTTTATCCTGATGAGAGGGTGATCCTACTTTTTGTTCAATGGCTGAGCTCAATTTTGATAGGTCGTCCCCATGCAGTTTTACCTTATGAAGAATAACATATTTGACTTTGAGCTTTTTTAGTGTTGGAAGAAAGTCATTCATGACAGTGGGATCAAATTTAATGCGCCGATTACCATAATCTGCATGATAAAAAGCTTGGATTAAGGGGGATTCTTTCCATCGTTTTAGCACTGATGGAGGCTCACGAGAGACCATGCCTCCTAGCATCGGCTTTTGATGATAAACTTGAGTGTATAAATAAATATCAGCACCGCCTTTAGCTCCATGGTAGTCTAAAGGAACGTTCATAATTCCGTAATCTCCTTTTTCCTCTAGGACCTTTTCATAATAAGGTGAGTTGAATCTGCTAATGTTACCTGTTAAAGGTTTACCTGGTAGGAATTCCCATAAGGTGACTGTAATTGCGATAAGTGCTAATACGGGTCCAGCAAATCTAAACTTTGAGGGGATGAGAGTTAATCCCAATGCGAAAATGATTCCAGCTGCTAAAGGCATGAAATAGGAAAATCGACTGACCCCTCTAATTACATTTGCCAGGGGAATATAAGCCAGCATTCTGGCTGGAAGTAGTCCTGTTAAATAAGGTTTGCCATAGACAAATAGAGTCGGACCCAAACTAAAAATAAAGAAGAAAAAGAATAATATAATAAAAGGCCATGTCCTCTTTCGAAGCGGGCTGAATAAAAGAGCGACAAGGAGAGTTAGCCATGAGAGGATTCCTGCATAGACAGACTTTTCATAATAGGAACCAGCCAAATTCTTTTTGTACCAATAAGCTTTATCAATATTGATGCGGCTGCGATCCCATAAAGAGGCTCTAGCCACAGTATGATCGGGAATAAAGTGTGCTATGAGATCCACCGAGCTAGTTTGTAATGATTTCCAAGATTGAGCCGCTTTGTTAAAGGGTCCAAAATACTTTTGGTAAAACATGATGCTAGTAATAGGACCAAGCAACACTAAAGTTATAAAAACAGGCTTCCTAGCTCCTTGTAGAAAATTCTTAAACCAATTTCTTAGATTGCTTTTTCTATTTTTCCAAAGTAGGAAACATAAAACCGTCAAGGAAATAAAAACTAAGGCAGTGCCATAATAAAAAGTTATTAAAGAGGTGAAGCAAAAATATAAAGCCATTTTATGGGGATTGAATTTGGCAACATTCTTTTGGGACCTCCACAATTCTAATAGAAATAGACAATATGTCCCACTCGAAATCGACCAATAAAATAGGGGCAATAGGCAAATAATATACTACCAAAAAGAGAGCCCATTTTATTCTGAGATATCTCCAGAGCTAGCTTATAAAAGCACATCCCGTTCAAAAATATGGAAACTAATAAAAAGAGATTAAAAATGAGAGTTGGATGCATGAAGGCCTGTAACGGGACTGATAGTAAAGTCCAAAAGTAACTCATATCATGATAGGCCAGTGAAACGCCGTCTGGGTAATATTGGAGATGGGTGAATAAGGGATTGGTGAAGATCTCTGTTAAGGCATGTTTATACCACCAAAATCCCCATATAAATTGATATTTATCCCCGCCTAGGCCACCCACAAAAATTTTATGAGGATTCAAAATCAAAGGAAAAGTAAAAACACCAGTGAGATATAAATGAATAAGTATTACCAAAAAGAGGGATACAAACGGAAAAAAACGTTTGTATCTATTTAAAATAGCGAGAGTTGGCTCGATCATAGGTAGCTCCAAATATACTTGGTGATAATCACCTTCGATTATTCAGAGTGCTATCATATCATTTTTGTTGGTTATGATTAAGAATAGTGTGAAAAAGGTTTGATTTACTGAGAACTCTTTTGACTCTCTTGTTCTAGCTATAATTTTTTTTTACTGCCATGCCTTTCCATTACACACTAACAATTTATTTGCTTGGGCATTTAAATAAGTATAACTTTCGTATGCGGGAGAGCACTCAACTGGAGGATTTTCTTCTATCTTCAAAATGAAGTTATCTTTAACAGTCAATTGATTTACATTAAATAGCCTTTTACCAAAAACATCTGCGAGCGCAGCGAGGGTTTCATTTGGTATTACGGTAATTTCTTCAGCTTCACCTCTTTCAATTTCATCGAGTGAATCTACACTGACAAAATTTTCCAGTGTTTCATCTAGTTGAGTAATTTCTGGAGCCACTTGTTTGGTGGCTTTTATTTCTGCTAAGATAGCCTGCTTATCTTCCTCTTTTGTTAAATCACTGGCTATTTCCATGAGCAATTGTTGAGCTTCCTCTTCATTCATTTTGGCTATTAACTGTTCAATTTTCTCTTTTAATGTTAAATCAAATGATTCGTTCACCATGGAAACAAGCTCATCCTCTCCCATATCCTCCTTGGAAGATTCTAAACTTTCTTGCACCACCTCAATTTTGATTTGGGTCTCCAAAGAAGCTAAATGTTGTGCCACTTGAGTTTGAGTAATTGATGAAGTTGCTATGCGATTCTCCATAAAGGCTTTAAGGTATTCCACTTGTTGATCTATCGGTAAAGTGACGTCTTCCTTTATCATAGAATTTAACTCGTTTTCTACCTTCCCTAGATCGGTCGAAAGATTTTCAAAACTTGTGAAAGAACTGGGGGTGACTCGAGGAATCCCATTATTAGAAATGAGCGAGGTGGCCAAAGTATTACTCAAATTAAGATAAATAATTTCATCATTGGGTGCGATTTCAGCGATAGTAGTTAAAAAAACAATTTCAGTGTTAGCTACTACTTTAAATAGGGTGACCACTGCTAAGGGTGCATTTTTAAATTTTTCGGGATGGCTAATTCTAATTTGAATTTCATTTTGCTCCAATTGACTGTGGTTAAAGCTGAGAGAATCCTGAAAGGAATCGGTGGGGTTTACATGATCTTGGATTTGCAGTTTGGGAAGTTCGTTGAGTTCTTTTAATTTAAAAAAATCTGAGGTGGACTCCGGGAGCAGAAAAACTTTCAGCCGATAGTCTTTTGAACTCTCTTTTTGTTTAAACCCTACCAGTTCAGCCATAGCTTTAGGGCTAATTTTGGGACTTGCTTTTGGTGATGCCTTAGGAGAAGCTTTGGGAGACGCTTTCGGTGATGCTTTAGGAGATGCTTTGGGGGACATACCCACCGATATGTCAATTTTTTTAGTAAAATATTTTGGCTTTACAATCGCTGCCTGGGGTGACTCTTCTTTAGAAGGATCATCGCTGCCATCCTCTTTGGTGCATGATGATATTAATAAAATGAATAGGATTAGGAATTTCATATTTAACTCTTGCAGCTCTACTTTACAAAAAGCTCGCCATTATTACTCAAGTTATTACCTTCCTGGCATCCATTATCTTCAGAAGCTCCTCGCCAATCGAGGCGTCGATAGGAAACAGGAGCGGTATTGTCGGCTGGAGTACAACCAGGAATAATTTCTAGAGAACTTAAAGTTGCATTGTAAGATTCACTTCCACATCCATCTCCGGGAGTTGCAGTAGAGGTTGATGTTAAGGGGGAAGCATAGGTTGGGGAGTGTACTATGCAGTCACTACCTACGGTAGTTGGGGTGGCATCAAAAACGCAGCTGCCGGGAAAATATGCGGTTACACTGTTACAGGTGAGCCTGTAAGCCGCTTCGTTACTGGAATTGGTAAACTTAATCAAATTAATGGTTTCATCGGAGAGTTTGCCATCAGAGGTGGGGTCACTTCCTGACCAGGCTACGGTATTTACATTGGAATGATTGAGGTTCGCCGCATTAATTCCCGCAACCCGAGTCCATCCGCCACCATCATTGGTCATATCGCAATAGATTTTAATGGGAGAGTTATCCATAGCCGGATCGATCCAGTAGATTCCATCACCTCCGTCTTCTGCAACATAGTTCACATCAGTGATGTAACTGTAACAGGATTTCTTATACCCATTGGTAAACTTTTTAGCACTATCATCAGTTGTAAGTACGATGCTTTCTACTGTAACACTCCAATTAAAGGAATTTCCATCAATTGCGATTGATACAGTGCGATTGGTTAAAGATGTATCTGAGGTGGTGAGTCCCAATTTAATGGTTTCATCATTTGCAACGTAGCCTCCAGTCGTCCACCCTCGACCATTGATATTCACTCTTCCTGTTGTTTCACCCGACAATGTGACGAGCACCCCGACATTAGGTGTTAAACCCGTAATGGTTACTGTATTAGATTCAATAAAGCTACTTGGCTGTTGATCAACTAAACTGGTAAAACTTACCCCAGATAGGTCCGGTGTTAAATCAATAGGAGAGTAGGTTCCTGCAACAAATTGACCATTTAACCATGCAGTCTTACCTTGAATGATATCCGATGTTGTAGCAGTGGCACTATTATCAGCGCAAAAAAGACCTTGAGTCCCCTTTTCTACTGATCCAGTAGCAAGACAAGCTTTCTTCAATGACCCTGTCTTTTCAGCTCCTGATAATTTATAGGAAACCCCGCTGAGAACATTTTCTGCTTTGGGGTCTGTAGACTCATCTTTCTGGGTAACCCACCCTTGACCTGTACAAACAAAGATGGACTTTTTGCTTGTATCATAAATGATGGATCCGGTTTGGTCTGCAATACACTCAGGACGGTTATCTGTCGAAAAAGAGGGAAGTTTAAATAGTCCATTAACTTCTAAGCGACCCACACCCAGCAGACTTTTATTCGCCATATCTATATCATCTGCATAGATATAGCTACTTATGAGGGTAAGCAGCAAGCATGATAAGTGAAAAAGTTTATTCAACTTTTAAGACTCCTAAAGTGTAAAAATTATACATCTACCTAGTTTTTTCTTGTCTTCGGGTTTTTTAATAAGATGATTAGTAAAAAAGAAAAAAATAATTAAAATATCTATTTATATTGGTGATTTGCTTGGTGGGATGGCTCGAAGTGTCTCATTTTTTGGGTTTCTTTGGCTTCCTATTTTTTTTCTTAAGTTTTCGCACTTTATTATTCTTAGCATCGCAGATATAAACATCTCCTTTCTTATCAACCGCAATGCCTTTAGGTCCTTTAAACTTGGAATTTATCGCTTCTTCCCCTGTTCCGGCTATGGTTATGACCTTACTCACTTCTCCCGAAGGTGAGATCTTTCTGACCGCATGAATCGGTTGGATTAATAGCAGTACTTTTCTCTTTTAAAGTCTGATCATCGGTGGATTTATCTGTATCATTATCATTACAGAATAAGAAAAAACTAGAGAATATACATAGTGTGAGAAAGATTTTCATATTATACTCCAGATCATTGCTCTTTCTTAATTTTATCGTCCTACTAGTCCTTGACCTTAATCAAAAACTTAGCTAGTTAGGAATAAAAGGTTAAATTTGAGTAATTTTTGAAAGGAAATTAGTATGATAGATATAAAACAATACTATTTAGGTTGCTTGGCTCAAGCCAGCTATCACATCTCAAGTCAAGGTCAAGTTCTCTTAATAGATCCCCTTCGAGATATTGCCCAGTACGAAGAATTTATAAATACCAATAAGCTCAAACTGGTGGGAGTTTTATTGACTCATGTTCATGCTGACTTTGTGGCTGGTCATATGGAGTTGGCTGAAAAGTACGGCTGTAAGATCTATGTGGGCAAGAATGCTGGTGTCAGTTTTCAGCATGAAGCCCTCACTGATGGAAAGACTCTCACTTTTGGTGACGTGGAATTAAAATTCTGGGAAACCCCAGGTCATACTCTCGGAGACATCACGACCCTTTGTTATGATAAAACCAAAGCTGATGCTGACCCCATTGCGGCCTTCACCGGAGATACCCTTTTTAACGGCGATGTGGGGCGACCTGACTTGCTAGCTTCTGCCGGCATTTCTCAAAAGGAACTAGCCACCAAAATGTACCACTCTATTCAGAGGCTGAAGAAGCTTCCTCCTGAACTCACTGTTTACCCTGCTCATGGGGCGGGCTCCATGTGTGGGAAAAGTCTCCGAGCAGAAACCAAAACATCCATTGGCGAGCAGTTGGAAGTGAACTACGCGCTTAAAATTGACGATGTGGATACTTTTGTTGAGAAAATATCAGAAAACCAAGAAACTCCCCCCAAGTATTTTCTGGTGGATGTGGAATTAAATAAATCAGGAAAAATAACTCCCGTTAATGAAATTTTAAATAAAGTAAAGAAAGTAGGGGCGGACCAATTAAAAAGAGAATTTCAAGATCATAACAGTTTTAATTTAGTAGACACTCGTTCTCCTGCTGATTTTGCCAAGTCCTTTTTTCCTGGATTTATTAATATAAGCCTAGATGGAATGTTTGCACCATGGGCGGGTGCTCTTATCAATCAAAATAAGCCGATTGTGGTGATCTGCCATCAAGATCGCTACGAAGAGGCGCTCGTTCGCTTTGCCCGGGTGGGTTTGGATCATGTGATTGCTTATTGCCCGGTGGAGGATATCCCAATGGACTACTTAAGCGATCAAATCCCGCAAATTGATCCGGCAAAAGCAAAAGAAATGCAAAAGGGTGACCTGAATATTTTGGATGTGAGAACTCCTTTAGAGCGACTCAATAATGGAAAAGTCGAAACATCGGTGCATGTGGAGCTGGTGAGTGTGGAAGAAAAAGTAGATAGCGATCTCTTTAAAAAAGAAGCTCCCATTATGACCTATTGTCAAGGAGGATACCGCTCGATTATTGCTGACAGTATTTTAAAGCAAAAAGGATATCAAGATGTTTATGATTTGAATGGTGGGTTTTTTAGTTGGAATTCGTCGGGAAGTAGTTGTTCGTAGAGGGTGTGATAGATGTCCTATAAATTTTCTGAAATATTTGATATCCAAAGGTTGAAGCGCTATTGTGAAAGCTATTCAGCTATCAATGGATTGACCTTAGCTTTCCTAGATCTTGAAGGGCATGTTCATATTGCCACCGGGTGGCAAGATATCTGTACTAAGTTTCATCGCATTTGCCCAAAAACAGCTGAAAGATGTAAAGAAAGTGATACTGTTTTGGCGGGAAAGCTTTCTGAGGAAAGTTCCTATAATGTCTACAAGTGTAAAAATGGCTTAGTGGATGTGGCCATACCTGTGCGAGTGAATGGTAAGCATTTAGGTAACTTTTTCACAGGTCAGTTCTTTTTTGAAAAACCAGATCGTGAGTTTTTTAAAAAACAGGCCGTTGAATTTGGCTTTAATGAAGAAGAGTACCTTAAAGCTCTCCAAAAAGTTCCCATCTTTAGTCAGGAAGATATCAAAAGTAAGATGACCGTTTTAGTGGAGCTCACAGAGATCATAGGGGAGATGGGGGTCGATCGAATTCGAGCGCTGGAAATCGAGAAAAATGCCAATCAGAAGTTAGAAGATCAGGTGAAAAGAAGAACCTATGAGCTCAATGATGCGCGCATCAGAGCCGAGTCTGCAAGTCAGGCTAAAAGTACATTTCTGGCTAACATGTCTCATGAGATCCGAACTCCCATGAATGCTATACTTGGTTTTTCAGATTTGTTACAGGACTCAGAAACTGATGCAAAAAAGATAAAATACTTGCAAATGATTTCCACTGCCGGAACCACTCTGATGCGTATCATCAATGATGTGTTGGATCTTTCGGCCGTAGATGCGGGAAAATACACTATAGATTTGCATCCCACTTCTGTTCAAAAAATCATAGATGAAGTGCAGATCTTTTTTGGAGATACCTTTAAAGAGAAAAATATCGAGTTTAAAACGGAGATTGATGGAGGGGTTCCTTCCTCTCTCTTTTTAGATCATACCAGATTAACCCAAGTTATGATGAACTTGGTTGGTAATGCTCTCAAGTTTACCGATGAAGGTCGGGTGAGTGTAATATTTAAAGCCATAAATAAACATGAGAGACAATCAGGCGAAATAGATTTATCCATTGAGGTCAGTGACACCGGTATTGGAATTAATGAAGAAGATTATAAAGTCATTTTTGAGGCGTTCGGCCAAGCTGATGAAGGAAAAGAACCAACGAAGCAGGGGACTGGGCTTGGTTTAACTATTAGTAAGAGATTCATAGAACTTATGGGGGGGAGTATAAAGGTCTCTTCCAAGGTGGGTCAAGGGACCTCTTTTTTTATAACAATTCCTCAGGTTGCGATCGATGATCCTACTATAGCTTCACATAAAAATCCTACTCAAGTACTTCCAGATTTCTCTTTTGATCCAGTAACAATTTTGGTGGCTGAAGATTTAGATTGCAATAGAGATCTCATCGAACTCTATTTAGCGAGATGGAATTTTAAAATTTTATTCGCAAAAAACGGCAAAGAAGCTCTAGAGTTAATGATAAAACATCTTCCCAAGCTTCTTCTATTAGATATGAAATTGCCCGTACTGGATGGCTATGATACCGCTCGAATATTGAAAGAGGATCCCGAGTTGAAAGATATTCCTATTATAGCTATCACCGCATCAGTTTTAAAAAAGGAAGAGGATGAGATTCTAAAACTTTGTGATGACTTTCTTAGAAAACCCCTGAAAAAAAATGACCTGCTCGCAGTACTCAAAAAATACTTGTAATCTAAAGGGTTTGACTATTTAGAGCTTGACAAAAGTAGTTAGGTGCCGTACTATATTAGTTAGGGGGCAAACTAAATGAGTCAAAAAGAGTTTCTAATTCCACAAAGTCATGTCATTCAAAAGCTACTATCCAAGTTAAATGTGCCCTATGAGCAAGCAGATCTGAAGAAAGTAGAAGTCTTTATTCGTCTCATTGGACAAATGGATCAGGTGGAAAAACAAATTATTCGCCACTTTGCCAAATTTAAACTATCTCCCGCCCGGTTTTCCTTGATGATGATTCTAAATCAAGGCTCTGAAAGTGAGCCTCACTCTCCTTTATCTCTCGCTAAACAACTGAGTGTCACCAAACCTACGATTACTGGCTTGTTAAATAATTTAGAATCGGAGGGAATGATTGAGCGAATTCCCAATCCCAAAGATAAGAGAAGTCACCTTTGTCTTCTGAGCGATAAGGGAAAAACCTTTTTAAAATCTCTGTTGCCAGATCATTTTTCTATGATGGCCAAGGTGGTGAGCTCCTACTCTCTTTCTGAACTTGAACAGCTATCCATGCAGATTAAGGACTTTAACGAGATCATTGAAAAATCAGTGGGCGAATGACCTCAACCTAGGAGGATAGTTTATGCAAAGAATTTTAAACTTCATTGAATTTATCCTGCTCACCATTATCAAACATAAGATGAAACGGTTGTTTGCCAAAGAAAATACTATTCCCTTGCAAGAGGGGAGTATTCAGGCGGTGCCCTCTTCACCTGAGCGTTCTTGGCCTGATCCGCAAAAAGTAACTGGTGGTAAAGAAATTCCGGTGAAGCTGCGTCATATTAAAACCATGGGACCTCTGGTTCGACCGGCTCTCAACTCTATTGGAAGAGCGGTAGATGATACGGCCAAAAATCCTCAAAATCCTATCACCCGAGTGGATAAAAAGTTTTTACAAGAGTTCGAAGATAAGGCTCGTTCTTATGGGGTTGGTGTGATCGGTTATACCGAATTACCTCCGGAACTGATCTTTAAAAAGAAAGGTGTCCTCTACACCCATGCCATTGTAATGTTAAAGGAGATGGATAAAGAGAAGATTCAGCTCGCTCCCAGTTTGGATACCTTTAAAATGGTTTTTCAAACCTATCGAGATTTAGGTGAAATCGTACTAGATCTGGCCAATTATTTGCGGGAAAAAGGGGTGAGTTGTCAAGCCACACCTCCTTTAGCAGGACCGGTGGTTTACCCCCCTTTAGCTGCCAAAGCGGGACTCGGTTGGCATGGCCGGCATGGCTTACTCATCTCTCCTGAATTTGGGGCCCGTCAACGAATTACTGCCATTTTTTGCAGTATCGAAAATCTGCCAGTTTCCACGGAAAATACTCATCAGTGGATCGAGGACTTCTGTAAAAATTGTGGGAACTGTATTAAAACTTGCCCTGGTAAAGCGATCAGAGAAAAGCCCGTCATACATCCTTCGGGGCTTAAAACCCATATCATTCGTAAAGATTGTCTTCCTATTTTTACAGAGGAATATGGATGTTCGGTGTGTATAAAAAACTGCGCTTTTTCTCATACACCCTATGAGAAAATTCGTGAAAAGGTTCTAAAAAAATAAAAAGTGAGGTGTTTATGATTATCACTCTCTATTACCTTTTATCAATTATTTCACTGCTGGTGGGAACTGCCGCCATCTATATGGCTATGAATGAGGAGTTTCCGTTAAAATGGCTTTATTATCATTATTACATAAGGAAACCCATTAATGCTCTTATCCTCCTTGGGCAATTATTCATGTCTTATAATTTATATTGGCAGCAAGGGCAAAATCCTTTGTGGATCTATGTTCCACTCTTTTTATCATTGTTTGGCATGGTGCTCGCTATCAGGATGCATCAAGAAACAGTTTTCAAAGCGGTGGATTATCCAGCTATGACCACTTCCATTGATCCTCTTCCTCTAAGGGATGAAATGCAGATAGCAGTTATTGAGTATGATGGAGTGACCAAGGGTTATCCTCTCGATTATGTGATTCATCACCATATTATCAATGACCAATTTAATTCAAAAACCGTGGCTTTAACATACTGCGCCATGTGCCGGAGTATCATCCCCTTTGATGTCACTGATATCGGCCCCCTGTTTGTGGCCTCTTTTAAAAATGCTAATATGGTAGTAGGAGATCGAAAAACCAAAACCTGGTTTCAACAGGCAACTTTTCGGTCGGAGTTAGGGCCGCTTCATCCTCATGAGCTGACCATGATTCCTTTTCAAATCCTTCCTTGGAGCGAAGTAAAAAAGTTAAGACAGATCCCCCCTATTGTGAATGTGACCGAGCAGGATTTAAAACAATTTGAACTTCCAATTCCAGGCATTTGGAAAATGTTTTTAGCCTCCGAAAGAACCCCTGGTCTTTCAGCTAAAAGAAAAGATCATAGTTATCCTGCCCGAACTCCTGTGATCGGTATCTATGATCAGGATGTGGATAAGGAGTTGGTCTATCTCAAAAAAGATGTTCTCAAAGAGAAATTGGTCCTGAATAAAGAGCTTGGTTTTTTCCTGATTGCTGTTGACGATGGAGTCAATGCATTTACAACTGAACTGCAAGATCAAAAGTTAAAAATCGCTTTCTCGGATAATAAAATAATCGATCAGGTAAGCGGTACCGAGTGGGATGTCAGAGGGCATTATTTAAATGGAACCATTCAATCCAACTTAAGAATGGTGTCTATATCCGATGAATATTGGTTTTCATGGAAGAAGTATCACCCTGATGCAGAGTTGATCTTAGATGTTTTTGCCCATAAAAATTAGATGGGGATACTTTGGGAGGTAGGCGGCGATTCGTTCTTTAAGGTGAGGAGGAGCGATCCCTTTGGGAATGACTATAAACCCAATTTGAGCATAGAATGTTTCTAACCAGTCATGGGGGAGGCAGTAGCAGGGTGAATCACCAATGACCTCATTTAATTTAGATAACATCAAGCTCCCAATACCTTGGCGCACTAAAGTGCGATCCACTTGCATTCCCCGTAATACCAGGATTTTATTTTCAAGTGAAATTCTCGCTACTCCGGCAACTTGCTGATTGAAGATGGCCATAACAACTTTGTCTGTCGGCTTTATCAAATCTGCATAACCAACACTTTTATAAAATGCTTGGGCTTCAGGTATTTCAGCGGTACTGGCTATTTTTATTTTTACTTGCTTATTCATACAAGTACCCCCGTGGCTATTCTTACTGAGGTTCTCTATTGTGTCATACCTGCATTGTTTCTAGCAAGCCATTCTGTTAGCTACTAAATTCCCTTCCTATCTCTTTGAAGATCACTTATCCATTCCGTTTATAAGCGGAGTTTTGTCACATCAAAGAGTGTTTTTACTGCCAAAACTAGCGTTATAAGATTTATAGGCGGATTTTTGTCACTTCAAAGAGCGTTTTTACTGCCAAAACTAGCGTTATAAATTTTATAAACGAAGTTTTGTCACTCCAGAGCGGGATCAGGATAGATGCACTCACTCTATTTAAATGGGGCTCTTCATAGATTTGTTCGAAGTTTATTAAATACCTTAAGAAATACTCTAAATATGACGAATAATAAGAGAGAAGAATAATCACCTTTACTACTCGTATTGAATTGAAATATGAAATGGCATTTATTTAAAATTTTATTAATTACTTTAGTGGGTTGGAGCTGGTTTTTCCTTAGCTGCGATGAGGCTCCCCTAGCTCAAAGGCAAAAAGTGACTCCCAAGAGTGAGCTGGATCAGGATAATAGTTCCCTAAATCAGGAAAAAAATGTTCTCAACACCCAGCAAAATAATCAAAATAATCAAAATAATAATCAAGAGGCTGCAGAACCTATAACTGTGGCTCCAAAGTTTAATGCGAAAGAGCGATTACCTCAGTTGCAAGGGACAAATCTGACTCGCATTGGTTTACCCATGTCTCCAAAGGCATCTCCAAAGGCATCACCCAAGGCTTCCCCTAAGGCATCGCCGAAAGCATCTCCTAAAGCTTCGCCTAAGGCTTCCCCTAAGGCATCTCCTAAACTGGTTGAGAATTCTACTGCCAATCTTGTGAAGAGTGAAGATGATGGCATGATAGATATCAATTTGGGTAAGCCTATTAACCCACTACTTCTTGCCTTAATGAAGGATCAACCCTGCATTAATGCGGCTAATCACGGGATTTTTACCTTTCCACTATTAGGAGTATGCAGTATTACCGTGGTCATGTTGGAGGGGTTATACGGGCGTAACTACGGAGATTTCAATGAAGATGGTTTGGTGAATTGTCAGGATTTCTATGATATGCCAGCAGAAGGGGAACTTATTCATCGTCTTTTCTGTGCTGAAGTCTATGATACCGACGAAAAAATTGTAGAAATGGGCGTTGCTCCTGTGGAAGAAGTGAGAGCTACCCACAGTATAGAAAGAAACTATGGTTTAGCTAGTTTTAAGTCTTTTGAGCCTGATAAGCCTATTGTGGGCTATTTTAACAGTCGAGACCCTGATGTTTATCCATTAAATTTTAGGTATTGGATGGCCGAAGAGGGTAAACCTGTAACAGAAGCATTTCCTAGATTGGCAATATCAGCCAAAACATTGCTTGAGGGGACATACATTCAGTTTGGAATGCCTCACAATTATGATAGCGTTTTCTCTAACGAGGTGAAAATGGTAGATGGTTATGAAGTCTGCCGCGAAGATCCGAGTAAAGAGAATTGTAATTTTCAAGATTTTCGCTCCTATAATGGAACGGGCGAGATTTATTACTTCAACCCGAAGAAGAAATATAAACTGCCGATGCCCAACACCTCTCATGTATTTATATGGTCAGATTACGGTCAGGATCCTGGTTTTGTCATGATTGAAGGGAGTTATACATTTGATCCAGAAAATGCTCTTAATGTCTTTAAGGACTTTGAAATTGAAGGGGATGACTCTGTGGTTTTAACCTCCACTCGCAAAGTTTATTTCCAGTTTATCCAATTGGAAAATGAAATGTGGCGCTCCTTGATCATGCTGGATGAAAATGGTCAGCGAGTGCCTATAGTTATCACTAAAGATAATCAGCAAGTAGATGTGGGAGAAGGGTATGCGGCAGGAGAGTGTGTCGTGGTGGATGATGATGACAAATCCTGTACCCTTTTAAAAGATGTTACTTCCTACCTGCAAGTCTTGGAAGGCATAGATACATTTGAGGATGTGCCCCTTTCGGGTATGGATATTACAGTCACCTTTGACGATAAACCAGCCCAGATGGAAAAAGTGGTTTTAGAGAGTGAGTAGATTTTTCAGTTTAATCTATTTATAAAGGGTAAAAATTTAACTGAGATTCATAAGGCAGCTGTCGGCCTGGGGTATTAAAGGGAGTTGTATCTCAAACGTTGAACGGTTAGTATCACCGATATAATGTATACTGCCCCCATGATTCTCAAACATATTCCTACTGATAGAAAGTCCTACCCCACCCCCAGACTCTTTAGGTTTACTAGTAAAAAAAGGTTCAAAAACCTTTTCCTTATTCATTGACGCGATACCCTTGCCACTGTCTCCAAATATTATGCTACACATTTTTTGCCTTGTGGAAATCTCAATAGTGATTTCTCTTTTGCCCTCATGGTTTTGGAGAGATTCAATAGCATTTTCAAAGAGAACCATGAAAGCTTCTAAAATACACTGTTCACTTCCTTTAAAGTAGAGAGGTTGGGAAGGGGGGTTTTTGCGGTAAACCTCAATTTTATTTCGTCCTAAATGGTTGGAATTGAGATAGATACATTTATTTAGTAACTCCGCTAAATCCCAAGATTGATAGTTGTCTTTATTGCATCTGGTCGAATACTTCTCAAGGCTTTGAATGATTTTGGAGATTCGGTTATTGGCGGAAGTCATGTTGGTAAAGTATTTTTTTAGATCCTTATACACATCATGGTGTTTTTTTAAAAAGGTTTCTAAAAGGAAAGCCGAATTGGTAGAGATGGCTAAAGGGTTGTTTATTTCATGGGCCAGGGTGGCAGACATTTGAGAGAGGGCAATTTGCTTAGAACGTTTTACCGTGAGGTCTTGCTGCATTTTAAACTGCTCTAAGGAGTCCAAAACTTTATTATAGAAGGAGGCTATTATACCCACTTCAGAGAAGGGGACAGCCTCAACTCGAACAGATAAATCATGGGAATGGACTTGTTCCTCCATGGAATGGAGGAGTTTATTTAAATCAGTAGAGGCACCATGTTGGGAAATGTTGAGCCCCACTTCCTCTTCCTCTTTTGATACCCTTAAAGGCCAGATCTTATTTAGGGAAAAAAGTAAAATAAAAATAATGCCAAAAGTGATGATACCTACTACCATAACACCTAACACCTGGATGCCGAGTTGTCTTAAAAAACTATCAAAAGTGCTCCTATGTAAACTCAATGCCAGGGTGCCAAAGATACCACAGGCAAGGTGAACAGGAATCACGCCTATAGCATCATCAATTTTAAATTTGGTTAAAGCTTTTTCGGATACTAATATTATTAAAGGGCAGCAAATGCCAAGGGCTATTGATTGCCAGATGTTAAAGAGGTGGCAAGAAGCTGTAACTGCTACAAGACCACCCAGGAAGCAGTTTATTGCTTCCACAATATCTATTTTTTGACTCTTTATGATTCGGAAAAGAAAAATAACCAGGAAGGAGGCAAAACCACAAAACAGTGTATTCATGATGATATAAATAACTTGAGAGTCAAAGTGTAACCTACTCCCCCCATTAAAACCAATCCAACCAATAGTCATTAATAAGACTCCTAACAGAGCAAAGGGAAGGCTATTGGGGTTAAAGGACTTCTTATCTGAAAAGAAACCAATTCGTGGACCAATAATTATTACCGCGGCTAGAGCGGACCATCCACCCACCGAGTGAACAACAGTGGAACCTGCATAATCTATAAATCCAATCTTATAAAGAGCCCCTTGGGTATTCCAAATTAAATGGCCTACTACAGGGTAAATAAAAAGGGAAATGGCAATGGTAATTATTACATAGGTCATCAAACGTGACCTTTCAGCGATAGAGCCTGATACAATCGTTACAGCCGTGCAGCAAAATTGGGTTTGGAAAATCGCAAAGAGGAGCAGTGATGGGCTTTTTAACAGATTGGAAAGTAAACTTTCATTTCCTATGAACCCTGCCAGGCTGTTGCCGTACATCAAAGAAAAACCCAGAAAAAGAAAAAGAGAATTGGAAATGACCAAATCAATAAAATTCTTATAAGCCACATTGATGTTATTTTTGGTTCGGGTCAATCCACTTTCCAAGGCCAGAAAGCCAATTTGCATTAGGAGAATGAGGATCGTTGAAATGAGAATCCAGAGTTGATCAATCTGTTTGAGGTTCATTAGCAATTCAAAATTCATTTTACCACCATGAAAGGAATATCAGTAAGTGCTGTTATTTTATCAGTTTTCAAGGGGGTCTCCAACCTTTTTAAGTTCGTTGCACTGGGGTAGAATAAAAGTCTATATTCATTCAACGCCTGAACAAAAAAATATTTTGGCGCCCGACGAATCGCTCTTTAGACATTTAAAATTGAACCGATACATAATTTATGAAGACTCGCTATGACCAATTGCATGCAGAAGCTAACCATCGAAAAATTATAATGAAATTCGCTTTGGAGGAAGATCCCAGCAGCCTTCCCCCTCTTTCTCTTTATATTATTGCCAAATCTCATCTTTTAATTGGAGATGTTCCCGGATGTCTAAAAATAGCTGAAATTATTGACCTTTCACCATTAAAAGGTCTGATTTACGCTCGAATTTCTTGTAAAAAAAAGAATTATCAAGAAGCGAAAGAGCACCTCGATGCAGCTCATGAGGATCTTTTAACCAATCACTCAAAGGATGACTGGTTAAATGGTGAATACTTCGTGGTCTCTAGCCTTATAGAGTATTTTCAAGGTGATATTAAATCGGCCATCAGGTGG
>CAYFLR010000025.1:19146-52340 GCA_964343805.1 uncultured bacterium | reverse complement strand
ACATTTCTTATTTTGAAAAAGAGAAATGCCAATTCCTAAAATGGGAAATGATGTTTAACGTGGCTGTTTATTTTGAAAAAATGGCTCAATTCCACCAAAAAGAGTTACTGCTCAGTGAACTTGAAAATGAAATTGCCTCTGTTGATTATAGTCAAATACATGCTCTTATGGATCGATTAAAAGGTATGGATGCCTATATTATGGGCGAATACGAGACAGCATTTACTAGATGGTTAAAAGCAGAAGACTATTTTAACCAGGTAGAAAAGCAGATGGATCGTGTTTACTTACTTTGCTACCTACTTGATATTTCATATAAAAGAGGTGATTTTACCTCAACTGATCAGCTCCTTTTTAAACTTAATAATCAAAAAATAGAGGACTTGGTATCTGAGAGTTTAGTTCATCGGATTGAGCGGGTGAAGAGCAATGACCTTTTTATAAAAGGTGAGTGGGAGCGCTCACTCTCCAATTTAGAACAACTTTCAGCACGGGACATTCCCTTTTATGATAAAGAAGACATCCTATTTGATTTGATTGAGAAATGGCTTTATGTGGGAGAGTATTCCCGGGCGCTTAACCTTATTGAACAACATAAAGAATTATTATTACAACCAAAGAGTGATTTCTTTATTAGAGATATAAGACCCTACTATGCCTGGTGTAAACTACTTGCCGGTGAATTAGATCAAGCCGAATTGATTTTACAAGAGACTCTGAAGTTTTCACTTTCTCAAAATTAGAAATTTGAAATATCTCTATGCCAGCGATTGCAAGGGGAAATTGCTTTTTTCAAAGGTGATTTAGAAAAGAGTAAGAAACTTGTTCTATCGGCATGGGATTTGGACTTTTTCTGGGAGTGTATCTATATTGTTGCCTTTGTTTTGAACAAGCAAAAAAATTCTGAGCTAGCCTACCAGTACTTCCAAAAGTTAAAGCACCATCATGAAAGCAACAATAATTATATCAAAATTTTAACTAAGTTTATCGAAACGAAAGAGATGTTTCCTCTATTTGATAAATACCTTGAACAGTACTGGACTCAAAGCTTAGGCTTTATAACTCTCAAAATTTCTACCGCAAATGAAGTAAGATTAATTCCAAATGAGCAAAGCTTTGAATTGGATAAATACGATCTTAAGTATAATGCTCTCACTAAAATTGCTGTGCAAAAAAAAGGTGATGTAGATTTAAGTAAAAAACCACTTCTCAGCAAAGTTTTGTGGTTTTTCTTAAAAAACCACCCCAAGAGTTTTAGTAAGGAGCAGTTAGCAAAAAAGGTATGGGAGAAAAAATATCATCCCTTTGAAGATGATATCAATATTACCAACACAATAAAAAGACTCAATGATCTATTTGATAGTCCTATCATTAGGTACCAAGATAAAACCTATCAGGTGTGTCCACAGATAAACTTTGCTCTTTTTGATGAGAGCAAAGGTAAAGGAAATAAACGTTATCAGCAGATTCTAAACTGTTTAACAGAGCATGAAACTCTCTCAGCTGATCAGTTAGCTGAAAAATTCTCTATCTCAAAAAGGAGTATTCAAAGAGATTTAAAAGGTTTAGTTGATCAAGGAAAGGTTCTCAAACAAAATAAAGGGAAACAAGTTTTTTATAAATTAGCCTAGATCTGGTTCTTAATCATTATCCTCAAAATTTGAAACGAGTTCTAAAGCAGAAATTAACATGACTAAATGATAGTCTTGAATATTATAGACATTGATGTAAGCTTCTTTTTTTAATCTATCAATATCAAGATTTAACTTATAAGTTATATTTTTGGTTTCGAAAGGAGCTTCCCCCATGTCCCCTATAAGGCAAGCCTGCTCCAGACCATTTTGGGGAATGGCTTCCACAAATTTTATAGTATTCCAGTTTTTAAATGTTCCGAGTTCCATTCCACTGTGATGATCTTCTGGGAAAACCCCAATCATTCTTACTTCATCTTTATTATAGATAATGATTTCACCCAACCGATGCACTATTTTACTTTTCCAAGGATTTTTGAGTGTGTCAGTGTTACAGCTATAAATATAAATTTTAATAGCATCTTTCGACAGAGACCTCACTTTACCAATTGCAACACAACTCTTTGCATTTTTAGAATAGATAATAATAGGCTTTTTGCCATTTTTTGAAGAACGTAAAGTAGATTGACCTTTTGAGATCCCGCCTTTTTTAAAGCTTAAATGGATATTTCCTTGTCCTTCTAAAGAGGTCTTTTCCTCCCATGTCCATTTGGGTGAAAACTTTCGATAAACCATTGCGATTTCATCTTTTTGGTTTTTTAGATTGTAGTAGGAATAGAGCAGAACATGTTTTCCTTGGTCTATAAATCCCCTTGAAACTTGGAGTTGTCCACAACCAAGATCTTTTTTACAGTCAATGAAGTGAAGGGATATCCAATCATCGGGATCTTTGTCATTGGTAAATTGGTACTGATATAAACCTGCTTGATCGAGTTTAAATCGGCTGTTTTTGCTTACCTCTTCCAAGGTAATGCTCTGACTCTCATATCCATAGTTGATTTTGAAACGGTTACTAAATGAAGATTTAGTTTTCTTTTCTTGATCTTTAAAACCCTTTGAAATGTATGGTAGATCTTCTGTGGGGCAAGGCTTATCAATTGGCCAACTGGTAAGCAGAAATCCATCCTTTTTACTATTTACTGCCAGCCCAATTTCAGTACTCTCATCATTAATTCCTTTTAAGTCCCTTTGAATGCCCGTTCCAATCCAATCTATATTTTGCATAAGAGCTTTAAAGTGATTTATCTGTTTCTTTTTAACCTGCTTGAGGGTGATAATGGGAGGGAGTTTTGATCCATTAGGTGGCAGGTTTTGCACCACTTTGTTAAAATCGAATAAATCAGATATTTGGGTGTCTCCTACAGCCACTATCTGTTGGTTTACAAATGGTTCCCATCGTTGATCACTGCCCGCTTTTTCTAAGAAAATACCTTCTAGTACATTTCGCTTTAATAAGTGTTGATCGGCCATCAACTTGCTATATTCAGATGCACGAGCAATCTGTTTTTTTCCCACGTCAGTGATGTCGTTTCCACCTACGTCAGTGATGTCATTTCCACCTACATCTGTGATGTCATTTCCACCTACATCTGTGATGTCGTTTCCTGATGTTGATGATATGACTGTCCTGGTGCTAAATACCATTCCTGAATCTCTTATTACTCTTGGTAAACCCAGTTTTTTTCTAGAGACAATGTAGTCTTGGTCGATCCAATTCATGGACTTTTTTACACTCACTAACCCGTCATAGATAAGTTCACTACTAATTATATAAGATACTTGTTTAAAAGGGTGATAAGCGGAAATTATTCCAAAGAAGGTGGGGCTTGTTTTATGGTATAAAAATGCACCTCCTCCGCTCATTCCAGGTGAGACTTTGGAATCCACGGTAATTACTGAACTTGGTGGAAGAAATCGATGGTCAGTGTGATCGATTCTTACCCTTGCCGGGACTGAGATTTTTGATCTATCCTTGTGAACTTCATTCCAATCATTGGGCACCTTTTGCATCTGATGGGCAAAATTAATTTGAGATTGATTGGCATTGGTGGTCATCACCACATTTATGGGGTCAAAATTACTATTTTTACTATGTGGATAGCCTACGAGTTCCAGAATAGGCCAGGTAACCATAGGAAAACCAGCTTGAACTGAGGAGAGGTAGCTTAACCAAGGTCTCTTCTGAGCGAGTTTTAAAAGATTGAACATTCCTCTTCTGATATGATTTAAGATTTCTCTCTGCTGGGGGATGGGAGTCCATTTAATGGCTTTTAACGGAAGTGTATGATTTTGTTTGATTATTATGTAGGCTAAATCGTAGTTTGAAAATCTATGCACACTTTTAGGATCAATATCAATAGGTTGCCCTTGAATGATTATCTCCAGTTTATCAATCTTGGGAGTTAAAACATGCTCAGCTGTGACAAAATAATATACATTTTGATGATTATGCTCTCTATGCTCCAATAAAACCGCTGAACCAAAACGAATTTCATTCTTTAAGAAATGGGATTTTAACTGCACCGTAGATTGACAAATGTTCACTTCTCTTTGACAAGTATCCAAGGATTGAATGGATTGACTTTTGCTGCTTATTCTATATTTACAACCACTTACAATAAATATAGCCATCACTATTATTGAAAATCGTTTAAAAAGCAATGCAGACTCCAGTTTTTATATTACCCTTTAGTGCGTATCGGAAGATAAGGCATTAAGATGAGTAAATTTTGTCGGGAATTGTCCATGAGCTTACCCCCTATGATATAATAGGCTATTAACGTAAATAAAACCCTTCATCCATGTCTCTAGGAGATCACAGTGCAAAAAAAGACTTTTTCTTTTTTTAAACCCGTCAGTATGGCTTTAATTTTTTGCTTTATCATAGTTTGTTTCCAATCTTGTATAAAACGTAAGCAAAAAAGTTCATCTCAGGTGACGGCATCAGCTATTACCTTGAGTGCCTATTTGAAAAACTCTGATAATTTTAGGCCCAACCATGGAGAGTTAAATCAAGATCATGTACAGACCGCTGAAGAGTATATTAAGAGGTGGCTTAAGATCGGAGAAACTTATGATGTGGAAAAAATTCAAAACTACATTGAGCGACTAGAGAAGGAAAAACAATCCTTAGCGGAAGATTTGTATGAGACAAGATTATTAGAAAAACTGGAAATGGAAATCACTTCCTTTAAGAAAGCTAAAAAGAGCGCTTTAAAGAAAATGAATGATCAGAAGTCGGCGCTTCTCATTGCCTACAACCAATACTTAATCCCGCGGATCACAAAATTACTAGAGTTAGTGCAAAAAGGTATAGAGGATCAACGTGCCGATGCCCTGGTAGACGAGTTTATCTCTATTTATACCGTATTTTATCTTCCTAATGCACCGCGAAAAATGGTCCATCAGGATCTTGATTATCTGGCCATTGCCAAAAACGTCTTAGGATACATTTATAAGAAGAGGCAAAAACACCAGGTTCATGCCAATAACTTGGTGGTTCCATCTGCTCACCTTGGCTCAATTAAAAGCTGTTTGAAAACGGAAGCCAAGGCGGGTGACTATATAAAGCGAGAAGATCTAGAAAAGCTGGTTCATTGTGGCTTTGACATATCTAGATTAAATCCTGGTAAGTCAGCTCTCTGGACCCAGGTAACCCATGAGACTGTGGGAGAAGTTAAAGATATGCATATAGACTGGTTTCCTAAAGAAGATGAAACAATACACTATAAACATATGAAATACTCCAGTGCTGGATCTCCTAAGTTAAAAGCCTATTTTAAACGCAATGGCAAGAAAGTGGATATTAAAATTAAAATGGGATTTGAAGTTCACTCGCAAATTGCCTCCTCCATATTAGGGCGGCTGGTGGGTTTTTATCACAATCCAGTCATTCATCGCCCCTTGGTTAAAATATATTTAGGTAAAACAACGCTCAGTGGGTTTAAGGCTCAATGGGAAAGAAAATACAAAGGGAACCTCAAAGAGTGGGCTATTTACATGCATTCCCACGGTAAAACGGACGATGGGAAAGAATGGGTTGTTTTACGTGATGTAAATATCGCGGTGGATGACCCGAGTACCATTAAGCTGGGTCCTTTTCACCCCGAAGGATGGGATCAAGGAAATCGTCGGGAATACCGGGCTATGGTGTTATTCTATGGTTGGCTAAGCCTATTAGACACCAAAGCGGGAAATCACCGTGCTTTTCTACGCAAAACCGATCAAGGCTTTGAGCCTATCCATTCTCTATCGGATATTGGATTCTCCTTAAACATGTCAGTGGATTTACGTCATCCCTGGCATATGTTTCGTATTAAAGATCGTTGGGGGGTAAATAATTACCACCCCTCTCTTATGTCTTGGGATAAGAAAAAAGTTCATATTTGGTGGTCCGAAGGAATGCTAGATATGGAGCGTTTTACCACTACCACCTATGAAGATGTAAAATGGATGGCAAGGCGTATTGCTGATATCCAACATGAGGATATAAAATATGCCACCATTCAAGCGGGCTACCCTAGTGATGTAGGCGATTTGTTTGTTCATAAGATCACCAATCGGCGTAACGAAATAGTAAAAGCATTTGAGCTGGAAGATGAATATCCTCTGTACCCCGTTGTGGATTTAGATAGCTATAGTCCCAACGAAAATGTGAAAAATGGGATGATCGTTAAAACCCATTATGAAGGTTATACCAATTATGAAATTTCACGCGATAGCTACTTCCCTTATGTGCTAGATTATTTAGCGCAAACCATTGACATGGTAAAATTACATGGTGAGTTGTCGGCCAAGATCAGTAGCGCCTTTAATTTATCTGGCTCATTAAGCAAGCAAATTTGGGACGGTATGAAAGGAAAGGTTCTCTCTGTCACTGGAATCACTCCAGGGTTAAAAGTGACAGTGAATCGTACGGTGGATAGTAATAAAGCTCTGGTTAATTATAGCGATAATAGCCAAGCTTTTTACGTCAAAGATAGTATATCCATTGAAATCGATGTGAACAGTGGTTTCTTTAGCGAAATTATAGAACGCTTTCCCATCTCGGGTTCTGCTAAATGGGTGGTCTGGCGTCGAGACTTTGAATTGATTCAATTTGGCGACACCTGGGCAGACGCTGCCAGGGCACCTATAAAAATTTTCCCATTTATTATGGCTTGGAAAAAGATGATCGCTCATCGCCTCGATGCGGGTGAAATGTTCAAAGTCTCAGATAGCTATGGCTTTGGTGCAAGTGTTTCTGGAGGATACAGTGATGGAGTCGAGGTGAAGGCCAGTCTGGGTTATAGTTGGCACAAGGCCAGACCGATATATTTTTATCGTGACTCCATGGGACAGCTTTCAGTATATAAGGAAAAAACATCAGCTCATGGGGCCAATGCTCGATTGGCCTTTGCTAATATCAATGCTTATATTGTGGACTTACCCACCTTAGACTTAAGTTTTTCTTATCGGAAATTTAAGGGAAATGGAGCTCTCTATCAATTTAAGATGCCACAATATGACATAGGTTTATCGACCTTGGATTACAATCAACGCCAGCGGGATCACGAGGCTCTTCAGTTATTATTAAATGGTGGAAACGATGATGTGGAAGTGGAAATGCACCGAGAGTTAGCCCTAGAAACTGAAGGATGGCGGAAAAGTTTTAATGCCATGTTTTTATTATTTTGGAAAAAGGATGGAGCTAAAGGATATTCCCAAGCCAAAGTAAAGCTCCCAGGTGGCAAAGAGCGGGTTTTTCATCGCTTCTATTCACGGAAAAAAGGTCTTTTGGGCAGTGATGAAGTGGTGAGTTTTCGGGGTAATAAATCACTCACTGTGGCTAAGCGTAACATGCGTTCCATGGCTGTAGAGATGGATGCCAAAAAACCGGAAAATATGATGATTTTAATCGAAGTGGGGGATTACCATCGTAAGTTTGATTTAGAAGGTTTAGAGGAACATATCGAGGAAGTCAATGATCTCTTTTCAAAATCTGCCGACGAACCCTTTTTTAGAAATTATGTGCTCCCTCCGAAAGAAGAGGTGGACACCTACCGAAAACTCTATACCCGGATTCGAATGTATGTTCAAGGTGAAGCCATCTACTCTAAATTTATGAAATACACCGATGAGGATCTGGATCAAATCGCCCGCAATCATTTTAATTATCACAAAAAAATAGATCCCACTAACAAACCCAGCGAGGACGATAACGACTTCGAAACCTATACCAAGTATCAAACATTACGTTCTGATCTGATATGGGCAAGAAACAAACTCAACCGAAACAAAGAAGACCCAGAAGATTTTTTAAGCGCAGTGAACTTTCTTATGGCGAGGCTAACGGAGAAACGCAATATATTTTCCACTCGCATCAAGCATCATGAAAAGGGAGTGGCCCTTTTAAAAGCTGTTTTTAGCGAAAAGAAAATGTTTGTGATGGGGGAAATTTTTGGGGTTTTTCCTAGTTTCTCAACCATTCAGCAAGATGAAGCCTTGGTAAAGAGACGATTTGCCGGAAAAAGTTGGGGTAAATTTGGCGTGGTCCCACCCATCCGAAAATTCTTACATGATAATAAACTGACTCCCTCATCGGTTTTTATCAGTGGGGGATTGGGCCTGCAAGATATTTTCGGTGAGTTGCCGGTGGCCAAGAGTGTAGAGTTTTATTAGTTCTCAGATTTGAAAAAAAGATTGAACAACATGGATAATAAATCATTTGTTAAGGGTATTACCTTTTTTCCCATCATAATTTTAAGTTCTCCCTTAAGGGGAGAGTCAAGGAAGTTTTGAGCATAACTCGATAGTTTTTAGTCGTGTTTCCGTAAGTGCTTATAAGTACGAGGTATTTTACCTGTTTCCATAAATTTGGTAACATATTGTTTCCAAAAAGCTTGACTTTGAAGCTCGGTGGATATATATCCTTTCTCATGGATATTACATTGGATTTACCAAAAATTTTATTTGAAAAAGAATTTCTATTAAGAAATAGTAAAAACAAGGCCTACTCTTTAAGGAGTTTTGCCAAGACACTGGATTTGCCACCAGGAAGGGTCTCTCAATTGCTTTCGGGAGAGCGCAATTTTACCTTAAACCTGGGAGAAAAGATCTCGAAGAACCTGGGGTTCAATCCAGAGAAAAAATACGAGTTCTTAGAAAGTATTCAAAAGGCAAAAGAGTATCGAAAAGCCACTAAACAACAAATTTCTCCGGTAAGTCGTTCTATTTTCGAGGAAATTTCCAGACCTAAACAAATTGAGATTGACCACTTTTCCCTGATTAGCGAACCTCATCACTTTGCACTACTCAGTCTCATTGAGACCAACTCCTTTGTAAATGACACCAAGTGGATGGCCAAACGGCTCAATCAGACGCCTTTCAATATTAACCTGGCACTGTCCCGGTTAAAACGTCTTGGTTACATAGAAGAGAAAGATGGGGAACTCTTACTTACTTCTCCATCAGGGTTAGCTACCCCTACTGATATCCCATCAGCCTCAATAAGGCAATCACATCGAACCATCCTGGAGGAAACTATTGATAACCTGGAGGAAGATAATGTTTCTGATCGAGATATTACCTCCATGACCATGGCTATTGATGTGAAAAAAATGTCTCAAGCTAAAGAAATTATTAAGAAATTTCGTCGTGAGCTCTGTGAGTGTTTAGAACAAGACCCTGATGCTAAGTCTGAAGTCTATCGACTAAATGTGCAATTAGTACCCGTTTCAACCAAAACAGATAAGGATTAACCATGAAGTTACTACTCATTAAACTTCTTTTAAGTATAATTTTAATCTCCTTTCAACCCCATGTTGCGAGCGCCGACCATGCACCTGTCCTTCGTGGTCATGAGATTGGTAATGGTGGGGATGTGGTGGTTTGTTATAAACCAAATTCCAAGGTTAAGGTGTCGGTAGAGATGCTCGATCACTACGAAGCTCGAAGAAGGCATCAACTTACTTTAGACTATGGACCAGGAATCTCTTATCAAGAAAAGGTCGAGTTTGTCATAGATAGATTAGAAAAAATAAACCCATCGCGAGCAAGACTCTACAGATTGTGGTGGAATGAATTTGAAGCTTCAACTAAAAGAGTACGTAACATTACCTTAGACGACATTCCTGACTCAGGAGATATTATCATCCCTAAATACTGTAAAGTGGAGCAGATTGCTATTCAAGGGGGGGATTTTGATGACCCTGCTATATTCTATCTAATAAACGAAGATTTAGTGGACTACCTTGATGCTGAAAACCATGCGAGTCTCATACTTCATGAACTGACTTTGCGTGAGGCTATTACCCTTAATTATCATAGGAATTCCAAACGGTCTCGATATTTCAATAATCTAATTAGCTCAACTCGTTTGGAGACCTTAGGCTTGAGAGACTATTTTGAGGAGGTCTCTTTCGCGGAGTTTGTCTATGCCGATGCCAATGGTTTTCCTATTTGTGTGAAAGGAAACTATCAGCTTCCTTATCAACAAGAAATTATTCATCGGCTTTGTGCCAGCCGAATAGCTAATTCTATGTTTCAAACAAAAGTGGAGCCCAGCTTTTACAATGAGGAAGCCTTCTATTCAGGGCGAATCTATAACTATACTTATCAACATCCTTTTCCCCATATCTTTAATGGAGTCACTTCTGGTCTCCATAAATATATTACATTTTTTAGAAATGGGGAAATCAAAGGAATCGTTGAGAACCACTAGACAATAACAGTCGAATAAATGGGAAGCATTATGAAACTGAAATATATAACAATTATACAACTCACTTTAACTATATCTTTATTCAGCCAAAGCATCTTTGCGAAAAATACTCGGGGTATGGGGGGGGATGCCGTCGTCTGTTTTAATCAGGATCAACAAATTGAAACGGTGACATTACTGGATTACTTCCAGGCCACCAGGCAATCACAAACTATTGATTTGGGATCACCCGATCTAAACTATAAAGAAAAGGTTAATTACGTTTTAAAGCGATTGGAAAAGATCAACCCTACCCGAGCCCATCTCTATAAATTATGGTGGAAAACTTTTGAAAAAAATACTTTACGGTTGAAAGGCTATCAACTGCCAGATACCAAAGAACCCTATGGAATCAAACTGCCCAACAACTGTAAGCTTAAACCTGTGGCATCGCAAGGAATGGTGCTTTTTCCGGGCGAAAGATACTATACCTTCGATCAGGATCTCATAGATAAAATGGACAGTGATAATCATGCCGGTTTGATTCTCCATTCGCTTATTTTGAAAGAGGCTCTGTTAATACATCGGCATTCTAATTCTATCCATGCCCAAGAGCTGAATAGAGTGATCAGTTCTTCCCGCTTGGATCAAATTCATTTGCAGGAGTATTTTGGTCACATCTCGAAAACTCATTTTGTCTATGCAGATGCTCACGGTATAGCCATTTGTGTACCTACAGCATTTCAAGCCAATTGGGGAAAGAGTTGCTCCAAAGCAGACATGAGATTCCATGATGCCAATTCACTGGCTTCTGCCTATACCTATGATTATAAGGAAAATCATCCCCACCCCGACCTTTTTAGTTATAAGATCTCCAATTATCCTAACTCCAGTGTCTACCCAGTAGGGCAACAATATGTCTCCTTCTACCCCAGCCAGCAGGTGGAAAAGCTGCAAATTAGCAATTTAGAAGGTTTTCATTACGATAGAGAAAATAACCAAATTAATTTTATTGATGAAAAAATAAAACTTTCTTTTTACCTCAGTGACCGGAGAGGATTCTCAAAAAAGAGAGACATGACCCTCGTTTTTGAATCTAATGGTCAAATCTCAGCTCTAATGTCTGAAAAATATGAATACTACGATGATGACGAAGATCTGATCAGAGGATGCAATCATTTTTTAACTTTGTCCCAAGGTGATTTAAAAATCACACTAGATTATGCCAGTGAACTCTATCTATTAAACAAAGCTCATCAACTTGATTCCCGGTTTATCTGTGATTTGGTTCCTTATGTATCTGGTGCTCTGGAGCTGGTAGAAAAACCTGATGATAAAAATTGGAATGTCCAACTTTACACCCACTACTTAAATAGTGGTAACACCATCCTGCATGATGGCACCATGACCTTTATCACCCCTTATTATCTAACAAACCCCATCGAGGATGCTTACTTTAATAAGGTGCCCGTTCGATCACTGGTGGTTGATAACCAAGAGGTCACCTATCTAAAACTTCCAAGTAATACGGGGGTATTTATCCCCTCCCAAAATAAGTTAGTTTTCATTGAAGAGATATCTTCCTTTTATGAGGGTGGAACCTTTAAGACAGTGCAATTATCAAAGCCTCAGGTGCTTTTGTCCGAAAGTGGAGACAAGCTCCTCTTTCCTGCTAACAAAGTACTTTCTCTCAACCACCTAGGTCGAGTGATTGTCCAAAACTAACGCTAACTAAGAATAAAGATAAAATAAGGATGATAAAATGAAATTTATTTTTACCCATATTTACTCAATGACGTTTTTAGCCTTCTTTCTTATTATCCCCTCTGTGCAAGGTTATGAGGATGATACTTCACTTTGTTCTCTGGCAGAAGGACAAGCCTATCACTTTAAGCTTATTCGTCACAATGGGTCACTTCCCAATATAGAAATCATGGGCGATCCTTACTACTATTCTTGGATATCCCCAGGTGAAGAAATCAATTTTAACCTGACAGTTTGTTTAAATTCTGATGACAAGGTGGTTTTTAAAAAGCTCACCTTCAAGGCTAATTTTACTTTTCCTAAAATGGTCTACACTGAAAAAGATACGGATATAAACTCTTTTGCAGGACTCTATCCAGCAATCCAAGGAGATGCTCAACACCTAAATATTAGGCTCTATAAAAACAAACCCAATAGCCGGGGTGTTTTCGAAGGCATTGAAATAAAGAGTATTCAGTATCAAGGCGAAAACTTTATAGTCACAACCAATCTTTATAATGCCGGTGAAGGGTGGAAGCTTTCTCAAAATGCTCGAATTATAGGTCATATAAAAACGAGTTATAAATCTTTCTCACAGGAATGTAATTTTTTCGATTTTGAAGACAAAAGGGTGAAAAGTTTTAGATTGGGATTAGCTGAGTTTAAGTTGACTTACTGTCGAAAAACACTTGATAATTACACCTCTCAATATAAGGTGATTAAAGTTCAATTCCGCTTGCTTCCTGAGCAGGCTGCAGGCAATATACGCATTCCCTTTATCACCTACCAAGGAGAATCACTGGCCGAGAATTTTAATTATAAATGGAACAAAAACAATGCCTGCGATTCTTTTTATCTACGCATTCCTGAAATGGGACTCCAATACGCAGCTACCACTCCGGCAAAACGAGGCTGCCCTACAGGTGTGGAAAATGCTCCTATCCGTAACTGGTCAGATGAAAGTATGAGAGTACTTTATAGAGTTAATGAGGGAAATGGTTTTGGTGATACCAAAAAAGGACCTAGAGGGCACTTCTTAAAATACTAGAGTTCTAGATAAGGAAGATCATCACCCATTTCACCAGCATCATCGCCTCGAGAATCAGTATCTCCCAGACCGAGTCGACCTGATTCGTTGTTCCCCCAGCATTTAATTTTGTCATTATCTAGAATCACACACATAACACCAAAACCAGCGCCAAGGGATTTTACTGTACGACCAGTTCCTAGGTCAACGGTAGTTAGGTTGGAGCCCATTTCTCCCGCTTCGTCCCCAATGTTTTCTCCGGCTGGATATCCAAGGGCGGCTGAATTCGGCCCCCAACATTGAACTGTATGATCTTCAAAAAGCGCACAAAAAGTGCTGGGCAGTGCAGCACTTCCTGGGTTACCTTGACTTCCTGCCACATAGAGGGGAATCTTTGACCCCAAATCTATTTCTGGTAATGACTCCATTTCGTTAGACCCATCTCCAACATGTGTGTTAGTACCGTGGTGTTATTTTTTCCTTGCTGACCGGCATCCGACCTTCCCCAACATTTTACGGTGCTATCATCCAATACCGCACAAGCATGATAACCTTTTACAGTGATATATTTGGCAGTTCGGCCAGTACCTAAATCCACAAAAGGTAAATTATCTCCCATCTCATCTGCATCATCACCATAGGTATCAGTATTGGCTTTCCCTAATTGTCCTCCACCTCCAGCACCCCAGCATTTCACTTTAAAATTATCAAAAAGTGCGCATTTATGCCAAAGCCCTGACTCGATTTGGAGGGTCTTCAACCCGCTGCCTAAATCAACATAGGGAAGATTATCCCCCATTTCATCTGTCTCATCCCCCAAATCATCACTATTTCCCTGTCCCAAAGCTCCGTTTGCTCCATCGCCCCAACATTTGACTTTAAAATTATCTAAAATAGCACAAGAGTTATTCATCCCCGTTGCAATATATAGAGCGGTTCGCCCACTCCCTAGATCAATAGCAGGCAGGTTGCTTCCCATTTCACCTGCATCATCTCCTCGTCCATCGGTATCCTCTTGCCCTAATTGACCTGCTGCATTATCTCCCCAGCATTTAACTTTCCAGGTATTGGGGACAATGGCGCATGTATGCGCTCGATTTCCAGCCAGACTTTTGCGAGTATAAATATTAGTATCTAGTGAGTTGCCAAGAGCATCAATTACCCGCACAACTGTTTGAGAAGCATATCTATCAGAGGTAAAGATTCCGCTGTTAGTTACTTCTCCATAACCCGATTGAACGCTGTAAGTGTAAGGGCTTTTTCCGCCACTGATGGTAAGGGTTTGAGTGTTTACGATGGATAAATGGTATTCCGATTGATCGAAGGAGAGTGCTGCAATAGTAGTAATGGCACTGCTTTTATAGACAGCACTGAGACCCGCTTCATCTTTTACAATGACGTAAAAATAAAAAGTGGTGGGACTTGTTAAACCAGTTAGGGTTAGACCTGAAATATTTTTACTGGCAAAAGCATAAGAGGTGGCATCCTTTGAGATTACTGAAGAATCTTGCCCCAAATCAGTAGTAGAATAAAAAACTTCATAAGTTAAATTACTCCCAACAGTCTGGTCATCGGTGGCGAGAGTCCAACTTAAAGGCACTGAATCAATATTTATGGTACCAAATGTTATGACTCCATTGCCTCCCGGAGTCGGCGGTGTCACATCAGTAGAAAATGGAGTTGTGACTGTTCCACTTTGATAGATACTTATTTGATCATGTTTATTTTTAACTGCCACTGCAAAAAAGAGAGTTTGATTCGATGAGAGCCCGGTAAATTGATAGGAATTTAGGTTTTCAGTCCAATCTTTTACCACCTTGCCATAAGCAGCAATTTCATCTAGATTCGAAAGAGTGTTCGTTTCACTGTATACCACTTTATATGCAAGCTCAGAAGTACTACTCACGTTATCCTCAGCATAATCCCATTGAAGTATGAACTGAGTGGGTTCTAAACCACTTACCACTAAAGTTGAATTATTTATAACCGGAGCTGAACGGTCTAAAATCAACTGAACTTTTCTTTTTATCTCGTCGCCAATATGGTTTTGTTGATAAAAAACCAGGGTCTTATTTCCATCTTTTTCATCTAAGGTTAAGTCCACCGAAAATTCCCCTTCTTCACAATCAATTTCTTTGTCTTCTGCATCTTCATCCATATTTAGATATAAAGAAAACTCAGGGATACATATTCCCGTCAAGATTTGATCAATTTCCGTAACTAGCTTCTCAAAGGGGTTTAGTTTTAATCCAGACCGATTAATAGGAACAAAACAGATGTTTTCTAAGTAGTCATATATTGTGGGGGGATTACATGAGGTTTTAGTAACACAGCGGCCATTCATATTCACTTGCCCGGTGGGGCATACCTTTTTTAACTGCTGAATAGAATTTACTGTTACTAGGCTCTTTAACCGTTCAGAAGAGTGTAAAATAAATTTTGATTTAACTCCTAAATCATCTTTATGAGGCAAATCTGATTGGAGCTCGTTGGAGATCAATTGAGTTGATAGATTGGTGAGAGTTTCATAATTGGCTTCAGCAGAGCTATTAATCTCAGAAAGCTGTTGTTCAATTTCTAAACTAAATTGCTGGTTAATGATATTGACGAAAGTTGGATCAACCGGGCCATTGCCTGTATTTTCTTGAACAGCTTTAATTTTGAGTTCTTTTTCAATCGCCACTACGTTGGTAAAAACCGAATCCTGTAGACCAATATCAGAAGCAAGTTTTGACTCCAATAACAGTGAGGTCATTTGTATGGTTTGTGCCACTGATGGTTGTACTTCACTCATTTCAGTGAGGACCTCTTTAGAATTCGTTTCTAAGATACTCACCATTTTATTAAAATTACTGTAGGCAGAAGGAGTCAACATCAAACGATCATTTCTGGAAAGGAGGTTGGTGGCGTATGAGGTGGAAATATTTATAGTTGAATTGGTCAGTTCTGCAGATTCTTTAATTGAACTTATGGTCATTAATGGATGACCTTGATTATTTTCACTTAGAGGTAAAATTTTAAATTGAACCATTCCACTGGTGAATTCTGGAGGAAGTGATACTTCCAGCTGTAGGGAGCTCTCTTTTATCTGGTCTGAAGTAAGGATATGTTCCAATGCAAAATGGGAAGATTTATCTTTTATAACTACTTTAAAGGGAACCTCAGTTTCGGAGGTCCCGGCAATATAATCAGAAGTGCGCGAAGAGATATAATGAGCCGTCATAGCATATTCTTCAAAAGAGTTATCATTGTTGTTTTCATTGCTATTCACATTCTCATTATTATTACTTAGCCAGAGTTTCGGACTCACTTTAGGGCTTACCTTGGGACTCACCTTAGGACTTACTTTGGGAGATACCTGAGTGGAAGAATGTTTTTGACTGTAAAGATCAAAGTGGAGATGAACTTTTTTGATTTTATTAGAAGGCTTTTCTTCATCCTTCTTCTTGTCTTTGCAGCAAAAGCTCAGAGTCACTAAAAGTATAAGAAATAAGAAAAAGTTCATTACAGATCCTAAATGATAAATAGTTCAGAGTTTCTATTTGTTTTTATTATAATCAGAAGCGAATGTATATAGCTTTCCAATGAACTGGAAGATCATAGTCATTATTCATTTGTAGGTGGTTAATATGTGAAGTGTAAACTTTTTTAGATTTAGGCTTCCCCTGGTTTTATCAAATTGCTCACCTTATGGGTTAACTCTTCAGTGCTAATCGGTTTTACAATAAAATCATTGGCCCCTCTTTGCACCGATCGTTGAGCTGTGATCATGGAACCATGAGCTGACATCATTATTATGTTGATTTCCTGTTTGATATCTTTAATGATCTGACAAAGCTCAAGTCCTCCGATGTCAGGCATCATCACATCAGATATCACCAGATCGTAGTTTTGTCTTCTAAGCATTTTTAGAGCTGTATTGGCAGATCGAGCGGTGGTAATCTCTAGATCTTTAAGCTCACTTTCTAGAATTTTTTCAATTATAAAAAGTAAGTCAGGGTCGTCATCAACCACTAAAATGCGTTTGCTTTTTTGGTTATCTTGCCAGCCAATAGATAAGGATTTATCGTTTATATCTAAAGATGTTTGATTAATAAGTTGTTGATAGGCCACTTTGAGGTCCATAATTAACTCAGATACATTTTCGTAAAATACCTGAGTTCCTGAGCTGAAATGCCCGAGTACATGGGCCAGTTCATCGGAAATGTAGGGGTAGATTTTTTGTAAATTCATGATCCGGTAGGGAAAGAATGCAGCCATGTCTTGAGGGAGAACCTTTTCTACCTGACGCTTCTTCCAGAGATTTCTTTTTTGCAACTCTTGGATAGTTGGGATACCTTTCGCTAGGCAAAAATTAATAATGTTTCCTAAACCCCAAATGTCAAAATCAACAAAGTTTTGTTGGTAATCAAAGTCAATCCATTTAAATTGGCCAGTGCCTTCCTCGATGAGGATGTGATCATTTCGTGTGTCTCCATGGCAGAGATTGTGACAGTGAAGCTTATCAATGGCTTGAAAATTAAGTATGAGCTTTTGCAATATACGTGGAAAGATTTCGGTATAATACTCTTTATGAGGGACTTCTAGATCTGTAAGAATTTCAAATAAACTTCTTCCTTTTATGAAGTCTATAACTCTAACAATATTGGCACTGTCATCATACATCGCTTGTCCTTGCATAAACCGAGGGTCTTCTCGGACTCGCTCTAGTACTTTGGCTTCTTTTTCTGGACTGCGAAATCTTTGTACGGTCAATTGACCAACACGAGTAGTAAACTCTTCTTGGAAGGTCAATTTAAGGATTTTTGTGGAACCATCACTGAGATCAATGCATTTTTTAACCCAGAATTTAGGATCACATAAACCACATCTCATTTCCCGCATATCGCTTAGAACATAGAAATCCTGATCTTTTAATCGAATGATATGACCTCTTTGAATGTCCATAAACTCTGAGGTGTCAGTAAATACAAGCACCTCATTTGGTGGTGTTTTTCCTGTATGTTGTGCTAAGCGCTCTAAAAGATAGGGGCTATCGTCTTTAAAAGGTTTTATTATCATTTTACTCCCAACTCTTCCTTCAAGGAAGATATGTTGCATGAACATATGAATTGTTCAGTTCAAAAGGTGAAAGATGCAAAATGAATTCCGTTTTGTAAGTTGTTGAATTTACCTATGAAAATTTATATCATAAATTTGTGCTGTTCATTAGTGTTCGAATTTGAATGAAATTGTTCAGATTTGTTGCTTTGATATAATGCTGCTTTGCTGATATGGTTCCATAAAACCCTGTTTCAGGATCCAGGTTAGTTCCAACAGAGGAGAAGTTACGGACTGTGAATAAGCAATTGGGTGCTATTTTAGCTTTTATCTCATTATGTTTTGTGGTGCTAATTATTTGGCAAGTTTATGGCGGCTATAACCATTCTATAGCTACCTTTCGGACGATGATAGAACTGGTTCTACGGGATAATAGAATCACTAACCAAGTATTTTTGGATGGCTACAAAACCAGGCTAGGTGATTTGGCTTCGTATCCTGACAGAATACCATTAAACTCCTTTGGTGATTGTCCTCCAACTGAATTCGAAAGTTGTTTGGCAGGATTAGTTGTAGTCCCTAAAAACTCCCCGATTATAAATACCATGCTTAAAGTTGACTGCGGGCAATTCAATCTCGTGAAATCATTGGATGGTGAGATAAAAAAGCAATTTATCGTTGGTCCAACTGTTTATATGCCTTCACAGCAAGTAATGGCTCCTGTTGCTTATGCTCTTAATGATGATTCAGGTTGGTTAGCTGCATGTATAGGGGTAGACAAAATCAGAGAGTTCTGGAGAGGGTTGAATTTGCCTGCAAAAACCTCCATGGCTCTCGTTAGAGCTTCTGATTTCCATTTATGGATCCGTGAACCGTTTAAGCCAGAACTCTTAGGTCGAGATCTTTCTGACGGTCCTTTGGTTACTGCGATGCTCGCACAAGAGGTTGATAGCGAAGGGATTGCTGATATCACAGCCACCAAAACAGATTTTGTTCAAAGAACTGTCCAATGGAGTCCCATTGGGATCGGAGATTTGGTTCTGGTTGTAGGGTACCCAAAGTCTTATCTATTTAAATCTTGGATTGATAGTGAAGCATCTCATCTAATTATTCTCAGCATTCTATGTATTGCCTTTATTCTCTTGACGGTCTATACCTACATAAGAATTTCCTTACAATTTAAAAAGGTTACGGACCTTGCTCATGATCTAAATGAAGCTCAAAGGACAGCGAGTATTGGCAACTGGAGCATTTTAATTTCTACTAATGAAGTACAGTGGTCTGCAGAGCTCTACAAAATGAGTGGTTTGGATCCGAAATTGCCACCCCCGTCTTATAATGAACATCAAAAACTGTTTACCCAAGAAAGTTGGAAACAATTAATAACTTTCTTGTCTCAGATGAAAGAAAATGGTCTTCCTGGAGAACTTGAACTAAGGACGGTTAGAAAAGGGGGGGGCAAAGGATGGCTGTGGATCAAAGGGGAGGCTATCAAAGATAGAAATGGAGAACTAGTTACTCTTCGTGGAATTGCTCAGGACATCACCAGACAGAAAGATATTGAAAATCAGCTCAGGAGTCGGGAAAAAGAACTGGAAACCTATCGCTTACAACTTGAAAAACTGGTAGAGGAACGAACCAGTGAACTGGCCTCTCTTAACCAAGAATTGCGGAACAATTTAGCAGAACTAAAGGGTGATTTAGAAACTGCTGAAGTTCGACGAAGAGATCTGGTGAGGAAAATGTCTGAAAAGGCTCTCAAAACGTCAGATATGGTCCAGTTGAATGCCCAATTAACCAGAAGGCTGGATGAGAACCGGGAGGAAATAGACATTCTCCACCGCCAGGTTCAATATTTTACCAAATTGCTTTATCAGGACCAGGACACCGAGATATAAATAAGTGGGCAGTGTAGCACTGATCACTGTAATTACAGATAATTAAAAGCTTTACCATCCTATATTATTAATGAGTCACTGGAAAATCTTTGCATCGGAGTAAAATAAAACTGATGTCATCAACCGGATATTGCTGCTTATAGAAACTGGCGGCTTTTTGTTGGATCTCTTCGGATATTTCAGCAACAGGATTTTTGTAGCTATTATTTAGAATACTATTAAACCTTCGTTGTCCGAATTCTTGCATTTCCGGATTGGTGCATTCTATGATCCCATCGGTGTATAAAGTGATGAGTGTTTTTGGTGGGATAGAAAAGGATGTTTCTTCATATACCGTGGTAGAAGAGAGACCTAGGGGGTTATTGATTTGAGTAGGAATCCGGGGAACAAAGTTTTTCTTTTTATTATGGTCATTTAATATGAGAGCCGGGTGATGACCTGCACTCGCATTGATTGACTCTCCTGTTTTTAAGTTTATCTGTAAATAGAACATGGTCATATTTAGCAAATTATTGGAAATTTCACTGACAATTTGATTTAAAATGTTTAAAAATTGACCAGGACCTATATCGGGAAAGGAGATCCGTACACAGTCCGATACCCCTTTGGCAACCGCCGTTAGTAAGGCTGCTGGAATCCCGTGACCAGTAACATCTCCAATGATCACGTGGAGAATATCCTTTTCCACAAAGTAGTCAAACCAATCACCCCCAATTCTACCGGTGGGCTTGTAAAAGCTAACCAATTCCATAGTGTCATGAGTTAGTTTTAAATCGGGAATAAGTGAATCTTGTACCGCTTGGGCTGTTAGGAGTTCGTTTTCAGTTCGAGCTTGTTCAAGTATTTTAAGGCTACTGTGAACACGAGCTAACACTTCTGACTTTTCAAAGGGCTTGGTGATATAATCGTTTACTCCAGTTGTAAATCCGTGAACCAGATCTTTTACTTGGGTCTTAGCGGTTAGCATGATCACCGGTAATTGATGCCCGGGGTATTTTTCTCTCAGTACTTTTAATACGTGAAATCCTGTCATTTTGGGCATCATAACATCTAACAGAATTAAATCTGGTACCGCATTGTTAATTTCATCTAAGGCAGTTTCCCCATTTGAAGCAAAGCGAATTTCATAATTATGGGGACTCAGATGATTGATTAGCACTTGTACATTGATAGGATCATCATCCACGATTAAAATACTTTCCTTAGTGCCATTAAACTGCTGTAATACTTTTTGTGAGTCTATAGTCGAAGCAACGTCATCTTGATAAATATATTCCTTAGGTTGCACATTAACGATGTTTTGAGAAAATCGGCTATATTGTTCTGTTACATTCTTTGGTGAAGTAACTTCTTTTTCATCATAAAGAGGGAGAGTGACAAAGAAGGTTGATCCCTGCCCCTCTGATGAATCCACCCTAAGGGTTCCTTTTTGTAGATGAATAAGTTCTTGGGTAATGCTTAATCCTAAACCAGTCCCACCAAATTGGCGTGCAGCTGAGCCATCCACTTGTTTGAAAGGCTCAAAGATGGTGTCGAGCATACCGTCGGGAATGCCTGGTCCAGTATCTTTAATGGCTATTTCAACTCCATCTGTTAGAGATTTTGTTGTCACTTCAATAGTTCCAGATTCTGTAAATTTAGCCGCATTTCCTAGCAGGTTAATTAGAATTTGCTGAAAACGGTTCTCGTCACTCATGATTGGCGGAGTTTGTTGATGCACCTGATTGATTAACTTTATTGGCTTATCTTTTAGAATGGGACGGATAACTAGACTGGCCATTTCTACATGGCTAAAAATATCAACCTGGGTGAGAGTGATGGTGAGTTCATTTTTGCGGATCTTGGCCATGTCTAAAATATCATCAACCAGAGCTGATAATCTTCGGCCGCTCAACACGATCATATTTAGGTTTTGTTTGGCTATTTCTGGCGGGGTGGAGATAGTGTCGCTTAACATGGATTCGGCAAGGCCAATTATTCCATTTAATGGTGTGCGTAATTCATGAGATGTATTTGCCAAAAATTCATCTTTCAGTTGATTCATTTCGCATAGCGATTCATTTAATTGTTCGGAAGCTTGAAATGCTTTTGAAAAACGGTGTGCCAGTAAAAAGGCTTGGCAGAATAATAGAAAAACCAAACCGTATGCAGATAGTTTGATATTTTCAAATACTTGCTCCAATACCAAGGCATCATGCAAAGTGGCTAAAGCGCCCACTGCTATTCCCACTATCAGTAAAACGACTCCTTCTTGTTTCTGGGTGTAAGTATAAAACAGCTTATAAAAAACTATGGAAATAGTGATCAATGTGGCTCCCACTAGCATCACACTGGTGAATGGAAGGTAGAGAAACTTATCAGTTATTTGATAGTAAACAATTGAGATAAGACCTTCGCCGATACCATAGAAAAAAGGAATACTGGCAAGTTTAAAAGATTTGGTAAACTGGTCAGGAAAGAGGGAGCATAAAAAATAAATCCAGCTAATGTAGATAAGATTGACTGAAAGGAAATGGGCAATACTCCAGGGAACCATATGAGGATAGAGGGTAAAAAATTCGGTTTCCACCAAGAAATCACGCATAAATGGAATTAAGGCAAAGAAGCAGGTCATAGAAAGATAGAGGTATTCTCGACTTTGTTGACGTTGAAGCCAAAGGATGAGGTGATATATCCCCATCATAATTATGATACCCAGTAGAATAAAATGGATGCCTTGGTGAAGTATTAATTTCCATTTAAGTTGATGGATAGGACCTAGATAAATATTTTCCGAGAAGCCTCCCGATACGCCCCAGATTCGTTGATCTGCAAGCCCATATGTCCAAATATGTATCTTAAGGTTGATAAACTCTTCTAGTTCTAATTTGGGTAAGGGGAGTAGAACTTTTCCCATACTGGGTTGATGATTCTTATAGTTATCGATACCATCACCTGTGTTAAACACCTTTTTGTTGTTGATATAAAGGGTGTAGGCACTGGTGATTGGGGGTAGGAGCAGTCCAAGATTTTTGTTCTGGATGTTTTTTGGTAGTTGAATATTTATGAGATACCAGGCGGAACCATCTACGCTTTTTTCTAATTGCTTCCAATGCCCAGGTATTTTAATCTTCTGCCATTTATGAGCAGAGGGAGGCTGATTTGGGATGTTTTCCCATTGAAATAGCCAATCCCCTTTTAAAGCCACAGCACCTTGCTGGGAAAAATCCCACCTGGACAAATTAAGCTCTCCATCAGACACCATCCATGGCTCTTCGGCCTGCTGATTTCCAAGTAGCAATGTAGATGATATTAAGAGGGTGAATAGAATGCTAATAATTTGAAGTATCAATTTATCACCTCTTTGGTGGACCGTTAAGTCTTAATCGTGTCTTTAAGCTAACAATCTTGTGTGATTTGTAGATGTTGATAGTAATTTATTTCTATAACGAATCCAATGCCTTTTTAAAGCAGTTCGTCTAAACATTTCCATTTTAAACATCTCCATTTATGTATCTACAAGATCTGATCAACCTTATGTAATTCTAATAAAAACCCTTTCTAGCTAAAGGTAATACATATTTAAACCGATAATATTATTAGTTTTATAGCTGAAAGTAACAACCGGCAAAAGAGAAGGGCTTTATGAAAATATTAATTGATATCAAGTGGCTAACTTTAAAGCATCACCTTCTTTTAATTTCATTGGGAGTCGTTCTGCTAATAATGGGTGGTTATCAAAATTGTGGACTCTCAAAAAAGGAAAAGGTACCAAACCCTCAGAAAAAACAGCAAGATAAACCAGATAAAAGCTCTACTTCTAAGAGTAAATCTTCACCCCCAACAGCCTATTTAGTGACAGTTCTCCAATTTCATATTCAGTTCTATGAGTTAACAAGCCAACCCAGAGCTGAGCTTATCCAAGGAACCATTGAAGAGCAGGAAAAAGTTGCAACACCTCAAGTGGAATTGGCAACCATCGATGATGTAAAAAAACAAATTGCTCAAGGAATTCTGGATAGAACAGTTATAAAACGTGAGGTGGAATGGGAAGGATATGATAGCGAAGATGAGGATGTGGAAAAAACCTACCGTTTTGATGCTGCGGAGGAGGCAAAACTGAAAGAGCAGGTCACCACCTGGGTGAACCGTGCACCTCTCGAAAAAAGCCAAGTATTACTCCTAGATTTAATGGCTGGAGACAACAAAATAGTTCTTCAACCGGGACCTCAATCAGTTGCATCGGTTAAACAATTTTGTGAGGGCTGTGGGACACCAGGGTATAAGTGGATAAATGAATATATTATTGAATTGCATCCAGAACTCCAAGATGGAGAGGTATATAGGACAGATAAGGGTGAAGTCAATAAAGATACCAACAAGTTCTATACCAAAAGTGGTGGACAAGAAGATTATACCAAATATGATCCCTATGGCCTTTTTCATGAATTAGAGCACACTGTACTTAGAGCATCTGACCCGGATACGTATGTCTATGACCCCGATGTAAAGGAATTTCCTCCAGATCCAACTAAGTACAACGATCCCCTCTTTGAAGAAGAGGCGGTTATTGAATCAGTTAATAAACTCACCTCCCAAAATGGTGAAAAGGGAAGTGAGAGAGGTTTTTTCTATTGCTCTTCAGACCCGGCAAATTGTGGCCAGATAATGGCCAGTGATATTACCACCTGTGATTCCTGTATCAAGAAATTGGCAAACGGAGAGGATCCCACTAAGCTTTCCTATCCTGAACTTATGAAAAGGTTTAATCCAAAGGACTTTTTTGACCCTAAACAAGCTTTAAAAGACCGTATGACCCAGTTAGGAGAAAAAGTACCACTTAAGTTCAAAGCACTCCATGATAAGGCAAATGAGGTTCTCTACCGGCAAAAAAGAATAGCTCCACCAGCCAAAGCTCACCTGGTTTCCAACCAAATTGAAAGGGTCCAAGTTGCCATGAGTGCCTTAAAAAATCATAATTATCTCCATTTGATGACGATGAGTCTATTCTTAGAAGGCGATACTCCAGATAGTAAATTTTTAACTATTAATAATGATAACCTAGCTGGCTTCAAGCTGAGGTCCTATGAGATAACTAAATGCCAGGGAGAAAACTGTGGCAAGTATTCAGTTTATATTGATGTTCAGGATAAACAATGCACCTACCTTATCAAAAACAAAGGACATCATTCTGAATTTTTCAATCATAGTGGCCTCTCAGATAACTTAAAGGATAAATTTCAAACCCTACTAAACTACGGATCATTTGTGTTAATAAAAAAGGAACAATTTGGCAAAGATATGTTGGCATGTGTGAACTCATTTATTCAGGATTGGAGCCCTCATACTGATACCAAAAATTCTAAACCTTAAATTCAAATATAAATAGGAAATCCTCCCATCCGCTCTCATGAAAAGAAAGTAAACAAATCATCTTTAACTTAAGTTCTTTAACTTGACTTATTCTATATTATGAAATATAGGATAAACTATATTTAAGAATATACTTAACTATAGATTTAAATAATTAATATTGATATACTTATAAATATACTTAAATATATGGGAGGGTAGAGGTATGGGTAACAAACAAAATCAGGTCCTGTTTCAAGAGGCTCATGATCAAATTCATGAACTCCAAGAAATGTTAACAACTAAAACAGCAAGGGAAATAAAATTAGAACAGATCAAGAAGTTACAAAAGGGGGTCAATCGATACATTGATCAGGAAATAAAGCAGCTCACTGATATAGGAGGACGGAAAGAAGAATTCAAAAAACTGTGCACTGAACTTAATCAATTTCGTAATGATCTCAACGAATTTTTTAATTTATACGAAAGTGGATACTCATCTATAAATCTGAGAAAGGTTCACTGGTGGGGTAGCTGCCTTCATAAATTCTCTGAAGACATAACCAGTATTCATCAAAATCAATATAAACAAGTTATTTAGGGATTATCATGAGCATGATCTTAAGTATTTATCTTATTTTGTTTATCTCTGTTGTTGTTTCTCTTTCTATTATCTTGATAAAGTTCATTCGACTCCAACGTATGCCCTTACATGTACGCTGGGAACTCTACCCAACTCCCAAGTATCAAACTCAAGTCATGTTGCCTGAAATCTTCTTTCTAAAAGGATTATGGGAGCACAACCGCATTCTATGGTGGCGGTCCTATCCATTTCATCTAAGTTTGTATTTACTTACAGCCTATTTCCTTTTTTTAGGATTGGGTTTTCTCACTTTAGCTAAAGTATTACTGTTTATTGCGGTGCCTCTTGGTTTATGGGGATCAGGGGCTCTTTTTGTCCTTAGAAAAACAGATCCTCAACAATCCCAGTACTCATCACCTGCAGACTTTTTCAATCTGGTCCTCTTTTTTGCTTACTTCCTACTTCTTACAGTGAGTTTTTTTAAAATAGATTTGGTATTGGTTCAATCTCACCAGCTCATCCACAACCTTTTTACTTTTTCATGGCAGGGAGGGATCCCCTTTCTTATTAAACTGCAACTTTCCATAACGGCTCTATTAATGGTTTATGTACCCCTCACCCACATGTCTCACTTTTTCACCAAATGGTTTACCTATCATAAAGTAAGATGGGACGATGAAGAGATGACCTCAGGAAGTCATTTAGAAAAGCAGATCGACCGTCAGCTGCAGTATAAACCAAGTTGGTCAGCTTCGCATATCGCAGGTAACAAAGATAAAACTTGGTTAGATATTGCCGTAGAGGAGGTGGTTTATGAAAAAAAATAATTGCGTCTCATTTAAAGATTTTAGCAGACAAGAAACTCCTCTTGCCTGTATCGGGGAAGGAAATTTATCCCCACTTCCTGCTCCCTATGATTCACCAGAAAATATTCCTGAGTTCAAACCCCTCAAGGATCAAACTATAGAAAGGTCTGAGTGTACTTTAGATAATACGGTGGCACTAGCCATCCCTAAACCAGCTTCCAAAGCAGAAGAAAAATTACTTGTTGAAAAGTTTATCAAAGGAGTTAGAAAGCTCTTTGAAAAAGAAAACAATTGGACCTTTCTTCAGCCTCTTATTCTTTCTATGGAAAACTGTACGCACTGCACAACGTGTGGAGATGCTTGTCATATCCATGAGTCCAGCGGGAATAATGAAATCTACCACCCTCTTTTTCGCAGTGAGATCTTAAGAAGAATTTATTTTAAATACATTAAACCAGGTAACAAGACCATTGCTGTTTGGCAGCATGGCGACATCGATCTCAACTGGAAAACCATCTCACGACTTTTGGAACTCTCCTATCGATGCAATCTCTGTCGTCGATGTGCTCAAACCTGCCCTATTGGGGTTGATAATGGACTCATCGCCCATGAGATTCGTAAGATTTTTAGCCAAGAGATGGGAATTCACCCTAAAGAACTCCATCAAAATGGTTCCCTGCTGCAAATAAAAGCCGGTTCATCCACAGGTATGACCACCGAAGTGGTGAAAGATAATATTAAATTTATTGATGAGGATTCTTCCGAACGCCTAGGAATTGATATTAAAACACCATGGGATAAAGAAGGGGCAGATATCCTTTTGATTCATAACGCCGGTGAAATTCTCGCTTGGCCAGAAAACCATGGCGCTTTTGCTGCAATTTTTAACGCAGCCGGAGTGAGTTGGACTCTATCTTCAGAATCTCAAGAAGCATTAGGTTATGACAACATTAATTACGGATTATTTTACGATGATGCCATGCTCGCTAAAGTGGCACTTAAACATGTAAAAGCTGCAAAAAAGCTGGGTGTTAAGCGAATTTTACTGGGCGAGTGTGGACATGCTAGTAAAGCTCTAACCGTCATCGCCGACCGCATTCTTACCGGTGACCTGAACATACCACGTATGAATGCAATGGATTTTTTGGAAGAAACGGTGATGTCCGGTAAGCTCAAATTAGATCCACAGCGAAATAATTTCCCTGTCACTCTACACGATCCTTGTAACTTAGTTCGCTTGATGGGAGTCTGGAAACCTCAGCGAAATATATTAAAAAAGATCTGCCCTCAATTTCGCGAGATGGCTCCTCATGGAGCTGAAAATTATTGCTGTGGTGGTGGTTCGGGTTTTGCCATCATGTCGGGTAATAATTTTGAAGATTGGAAAATGCATGTGTCTGGTAGAAAAAAAATGGAGCAGATCATCAACGCCTTCAAACCAGAGGAGCAAGAGCAGACACCTAAATATGTATGTGCTCCATGCTCCAACTGCAAAGGGCAAATTCGTGATTTGATTAGCTATTACCAGATGAAAGATAAACTTAACATTCATTATGGAGGCCTAGTGGAACTCATCGTCAATGCCATGACTGATGTTCAGCCTGGTTATATAGAATGGGATGATTTTTAACTAAGGAGTTTATTATGTTAGATTCAAATGATGTTTCTTGTACCAATTGCAAAGTTAACCCAAGCTCCAATAAACTACCGCTAATGGGTTACCGGGTGCTACTCGTAGATGGAGATAAAAAATATTCAAATGAGACCTCCTTAATATTGGGAGAACAAGGAGCTCAAGTTTCAGTAGTTAACCACGCTCGGTCAGCTAGAGCATGGTTACAATTGGAAACACCCCATCTCTTAATACTCGATCTAAACCTTGAAGATATGCCCAAAGAATCATTTTTTATGGAGTTAAGAACCAATGATGACCTGAAAGATATACCGATATGTATTCTCACCGAACAGCCGGATATGCGCAAGCTTATATACGAACGACCGGTTGCTCCTCCAGACGGATATATCAGCAAAACCATAGATAGTAAGGGAGTTCTATTGAATATTCGAAATATTTTAAAAACTCCTCATCAAATGCATTAAAAAACTGCCATTACCTGGGTAAACCGGGTTTAATTATTTACTGGGTGCAAATAAAATGACAGCTTATAAAGTAACACGCCGAGATTTTATTAAAATTAGTTCCTTAGGGTTAGGCGGAGTGATAGCCTCTTCCCAAGGGTTGAGCCAACTATTCGATCCAACCACTCATTCTCCTCTCAACGCCGCAACCGAGCAGATACCCACATACTGCGAGGTCTGTTTCTGGAAGTGTGCGGGTTGGATCCACCGAAAAGAAGATCAAACCCTTTGGAAAATCACAGGTCATACAGAGGACCCTCATTGTAATGGTCGATTATGTCCACGTGGAACAGGTGGCATCGGAATGTATGAAGATGCCGATCGATTAAAGACGCCACTTATTCGTACTGGAAAGCGAGGACATCAATCTTTTCGTGAGGCAACTTGGGAAGAGGCTCTTTCACTCATAGCAAAAAGAATGCAAAAAATTGCTGAGGTTCATGGACCGGAGAGCCTAGCCCTCTTCACCCATGGATCAGGGGGAAAATATTTCGGCCACCTATTAAAGGCATTTGGGTCTAAAAATATTGCAGGTCCTTCCTATGCCCAATGCAAAGGCCCTAGAGAAGTGGCTTTTTGGAACACCTTTGGTGAAGTGATTAGTTCTCCAGAAAGAATCGATATCAGGGACACAAAATGCTTGGTGCTCATTGGTTCACATCTGGGAGAGAATATGCACAATGGGCAAGTGCAGGAATTGTCCATGGCCCTTTCTAAAGGTGCTAAAGTGATCACGGTTGATCCACGTTTTTCCATTGCCGCTGGAAAATCAACCTGGCTCCCCATAAAACCATCAACAGATATGGCCCTGCTCCTTGCTTGGATTCATGTCGTGATCTTTGAAAATTTGTATCAGAAAGAGTACGTCCAAAAATACACCACGGGGTTTAAAGAGCTTACCGATCATGTGAGAAAGTATACCCCTGAATGGGCCTATGGAATAACTACCATTAAACCCCATGTTATTAGACAAACTGCCCATGATATGGCGAATGCTGCTCCGGCTACCATCATTCATCCAGGGCGGCATGTCACTTGGTATGGTGATGATACTCAGCGCTTAAGAGCCGTGGCCATTTTAAATGCTCTTCTGGGTTCCTGGGGACAACGAGGAGGTTTTTACAATCCTTCCAAAGTAAAAGTGCCTAAATACCCTTCCCCTTCTTACCCAAAGGCAAAACGCACATGGAAAACTGATCTCAACGGTAAATATTCTGGAACCATTGCAGCGCTCTCAAATGTGATTTGTGATCAAAGTATAGAGGATCCCAATCAAAAAGCCACCATTAAGGGATGGTTGGTGAATGGAACCAATTTAGTTCATACTTTGCCTAATCAACAGAAAACTTACAAAGCGATCCAAAGTCTCGATCTGTTGGTGGCAGTGGATACTATGCCCATGGAGATTACAGGTTGGGCCGATGTGGTTTTACCTGAATGTACATACTTGGAGAGGTATGACAATCTGAGAAGTGGCCCACACCGTGAACCGTATTTAGCTATAAGGATGCCTGCCACACCTCCAAAATATAACACCAAGCCAGCCTGGTGGATGGCTAAAGAGTTAGCAAAACATCTGGGCCTTCAATCATACTTTCCTTACAAAAACATTGAAGAGATGCTGGATTGGCAGTTAAAAAAACTCGGCAGCTCTTTAAAGGAAATGCAAAAAACCGGGGTTAAGAAATTTTCTAAATACCAAGAGCCTCTCTTTCCATTAGAAGGGTTGCCGGAGTACGAATTCAACACCGATTCGGGCAAGATTGAACTCTATTCAGAAGCTCTTAAAGAGCAAGGGTTTTCTCCTCTTCCCACGTACACCCCGCATCCTGAACCACCTACCGGCTACTATCGATTGATTTATGGCCGAGCCCCCATGCACACCTTCAGTCGAACAGCAAATAACCCCTATCTTTCTGACCTTATGGAAACTAACACTCTATGGATCCACCCGAAAGTTGCCAAAGAGTGGGACATTAAAAATGGTCAAAATATCTGGTTAAGAAACCACCTCGGCACCAAGGTCAAATCAGCCATCAAAGCCAGAATAACGGAGCGTATCCGTTGGGATTCTGTGTATATGGTTCATGGGTTTGGCCACAATTCGTCAAAACTCAGCCGTGCCCATAAAAAAGGAGTGAGTGACATGGAGCTCATTCAAGATATCAAAATGGATCCCATTACGGGTAGCACCGGGATGAGATCTAACTTTGTTACTTTTGAATTTAGTGCGGGTTAAGGAGTTTACAATGAAGTTCGCTATGGCCATAGATACCAAAAAATGTGTGGGATGCAGTGATTGCGTCGTTGCATGTCAGATTGAAAATCAGGTTCCGTTAGGACATTGCCGAGATTGGATCAGAGAAATTACCAAAGGCAAATATCCCGATTTGCAAATGGAAATAAGATCCGAACGGTGCAACCAGTGTAGCAATGCCCCTTGTGTCCGCTGTTGTCCTACGGGAGCCAGTCACTATACTTGGGGAGGAATAGTTGGGGTTATAAAAAACAAATGTATGGGATGTAAAGCTTGTATCGCATCATGTCCCTATAATGCTCGCTATATTCATCCTACGGGGTATGTAGATAAATGTACTTTTTGTATCGATCGTCTTAAAGAGGGAAAAGAACCCGCTTGTGTTTCTGTGTGTCCTACTTATGCGTTCACTTTTGGTGATCTTCATAACCCACGCTCAGCTATCAATACAGTTTTATCTAAAAGAAAATATCGAGCTTTAAAACCTGAAGTGGGAACAGATCCCCATATTTTTTATCTATACTCCTAGCATAGAGAGGATAATATGACTGAAAATATAATCTCCAGTGGGCGCCTCAATCCGGAAATCGACCCAGTTCTCACCATGTGGAAATGGGAAATACCGGCCTATCTTTTTTTAGGAGGACTCTGCGCCGGTATTTTGTTTTTTTCTACCCTCTTCTTTCTTTTAAAAAAAGAGAAAGAGTTCCCTATTGCTTATAAATTCTTACCACTAGCAGTTCCCGTTTTAATTAATATTGGATTACTATTCCTCCTACTCGACCTCTCACATAAACTCTATTTCTGGCGTATCTACACAGCGATCGTTTGGACAGCCCCCATGTCCTGGGGCGCTTGGGTGTTATTACTCTTTACTCCTCTTTCCATACTTTGGATGATTTATAGTTGGAATGATTATCTTCAAAAACTCTTTTTTATTCCTCCCGTTATCAAACAGATCTTTACCTATCTAAAAAAGTACCAACAACCAGTGGCCTGGATACTGCTCGCTCTGTCTCTTGCTTTGGGTATATACACCGGCATTTTGTTATCGGCATTTAATGCCCGACCTTTTTGGAATACGGCTATATTGGGACCACTCTTTTTAGTATCAGGTCTTTCTGCTGCGGCTGCACTCATTACATTATGGGCGGATCAAAAAGAGAAACAACTCTTCTTAAGAATAGATCTCTGGTTAATTATAGGAGAGCTCATCCTGCTCTTACATATGTTTATGGGTTTACTTGCCAGTAGCACACCCTATATTGAAGCAGCCCATATGTTCATAGGTGGACCATTCACCTACCCTTTTTGGATTTTTATCATTGGCATTGGACTTCTGATACCTCTCATTATCGAATTCTTAGAAATAAAAAACCGATATGCTCCCCGTTTTTTAGCCCCTATGCTGATTTTATTTGGTAATTTGATGCTTCGCTTTGTTTTCTTAACCGCTGGACTTGAAAGCGGATGGTATTAATGTTTTTTTCATAAGGAATGGAATATGAAACTAAAATATCTTAACCCTTATATTGCTGGAGTCTTTCTCGGCATGGTTCTTTTAGCTGCTAACTTTTTCTCGGGTCGCGGTTTAGGGGCCAGTGGTGCCGCTAAGAGTGTGATTGTTTCCACGGTAGACACGGTATTTCCCTCTCATTCAAAAGCCTCTCCCTTTTATGAGAAATACTTAAAAAGTCATCCTTCCCCCCTGAAAGCCTGGCTTAATTTTGAAGTGCTTGGTATTTTTTTGGGAGCCCTCTTATCTGCCATCTTTGCCCGTCGAGTGGTTTTTAAATTAGAACGACCCGATGGAGTCACCTCGAAAAGAAGAATCATAGTAGCCACCATTGGAGGTATTTTGTTTGGTTTTGGTGCTCAACTGGGTCGAGGATGTGCCAGTGGTGCCGCCCTTTCTGGGCTGGCGGTACTCTCCCTCGGAGGAATTATCACCATGATTTCAATGTTTGGCGGCGCTTATCTTTTTGCCTATTTTGTCCGTAAACTGTGGATCTAGGAGAATACTATGGGACCTTTAATACCCCAAGAAGTGATCAGTCATGAATGGAATTTTGTTATAGCTTTTGCCATAGGAATTGGCTTCGGTGTTGTCTTGGAACAAGCAGGATTCGCCTCTGCTAAGAAGTTGGTGGGACTCTTC
>CAYFLR010000025.1:0-19092 GCA_964343805.1 uncultured bacterium | reverse complement strand
TTTGGGGCTCCTCTATATGCAATCTTTCGGTTGGATCGACCTCAATCTGGTCTACATAAACCCCATATTTCTCACATCTGCTATTATTGGTGGTGTCATCATGGGGTTAGGGTTTGTCATCAGCGGATTCTGCCCTGGAACCTCTGTCTGCTCTGCAGCAACGGGCCGAATTGATGCTTACTTTTTTATCCTAGGAGTTTTTATTGGCATCACTTTTTTTACTGAAGGATTTACTCTCTTTAAAACCCTTTATGAATCTCAAAGCCTGGGTAACTTAAAAATTTCTAAAGTTCTAAATCTAACAGATGGACAGATGGCTCTATTAATTGTCCTGGCTGCTTCAGTGGTTTTTTATATAGCAGAGAAAGTTGAGCAAAAAGTAGGTGCATCTAAACAGGAGGTCTCCCATGTCCATTAGAATCATTCTCTCTTATACTCTGGTTCTTTTAGCCCTCATACTGGCATTTATCCCCTCCCCACCTTTACAAAATCGTGGGAATTTAGCGGCGAGCCAACTTCTCAAAATTAATAATGATCAAATCTATATTTCAGCTCTTTCCCTGGCGGATATGATTATTCAAAAAGATCCTTCTCTCGTTACCATCGATTTAAGAGCTCAAAAGGAGTTTAAAAAGTTTCATATCCCAGGAGCAGTGCATATGAAAGCGGATCAACTCACCAATAATGACATGTTGGAAAACTGGCAAATGGAAGGAAAGTTGGGGGTTTTATATAGCACTGGTTCAGTAGAGTCGAGTAAAGCCTGGCTTTTATTAAGGCAGGCAGGGTTTGAAGATTTCTTGGTCTTAAAAGGAGGGATCAATAGTTGGTTCAGTCAAGTAATGCATCCTAAAAAGCCCACTGTTTATTCAGACGATGAGGAAATAGCTAAATATAGTTTAAGGCAAGGAGCCTCACAGGCTTTTAATCCTCAGAAGGGAGGCCTGACACCTATCACTTCCCCCGCTACTGCTCCTACTAAATCGGCTCCATTTAAGAAAAGAAAAAAGAGAAAGAAACGTAAAGCTCCAAATGGAGGGTGCTAGAACCTTGGTGGCTTTTTCTCACATGAGGGGCAGCTTAGCACCCAGAAGCTGCCCACCACCCATCTTTACGATGAGACTTTTTGCAATTCTTTAATTTCTTTATGAGTGTGATATGCTTTGTAAGCTACAAACCCGAGAACTCCTACAATCACTATCGGCATAATTCCATGACCCAAAAAGGCACCACCAGCCGCCTTACAACATCCCACTGCGCCACCACAAGCACCTGATCCAGCTGCACTCTTTCCAGTAGTAAAGGCCACGGTTTTTGCTCCTGCTGCAAAATTTGGACAATTAGCAATCATTTCTGCTCCTTAGTTTAGATAAATTATGATCTATAAGTTCAATTCCATGAGCTATTTTTAAAGCTTCTAGTTTTTAAAGTACCCCATGGCAGGAGAATCATCAATACGTATAAATTACATATATAATACGTATTTATTGTGGGCTATCATCGAGCAGTAGCTCAGAAAGAAAGGTTTTTAGATTAATGGGCTTATTAGTGAGACCCAACTTGCGCCGAATACGCTCTTTATGGACATGAATAGTCGATGGTGCAATTCCCATAAAAGTGGCAATCTCTTTGGCTTGATAGCCCGACCGAACGTATTGACAGACCTTGATCTCAGTGGGAGAGAGTTTAAGTTTGTAGTTATTGACTTTATGATAGAAATTTGAAGAGAGCTGCTGAAGGTTTTTCTCTAAAAGTCCCATCAGGTTTTTATCATACCGACGTTTCTCTTTTATTTTTGCCACTACCGGTAGAACCGTCTTCTCTAAGTTCAGATTGATGTTTTCTTTGATACCTATTTTTTCTTCTTCAATGTGAGTGAGAACATTTTTTAAAGTAATATTTGCCTCTTTTAACTCTTGATTCTTCTCTTTTATCTCTTGCTCTGACTGCTTACGTTCGGAAATGTCCTTAAAGTCCTCCACCACACCGATGATTTGGCCTGAGTGATCTTCAAAGGGAGTAGCAGTTACTATACAGGGCACACAAGAACCATCTCTCCTCACTTTTTTTACCTCAGTTTCAAAACGAGGGATTCCTTTTAAAATTTGATTGATGGGACAATTGGGAGTATGGCACACTGGCCCACGGAAGAGGTCATAGCACTTTTTTCCAATGTTCTCTTCTAAGGTTGTATGGGATAGTTTTAAAAAAGTCTCATTCACTCTAAGGGTATTAAAGTCCTTGTCAATGACCCGCATTCCATCGGCAGCAGTGTTAAATATCTGCATCAATTCTTTCTCTAGGATATTTTGCTGGTCTAACTGAGACTGAAGATCCTCTAATTTATGTATTAGTTCTGCTTTGGTAAGTCGATTGAGTTTCACTGAAACCTCTTAAATAAGCTTTTCATCTATACTTTATTTAACTTAATTTTAAGTCATATTGAAGCTTTTTATCTTTTGCTTCCAGTGATGAATTGATCTAAGAATTTATAACTTGGTAGGAGGAGAAGTTCTACATTTTATTTTTTCTCTCTTTTACTTTTAAACTCTCTTCAAGCAGGGTGAGATAAATAAAGCTTCCGCCTAATAAAAAAACTAATAACAATTCCATGTGATACCTCCTAATAGGTTAAAACGCCTTATTAACATCTCAATATTAGCAATCTTAAGGAGTATCACCAATACCTATAAAATACATATATATTACTATATAATTACAGATTCTGGGTATTGATTTTGCGATTTAGATCTTATTTGATGGTAATAGTCTTCTGCTTTCATCTAACTCGGGTAGGCTTTAAAATACAAAAAATGAAGAATTCCTATTAATAACACTCTAGTTCATGATATAAAACAATATACAGTATTTACTAAAAAAAGAGGGTAATGATGAGTGGGATTGTTCTCTTTAACTACAAAGATAAAGATCAAAAAGAGTGGTTAGTCAAATTATTTCGAGATAAATTTCCTAAACAAAAAGTCCACTATATTACCAGTGAAGATTACTTTTTTAAACAAGTACGCCATTGTAACGCTGATTTGGTGGTTTTTAATTGGAATGCTCATCCTTATCCTGTAAAAATTCTAGAGGCCTATTATAAAAATTTAAAAAACACTACTCCTTTAGTGATTTATTATAGCCAAACTCAGCCCGGCGAATTGCTATTAATGAAGGAGTTTAATGCTCAAGATCATGCCATTTTTATTAAGGACCTTAGCAAACCCTATCAGTTTGGTGAGCTCTTAGCTGTTGCTTATGATGTATTTAAGAAGTTTGGTATTCAAAATATCCATAGACATATGGAGTTACTGTTTCATTACTATATTAAAAATAATCGTTTTAAAGAAGCAAAGTTGGCTATCAAACATCTCTTTTTGCAGCCTAGAAATGGCGACGAGGATTATTATCAAGCCATAATTTATAAAAAACAGGGTAAACTAGATGATGCTTTGAAAACGGTCTTAAATGCTATCAAGAAAGGGGGAGGACAGAGTGTTAAAACAAGCCATCTCTTGGGAAGTATTTGCTTTGCAAGAGGTGAGTGGAAAAATGCGATAAATTGGTTGCAGAAGGCTCAACAAGCTTCTCCCTTTCATTTATATCGACTCTATATGATATACAAATCCTTTGATCAACTTGGTCAACATGAAGCCTCTATGAATACATTAAAAGAGCTCTTTCGCATGTGTCCGAGTTATCGAAGAATTGTGAAGTACATTATTGATGGAATCTATCAGAAAATAGAAACTGGTGCAGAATTCACTGAAATGGAAGCTTTTTTAGAAGAGGCGACTGATCGAGAATTGACAGATATTTTAAAGAAGTTTGACGCTTATAGAGGACAATGGAGAGGTCAATTTAGGGATATGCTCATACGAGTTTTATCCGCTAATGCCAATAGATACATTCGGGAGGATAACTGGTTGGCATTAAAGTATTATGAATATATTGAAAAAATGATGAATGAAATTGATGAAACAGGTGACCGTTACCTTACTCTGCAATATTGTTTTGCTCGAGCTTATTTTAGGTTTGGTCAGTACTCTATGGCTAAAGAGCGAGTCTCGATCATTTTGAATGAGGATTCTAGTTATGAAAAGGCACTGGAATTAGATAAAAAGATTGAGTGGGGACTTGAAGGTAAAATTGATACTATTGATCCTGAAAGTGTGATGAGAAAAAGAAAGGAAAAACAAAAAGAAAAAGCAAAAAAGCTGAAGTCTAAAGCCAAGGATATCAAGAAGAAGTCAAAGAAAAACTAACTTTGGGATGAAAGTATGGTATTGTTAATTATACTATCTGCGTTATCTGCCGCAGTTTTCTATTGGAAAGGATGGAGAGCAGGTGCAATTTGTATTGCCATTTCCATTGTTCTGTTCTTTGTTAAAGATAACTCTGTAAAGAACTCGCCTTCCAAGAGTTTATCTTCTCAGTCTACACCTATAAATATTGATTGGATCAACTATTGTAATAAGGCTATGAACCTGGTTTATACTGAAGTTGTGAAAGAAAATACTTCTATTCAGGATGCGAGTAAAGAGAATATAGATAGTATGGCATCCTATCATTGCAGCTGTTTAGTAAATGATATTACAGAATCTGGGAGATCCTTTAAAGATCCCTCTGAAACATTCCTGTTTTATAAAACGGATGAAACGGGTAAGAAAGTACAAAATAACTGTATAAAAGCCACCTTTTTATCCATCGTAGGTCCATCATCAAAGAAAAAAAATTAGAACTGGTTATTTTACCTATTTTGTTTTTCGGAGGGGGTTTATGATTAAAACGACACTAATATCTATCACAATCATTTGGGTTTTAATTACAACAGGTGTAACAGTTAACTCTTTTATGAATGTATACAGAGCTTTTAACTATAAAGGAATGCAGACAGAGGCTAAAGTTGGGTTGAAATGTCTGATTAAGTCAAAAGAAGCAAAAAAACTTCCATTAGAAAAATGGATTTCCCCTTTGCAACTACAGAAGTATAGTAAAGATATTCCATGTATTAATAAACCTCACCGTTATAGTTTTTTCCATACTCAAGCTAAGGGCCAAGATTTCTTTTTTGCTAAAGCTTCCCTTCAATCTTCGCTATTAATAGATGTATGGGCTGTTTCTAAATCAAAGGAAATCATCCAATGTGCTGATTGGAGTTCCTCTCTGTATAATCGAGGAAGCCATTTTTTCCAACCTTTCCATGAAATATGCAAAATGCTCGATTTGAGTATTGGAATTAAGGCTTTAAAGTAGTAAATAAACACCTACTTTAATAAGGGAAATTAAATGGTTAGCTCTGAAATAATTTACCATGGTTGCCTCATTCATCCTGCATCACCACCTTCCAGATCAAAAAGTTCTGAGGATACATGATTCATGGATAAGAAGCATCTTTTTCTAATACTTATTTTATTTTGCTGCAGCGGATCTCTTTACAGTAAGGGAAGCAGGAGCTGGCTGGATGTGGGGTTCGATTTTCCTCTATTAAAAAAGACCCTATCCAACTCTCACTGCTATCACTCTTATGAGGAAAAAACTAAAGCCTTTAGAGTTTTTCTTCAATGTATTGCTGTGATTGACAAAGCGCTATTTGATTTAGGTCCCATTGAGGTATTGGCCCTTCCAGCCCATTTAGAGAATTTGAAGAACCCTCTTTTTGGTTTAAGTGAAGTCACTCATCAATTTGATCCTGCCGCCACTTTTTTAATTTCGATGCTGCAAAGCCAGGTTGCACTGAAAGAATTCACTTTCTATCAGGGACTCTTTTTTCAAAGTAGGATCGAAATGTGGAAAAAGCATTTCTTTAATGAGCAAAGAGTTGAGATAGACTTTAAAGCTATTTTGGTATGGGCTTTAAAACAAGATACTCAAAACTGGAGCCCACTGGAAAGAGCCAATTATGCATATAAACTCATAGAGCGCTATTATAAAGTGCTTGATCCATACGCCCGCTTAACTATTGTAAAACCTGCTGCCAGTGAACATATAAATAGTTCGGTTGATATAAAAGAGATAGGAGTGTTAGGAAGCAAGCACCCCAAAGGGTTGTTAGTCTTTAGAGTCTTGCCTAAATCTCCTGCTCGGTATGCAGGACTCAAAGCGGGGGATATAATCACCTATGGGGGAGAAAATCCTAAATCACCCGTTTCGTTTAAGGGTTTTAAAGTCAATGAGGTCAATAGAATTCTCAAAGGAAAAGAGGAAAAGGATCTTTTCATCCAGTTTGAAAGAAAGGGTCTCAAGTTTCCAAAACGCATCAAGGTTAAAAGGAAAGGGGTGCTAAAGGAAAATGTTTATCTGCAAGAAATATACAAAGAACAGAACGCCATGCAAATTGCCCATGTGGTGATTAATAGCTTTATGGCTGATACTAAAAGCATGTGCACCAAGCTTTTTAATATTTTTAAGTATTTAGAAAAAGACAAAAAGGTAGAAGGGCTTTTACTGGACGTGCGCTATAATGAGGGAGGGTATGTCCAAAATGCAGTCTGCCTGTTAAAAATGCTCGTTCCGGGTCAAAGCGCCCTGGTGAAATTCATAAAAAAAACGAGAGATGGCACTGGCAAAATGTATGAAACAGTGGAAAAGGAGATCACGGCTCAAAGTAGCACCACCTTTCCATTTATAATCTCTGTGCTCACCAATGGTCATTCTTCGAGTGCCGCAGAATTTATAGCGGGAGCCTTAAGCACTCATAATCGAGGGTTTTCGGTTGGTGAAAAAACATTCGGTAAGGGACTCAGGCAGGCTCCAAAACTAACAAGCAACCTATCCCAACTTCAATTTCCCTTTCCGCTTAAACACAGCGAGTGGGTGAGACTGCATCGCACTGACGCACAATTTTTCTTTTACGGTGGTCATAATGTCTGGAGCAATCATTTAGTAGGGGTAACCCCTGACTTTCCTGTCGCCTTTGACTCCTCCCAACCTGAAGAGCCCATATTACGAAATACCAGTCTCTATAATGAAAGTTACGAGCCTAATAGCAATGTGGTACCCCGGGAATTGTCTAAAAAAGATCTGCAAATAAGAAATGAAATAAAATCCTGCCTTAAGAATTTAAACAGGGCTGCAAGCCGGATGCGAAGTCCAAATTTTGCACATGATATGCAGGTGCTATTAGCAAGGGATGTGATTCTCTGTTTAGGTTGTATGGGGTCCCAAGGCCTAAAAATGAGTTGTTTACCAAAAAACCACTGAGGATTCTACCATATGACTGACCAGTAAATAGGGCAAATAGATGACCCTATTAAGTGGTTTGAAATTCAAATTATTTTTGTATGGTAAGAACCAAATTAAAATAGGATAATAAAAGGCGTATTTTAAAAATGAGGTGAATATGAATTATGGCAAGGAGAAAATAATGATCCACAATAAAGAGAGTCGGCCGAGCCAATTAATGCAATATATAAACTTTAAATTGAAGTCAATGGGCCTTCCCAACCTAAGTCAAGGTGAAACTACCGAGTTTGACATGACCAGTCCTTTGATTGAAAGCTTTCAGGAAAAAAATAGACTGCTATCTGCTTATCTATGTCCATGTGATCAGAGAATACAGGCTTTTCTAGATGACCATCTAAAGGATCTTGATATTTCAGAGGTTCCGAGATTGCCCAGCAATACTTTTATACTTGATCAGCCCGGTATGGCCAGGGAGCTCTCCTTTGCACCAGATAATGATCAATTCTTTTCAGAAACCATGTCTTCTTATAGGATTAAACAGGGGGTTTTACATAATCCTAAGAATGATAGAAGAACCACCAAGGGAGTGTTTCATGTTACTGAAGGTGGCCTCCCGGTGCCCCATGATAAAAAGGCTGTTCCCAAAAAAACCTTTGCCTATCTACTCCAAAACGCCTTGAACCCACCAGCATCTTTGAAAGAGTTGCCATTCACTTCAAGCCAGCAAGACAAGGCTTCTTGCTTTGTTTCTTTGCTTATTAAACCTATGGTTTGCCCTGAAGTCCCTGGATTATATCAGAAAAAGAATATGGAGATTAGGTTTTTTGCCCCAGGCAACTTGGTCTGTAGTCTTGATTTTGTAGAATCAATATTTGGTAATCAAGGGGATCCCAATCTTCCCATCAATGACTCAGGATTGGATGTTGAACATTGGTCGGGTCATACTGGTTGTGTGATTTTGGCCCCTCATCTTCCTAAATTGTTGAAGAAAGATATAGGATTGCCCTACATCGAGGATGCCACTGACGGGCAAAGACGAGATGGTATGTGTTGGCAAGAAAAAGATGAACTCTATAATGATGGACTCCCATTTAAAATTACTTGTAGAGATGAGAAAGGGGTGATGGTCACCATTATCGCCGATAGTTACTTTGGATATTGTAAAAAAGAAGTCAAAACTCAGATCAGTTATGCGGCTAATTTATTTGGTTTAAGTGAGGAGGAGCATGCGGGGGGAGCTTTGGTATTCCCAAGCTATAGCCTAGGAGATACTTTTATACCGAGAACAGTTAGAAATGAAAATGTTCATGATTTTCAAAATACGCTAAATTGTTTAGGGGATAGAGCTAAAGTCTTCCCTGAAGGTTATGCGGTAGATAAGAATTACCCAGATATAATCTATATACCTGAGAGCGCAAGAATGTTTCTTAACTCTCAATTAGTGATGTGGCAAAATCAAGGAAAAACCGAGACCCTTCCTATATTGCCTGAGAAAATCTATGTGCATCCATCAGGCTATAAAGTGAGAATCGAAAAGCATCCTGGCGCTCCTTCCTGGAGGTTGGTAGGAACTGAAGCTGAAGGAACTTTATGTCATAAGCCATGCACTGTATCTGGGGGAGGCAAGTCTGAAATTTCAAAATCTATTTGGGATGGTATTCATTTTGGCCCCTTCTTTGTGGCAGATTTTGAAAAGGATCTAGCTGCGGCAGAAAATGTGATCAATCATGATTACCTCAACCGTTATATAGTCAGAAAAGATCCCAATGCTGAAAGTAGAGGTTTTTTTAGTGAAGCAAGATCCATGGGTTCGGTCATAAAGATGTTAACCCCATCCTCTCAGTACACCCAAGAGTATAATGATTGGTTAGGGACAATTCCCGATAGAGTCAGATCCTTGGTGTTTTTAATAAAAAGATTTTATCAACCAGAGTGGAAAGATAATTGGCGCCAACATTTCAGTGTTGATTTTATAAATGGCTCTTTGGGCAATGAATTAAAACTGAAAGGCAGAAAGATTGTTGCAAGCTATTTAAGAGTCGGTATTGAGGATGAAACAAAGGCTTGGAGAATTTTTCAACTCCGACAAGATTATTTACCCGCAGAAAAAGTTCAATGGGAAGATGATATTTCCTCTTCAATTGTGGTTCCATCGGCAAAGTTAACAAATCTCAATCCTGTTTATAAACATTCCAGTGTGAGAATCGTTAATAATTGTGAGAATTATTTTTTCCAACGACCTGATGATGCCATTATCAGAGGGTATGATAAACAGGCGGAGATAGATTTAGCAAAAAATAATAATTTCATTTGTAATTTTGAACCTCTTGATCATGAAAAGGCTAAGGCCCTACTTGATAAGACTGTGAGTTTTCATGCTTATACCGAGCCCATCAAAAATTTGATTCATTCTGTTGTCGAAGAGAACAAAGAACAGTTTTTTATTTCCTCTTCCCATCCCAGATTGGTTGATGGAAAACCCACCAAAAACCCTCGTTATCTTCAATTTAGACCTGACATAGAGAAACCCCAAGGGAGGTATTTAGCAGAGGTTGGAACCCGACTTTCTAGAAAAATTCCAGCTCAAGATCCCGTGATCTTTCCTGTCAATGCTGTTTTGCCAGGGCGCAGGAATAATCCAGCTGATCCAGAAAATAAAATTAGACCCTTAGCAGTTTATAATCCGATTCATTATCAAGAATTGCCTGAACTTTTTATGGATTATGTTTGCAGTCTCACCGGAAAGTCTCCGTCTACAACGGGAGCGGGCTCTGAGGGAGCTTTAACCAAAGGACCATTTAATGCTTTAGTCACAACAACAGATCTTAATAACGCCCTGTTGTCATACATTTTGACTGGGTATAATGGTTTTTCTACTGCTGCTGGATACATTGGAACTAAATACAATATTCAGCATGATATCAGTCTTTTGGTGCCAGAATTATGGTCCAGATTGTCAGAAAAAGAGAGAGACCCCCAATACTTAATAGAAAATGGATACCTGGAATCCATTAAAGATTTTGAATATGAGGGTCGTTTGATCCCAGCCAGTCGCCTTGGGTATCGAATTACTTCAGAATTTATGCAGTCTTTTTTGGGTAGGATATTTAATGCTCCTAGATCGGTTTTTCCTGATGATATGTTAAAACCTGAGCTGCAAAATAGGGAGCAGTTTGTAGATGGAATTTTGAATATTGCAGAAGCGCAAGAGAAAGTGGCTAAAGGGTATTTGGAGAGTGGCAGTATTGACTCAACCATCCCCCCACTGAAAGCTATATTATATATTATGGCCAATGGAAGCTATGAGGGAAAAACTATAGATGATCCAGAGATTCGTTCTCTATTTAATCGCCACCAAGTTCTCCAAAGTGATTGGTATAAAGAGCGACTTGAGCATAAAAAGCAGATTGATTTACAAAGATTTAAAAAATTTGACAACTATGTTAAAACAATTGCCGCTCAAACAAACCATCATAATAAACAAGTTCTAAATCTTATAGGAAAAGGAACCCAGCAAATCGAATTCCAACAACAAAAACTGGAATCTTCCAACTACATTGACCACCTAACAGGAACCATTGGAGCTGACATACTGCCCAAGTAGCGGTTCGCATGAAAATAATGTGTAACTACATTTTATTCAACCTGGCAAACCCACTGAGAATGCATATATTGAGAGTTTTAATGGTCGATTAAGAGATGAATGCTTAAACACAAATTGTTTCTATTCCCTGACAGATGCCAAGGAGATCATAGAGAAGTGGCGTGAAGATTATAACAATTGGCGACCTCATTCGTCTCTTGGCAACCAAACACCGATGGAGTATATTAGATCTAATGATAACTTGAGGAGTTTTGTTGAAGTAGAAAACTAACCTTAAAAGTGGACCCAGTTTGGGGGGAACCTCACTTTTATCAAGATATGGGTAATGAAGGGGAACCAAAGAAAGGGGCCTCCATTTTTTTAGCATCAGCCCAAAAGTCTATGGTACCATTAGGAATGGTTTTAAGCTATTTATAAGCTTTCCAGAAGATTTGAATATTTATAGGGTTGTCAAAATAGACAACTTCTGATATGTTTAGATTTATGGATAGGCGAGAGTATAACATCAGTCTTACTATTAATGGTAGAAAAATTACAAAAGCTATTATTGACCCCCATTATGAAGAGAGGCATGCCAATTCAATAAATGATGATTTGATCTTAAGGCTTGTTGGGTTGCTAAACGGAGGGACCTTTCCTATTGAGGAGTCCAAAGGGTCCTTTGATTATTATGTAACAGATAATATGATCCTCGATAACAAGAATTACAAACTAATTTGGTTGCTTGAAAAAGATAAGATTTATATTGGCATCATAAATGCCTACAGGAGAGGCAAATGAGTTTTCCCAACAGTAATGAGTTAAAAAAAATCAGGAATAAACTGGAAAAACGAGATGGATTTAAGATGCTTGATCCAGATGCTTCGGAGTTGGATAAATTTCGCTTTCAAATCTGCCAAGATCTTTTAAAATATGCCAAAACCAATAATTTGAATGCAACTCAAATGGCGAAAGTTCTAAAAATCACAAAAGCTGATATGAGTCGTATTTTTAACCATCGTATCAGTAAATTTAGCACTGACAAACTCATTCACCTTTATGCTGTGGTGTACCCTGAATATAAGCTGAAGGTCTCATAGTTATGAATTAAAGGATTTAAAAAACCTTCCTTTAATAGGTTGGGGGTATCCGCCTTTATCTAATATTTATCTCACAAACCTCAAAGTCTGAAACCTCTATTATACCTTTTATCAAGATATGGGGAATGAACGGAAACCAAAGAAAGGGGCCTCCATTTTTTTGAACCTCCATCCAATAGTGGATGGTATCTTGGGGCACTTCATGAAGCTCTTTATAATTTTGTTCAGTCAGAGGAGAAACCTCATCATCTCTGATGGTGAAATCTCCTTTTTTCCTTTTTTTCCGATCGAACAACACAGCCTCATACTTTGAGGCTATTTGACTAACATGTACTTTAAAGTAATAAGGTCGGATGATTTTTAAAGTAGGGTTGTATTTCCTAAGTTCCTTAGCGATGATCTGAGGGTCAAGAGCTGAGAATTGAACCACATCATTCCATTTGCAATTTAAAATAGGGATGACCTCTTTCATGAGTTCTTCCCTGCCAACATACTTTTTAGAGTTTTTCCTATAAAGGTCTGAATCCCTATCCATTAGATTAAGAGGGATTAAGGAGTTCCCTTCAAAAGGTTCTGGTTTAAGATGGTATAGATAGCTCAAGCTTACCCTTTTGTTTATATTTTACTTTAAGTATAGCAATACAATGAATAAGATGTCTCTTTCTTAAAACCTAATTTTCTTGCAAAACTAGCAGAAGCTGGATTGTTTACATTTCAACTCCAATAGGGGGCAAAGCCTCTTTCCTTACAGATTTTTATAAGGTGGGAGCAGAGTAAGGTAGCGTAATTCTTTTTAAGATGCTTTTCAGAAGTTACAGTCCCTATTTCAACATGTGAAAGCCCGAAGAAAAAGGCGTAAGCTTCGCATAAAATTTCATTATTTTTCATAAGGCAAAAGCCTAGCCCGTTTTTTAAAAATAGGCTTTTGTCTCCAAAAGCATCCATTACCTCCGTCTTCCATTGGCAACGGGAGAGGAGGTTATTGTCTATTTCTAGGATTATTAGACCGTCTAACTTATCGTTGCAGTATTCATTAAATCTCTCATTAGAGAAATCAAAATCATCAAAAGCGATGCGAGGTAATTTACGGTCAGGAGCTATTAAACTCGTTCCATCTTCTTCACTCATAATAGCTAATAAAACCCGACCTTTTTCCCTCAATTGTTGAATTCCTTTATTAACGAAGTCAGAACTTGGCTTACCTCCTATAAAAGTCATACCCCAATTCAGTCGTAATAAACATGATTTAGGGTTATCTTTATCCTCTAGAATGAGGTGACCAGGAGATGTGTGCTTTAATGCTGAGAATATCATTGGATGGTTGACGGCATTAGCCGGGAACAGGTTCTTTATTTTGTCAAAGTATTGTGTATCTTTAATTTCTATCGCTTTGAGTATCATAGACAGTAACCTTACACTATTTATCCTTTATAATACTTATTTATCTTCCCAGTCTTGATTGACTAAACTTGTCAATATATGGCTTTCCCACTGTCCAGCGATTTTTAGATATTGTTTAGCCTCTCCATGTTGGCTCAGTGACTGTAGCCCCAAAATTAGGTCCAGCTGTCATTGAACACTTACCATTTTCTTCACATGTTTTTGCCACTTTTACCTCTGCTGCTGGAGGCCTATAACCCAAGTAACTGTGAGGCCTGATGGGGTTATAGACTTTCCTCCATTGTTTAATTAAAATCTGAGCTTCTTTTAAAGTTGGGAAGATCTCACCATTTAAAGTTCGTCTCTTAACTTTCCATTAAAAGACTCTACATATCCGTTCTCCCATGATGATAAATAATCTGGCAACCCATTTAATAATAAGAAAAACAAAAGCGGTTTGACCCCTTCTTCTTTCGCCCTAAATTTTTTCTATGCCAAGTAAATTTCTCAATAATAAATTTAAAATCGGTTTAAAACGATTTTCTTATGAAAAAGTCCAATTGTTTATCATGGTTAGCGCAACACCAATAAAAATAATTGTTGGTATTTCTTTACTGAAAAGTGTTTCCCGCCAATGTAAAATAGTTAACTTTTGACTATTAAGAATGCCCTTAAAACTGGTTTTATTCAATCGACTCAATATAAAACTAACTGCTAAAAAATACCCTCCAAGGAAAAGTAATTTATGCCACAAAAGAGGGAGTAAAAAGCCATATAAAGAACCGCTTAAAAGAAAGGGAAAATTATAATTTAATAAGAGAGGGCAAGAGTCAACCAGCCGCTTAAATTTAGAGTTGAGTACTTTCTTAAGAATCCAATACAAAATAAAAAGTATTACCGTACTGCCTAAGAACCGTATTGAAAAGTATTTAAAATTGCCATTTGTTATGGCCCAACCCAATTGGGCAGTGAGACCGAAATTAAGGCAAGTTAGAAAGGGGAATACTTTTTTTGGGGAAAATTTCAAAAGGCATACCCTAGAGATAGCTCTATATCTCCGTCAACGTAGCTGCAAAAATTTAAATCCAGCCGGGCTACTGTTCCTAAAAAAGTCACCAAATAGTACATATTTACTCCTGTAACAAATAGGAATAAAAAATACTTTTTATAGGTGAAGGAGTCAATAGTATTCAATGCCAATTTTCGCTATTTGCGAAACTTTGATGCGCTCAAGACTTTTAAGATTAGTTGGTACGATCCTATGGTCTATTTTTTTTTATTCTGTGATAGTAAGATGATCATTACCCCCATGTAAATTGATGCAAACCACTCTAGTTGCATGCTAAGGATTTTGTTGCTTTTGCCCATAAAACTGAATAGACTTGCTACCACTGTCTCCAACAGGCTAAACTTAAGTAGAGTAAAATAATATGCCAATTTATAAAATTAATTTTCAAATCTATTTTTCACTAACTTTCCTTTTTTTATTATTTAACTGTCAGGGTCTAGTCACAGACACCAGTAATACAAATAAGGAAGATTCTAAATTTAAAAAGTATAAAAATACTGAAGACCCATCAGGTATTCAGAAAATTTACGAGAACCTTCAAATAAATTGCACTTCTCAAAAGGCCGTAATCTCCTTTAATATCCTGACTGGCTATGAGTATGTTGGAGCTCCAACTCTCTATTTTAAGGGATCCTACAAGACCCCAATTTGTAATCAATCAGGAATTAAATGTATTGAAGACGATTCCAGGATATCAATAGAAGGGCTTCAAGTAACAGAGGAACATTCCTTTGACATGAATATTAGCACTAAGAGTGGAGGCCAGGATGAGGAGATTTTTACATTAACATGTAAGCCTTCAGCACCGAACAAGCCTGAAAATGATAATCACCCCCCCATAGAACAATTGAATGAAGAATCTACTGTTGAAAATGAATCAACTAATGAAAATGATACCGAAGGCGAAGCTGAGATTGATTTACCAGAGGGGTCTCTAACAGCACCTTCTATAATTTATATCAATGAAATTCCTTTAACTCTAACCTATGACGATCTCGTAACTGAAATGAAAATTTCAGAAACCGCCAATTGTTCTGCAGGAAATTACCAGGCGGTGCAATTAACTTTCTCGCTCTCACTAGATGTGACAGAAAAATCAATTTCTGTAAAATTTAAAACAGCAGAAGGAACCGAGTCAATCTGCTATCCAATAGTTACAGAATTACTATTGGACTGGACAAAAATTGAATTAGAAGTTTGGCCTATTTATAAGAACGAACTCGATAAAACAAAAACAGAAAACCAATCCGGCACCCTCACAATAGATTCATTTGGCTCCTTAACCGGAACTCATAAGTGGTTCGGTGGGGTTCTTGCAACAAACGGTAAGATATACGGCATTCCTTTTACGAGCACAACAGTCCTCGAAATCGACCCGATTAACAACACAGCAACCACATTTGGGTCTCTGCCTTCCGGTCAAAAATGGATTGGTGGCACACTAGCAAATAACGGTAAAATTTACGGCATACCTTTTAATACAACATCGGTTTTAGAAATTGATCCCGTCAACCAGACAACAAATACCTTCGGTAATTTAAGTGGAACAGGTAAATGGGGCGGGGGCATCTTAGCACCAAATGGAAAAATCTACGCTATTCCCTACAACTCAACTACAGTACTTGAGATTGATCCCGTCAACCAAACAACAAATACTTTCGGCAATTTAAACGGAACAGGTAAATGGCATGCTGGAGTACTGGCACCCAACGGTAAGATTTATGGCATACCCTCCTTATCGGAATCTGTACTTGAAATAGACCCTGATAATCAAACAGTTTCTACGTTTGGAAGTCTGGGAACAGATGGAGGTAAATGGTTTAGTGGAGTCCTTGCCTCGAATGGCAAGATCTATGGTATCCCTTTATCTAGCACAGCCGTACTTGAAATAGACCCAGATAATCAAACAGCGGTTACATTCGGTAGTTTATCAAGTGACACCGATAAATGGAGAGGTGGGGTTTTAGCTCCCAATGGGAAAATATACGGTATACCCCATGCCGCCTCTACCATTTTAGAGATCGACCCCATCAATCAATCTGTCAACACACTAGGCAATGTGAGTACTGATGGTTCAAAATGGTATGGAGGTGTTCTAGCACCAAATGGAAAAATCTATGCTATTCCCAGAAGTTCTGAGAGCATTTTAGAAATTGATCTCGGTGTAACTCATAGTTTTGATTCAAACATACCTCTTTCAGGCTTCTTTAATAAGCTCTAAATTTTTCTGCGAGAGGTCAAGAGCCCTCCAGTAATCCGTTTCCACGGTGACCTGCCTGGCTTAAACTGAACCAACATATATGCTAACATTGTTCAAAAAAAGGAGGCCAAAATGGCAGGGAAAATGACAAGTGCCCAGAAGGAGAAGGAACTATTAATCCTGGTGACATTGCCTGTTTTTCAAATGTAGGAGAAACCCTTACAATATTGGCTCCAGGCGTAAAGGTAAAAGCAGGTACTTTAAGGTATAACGTATCTAGCTTCCCCCTTACAACAACTACATCTGAAGATCATCAACCAGAAATGACAGGCACCTCTCAAGCAGCACCCATTATAGCGGGATCAATTGGCATTTTACGTGCCATTAAACCAGATGATTCTATTTTGGACACTGTTGCTAGACTTGTAAACAATGGAATTAGTGTAACTGACAACAGAGATGCTGTAACTACTGAAATTTTATGTGTTGACGTTAGAGAACCAGGAATGCATAACCATAAAAGACTGGATCTTGATGCTTCAATAAAAGATGCCTTATCTTCGTCTCAACATGTAACACTTGATGTAGCTTTTTCCCCTTCAGTTGTTGGTAAAGGAGAAAAAACTTCTATTTACTGGACATCCACCGGAGCGGATTATTGCACACTTGTAGGTGATGATTCTACCGACTATCCAACCAGTGGATCAAATGAAATGCGGACACCAAATAGGTAGATAGATTATCTAAAGAATCTATGTCAGATTTTTTGTTATTTATTATGACAAAAACAGGAGTGCATAGATTCCTATTCTGCTCACTATGTTCAAACAACTTCAGTTACTCTAATCCCATATAGATCATTCACTACAACCATCTCTCCCTTTGCCACGACTTTTCCATTGGCTTTTATATCTAAGGGAACTCCCGCCATTTTATTGAGTTCAATAACACTTCCACAAGCCACTTGGTTCAGTTCACCCATATTTAATTGAGCTTCTCCAACCACTACTTCAACTTTACAGGGGACTTCATCCATAATACTGGAACTGTTAACATGTTCTTTATTCATTTTAACCTCCTCAAGGATTGACCTTGTGTTTTAAATCAATTTTTACTTTTCCCACTTTGACATCACCTACATATGCGTCAAACGGTTTTTCAACGATATGCTTAAAGTTTATAATATCTCCTACCTGTAGTTGCATTAATTCCTTTGCCTTCAACTCGGTTACCATTTTAGCCTCTATATGATGAGGAATTAAATCTAAATTAATAGTTCTGGTTGAGGGCCAAGAATGGGTAGAATAAGGCACACATAATTTGTTCTTTATGGGCTCTATTAAGAAGTAGGGCATAACTATGGAGAGGATCAAGTTTTCAGCACAATCTTTTAAAACAACTTGAAAGGTCGTTATTAATACAACTTCGGAAGAGGGACAAACATAAAGATCCTCTGCTTTAAATTCAAAATGAAAAAATGAAAAATCGGGTTCAAAGATTTTTTCCCAACAGAGATTTAACTGCTCTAAAACACCCTTAGTGAATTCCTCCACATCCTCCATCTGTTGATCACTCAGCTCCAGCTCACCATCACTATTTTGATTTTTAACTGGCTCAATATCCATAAGTTTGTTGAGTAATTCGCTGCTAAAGTTAACTAAACTGTATCCACCGAGCGGTCTTGATTCAATAACTGCATGTAGGTTATTACCTGTCATGTTATCAATTAACGCACCTGCCCTTATGAAAGTATTGTCAATCATATTAACGGCATCTATCTCTTTATGTCCTCGACTTCGAAGTATTGTCTTAAGTCTTCTTGTAAAATCCTCATAAATTGACTCTAAAGCTGGCATTCGCCCTTGGATGATTCGTTCTTGATCTAGAAATGAATGATCCACAATCTGTCCCTCCACCACATTGTTGTTTTTACTATCTTTAATCTGGCCTTGATTGTCACCCTTATCAGGCTCACTTCTGGAAGAGGAGATAGTCTGAAAATAATCTTGGAATTGAAGGTTGTTTCGAAGCATTTCAGTTTCCTCTGAAGGAAGATTTAACTTGTCAGTCAATTTATTGAATAGTTTTTCAGTCACCATTCTTTTTCGAGAGAATATCTCTGACAAACGTCCTGGATGGATATCTAATTGTCTGGCAAAGGCCCTTAAGGAAAACCTCTGATTTTTCTCTTTTCTTTTCAAGAACTCTGCTCTTAGCCATTCCACAATATCCACTTTATCTGTGAGTCCAGTAGTCACTTTTCTCTCCTTTTGAAATCTTGTAATCTATTTCTATTTTCTCAAATTGACTTAAAGGGGTCAATGGCTTGGTACTTAATAGTGTTCGCTCGAAAGAGTTGTTTTGTTTTTATTTTTGGGAACACTCTGAAAGAACACCGATTTCCCTTGGGAACACTTAAAATTTCTCTATTTATACACAATAATCCTGTAGATTTAAAAGAAGATAGAATAATCCTTCTTTCTAGGGACAAAGAGGGACAACCTTTAACCACATATCCTGAATGATAAGAAAAATAAAGACGGTTTGACCCCTTCTTCTTTCGCCCTAAATTTTT
>CAYFLR010000024.1:49241-80778 GCA_964343805.1 uncultured bacterium | reverse complement strand
CTTGCCAAAGTGTATTCGAAATGGCGACGATAGATTATCGTGGGGCGTTCGCGGACAAATTTATTCCAAACAATAATATAAAACTATATACCGCCCACCCTCATAATATGGTATTATTTTCATACGGTTAAAAATTTATTGAGATTCAGATTTCCACCTTACTGATTTATGAGGAGCGCTTGGCTATGAGTGACCCTAAAAAAGAAGGATCATCCCCTTTATTTAAGTACTACGGCAAGTTAATTGAAGATATCTTTTCGGTAAAACCCTCTAAAGGGAATACGGCAGACGGTTTGCAAACGTCATTTCGTGATGCCATTGGTCGTAGCCATGATGAGTCCAACATCCTTGATCATGGCACCACCGCTGAGCGGAAGATGATTTCAACAAAAATTAAAGCCATCGATGAAAAGGTTTGTGAAAGTGCCAGTAGCGATGAAGGGATTGCGCTAGAATCCTTTAAAATACGACTCTATACCGGAAAAGAACAACTCCTTCATGACAATCAGTTTTATCATCTCTGCAAAGAGTTTTTCATCTATCACGCTAAGGCCGCCAAATCTCACTTTATTAGCCTTCATAAAAACAATTTTCCACCGACTCCAAAGCATGAAGTGGCGCAAAGGCCTGCAAAGATTGCCATCGGTCTTCTAACTTTTCTCGCATCTATGTGTACCACCGCTTATGGGGTTGATAACTGGATTCAGAGTGTTGAATATACCTTCTTAAAGTGGCTACAAGGACCTGATTTAGCAGCTATCAGAATGCTTCTATCTTTTGTCGCCGGTTTTATACTCTCTTATGTCATTTTAGATTTAAAGGCGGCTATTTTCCGTGGTTTTATGAATGCTGGTAAGGTATTTAGAGGGTTACGAATTGCCTATTTTCATAACCCCGTTTGGCTGATACCCGCTACCTTTCTTACTGTGATCTCTTTAAAAACAAACTATGATGGAGGTGTTGCTTTTATATCGAAAGCTTCCGACCTATCTATGCAATCAGAATTGATCAAAAAGCGAGTTGGGGAAACCTTTCAAGAAAATATAGAACTCACTGATGCTAAACTCACCTCATTTTTTCAGACGGTGAAAGCCCTTCATAAAAGTAAAGAAGAGGTGTGGCGCCAGTTTGTTAAGATTCCAGAAGATGAAGCTTCGGGTGTTTCCTCTTCGGGGGTTGCCCAGCAAGGTCCTCGTTATTGGGGAAAGTTTATTGTGGTCTATGGGGGTTACAAACCAGGAGAGAAGGAGCTGATTCACATTTATAAAGACACTCAGCTAACCAGACAAATCGATCGAATTTTACAAGCCCGCGGAATGAGTTTTGAACATGCCATTAATAAGAAAATTGAGAAGCATATTAACTCCTATGAAAAATACCTGAAAAGGCAGAAAAGTGAAATTGTGGCCATTGTGGAAGATCTAGATATGCTCATGAATATGCAAGAAAAATCAGTAATGGAGGCCATTAGAATTGTCTATTTAGAGTATTATGACATTAATGAGATCGTAAAGAAAATGATCAAAGTATTAGAGAACGTAGAGGCCCGATATAAAGGTACTGTTAAGAATATCAATGGGTTAATTAACGAACATATCCAACTGCTCACTCAAGTAGACCGATCTGGTGGAGCCAGTGCCAAACAATATGAAGTGAAGGCCAACTTTCCTTTGATGGATGTATCTACGGTACTAGCTCTTAAGAAAGGAATTCCAAGAGCTAAGCACAAAACCTTTGCTGAATTAACAGCTTTCTTAAAAGATGAGTATGGAGAGGTTCTTGCCACTACTATGATGATTATAATCTTAGCTCTTGCTGTCCTTGTGGACTTAGCTGACCCCTTTATTTTCGGAGCGTTGATTGCCCGTGAGGGTCGAAATGAGCAAGAGCGGTCGCCTCGAATGATGAGTGAACTCAAAGATTGGGAGGGGCATTTCTTGACCAATTGCCGATCGTATTTTGAGAATCCGGACTTGAAGAAGATATTCCCGGGACTGGTGCCGAAGGACGATGCCCTGCTCACGGACACGTTCTACCGGCTTTTAGAGGAAATGAATCCGAAAATTACCGATGACAGAGATAAGGGGACCATGTGGAGGTTCAAAGAGAGATTCTTCTCGGGATTTACCCCCGTTCATACTACTGAAGTGGCCGGATATAACGCTCGAATTTGGGCGATAAAACGCTTGCTTAAAAAACCAGAATTAATTCTAAGTCAATATTATAACTTAATGTTTCCCAAGTTAGAGTCCACCCTTTATCAACCCGACTCAACATTAGGTGAAATCTACTCCCATGTATCAGCTGAGCAGACCATCAACCGAGAAAACTTTGATGTGGAACAGAAAAAAGCTGTTCATGAGTACGGTATTCTCTATCTTTATGAATGGAACATGCTGAAAAATGAACACGCCCATCTGGGAAAACGTCTTGTTAAGAGCCAAGCAAAGCTAGATAAAATTCTTAAAAAGATCGAAAAGCGAGGCGGTAAAGGACCCAAAATGGGTAAGATCGATTACCTCGAGATCAGTAAATCCAACCTAGAGAAAGAGGTAGCCACCTTTAAAGAGAAGCAAGAAAAGATTGCCAAGCAAATACCTAAGGCACAGAGAAAAGCAGAGCATGTTTTAAAAGATGGTAGTGTTGTGGTGGGCGGCAGTGAAGTCATGCTTAAAACTGTGAAGTCTATCCTCCGGAAAAGTGAAGACTTTTCCTTTAGTCACACCCGTCGAAAATGGCTGGCTGAGTACGCCATGAAATCCGTTTAGTTGGGTTCCAACATCCGCTGCGCCTGCGCTGTGTTGACATCGAAAATGATTTCGAGCCTGTACTTGCCGCGTACTATTCTCTCATCATTTTCTTGTCGCCTTGCGTATGTCCATTTCTGTAAGCCAACCCCTTGATAAGATAAATAAACTTCCGCTAAAATCTATTTTTATCGAGATCTTAGATTTCATTTCAAAATGAATGCTCATCTGGCTTGAAATTTGTAATAGGGTAAATTTTAACTTATTAATTTAAAAAACTTTCTTAATTATTATTGTTAAATTAACTAACGGTTAACCCCCATATAAACAAAAATAAGATTTTTAGCCTTTACATTTCCCTCAAACTATGGTTAATAATCCCCCAATTAAGGTTACGTCAACGCCTAGCGATATTGGTATATGGCTCTTTGGCCAAAGTAAAATCATGTTAGTAATCGCTTAGGTTTATCACTTAGGTTTATCACTTAGGTTTATCACTTAGGTTTATCACTTAGGTTTATTTGGTTAGTTTAAACGATGCGACAGTTTTTTGACTTTCTAAAATCACCCCTATCACTTGGGTTATTAACCCTTTCCTTGCTTATTGTCTTTGCCGGGATTTGGTTTAAAACCCCCTCAAAGGGAAAATCTTATTCTCATAAAAAAGGGAAAAAGAGCTATCCTTTCAAGCGTGTAGCCCATCTTAACGCGCCCACCGCAAGTCAAAAACAAAATGCCAATTCTTTAAAACCTAAACTAACTTCTTTTGTAACCATTGATGCCAAGGATCCTGGAGGGACGGCTCTGTGTACCTGTCCTATTTGTCATATTGTGATAAAAAATAAAACTAATTGTGCAGGTCCCTGCCCTAAGTGCCGGAAAAGGCTGTTTAATGCCATTTATGCAGGCCAGGGGCATCATTTGCAAACTAAGAAACCTTTATCTACTAAGCAGAAATAAGAAGAGGAGAGTATGAAGCGAAGTTTTCACTTAATTTTTGGACTACTGATGTTGATTCTTGGAGGATACTGGGGATTCCGTGACGTTTTTAATGTGATGGATGTATTTAAAGGCTTTGTCCACTTTTTGTTTATGTTCTTGGGTTTTGTTCTCTTATCCGTAGCGATTTTTCGCGAAAAGCATAAGAAAATTAATATCCCCCTCGGGGCAATTCTTATGATTGTGGGAGTTATTGGTTTGGTAGATGAATGGGATATCGTTGCCGATGTGTTAAGGGGGATATTCCCTCCTGCCTTCTGTGTGTTAGGTGTTTTGGCATTATTTGCAGGAATTCATAAATTAAAAGCCTAATTTAGGTTTTGGAGGATTTTTATATATGGTTCAAGTCATTGTCGGATTATTTTTAATTGCTACAGGGATTTGGGGACTTTTTGATGAGTGGTACTTTGTACTGGATTTTTTCAATGGTTTTCTCCCTATCGTGATGATGTTAGTGGGATTGTTATCTCTTGGTTTATATATGCGTTTAGCCAGAGAATCTTAAGGAGGGTTATTTAAATGGAAAAGTGTAATATTGAAGAGTGTATGCAAGTTGCAGTAGCTGATGGATTGTGTAAAAACCATGCGGAGTTACAAAAGAATTCAGATCCTTTAGAATTTGATTTTCATTATTTACTCCACTCATTCTATCTATTAGCAGGGCGTTGGCTTAATAGACTACTAGATGCTTATGAAGGTCTTTTTACCTTAAGCGAAAAAGACAACTTAAGAATCTGTAAAAATCTAGTGACCCACTATCGTAAAAAAGGTGACAACCAGAAGGCGATTGCCCTCGTTCGTAAAGCTATGGAATCTGCTTCTGTAAATCAAAAAGATAATTTAACACTCACTTTGGCTGAATTGAATGCCGCTAGTGGAAACACTGGAGAAGCAAAAACAGCTTATAAAAACTATCTACAAAAACATCCTAGTTCCAACAGTGCCATGATGGAATTAGCTAATTTGTACTCCAAAGATAATGATTTTGATAATGCTATAGATCTCTATGAAGAGAGTTTAAAGCAGCAACCTAAAAATCATGAAACCCTCTATCGCCTTGGTTTTCTCTATGACAAGAAAAAAGACCAAGACAAAGCAGTAGAGTATTTAGAATCTGCTATCAAAGTGGAACCTTCCGAAATTAAGTACTACCAGTTAGCTGGTTTTATTTATGAATCCAAAGGAGAGCATGAGAAGGCTGTTCCTCACTTTAAGAAAGTGATGGAGTTAGAGCACGCCTAACAAGGCTCTTGGTTTTAAGTTTAATTCATTTGGAATGAAATATGAGCACGGATCGTACCACCCATATTATTAAAAAAGTGTATCAAGCACAGATGGAAAAGCAGAAGAAAAAGAGGGGCTTTGTTAATTTCTTTATGCCCAAACCTCATACGGTTAAACTCACCACTCGGCAAAAACCCGAGACTCCTCGTTCCACTTTTGTTAGATATGCCCGTTCTGCTATCTTATGGGGTGGGGTTGCTCTATTCCTATTTCATTTCGTTTTAATCTATTACTACAATGTGTTTCAACGTAACTACTACGATGTGATTGCCGCTGAAAGTATTGTAGATAATATGCTCCAAAAGAGACACAACATTTCCATTAATCTAGCAAAGATGGTTCTCGATTATTCACAGCATGAGCAGAAAATTATGTCTCATGTGGTGAACTCCCGAACCAAAATTGCCGGTTCAGGTGCCATGCAAGAAATTAAAGAGCAACTAGCAAAAGTTGCTAGCGAAAATGGGGCAGCCGCTGGAGGAGTCGCATTGTCTCCAGATCTTATGTCCAAGCTCTTTGCTATTGCAGAGCAATACCCTGACCTCAAACTCTCTCAAAACTTTCAGAAGTTTATTGATGCCTTGGTAGAAACTGAAAAAGAGATTTCAGCCTCCCGAACTAATTTTAATAAACTGGTAAATAAGTACACAACGGAACTGGTGACATTCCCTGGCAACATCTGCAACATGTTTTTTAGATTTGAACCCAAAGACTTTTTTACGGCAAGCAAAGATGCAAAACGCTTTAAAGCAGTGGCTTTCTAATAGTAAAGCCCTATTACATAAAAGGCTCCCTTGGTTTTTAGCCATAATAGTGGGGCTGTTTATAATCTTCTTTTCGGACTATAACCTAGCTACCGGAAGTGGGAACCTCTGCATTATTCTTTTTATTGCAGCTAATACCTATGTTCCTGCCAAGTGGCTTCGATTTATGTTCAATTTTCAAAACGTGGGTAACTACTTCAATGTTTACCTGGGTTATCACTGTATCTTAAATATCGTTGCTTTCTTGGTGGCGGTTTTTCATTGTTATGTTTCCAACTGGGTTAATTTTTGGCTGAAGGTTGGAGTGGTACTCATGGGGTGGCTGGTGCTCGGAGGATTTCTGTTGAAATTCAAATACACTCCTAAGATTAAAAAGAGTATCTATTTCCTCCATTCCCAACAGTTTGTATTTTTTCTATTACTGTATGCCTTGTTAAAAGGTCATTACGCTATTTAGGGAGATTTAATCATGATCCTTTATGTGATTATGCTACTCACAGTCATCATTGGAGGGGGAACCCTCTACTTTAAGATTTCTAAGTTAGATAAAGAGATTGATGAAGAGAAGGCTGAAAAAGAATGAAGTATAAAGCATGTGAAAAGTGTAAAGCATCTTTAGGGTGGATCAATATTGGAGGGAACTCCTTTATTGCTATCGTAAAAATGTTCTTAGGATGGGTGGGCGGGAGTACTGCTCTATTTGCTGATGGAATTCACTCCTTTGGTGATGTACTTGGTTCACTTATAATGCTCATCAGTTTAAGGATTGCAGCGCGACCTAAAGATGAAGACTATCCCCACGGTTACGGAAAAGTGGAGTTTTTAGCTGCGGCGGTTATTTATACCTGTCTTTTAGTGGTGGGCTTTTATATTTTAATGACGGCGGTTCATGCCTTAACCACTGGAATCCCCGTTGATCCGGACATGGTGACCATCTTAGGTGCGGTGATATCCTTGGTGGCAAATGAACTCATGTATCGCCAAAGTATCTGTTGCGGAAGTCAGCTGCAAAGCCCTTCAATTATTGCCAACGCTCACGAGAAAAGAGCGGACGCCCTTTCTTCTATTGCGGTATTAGCCGGAATTATAGGTGCAAAACTGGGGCTACACTTTCTCGATCCTTTAGCTGCTCTGATGGTCAGTTACCTGATTTTTAAACTCTGTATTAGTAGTTTAATGAAAGCAGCAAGAGGCCTTATGGATGGTTCTTTAGAAGAAGATATGACTGATCTTATTAAAGAGGAATTAGAAAAGTATCCAGAGCTTGGCTTAAAACAACTCCGAACCAGAGAAATTGGACAAGAAGTGTCAGTTGAAATTGATGCTTATGTGGATCCAAAACAGACATTGAAAGAGATGGAAGCTGTTAAAAATAAAATTAAAAAGAATGTCCTTAAAGTGGTTGAACGACCTGGGGACGTTACCATTTACCTTTTACCGAACAAGCCAACCAGCAAGATTGAGGTGGGAGCAGGATAATGAGCGAAGAACAAGATTTTTGTATGAAACAATTTAAACCGGTGGTATTGGCAATCATCTTTCTTTTAGTGATCGTGATCGTCTGGACCATCTACCATGAGATTCATCGAGATCATACTGGTACTCATGTAAAACATGTGAAGCCCCATAAAACCCGGAATATTCATAAACTGCAAACGGTGGCAGCACCGGGTAAAATCCCTATTGCCATTGGTCAGATTGTTCCTCATGGAAATTATGGTAACAATTGCTTGATGTGTCACTCTCTTCCAGCAGGTGATCAAAAACCAGCTATCCCAGCAGGACCAGTTGCATGGACCACTCCTATGCCACATCCGTATTGGGGAGAATGCACCAAGTGTCATAAAATGACTGGTGTGGCACCTGCAGCTTATATCGATATGTTAGCAGGAAGTGATGTATTTGGAGCTGAGCTTATTACTGTGACTCCAGCTATTGCCAAGCAGTATCATTTGGCCAGTAATGAAGGTGTTTTAGTAAATAATGTACAGAAAAACTCACTGGCCATGCAAGCCGGTCTCGTGGAAGGGGATGTGATTGTTAATGCCGATCGTCAGGTGATGAAGGATGCTGGTCAGTTAAACACCATCTTAGCTAACAAAAAGCAGGGCGATAAATTAAGATTAAAAATTGTCCGTAATAAAACCAAAAGAAGAAATTTAAAAGTGGTGCTCAAAGATATTGCTGCTTTGCATAAAATTCAATCAGCAAATATCGGGATTCTTTCTGCCGGTAAAACCCTTAAGGGGCAAGTGGCTTATAGTTTTGTCAATAGCCCTTATATGGTGGTATATAACACCCAAATGGACACCTTTGATAGCGTGGCCAATATGAGTCAAGGCATGCATGGAAACGCGGTTTCCAATTGGGTCATTTCTCAAGATGTGGGCAAAATTATCGTAGGGAATATTAACGCTTCTGATTTAGATAATCTCAGAAATGCCAAAGTCAAAGTCTACAGTGGAGTTTTTGGCAGTGTGAGTGATGCCATTACCCTTTTTGAACAAGGGCAGTTAAAAGAAAACCTCACTCAAACAGCAAAGCCAGCCGCTTTTGCTCAAAATACAGTGAACTTGGTGGCTATTCCTTCTAATTTTCCAGATCCAGCTGCCAACGTCCATAATGATTTTGGAACCGCTCAATACTTCATCATTGTAGAATTAGACACCAATAGATACGAAGTGAAAACCAATCCTAATTTTAATGACATTCGCGGCAATGGGGTTCAGACCGCACAGTTCCTCGTGGATAATCATGTGGACGCAGTCATTGCTGATCAAATTAATACCAAAACAGCGAATGAACTTAAGAAGCTGGGAGTTCATCTCTATCCTCATGTGAACATGAGTGTGGGAGATGCGGTACTGAGCCTGAAAAACAAGAAACTAAAAGCAACCTTCTAATGATGGTTTGAATATGAATGATAAGGTATTTTGTAAAGAGATAAACTTTCTCACAGGTCTGCTGGGAGTGCTGCTATTTATGGCTTCCCTCTATCTGATTTTTGGCTGGGGAACCACCAAAAGACAGCCTGAGATTGAACGAGAAATGGTGGCAGGGCAACAACAGCCAGGAGCCCCTGGTGGTGCTCCTATGCAACCAGAAATTGAGCGCCAACAAGGCGTTTTAGGGAAAGCAAACCCTGCTCCTGGAGCCGGAGCTGCATTGAATGGACGTCGACCACAAGAATTTGAATTGGTCGGACCGATGCCAGGCAATCCACCACAAGCAGGAGACATCAGAAAAGCAGGGCCACAGAATGTGCAATGGGGTCTTCCTGATGCCACTGATGTGGGGGCAAGTGTTTATCCTATCGATCCCTTTACCAAAAAATCTATGGGTCTTCGCGGTCGTGAAGGGGTTATTGTCTATGCAGTGGGCAGTGGAAGTTTGGCCGAAGCAGCGGGGTTAAAACCTGACGATGTGATCAAACGATTGGCTCATAAAAAAATCGAAAGTGCTAATGACATAGCTAAAGCTGTAAGAAAAATGGTGCCTGGACGAACCTATCGTTTTCGTATTTTAAGAGAAGGCCGAGTTCGAAAGCTTTACTTTAAATACGAGCCAATGAAATATGACAACCGACTGGGGCCTATTGATGGTGTTTTACCGGTGGCTGTTAAAGTGAAAACCAAAACCAAAAAAGTAGCATCCTGGCTCGGCGCTGATGTGCAGGACATTGATCCTATGCTGCAAAAGCATTTGGGTCTTCCTAATCAAAGAGGTGCGGTGGTGAGCTTTATTGAAAAAGATGCTCCCGCAAAACAAGCTGGATTGATGCGTGGTGATGTGATTAAGCAGTTTGGCAACAAAAAGATCATCAACGTTGCTGATCTTAAACAAGCGGTAGAAAGACACAAACCTGGTGATCGTGTACGCCTCAATATTCTCCGTGGAAATAAAGTGATCACTCCTTATGTGACGCTCACTAATAAACCCATGGCTCTCGTTGATAAACCAGCCATGTTGCCAGGGGCTGAAGTAGAAGTGGAAGCCGCATGGCTAGGAATGGGACTTTCTCCTCTTACTAAAGCAGAAGCACAGGAGTTAGGTCTTCCCGCTAAAACCACCGGAATGGTGGTGGAAGGCATCCAAAAAGGACCCGCTTCCAAAGCTGGTTTTAAAATTGGCGATGTGATTCTCGCTGCTAATGGCACTAAAATCACCGGTTTGCAGGCTTTTACCCAAGCCGCTGAAGATGCGCAAGGGGCCGTGCTGGATGTAATGAGAAATGGGAAACATCTCTATATTTCCATTCCACCGCCACAACCATTTAAAACTAAGAATGGGCAGGCTATGCAACAGGTGGCCACTCGTTTTAAAACTATCGCTATCGGATCCACTGGTGAGACCCTCTTTGATCAGGTAGCGGCAGATTTTGATAAGGCACCCTTTTATCTGATTTACAATCCGAACAACGGAACTTTTGAAGTGATGAAAAACGGATTTGGACAAGTTTCCCGTTTGAGTATTGCCCTCTTAGAAAGAAGGGTATCTGCGGTGATTACCGGCAATATGGATAAGCATTATGCCCAACTGTTTGGTGCGGAACGAATCAAAGTTTATGCCGGAGTTTTTGGAACCGTATTTAACGCTGTGGGTATGTACAAAGCCCACAAATTAATAAGAGCAAATTAAAATGAATTTTAAGGCCACCCACAATTTAAAGAAATTACTTCTTTTAGGAGCGGTGGCTTGCTGTGTTTTGAGTGGCTTACAAGCAGCCAGTTTAAATCAAAAGATGACGCATTTGGCACTTCTTCAAGAGAGACAAAATGAGGCTATCTCCAAAGCCCGTTTTTCGGTTGTCACCGTGATAGCCAGGCATAACACTTTAGGCGGACCGCAAAATGTGGGTTCAGGTGTGATTGTTTCTCATGAGTGTCATGTGATCACTAACTCTCATGTTGTCACCGGTTTTGATGAGATCACTGTTTCTTTTTTACAGGGAGGTGGCACCATCAATCGAACAGCTAAGATAGTTGATAACAATGCAGAAAATGACTTAGCGATTATAAAAGTGTTAGGTCAAACCGACTGTATTCCAGCGGTGTTAAGTAGTCACCATGTCAATATCGGAGATTCTATTTTTGTGATCGGTAGTCCTTATGCCTATTCACACACAGTGACCAAAGGCATTGTAAGTAAGGTGCAGCGAAAGCTGCTCTTAGAAGGAAAAAGCTATCATAATATGATCCAAACCGATGCCTCCATCAACCAAGGAAACTCTGGGGGACCTCTTATAAATATTAATGGTGAAGTGGTGGGAATCGCCACTGCTATTTTTACTAAATCAGCAGGTAATAATGGGGTAGGATTTGCGGTTCCCTCGCCGGTGGTTCGTTCCTATATGGATAGTAAACTTCCTCTCGGTTTAGCTGGTAAAGACCCTATCAAGGCTCCCCATAACTACGGACGAGCTATGAGAGTGGTAGTACCCGCTAAGAAAGAACGAATCAATTTAACTGCTCCGGTTCCTCATGCCTTTTTAGGGGACTGCACCAAATGCCATACATTAGCATTTAAAACCCCCATAACTCCCGGAGCTCCCATGCCTCATCCTGCCATGGGAATATGTACCAAATGTCATATTATAACTACTGCTAAAACAGGGAAAACGGTTGCCGTGGCTGCTACAGGCAGTTTCATGAGCCCGCCCAAACCCAGAATGAAGAAGAAAGCTTTTTTACATAAAAAGCCAGCTCCTGTTGGACAAGAAAAAACTATGCAAGATCTGCTCTTATATATCTTAGTGATGATGATCGTGATGTATCTGGTTTGGATCGTTTATCGTAACCTCAATGAGGTGAGCCGTAAGATTGGGTATTAGAGATTATGAATAAAATTATGCTTTATACATTGTTGTTTTGGATGGTGGTGGGAGCACCCATTATGTTCTTCGCCAACCAGATCACCGAAGAGGAAGTGCCGGTGGCAGAATCTCATGTGCCTCCTATGCAGCAAAGACTGCATGCGGATCCTCAAGGGAGCCAAAATGCTCAGCATGAGATCAAAACTCTGCTGCAAAAAACCCGTCCCTGTGTTGTAAATATTGTCAGTTATATTAGTCCTCAAGCTGCAGGTTTTAATCAAAATCCTTCTCGGCTACTGGAGCCTTATCAAGATGGTAATAAGATCGTCAGCTCCGGAGTTATTATAAAAAGTAATGGATTGGTTATTACCACTAAAGATGCGGTTCCCTCTAACCACATTGAAGTAAAAGTTTTCAGAAGAACCCCTAATGTTTATAAAGCCGATGTGGTTCATGTGAATGAAAGTCTCAATTTGGCTCTTTTAAAAATTCAAAATATCAATCAGGTTCCTTTCTGCCCCATGGGTGATTCAAACACCATCGAGGTGGGAGATATTGTTTTTGCCATTGGCAGTCCCTACGGTTTTTCACAAACCGTCACCTCGGGAATAATCAGTAGTTCTAGAGCCAAGGTGAATATTCAGGGTAAACTGTTTCCCCATCTCATTCAGACTGATGCGGTGATTAATGAAGGAAACAATGGCGGGCCGATTATCAATATCGAAGGAAAAGTGATTGGAATTTGTGCTGCCCTTTATTCAGAAAGTGCGGTGTATTCAGGAATTGGTTTTGCCATTCCTATAAATGATATCAAAGGAATGATTAACCAGGAGGCCATGCTATGAGAGGACTTACACGCTTTCATTTTTACCTGGTGGTCTACATCATCTTTTTCATCAGTCTCTTTTTTGGCTTGATGACCGGTGAATTTAGAGAAACTTTAATTAGCGCTATTAGCTTATGCCTCTCTTGCGTAGGGATGGCAGGGTAAAGTAGGGAGAGAATATGAACGAAATTAATGATAATAAGCAGCCGGCTACTAATGAGGCTCCTATGGATAATCCTTTTGCTGAAAAAGTGCCTGCCAAACCGGTGGACGTGAAAGAATCAGATGATAAAGGAATCGCTAAAAGTGCCAACTTGGTTTTTATCCTGGTCGGGGTTACCTTTTTAGCAGGAATGATCTACTGGGCGATTGGCGGTATGGGACAAGATAAAGGTCACATTGTTCCCAAAGGCACAGGTCAACATGTGAAAGTCAATGCCCATCCACCGCAGCAGGGAAATGTTTTAGTCAATGCCCATCCACCACAGCAAGGAAATGTTTTGGTTAATGGTCATGCTCCTGGGCAATTTCAAAATCAGCCCTTACCCAACCAGCCTTTACTGGCAGCAGGGCAGCAACCTGACCCCAACGCTCCCAAGAAATTTATTTCGGGAGGACAATATATCTGTACGAAATGCGGAAACACCTCATTACCTCACTTTGATAATCAAGGCGGAATCCTTTGTCCCGTATGTGGCGGAGCCATGCACGTTAACAAAGGGAAATAAACGGATAGGACTTTTATGTTAAACAGAGCACGTCGACTCAGTCAAATATGTTCTTTATTAGTGGCCAATAGTCATTTAGTGGCTTTCACCACAAGGTATGTTTATACAGGGCCTCTCAAAGGTTTTTGTGTGCCCATCCTCAATTGCTTTGCCTGTCCGGTTTCAGTTTTTGCTTGTCCCATCGGTGCATTGCAACACTTTATAGGACTTCATCTCTTTCCATTTTACGTGGTGGGTCTTATTGGTTTATTTGGGATCACCTTAGGAAACTTGACTTGTGGTTGGATGTGCCCTTTTGGCTTTCTGCAAGAGATGCTTTTTAAGCTTTCAAAAAGAAATATCACACTGCCTGAATCCCTGGGATATATAAAATATGCAGTGCTAGGTATTTTTGTGATAGCGCTACCCTATATGACGGGAGAGGCTTGGTTTTCAAAACTATGCCCAGTCGGTACTTTAACTTCAAGTCTTCCCTGGCTCATTTTCAACCCGGTGAATCCCACCGATGGTCAAGAGATGAGCGTGATTAATATGCTCTCTGTGGTGTTCTTTTTTAAAGTGGTTATTTTAGCTCTTTTGATTTTACTTTTCTTTGTGAGCAATCGTCCTTTCTGTAAGATTCTTTGCCCCCTCGGAGCAATTTTTAATCTATTTAATAAGATTAGCTTGCTGCGTATGAGTTGGGATCCTCCTTGTCGAAGTTGTACGCGCTGCGATTCTGTTTCTTGTAAAGCGGCTCATCATGATGGAGATGATATGAACAGCCGAGATTGTAACACCTGTGCTGGTTGTACTGATGTTTCCCATGAACGCTTAGTAAATATAAAAACCAATCCTGAAACCAGGACTGTTACGAGTTAATATAGTATGAATTATGATGATATAAATGAATATGTAGAACAGCGCCCCTGGGTGGTCATTTTGGTTGCCTTTGTGGTGATCTCTTTATGTCTCGTGGTTCTTTTTATGAACTACGAAAATAAAGTGAATGTGGATTCTAAAACCTATTTGCCAGTGGCATTAAAACAGAGCCCCACTACTAAAAGAATGTTGGAAACTCATAAAAAGAGTCAGGTTCAACCCTCGCTGGTTAATCCATTTCTCAAAGCTCTCACCCTTGTTCAATGTGGAGTGGGGACTCAAAAGTTTGTTCCGCTCTGTGCTCGCTGTAATCATCCTTTGCATGCTCTGGGTGGAAATCATCAGCATCTCTTAGAGTGTCCTATTTGTAAGCAACAAACAAAAGTACCTTGTAAAAATAATAACAATGCCATGAACATTGCTCATGGACATAATAATCCAACTATCAATAACAAAGGGACGGCCACTAACGGCTATGTATGCCCTGTCTGCCAGCGAAATGGAACCCCCAACTGGACAGCTAAAGGCGTACCCACTTGTCCCTATTGTCAAAATACCATGGTGTTGCAGCGAGGAGGAATTCAATGATTAAGATGGTGACTATTTTTATTTTGTCCATATTAGGCATCATTTTTGTAATACAAAACTCTGATCATATTAATATTCAACTCTTAGTGGGTCATCCTATTCAAATACGATTGATCTTTGTTCTTTTAACTTTCTTTCTAATGGGATTTTTTGTGGCTTACATTCGGGGTCTTAAAAAAGAGAACGACATGCAACGAAAATTGAAATTGCTACAATCCGAGAGACAACAGCTAATGCAAGAGGTTTATCAAGAAAGTGAGGCCGGGAATTAACTATGATACCTGAAAAATGTCACAAGTGTAAAAAAAGAACCTTTGGGATCCAGATGTGGTCCTCTTTGGTATTAATGATTGTTAAGATAATAATTGGAATCGTTGGAAACTCTAACGCATTGCTCGCAGATGCGATGCACTCCTTGGCCAATGTTATCACTTCCTTTGCTATCTTTTTAAGTCATAAATTTGGTGATAGACCGGCAGATGAAGATCACCCCTTTGGCTACGGAAAAGTGGAGTTTGTCATTGCTGCAGTGGTGAGCCTTTTTATAATTGGTGGGACTCTTTTTCTTGTCGCTGAAGAATTAATGATGCTGCTTTATTCCCATACCAGGGTGCACCCTCACTTTTCTGTTATAGTAGTGGCCATTGCTTCAGTGGGAGTGAATGAAGTTCTTTTTCATTATCTTCAATGTGTGGGAAATAAATTTAATAGTGCCACTTTAAAAGGGAATTCATGGGCTATCCGAGCAGATAGTTTTACCTCCGGAGCGGTTATTGTTAGTTTTATCGGCGTTAAGATGGGTTTTGATCACGCAGACGGTATTATGGTGCTCGTGGTTGCTATGATCATCTTCTGGACTTGTGGAAAGGTGCTGGTGGAAAACATTCGGAAGTTGATGGACCACAGTGTGACTCCTGATGAAATGTATCAAATCAAAAGGTGTCTTCAAGGTGTAGAAGGAGCCAAGCTTCTTGATATAAAGGCTCACTACAATGGACCCAAAGTCTGGACCCATCTTAAGGTGAAACTTCCTGAAGAGACCAACGTTGAGGAATATAACAAGCTTTCAATGAAACTAGAGAAAATGGTATTAAGAACCAATCGAACCGTTGAACGTGTATTTGTGAACTATAGTATATGATTGAGAAGTTTTTAAAATTAGAGCAAGAGATCGCTTCCTCCTGGAAAATCAAAGCAGGAGTTTTTGGCCTCTTTTTTATCCTGCTTTTAATGTGGAGTGGGTACACCAGTTTTTTTCAACCCAAATTTCACATGAATACTTTCGGTACCTTTTCCTTTGAAAGGTTCTTAGCCCAAGCCTTAAGTCTACTTATTATGGTGGGGGTTTTTTGGAGCCTTTATCGTAACCGAATTAATAAAACCACCGTGCTTGCTTTAGGCGCTATCGCCATTTTGATGGTGGGGTCTATTGTGGGTTTTTATGATGCTTTTGCCGCAGCGGAAGCCGTTAATATTAACACCATTGCTCTTTTATTTGGCATGGGAGTCATCTCTTTAATCTTGGTGGAATCCAATGTGCTGCATCGTCTTTGTCATGCCTTTATTCATAAGTTTGGTCAGAGTGTTTTTCTGCTGTTTTTAATTCTCACTCTGCTGACCTACTCTCTCTCCTTGGTGATTAATAATCTCACCACCATCTTATTAATTGTTCCCCTCACTCTCTCGATCACGAGGGTTTTAAAACTTAACTCTATACCCTTTGTAGTGGGTGAAATCATTGCTTCCAATCTGGGGGGAGCTTCCAGTATGGTGGGCGATTTTCCCAACATGATCATTGCCACCTCCATGCATATTCCCTTTCACCATTTTATCCGTTATCTCATGCCCATCTGTTTGATTAATTTGGGAATCATGCTGGCCTACTTTTACTATAAAGTAGATTTTAAATCGGCAGCCGAGGGTGATACCAAATTGGATATTGTGTTACCCGATGATATTCCCCTTCATCATCAATCTTTAAAATGGACCGGTGGAATTTTAATTATCATGATCGGTCTTTTCATCTGGGGGATATTGCCTCCTGGATTAGTCGCTCTCGTTGGAGCCGCTCTTGCCTTTTTTGGAAGTGGCTTAAAGAAAGAAGATCTTGTTGAAAAGATTCGTTACGATGATGCGGTGTTTTTTATAGTACTCTTTATTTTTGTGGGAGGGATTAAAGCTTCTGGACTTCTTCAAACAGTTGTTCACACTTCCTTTCTGGTATCTGGAAAGTTGGCTATTGTGCAGTGTCTACTCCTTATGTGGCTAGCCTGTATATTTACCCTCTTTCTAAACGCAGGTCCCAGTGCAGCTCTTTTCTTACCTATATTTATTGGTATTCAGGGTGGATTGCATCATGAACTAGTCTTCTGGGCTCTTTCTTTGGGTATTTGCGCTGGTTCCAGTGGCTCGTTAACTGGGGCAACAGCTGGTCCTGTGGCATCTAATTTAGTTGAGCAAGTAAACCAGGAAAACAAAGAAAAAGAGGCAGATATGTTTTTGAGCTTTAAAAACTATTTACCTTTTGGATTACCTGTGGCTTACTTACATTTGTTAACAGGAACAATTTATATCACCCTTTTATATGTCTACGGGGGATGAAAAAATGAATGAATGCAAAGATTGTGAAATCAAAGGATACAGCCAGGAACTGTGCAGCTTACACAAGAGAAACTGTAAGCGGCAATCAGAAGGGGGAGTCCTTCATAACACAGCCCTTTCTCCTTACATAGAGAAATGGGAGGATATGAAGGAACAAAAAGACCTGGGTGTCAAAACCATTGCTGGTATGGGAGTGGGCTTACTTGCAGCGACCGTTGGTTTAGCTGTAGCTCCAATTGTTGGTGTCAAAGCTATTGCTCATGTAGCAGCATTGAAAGTGTCTGGAAGTGTGGTTGGTGCCGGAGCAGGATACTGGTCCGGAAAAAGTGATAACAAGGAGGAAAAACATGTATCGTGAACCTGATGGTAATGGACTTAAAGTACTAAGGGTTGGAGCCAAAACTGCTTTGGGAGCAGGGATTGGTGTACTAGGTGGTATTTTTGCTACTGTGGCCGCTACTCAAGTTCTAGAAATTGCTCTTCCAGCGGTTTTAATTACTAAAGCAGCTGGCTTTTTAGGTGGAGCCACTGGCCTAGTTAAGGGAATTAATAAAGAGTCTGAAGAAGCTGAAGGTATTCCTTTAGTAGAAGACTTAGCCAATTAGAGGATACGGTGACCTATGGCCATCTATGAAATTTCTCATAAGTGTAAACGGTGCGGTCTTTGCCGGAAGAATTGCCAAAACGAAGCAATCTTAGGCGAGAAGAAGCAGCATCATGAAATATTGCCCAATAAATGTCGGCAATGTGGCACTTGCTTCATAAACTGCCCATTTGGAGCGATTTCTAAAGATGGTGTAATGGGAATTCCCAAGAAGGCTCGTAAGACGGTTTTAAAAGCACGCATCAATAGTCAAGAGTGTATTGGATGTCGCAATTGCTATTTAAACTGTCCCAACGAAGTCATCAGTTTTAAGAAGAAGTTTTTTGGTTCAGGTCACTGTGTGGTGGATACAGATAACTGTGTAGGATGTGGTACTTGCATGACCATCTGTATTAATAAATGCATCACCTTAGAGGAGCATACGCTTCCCACTAAGGCGAAGCCAAAGCCCAAACCAAAACCAAAGAAAGTGGCAAAGCCTGAAGTTCCACCCCCAGTGGAAGCCCAAGGCGGAGCTAAAAGGATACCAGCTTAGGAAGCAGCATGTTTGTATTACAGACCATTTTTCTCATGCTATTTGGTCTCGGTATCGGGACCTTAGGCACCCTACTGGGCGTTGGGGGCGGATGGCTGCATGTACCTTTTTTGATCTTGCTGTTTTCTTTTAGTCCCCAAGAGGCTATTGGAACCTCTATTGGTGTGATCTTTTTTAACACCTTGGCAGGGTCCATTATCTATTACCATAAAAAGTCTATGGACTTTAGTTTGGCTAAAAAGCTGGCTGTGGCAATATTGCCTGGTGCTATCATTGGTCCTTTTGTGGTTCAGTCCTATTCTACTTCCTTTTTTCTCTTTTTCTTCTCACTGGTCTTATTTGTCATTGCCTATTATCTGTTTTTCAAAGGCAGTCATTTTAAGGTTCTGCCAGACTATAAATACAATCGGGTGACCACCATTGTGGATAATCAAGGGAACAAAGTTTCCTACAGTACCAGTTTAGAACTGGGTGTGATTGGAACCTTTGTGATTGGTTTTGTTTCCAACCTGCTAGGAATTGGCGGGGGAATCATTCATGTGCCCTTTTTAATCATGTTTTTGAGGCTGCCCACTCATTTGGCCCTGGGCACTTCCCACTTTATTCTGTGTGTCTCCTCTTTTGTTGCCATGCTGCTCTATTGGAGCTTTGGTAATATTAAGATTGATTTTATGATGCCCATGGCTCTAGGTTCAATCGTTGGAGCAAGAGTGGGAGCCGGACTCGCTCAGAATACTTCGGGGCATTTGATTCGTAAGCTGATCGCTATGCTGCTCGTGGGTTTAGGTATCAAAATGGTCAGTCATGTATTATAATGTATAGGAAATTTAAATATTAAAATATAGGGTTTATAAAAATTAATAAACAAGGAGAGTATCATGGGTAAGGTTATTGGAGGATTAGTTGTCGTGGTTGGTGGAATTTATGTACTTTATAAAACCAAGCCAGAAATTATGGGTAAGGTAAATGATAAAATTAAATCCACTGCAGACCAAATTAAATCATCTTTTTGGGATGGTTATACTGATGCAATGAAGGCATAACAGTGCTTTCGTAGGATTCCGATTTTTTTTTTTAACATTAATGGGGTAACGGAAACATGAGTGGAAATGACGATTATAAGAAAAACAGAACCTCGGTTTTGAACCTGGCCTCTCGTCTCGTCGGAGTTGCAATCGGTAGAGTTGTTAGATTTGAAGAGGAATTACTTGATAAAGTAGAGATGAAAGACAAAGTGAATCTCGCCAAAGAGAAAGCTTTGGATGGATGGGCTGCTATCACTCACAAAGCCAGTGACTTTGTACAAAAGACCGCTGATCAAGTGAATGAGCTCACCGGTACAACTGAACCTTTAAATAAAGTGGATCAAAAGCCAACCAAACCAAAGGCTCCAAAAGCTCCTGCTCCAAAAGTGGAACCTAAAGAGGACAAAAAACCAGAGGAGAAGTTATCTCCTGACTTACGAAAAACCATCGTAGCACCACCCCCTGCCACTGCTAAAGCACCAGAGCCACCAAAGAAACCTGAAGTGCCCATGCCTGAGCCCAAAATGCCAGAAGCAAAAGGTCCTGAATTGAAAAAAGCAGAGGCTCCCAAACCAGCTGAAATGAAGAAACCGGAAGAGAAGAAACCGGAAATGAAGAAACCGGAAGAGAAGAAGCCAGAAGAGAAGAAGCCGGAAATGAAAAAACCGGAGGAAAAAAAGGCTGAAGCTCCAAAAGATGACCTATTAGGAATGCCCAAAGTAGAAACCAAGGCTCCCGAAGTAAAAAAACCTGAACCTCCCAAGCCAGCTGAAGTGAAAAAGCCAGAAGCTCCCAAGGCTCCTGAAGCTAAAAAGCCTACAGTTCCTGGAGACGACTTACTTGGTATGCCAACAGCAGATGCCAGTAAAAAAATGGATCTCTCTGGGGTTAAAACAGAAGCGGCCAAAGCAACAGATGCCAATAAAGATGATGCGAAAGACGCTTCTAAAGATGATGGTGCTAAATACACCAAAGGAAAACTTAGAGAAAAAACTAAAGAGGAACTGGTTAATATCTTAGTTGATCAAGGTATTACCAATATCAAGCCTTCAGTGAACAAAGCTGAGCTAATTGAAAAAATCCTTAAAAAGCAAAAAAAGAAAAAGAAGAAGAAGTAAAACTATGGAAGAGTGTAAAATAGTTAAATGCAAAGAAGAAGGGGTTAAAGAGGGCTGCTGTCCTAAGCATTATGCTGATCTTTTGATGACAGCTCAAATTGATAAAGAACTTTCGAAATCCATGTTCGGTAAGAAAGAAAAGCTGATTGCCGAGGATAAATGGACAGGTCGGATGAGTCAAAAATTGGGCCGCTCCTTTGGTAAAGTCATTGAAGGTTATGAAAAAGTTCTCAAAATAAAAGTAGAAGATGAACAAGAAATGACCCTTCAGCGAGCAGAGATTCTGTTTAATAAAGAGGCCTATCAAGAAGCTCTCGGTTTTTATATGGAAATCAAGGATCATTATCATCGAGATCCTCAAATCCAATTAAACATGGCAAGATCTGCTATCGAAGTGGAAAGATGGGAAGTGGCCATCGAGGCTTTGAAAAGTGTTGTTCAGTATCATCCCACCTATCAAGCGGCTTATTTTTATTTAGCCGTATCATATGAGGGGCAAAAGGATTATGAACTGGCTCTTGCCACTCTTCGTGAATTAGTGGAACTGAATCCCCATCATGTGGGAGCCTGTTTTCGCTTAGGCCGAATTTTAGAGAAGTGGAACCGTATAGATGAAAGCATTGCCTATTATAATAAAGCCTTGCAACTATTGCCGTTGACTCCGATCTATCAAGCCATCGGCCAGTGTTACGATCAAAAAGAAGATTATGTTCAAGCCATCTCCTTTTACAAGAAAGCCATCTCTGTTAAGACATCACCAGTTGGGAGGACCGTATTATGATCATTATGATTTTAGTAGGAATATTCTTTGGTATCATCAGCATGATGATCGCTCAGGAAAAAGGCCGCAATAACTATATTTGGTTTGCCATCGGTTTTTTCTTTAGCATCTTTGGTCTTCTCGTTTTTTTCCTTCCTGCTGTTGCTCGAGAAGGATTCAATAAAGAGTGCACCAACTGTCGTGAAGTCATAAAAGAACAAGCTGCAGCCTGCCGCTATTGTGGGACCAACCAATAAAGAAATAAGTTAGAGTTTTAAATATGAGAAATGTCGAACTAATGGGGCAACTCACCCTATACTGTCTTATTATAGCTAATGTCTATATTCCGGCTCGTTTTATTTCCAGAGCCTTTCCTGTGACTAGAGCCGTTGAATATGTGATGGCTCAATACTTAAAAGTGCATATTACATTTAACTTACTCGCGGTCACATTTCAGTTTTTTCATGGACATTATGCTCCCATGCGACCCTATTTTTTAAAAGCCACTTTTCTTTTAACCGTCTGGTTGTGTATATCAGGTGGTCTTCTTTGGTCCAACTATCTAAGAGGAACAGAGCAAAGAAATCGCCTTCTCACCATTCAGCGAATATTAACAGTGGTCCTCGTTGCAATAGCTATCATTGGCCATACCCCAGTTTAGTCTATGGAAAATTACGAAAAAGAGCAGGTCAAAGCGATTCAAGATTGGACAGTGGAAGAACCGGGCGTGGTGACTCAGATGCTGGTTCCGGCCACCGTCCCTTTTTCATGGCTCCTACAAAAAATGATCCCTAAGTCTATTATGAAAGGGCTTATAGAAGGCTTCAATGATGCCGCCTCTTTTTTAACTGATAAAGATGATATTTTAAAAAAAGCCGGAGTTACGGAAATTCATGAACTCCGAACCAAAGATTTAGCAGTTTCTGATAAACTGGCTAAAGAGGTTTGTAACTGGGCAACCGGAGTCGGAGTAGTGGAAGGTGCCGCCACGGGAGTGGGAGGCGTTTTAACTTTAGCACTCGATGTGCCGGCTGTTATCACTCTTGCCTTAAGAACCATCCATAAAGTTGGTCTTTGCTACGGTTTTGATACCACCACCGCTGCTGAGAAAAACTTTGTACTTGGAATTTTATCTGCCTCGGGAGCGAACTCGGTGACAGAAAAAGTAACCGCACTCACAACCTTAAAAGGAATTGAAGCTGCTATTGCAGCTCAGGCGGCAGAAACGGTTGCAGAAAAAATAGCCACCGACCAACTCTCAAAAGAAACCGGCAAACTGACTATTAAGAAGCTCGCTTCTCAATTAGGGGTAAATATCACCCGCAGAAAAGCGCTTCAACTCATCCCTGTTATTGGAGCGGTTGTAGGTGGTTCGGTGAATGGTTGGTTTATCAAAGATGTGGGCCTCACTGCCACCAGGACTTTTCAAAAGCGTTGGTTGAAGGGTAAATATAAAGATTATGACCCTTTGCTGCCTGTCGAAGAATAAGTGTAATTTATTTTTTTCTATCTAGCTCATAATTCCAAGCACCAGCGCCAAGCAGGAATTATTTCAATCTGCTCATCAGTTTTTATCTTTTGATCACTGCCACTAATGATTTGGCATTGGATATCGGGGTAAATCTTTTTTACTTCTTTTAAACTCCGGATCTCTCGTTCTATTGTTTCTTGGCTTCTTAAATTATAACAGACTTGGATTGCCAAGTGAGGTTTAGAGTTCTTTTCTGAAACTAAGAAATCTACTTCATGTTTTTGAGTTCCCACCAAAAGATAAGTGATATGGTAATTTTTTCTATGAAGGTGCCAATACACCAAGGATTCTAAATTTTGAGTGATTCTTTGTTCATTAATATAGGAAACAGCATTAGATAAAGCCCAATCGATGGTATAGATTTTCCGGTAATTTTGTTCGATTTTTTTTGATGAATCTGTATATATGTGATTGCTGGCTAAAATGAACCTTTCTTCAGCCCAAAGATACCAGTTTCTAAGACTTGTTGGGGATATTTTGTAACCAGCAAATGAGATATTATTAAATTCCTTTTTATGCCAATAGCAGCAAGCATTTTTTTGCATAAGATTTCGTAGAAATAGCTTAAAAGCAGGAACATTTGCGATTTTTTTGTCATAAAGAAAATCTGAAGCAATAATTGAATTGAAATAATTTCTAAGTAAGTCTCTTCTAAACTTTATGGGTACTTGAGGAAGAGCTGGATAAGAACCCCAGTCAAGATAGTTTTTAAAGGACTTTTGATACTCAACTATGGTTTTTGTACTGTACTTCTCTTTGACAGAAATTTCGTTAAATCTTAAATACTCTTTGAAAGACAAAGGATGAAGGTAAGTGGTAAATGATTTGCCTCTTAATTGTCTGGAGACCTTGTCTTCTTTCAGGTCGGCTGACGACCCGGTAATTATGACATACCAATTTTTTCTCTTCTTGAGCCTGAGTATATAATTTTCCCACCCTTTTATCCGGTGAATTTCATCAAAAACGAAAACGGCAGGTAAGTCTAAATTAGTCTCTTTCTGCAAAGAAAAGAATACGGATTCAATCAGTCTTAAATCTTGTACTCTAAGTTCCATGAGAGTTTCATCATCAAAATGTAGATAACACACTTGTTTAATGGAAGATATTTTTCCAGTTTTTAAAAGGTGATCAATTGCCTGATAGGTGAGGTATGTTTTGCCTACTTTACGACCTCCAATTATAGTATTGGACATGTCTTCTATAAAAGGTATTTCAATATCTCTCTGATAATACTGTGGAATACCATCTTCATGAAATTCCATGATTCTTTGACGGATAATATCTTCTAAAGCAGCCATAATACCTTCAATCATACAGATTAATAAGATTTATATTAAATGCATATATAAACTATAATAGTCTATATTTACCCTTAATGCAAATTATCACAAGGTTTATTATAATCTTGAGGATTAAAGAATGAGCTCCTTAGATCGATAGAAAATGTGTTTTATTACTAGCTTTTTATAAACTTTTTTGCATATACTTACCTTGAGAATTTGTCATTAGTTTGAAAAACCAAAAAGGGGATTTCTATGTTACCAGGACAAGAAGTCGAAGCTGTGGGAGCTGCTGGTGCAGCTGGTGCAGGCGCTATGCAGCGTGAAGCGGAAATGGAAGCAGGGCAAGTAATTGCCGGTAAGGGAGCTGGTGCCGCAAAAGGTGGAGCAGGTGCAATAAAGGGTGCTGGCGTTAAGGCTGGTGCTGGTGTCCATGCTGGAGTTACCAAAACCTCTGCAACTATATGGTCTGGAAAAGGGCTGAGCTTAGGTTTGGGTTGGGGATTGGGCCCCTTTGGACCTGCCTTGTTACTTGCTGCAGCAGGTTTTGGATACTATATTTATAAAAAGAAAAAAGAAGAAGAATACGGCGAGTTTTAGGATCTATAGTGGAAGTTAGAGATATTTTAATAGTCATTTTTGTTGTGGCGGTGGGACTTTACTTTCAGATCCGTTCCTTTAAGAAGAAGGATGGAGGCTGTAAAGGTGGGTGTTGCGGAGCTGGTCCTTCTGAAGAAGGCAATCAGCCAAAGGATGATTCTTCCAATAACTCTTGCTGCCGCTAGGTAATATGGATTTTAAAACCAATATTCTAGTTGTTGATGATGAGGAGAGCATTCGTCTCTCCTTTACTCGCATTTTAGGTGACGAAGGTCATACTGTCTTTACTGCCTCATCTATCAAAGAAGCTCTTTACCATATGGAACAAAATGAGTTCGGACTCCTATTTGTGGACATCCGCTTAGGTGAGGACAACGGACTTGAGCTTTTACGAATTTTAAAAGAGCAAGATCCGGACTGTATGGTGACCTTAATGACGGGCTATCCTAATTTGGAAACTGTCACTGAGGCACTCCGGTTAGGGGCCTTTGATTATCTTGCTAAACCTACCACACCTATTGATCTTACTCGGACAGTTAATTTAGCTCTCAAACAGAGATATCTGGAAGAGGAAGTAAAACAGGTTCAATCTAATTTAAAGGCTATTTTTCGCAGTGTGAGTGATACCATTTACACCGTGAATTTTCAGTATGAACTCTTAGAAACAAATGAATCGGGTAACCGAAATCTTTGTGGGATGAAACGCTCATTCCGTGGACAAGACATTAGAAAATTAGAGCACCCCTGTTCCAAGAAGTGTTTTTCAGTATTGGAGAAAACTCTCGAAACAGGCACTACTCACGAAGATAATTACATTAGTTGCAGTCAAGATCCTGCGGTTGAAAAGGTTGTTTCGGTCACCGCCTCTCCTCTTTTAGACGGAAAAAATACCTCTCAAGGTGCGGTGATGGTGGTGCGTGATCAATCCCGACTCGTGGCCTTAGAGCGTGATCTGAAAGATCGGCAAAGCTTTCACCGACTAGTGGGTAGCAGTGAGGCCATGCAAAATATTTATCACCTGATTGAAGATCTCAAAGATGTTCCGGTGAATGTTTTAATTATCGGTGAAAGTGGCACCGGTAAAGAGTTGGTTACCGAAGCTCTTCATTATTTAGGGAATCGCAGTGAACAGCCCTTAGTTAAAATTAATTGCACCGCTCTTCCTGAAACTCTGCTTGAAAGTGAACTCTTTGGGCATGTGAAGGGATCTTTTACCGGAGCCATCAAAGATCAAGCCGGGCGTTTTGAACGAGCTAACGGCGGAACCATCTTTTTAGATGAAATTGGTGATATTACCCCCTCCTTGCAAGCCAAGCTTTTAAGAGTAATTCAAGAAAAAGAATTCGAACCCATTGGAGGGCATAAAACCATCAAGACTGATGTAAGGGTGATTGCCGCCACCAATGTAAACCTAGAGCAAAAGGTCGCCCAGGGTCTCTTTCGAGAAGACCTCTACTATCGATTGAAGGTGGTTCAACTTACTTTGCCTCCCTTAAGAGATCGACGGAGTGATATTCCCGCCTTGGTTTCCCACTTTTTAGAGAAGCTCGGGAAAACCTATCATCGACAGATCGAACAGGTGGATCCGCAAGTTCTTGAACTCTTAATGAACCATGCATGGCCAGGCAATGTGAGGCAGCTTCAGCATGTGATCGAACATGCGATTGTTCTGTGTCATGATCCGCAAATTCATTTGAAACATTTACCCCCGGATTTCATTGCCGGTAAAAATCAAATAATTGAACCAGAAGCATCCATACCTGCGAGATCACCGGTTTCAGAAAAGCAACTGATTATCGATACCGTTCAAGCTTGTGGGGGGAATAAGGCTAAGGCAGCTCGTCAGCTGAAGATGGATCGTTCCACTCTCTATCGTAAAATTAGCCGTTATGATATTCGCTTTTCGGATGATTAATCTTCGGTGATCCAGGTGACGTTTTCATCCACCTGCAAATTCTGCTGGCTTAAATATCCCACAATATTGTTAAACACAGCCAATACAGCTGGGTCAAAATTATGAGTCAATCGATTCAGCGCTTTCACTGCGCGGAGGGGCTTAAAGCGGGGCTTTTTTTCTAGTTGGACAAAATAGCTAGAAAACTTATCCGCTAAACCCACAATGAGGGCATAGGGATGAATTCCCTTTTTATTTTTCTTCGAGAGGCGTCCTTTTAACGAGTTGGGAAATCCACGGCCATTGTAGGTTTCGTGATGCTGTTCGGCAATAATAAAGATTTCCGGTGGGAGGTTGACACCCCTTGCTTCCATGGTGTTTAGTTCTTCCACTCCTATGATGGGATGACGTTCATAAAGGAGCTGGTTTTTGGCCGTTAAAATATCAGTATAGAGCCCTGGTATACTCAGACGAGTTAAACCGATGTCCATGAAAAGGCAGCCGAGAGAGATGATTTTTAATTGGTGTTTTTTTAGTCCCAGTTCTTTACCAATAGAGGTGGCCATTAAAGTGGTGAGCGAAATTTGATCAAAAATATTATTTTCATTATTAAGGATTCGCATTAAAAAGTCAGAGCCCGCATCATCGGTGCTCACTCGATCCACTAACTGCATAGTCACTTGCTCGGCTTCCGCCACTGCTTCTTTGTCCACAAAGGACATGATTTTAGCAGAGGATTCATTCACTTTGAGGTAGCTTTCAGATATATCTTTCTCGGCTTCAGAGAGTCCAAGCTCACTCATTTTAGATCGATTATGGTTGGAAATATTTTGATAGAGCCTCTGTTTGTCTTCTTTTAAAACCAGCAGTTTGCTGACCTTCTGGTAAGCAGGAAATACTTTGAGTAATTGATCAATTCTCTTCTTCTTCTTTTCGGGAGAGAAAGAGGCATTGATATACTCAATGATTTCTGTGGATCCTGAAATCCAGATTCCAAAAGAGATATGTTCCGGATCCAGAGCTTTGAGGTTACCAGGGTAAATATTGTAATAATTTTTGAGTTCATAGATGGGGCGGGCGAGACACTCTCTGCGCGTTTCTTCTTTAAATACAAAATGCTTTTCTGCCACTCTCTTCTCCTTCTGTGGATCGTTGCTTTTATTATAAGGGAAAGAGAAAAGTTAGGCTAGAGAGAAAAACCGGTCAACTGAACTGGTTGACCGGTTAGGGAATCTAGATTTCTTGTTCTCTATGGATGTTTTGTCCCATGGTTGCTAACCACCCACGACGGCTGGTAATGAGATCTCCTCCTGTTTCTGACTTTTTACTTCCATAGCGAGCGATCAGAAAAGATTTGATCATTTTAAACCAAATAGCCATTCGGTTCAGATTAGCTGTTCCATGACTCAAAAAGGATTCGGCTTGAGATTGAACATGGATGGCCTCCCCTATAATATTCGAGATTTCTTCTCTCACTCGGCACTGCTCTTGTTCTAAAATCAGTCTACGGATTTTGTTGTAATCCACCAGTTGGTTTTGCACCTCCGGGAGTTCTGTAATCTCTGGTTCCAGTTCTTTAATTTGGCGGGTTAAACTCGCATCTGCTTTAGTCAATTTTTTTAGATTACGATTCATTTGAAACAGTTTGTAAAAAGAGGGAGTGCTGTTATCTGCTGAAAGTCTCTTCATCTTAGTGAGCAAATCTTCGATCATAGCTCCCTGACGTCCTTGCACTCTACGATCTACTTCATCAAAAGAGAAATCACCCTGTTCTAAAATTTCATCTAAGTAAGGAAAGATAATTTCCATTAACCGATTCATACACACTTCTGGGTTTTCAGTCATGTTAGTAATGGCCACCACTCTTTCATTGTAATCGTTGGCTGCCGGAATATGTAACTCTTTAAATACCGAGAGCAGGTAATCCTTAATTTGAGTGGTCCAATGCCTGTCCAAAGGATCGATAATTTGAGGATTGATCTCTTCGATTAGCTGGTAAAAGGCATCTACAATTAAGGCATCCTCTTTGGGAATTAGACCACCAAAGATGGTTTCTATATCTTTTTCATGCAGCAGGACATAGATCTGCTTCAAAAATTTCTCTTCCCACTCATTGAGTTCATCTCGTTTTCCTAAGATAACCGCAGCTTCATTTCGACCTTGCCTGGCAATATTCGGACTTAAAAACACCACATCAGCAAGGTCAATTAAAACGGAAAGCACGAGGATGATTAGCATGATAACTTGAGCCCATAGTAGGCCATACTTTCCTTTAAGGAGCTCGATGAGTTCGCTAAAACTTTTGTATTTAACTTTAGGAAGATCTCTCTGCAGGGCGGCCACACCCGCCACATTCATGGGTGGAAATGAAATTGCTACCTCATACTTATTATGTTTGGGCCTACCGGATCGATCGATAGCGGTGAGAACTTTTATGTGTTCATTAATTAGAGTTTTTAGTTTTGTGGAGGTCTCTTTATAGAGATTGGCATTGGCGGTAAAGCTCTTTGCCATTTGTTGTACCCTCTCATTAAGATCATAATATTCAACAAAGGCGAGGCTCAAAAATGAGGGAAGAACACTTTCTTTGGTGTCCACTAATTGATTTAAATCTTGGATGTATTGCTGAACAGTCTTTTCCTGGTTTCGGACTGCAACTTCATATTTGCCTACGAGCCCTTTCATTTTTTCCTCTAAAGAGAGGCTCATATCTAGACCACTGGAACTGATTATGTAATCAATTTGTCTTGCCAGGGTTCCACCCTTTGATACAGAAGAGACGGTGAGAACTTTATCATCATATCTTCCGTTGATGACAAATCGTTTCCCAAAGTAACGAGGGCCTTGACCGGAGTGACCGCTGGAAGCATTTCCATCCGCCTCATCTAAGGGGAATTTTTGAAATTGTTTTAATATTTCCTCTACTTTTGTATTTAAAAAAACTACCGAATCTTTGAAGGAGGTCATGCCTTCGGCTTTCTCCTTTTCCTTGATTTTTCCTAAGGCGGTGAGGGCATTTTTCGTGATGAGCTTTTGTTGTTCGCTCACATATTCCGCCTTGGAAATAAGTGCGACACCCCCATCATAATTGGTTTTTAATGATACAAAAGCAAGGAGGCAAGCCGTGATAATACCCACTGGATGTTTTAGGTAGGCCGCTTTAATTCCTTTAAAAACCTTGCCGGTGGCTAACATTCCACGATAAAGAGCCACTTTGAGATGGAGAATTATATAAGATAGGCTGCATCCACTTAAAAGGGCGATGATAAATCGGGGTATTTCTCCACTGTCACCTTGAAGTAAGGTGAGTAGAGGAATGCTATTGTTTTGCAGCAGATGATTCACTCCATAACCGGTGGTGAACATAGAAATTAAAAAAGTCAATATTCCTAACACGGTGAGTCCTCTAAAGTGGATAGGAATAATTTTTTTAGGGCTGTAACTGAATAGCTCTTCCATACTATTCATAAAGTAACGTTTGGCGGCGCTATGAAAGTGATTGAAAATACTTTGAGAGAGGATATAAAAGGTGTTTTTCTTGAGGAGCTGTTCGTTGGTGTTTGCTTCACTTAGTTGTTTAAAGTCTTGAAAGTCTTCAAAAACTTGGCTGTCAGGATTGGTGTGTACAGATTCCATGAGGCGATTTCCCTCTTTAAGAATCACGGCTCGATCTTCTTTATTATCGTAATTAAGCAGGCTCTGTTCCTTTTTACTTTCGCTGAGAACTCTCTCAATTTTGAAATCAGGCTTTAGAAGTGGAGACATATGAATGGGGAACAGGGGATGAATAACCTTTTTATAATAGTGTTGCAGAAGATTGGGGGAGTTGGCCTTTTGGGGATTGGTATTGTTCTTGTTGTTTTGTTGGCCCATTTAAACCCTCCTTTTTAAAATGATTTTCTACAATGTATTGCATCAGCTGTGCCAAAAAAAGTGGGAGAGGCTTTTAGGAGTCTAATGTATTGAAATCATATAGGATTATTAAAATGGTCTGGGATTGAAGGTGTTGTGGTTGTGTTGCATGCAACACTTATGTGTGGGTGGTGGTGTTGCGATATGTGTGGCAATTGTGGTCGTAATCATGAGGGGGAATAGGGGCTTAGTTATTTTTCTGGTAGTTATAGGGGGTTAGGAGTGAGTTGGTCTAAGTAGGGGTGTTGGTATGCCAATTGCAGTTAAAACACTTCAAGGGATAACAAAGGAATAAGGGGGGAGAGATGAGAACCATATCAAAAATAGCCAAGTCATCCGACACTTTGGCAAATCACATGGAGAATATTTATGGGTCCACTGATCAACTAAACAATCGATTTTCTATCCTAACCAAAGAGAAGCTGATGAACAGACAAGTCTCTAAGTATACCAAGTTTTGCGGTGAAGCCATTTCGGCTAAACAAATACTTTAAATAAGGTGGGCAATTATGAAGGCAATTATTAAAATCGCAAGATCTACCGGAAGTATGGTTGGGCAACTAGACAGTATGAGAGAAGAGATTAATACGGTTAAAAAACTCAAAAAGGTCGGGGTTAATAAAAAGAAGGTCAATATTAAGTTGGCTGGAAAATTAGCATGGTTAATCTTTTAACTAAAAGGAGATAAATATGAAAGCCATATCCAAAATAGCAAAGTCTACAGGAATCGTGGTGGGTAAATTAGAGAATATCTATAATGAGTTGCAAAGACCCATCAGTAAGTACTCTATTTCTTCAGATAGCAGTGTTAAAAAAATGAGCGGCAAGTATTCTAAATTTTGTGATGAAGTATTATCTGCAAAAAGAATGCTCTAATAATAGATATAACCTTAATTAGAGGAAAAAAGGTATATTTTAAGAATCTGATTGGAATAAATACTATTGTGATAAAAATAGGGGCTATTTCAGGGAGAGATCCCCTGTTTTTTCACCTTGATAATTAAAGAGGTCGTTTTTTAACCCTTTAATATTACGAGTTAAAATGTAGGTTAGAGGGATAAGGTGTAT
>CAYFLR010000024.1:44687-49231 GCA_964343805.1 uncultured bacterium | reverse complement strand
CAAATATAACGGGGAAAAAGGGACCGATAAAGTTCACTGCTACGAACACCCAACGAAAAGCGTTGATATTCTTACCTCCAAGGTATTCAAAGCAACGCTCGGCGTAATACCCATAATTGATAATCGTAGTGAAGGCAAAAACAATTAGGCAGCCAAAAACAATAGTCTGGCCAAAGCGTCCAATGCCTAAATAGAATGAGTGAGTGGTGAGGAGAGCGCCATTCATGAGCGTCCAATACTTACTGGATAATACCACAAGTCCAGTAATTGTACAGATGCCAAGAGTGTCTACTGCGGGAGTTAAGGCCGCCATTAGAGATCCCACTGCGGGATGATCTTTATTGGCACTTTGTAAAAAGGGACTAATCCCAATCCCTGAATGATGAGAAAACACGCCACGAGAAACCCCGAACTGCATAGCCTGAAGCACCGTATAACCGGCCACTCCACCTGCCACTGACATAGGGGAAAAAGCATGATGAAAGACTGACATGAGCGAGTCAAATGTCTGAATGGGATGGGATAAAAGTATAATTAATCCTGCCAGCACATAGGCGATCATCATATAAGGGGCAATAGCACTGCTGTATTCTACAATCTTTTTGAGACCTCCAATAATAACTACGGCAACCAGTGAAGAGAGAGCCAGGGCGATCAGAATTTTTGGTATTCCTGCTTGACCATGTAGGGCGTGAGCGACCGAATTGGATTGGATTAGGTTTGCAGTAACAAATCCTTTACAAAGAATTAGCACGGCAACACCCGCTGGTATCCAAGAAAACCATGGTCCCTTTAAGTATTTTTCTAAATAAGACATGGGAGTCGCAAAGGTGATGGCTGTTTGGTCTTTTGGTTGATATTTTAAAGCTAAATATGTGGCCACCATACGAAAAGACATTCCAGCGATCGCAGACATCCACATCCAAAAAAGAGCTCCTGGTCCACCCAGGTGAATGGCGGTACCAACTCCAGCTAGGTTACCCACACCGACAGTGGCAGCCAAGGCAGATAAGAAGGCCTTGAAATGGGGAACTTGCCGACCCGTAATAGCTCCTTCCGTCGCTTTATAAGTCTGCTTAAGAATAATATGACTTCGGCGCCAAGCCACAAAACCAGTGTAGATAAGAAAGACCACTCCTAACTCAAGGTAAATGATGCTGAGAGTGGGATTCCAGATAAGTTCGGCTAATGTATCCATAGAGAGTATTTCTTATTGATAAAGCCTGGATCCTCAGAACTTTTGGATCTGAAAGGTGGTGATGCATGTGCTGCAAAGTTTACATAAAAATCTCAGCGGGGCGGGTAGCCTTTACCGGGGTAATTCGAGGATTTTTATGTAAACTTTGAAGTATAATGATTGCTACCTTTCTTTCTAAAAGTTCTGAGGATTCAGGGTAAAGTTAAACTTCCGTGTGGAATTTAGTTTCTCTGCCAAAAATTGCTTTTCTATTAACATATCTTCATTTTAAATGCACCCTTTTTTGGGATGATTTATAAGCTCAATTTTCTTAATTAATTTGTGTTGCATGTGTGGTGTGTGGTGCCACATATGCAACGTAATTGCAACACGGTTGAGAGAGGAAGATATCCCTGGAATGTTGTCTAGCATATTGAAAATAAACGAAATAACTTGGATCTCAATAGCTGGCACACATTATGCAAACTTAAACACTAAGCAACACAAATCTAGGAGGTTTCAAACATGTTAAAACAAAGTCTAAGTCTTAAGGAATTTAAGAGCCCCCTCCTTGGGCTACTCTTTTTAGCTCTGTTAATACCATTTTCTGGTTTGCAGGCAAAACTACCTCTTTCTTTGAAAGCTGGAAAAGCTCTTTCAGTTCAGAGCCATGGAAAATATTGGAACCTTCATAAACTAGCGGTGAAAGATTATAAACATAAAAAACTGAGCTATATCTGGTTTGATCTTTCTAGCTTTGATTCAGCTGAAGAAATTCATTCTGCCATTTTGGCTCTCCATATTCATAAGGTCAAAAGAGCGGGGGTATTAGAGGTATTTGCCCTCAACCAAGAGTCCTTCGATGAATTACAGAATCTAAAGAGTAGAAGAAATGAATTTGATCTTCAGCCTGACTGGTTAGTGCAAACTATTGAGATTACAAAAGATCAACAAGGGAATAGTCTGCTGATCCCATTGACAGAAGCTGTTAAAGAGATGATTACCACCGGTCAAAACCCCGGTTTTCTTTTGATTGGTAAAGAGAACCTCCAAGTCGTTTTCGAGGAACACTCTACCTATAAAAACAGACGTCATCCTGTACTTGCTCATTTTAAGAAGAGAGTACCTGAACTTAATATCCTTTATCAAACACTCAAAGGCGAACAAGGACCTCAAGGCGAACAAGGACCCCAAGGCGAACAAGGACCTCAAGGCGAGCAAGGTCCTCAAGGAGAGCAGGGGCCTCAAGGTTTTAAAGGCGAAAAAGGAGATCAAGGTCTTCAGGGGATTGCTGGCCAAAAAGGTGTCAAAGGAGACCAAGGTGGTAAAGGAGATCAGGGTATACAGGGAATCCAAGGAGAGCAAGGACCTCAAGGTGAACAAGGAAACCAGGGAGAGCAAGGACCTCAGGGTGAACAAGGACCCCAAGGCGAACAAGGACCCCAAGGAGAGCAAGGACCTCAAGGAGAGCAAGGACCTCAAGGAGAGCAAGGACCTCAAGGTGAACAAGGTCCCCAGGGAGAGCAAGGACTTCAAGGTGATCAGGGGCTCCAGGGTTTACAAGGACCTCAAGGACTGCAAGGCGTTGCCGGATCTAAAGGAGAAAATGGGGATAAAGGCGACCAGGGAGATCAAGGTGCACAAGGACCTGAAGGACCAGCTGGTACTTTTGCTCCTCAAACAGCAAATCCTGCTCCATGTACCACCGCGATTCAATCGAAGATTATATATAACTTAAACAATGGCTTTCCTCAATTCCAAGGTTGTATATGCACCATATTTGGATGCTCCTGGGTAATCCTAAGTAAATAAGCAAGAGGGGGGAATTCCTCCCTCCCATACTCTTTTAAAAAGGAGATATCATGTTAGATCAAAAAAGATACTTTATATATTTACTGATGATGCCTCTACTTACTTGTTGTGGATTGGGTGGCACCTGTGAAGAAGAGGAGGAGGAAGAAGAGGAAGTTGTTCAAACGGTAGTATCTACACCCAGTACTGGATCTGCAACCTCATTACCTTCCAGCAGTCTATCCAGTTCCTATGGAATGGGATCATCTACCAGTCAAGGAGTTCAACCTGCTGCATTAGCCGTGGATGAGGTTTCAGAACTTCCCACTTGTGATGGCAGTGTAACCAATTATATTTACTTTGTTATCAATGACCAATCATTTCAGATGTGTGATGGGGAAGAGTATATTGCCATAGATATTAGAGGAGCAACTGGTAGTAAAGGAGAACAAGGGGAAAAGGGAGCCCAAGGAGCACAGGGTGAGATAGGTATAACAGGTGTAGCAGGTGAAGATGCCAGCTCTGTGAAGCTATTCACCGGTGATGATGTGGCAATGGGAACCATTTTTAATATTGGAGATGAGCCTTATACCGTATTAAGCAACAATGGAATCGCCATGTTTAATATGGCCACAGGTCAGTACATTCAAAGTGTGGCCTTTGATAATAATCAGAGTAAAGGAAAACTCTACCCCAATATTAATGCCACATGCCGTTTTCAAAGTGCCGATTGCAGTGGAACCTGTTATCTAGCTAATAATGATGCTAATATCACTCCTCTTAAAAATGCCGCATTTTATACAGGATCTGCTTGGTTTATTGCTACGGGGAATGAAACAGATGTGGGAAGTCAAGTCTATGATTCTTATTTCTACAACGGGATCTGTATTGTCAATAATGCCACTATAGATCATGGTTACGCTATTACTACTGATTATGAATTACCAGAAGGGTTGACCATTCCGCTATCTACTCCTCTTTATGCTGGAGTAGGTCAGTAAGTTAATAGAATTTGTTTTTGTTGGGGAGAAGTGAGAGCTCATGGAGTGGCTCTCACTTTTTCTCGTTGGATCAGGCCACTTCTAAAAACTTATCCCAGCCAAACTCTTTGGGAAACCAATCCTCCTGCCAGTCTAACTGACACTTGAGCCAATCCTTGTCCATTCCCAGGTAATAAAGTTCTTCCCAGAGGTAGGCTAATGTTTGCTGCTTTTGTAGCTTTAAGTTATGGGATGGCTTTTCATTTAAAGAGGATAGAGTCTTTTGATATTGGTTGAAGGTTTTGTTTAACTGATAATTACGGTTAAGCAGAGTGGTGATTTGTTCATTCAGTTTGTTCTTCATTTGTCCGTTTCCTTACTTTTTATTTTTTCCATTTGTTCTGCCTACTAGCATCGGATATCAACATTAGGGTTTAATCAGTGCTCTGTTAGGATTTGGTTATCATTTTAAGATGCTTTATCAGAAAAGGCAAGCTGCTCCAGAAGCGGACAGATCTTCGGCTCTGATTTTCACAACTGTACTTCTGTCCGGAAAAAACTTCAAAAAGCGGACAGATCTAAGGTTCTCATTTTCA
>CAYFLR010000024.1:14483-44587 GCA_964343805.1 uncultured bacterium | reverse complement strand
GCACTTCTGTCCGGAAAAAACTTCAAAAAGTGGACAGATCTAAGGTTCTCATTTTCAGAGCGGCACTTCTGTCCGGAAAAAACTTCAAAAAGCGGACAGATCTAAGGTTCTCATTTTCAGAGCGGCACTCCTGTCCGGATAGAACCTATTTAAACTTACCATAACCCTACCTGATAGTACATTTAGTTAGCCATCAAATTGAGATAGATTCCATGGGTGTATAACTATTTAAAATATCTAACTAAACTACCCCTTCTAACGCCCATTCCTTATTATGACGATGAGTAAATTATCACAACAATTGAATAGGTGTCTTTTAATAGGGGCTACTTTATGAAGAAAAAGCATATAGCGCTGACTCTTACATCCATGCTTCTCCTTTTTATCGTGGGAGGGTATCAAAACTGTGGAGATGATAGTTATCGCATGGTTAACCAGGTGAAGTCAGTTAATAGTGCAGATGGAAGTGATGGTGATGGGGGAGATGGTTATGCTCCGGAAATTAAGAAAGATCGCCTGATTTTAAGGTTTTTTCAGCCAAAGTCAATGAACCTTATGTCTAGTATGATGGATGATCCCGAGGAACCTGTCGCCCAAAATGGTGAAGCAGGTTATTCCGAGGCTAGAACTGCAGGCCAACAGCTTTTTGCGAAGCCCACAGTGGAAGATTTTAGTGAACCAGCTGCTTGTTTTGGACTCGTTGCTGGGGGCGGAGATTGTGGCAAGGGGGGAAATGACGATAAGATTCTTGCGAAACTTGATAACAATCCCACTGTTGCAGACTTACAAAACAGTGCTGAAGTACTAGCAAGTCAGGTAAGAAATGGGGAAGATACGAGTAAGGCCACTGAGAAAATCGGTAAGGCATTGGAAGGCTTGGTCAAGGGAACTGATGGCAAAGAGAATCAAAATCTCACAGTTTTAAATACGGTGGATACACTTACCGAAGGAAAAAAGTGGGATCTGGCTACCTCTGGTGATGGAAAAGTGTTGACCGTCAAAGCAAGCGCGACCCTCCCCAGTGAGCTTGTGGGGGGAGCAGGAGCCACGGCAACGGTGGAAGGAAATGCGAAATACACCAATAGTGGAAACCTACTAGAGGGACGCTTTGCCAATGGAGTGTCTGGTGAAGCCACCATTCATCTACCAAATAGTGCAGAAGACCATCGAGTGGTTCCTAGTCAGATTGTAACTGACGTGGAAGTAGCCACTGGAAAAACAGAAGAGGAGCTCAGTCAGGTACCTACTCCCGGTTCAAAAACGGGAGATACTAGCATTCCTGAGGGGGCTGAAGGTATTAGTGCCAAAGTGAGGGTCAATAAATTCTCAGCAGATAACCAAGAGAGAGTCGATAAGCTCACCAAGGCGGTGCTTGATCATGCTGATGCCAAAGAAGATTATGAAAAGAGAAAAGACAGTCACACTTGCTATGACTGTTCCAGAAGAGCGGATGACTTGGTTAAAGATCAACAGAAAATAGAATCCCTAAGACAGGATTTAGAGAAAAATATTGGAGTTCGAGTTGCGAAGCAAGGTGAAAATACTGCTTTATCAGCAGCTCATGATCAGCTACCCGAAATGGCACGGAAAAATCTTCCTGAGCATGCTATTACCAAATGGGATGCCGAAGCCACCGGACGCAATGTCAAAGGAACGGGAGTCGATTTTAATGCTCAAGCAGAGGGAGGTGCCTTTGGAGCAACTGCCTCTGGATCTGCCACCAAAGAGGGAGTGGGATCTGCTAACTTTAGAGCACAGACCAGTGATTACAATCGAGTGGATGCTCAGGTGGACGCTGATTCTCAGTATGGAAAAGCCCATGCTGATATTTCGGCCAATGTTAGGGAGAAAACCGCACAGTACGATATTCAAGCCAGTGGTAAAGGAGAACTTGCAGGCGCTAATGTGAGAACCAGTGGAATGGCAGATGCGGAAGGGAATGTAGCAGGAAAATTCACCGCCAGTGACCGAAATCATGGTGTGAGAACCCAAGGAACATATGCTGCTAATGTGAACGAAAAAGTGGCCATTGTAAATTCAGATGTGGTTCATGATGGAACTGGAGTAAAAGGAAATGTCACAGCAGGTGTCAATTTAAAAACTGGAAATGCAGTGGCTTATGGAAATGGAACCTATCAAGGGTTGAATGTAGATGCCGCAGCTGCTGTTGCTCCAAATGCTAATGGTGATTTTGGGTCTGCCGAAGCGGGAGTGAGAATTCAAGGTGAAATGCCCGAAGCCATGAAACAGGCTATTGATAATGCTTTTCAGGCAACAGCCGATGGAATTGTCGGAGTCAGTAATGGTTTGGTGGCTATTCATGAAGGGGCTAAAACAGTGGGTGAAACTGTCAATGCAGGGCTTTCGGGTTTACAAAAGGGAGCTCAGGCAATGAAAGATTTTTCTGATTCCGCTAATAGATTTTTAGGAGGGGGAAGTACGGAGCCTGCACCGCCACCTCCAGAAGATACCAGAAGCACCTGGGAGAAAGCTACAGATTACGTTTCAGATACCGTTGACACCACCAAAAAATATGCGGGTTATGCCAGTGCCACTGCAAAGTTTCTAGCGCCTGGAATTGAAAAAGCTTGGCAACGAGAGGTGACTGATCCCATTAAGAATACTGTCAATGAGGCTAAAGCCAGTGTGAGTAACTATATTAGTTCGGCTTCTCAATCCATTAAGGAGTTTGCCTTTGGTAAGAGCGAGGATCCGGTGGCAGAAGTTGCTGAATATCAAAATAAAGTTGAAAATATCGCCGCCGCTAAAGCGGTGGAATCTCAATTAAACCAAGTTGAAAAAGTAGTGGCTCATACAGAGGATCAAAAAGCGGTGGAAGCCTTATCAGCACCACCTCTCCCTAATCCTTCACCAAGAAGAATCGAAGCAGCTCCTCTTCCTAACCCGAGTCCACGAAGAGTGGGAGGATCTGTTCCCCTTCCATCTCCCAGTCCTCGAAGAGTTGGATCCGCTCCAGTTCCAACTCCTAGTCCTCGAAGGGTTGCTAATTTGGTTCAAGGGGCAGAGGAAGAGCCGGGTATTGATATTTCAAGCCTTGCCGTTTGCTTTCAATCAGAAGCCTATTTCTTAGCTGGAAATATAATCATGTACTTAAGTAATGGCGTGGATCGTTGTGGAGACGTGGTGACAGTGATGGCCCAAGAACCTAACTCCAACGAGATGGTAAACATTTCTGCGGCTTTTCGTCATTTAGGAGAGTTTACTCAGGAAAATGGAGCTCATTGGGTGATTCGAAAAATCGAATGGATCGAAGCAGGAAATGAAAACAGGCAGGCTATTAAGTCACTAGCTAATTTGAAAGTCTACCCTGATGTTATCGAATCCAATGCTCTCTTGCTGCGGGCTGTTTCAGCTATTAGAGCGAAAAGTCTTCCCTTTGCTAGATATGTGGCCAGCGTTCAATGTGCCCTTATGATGGAAGAGGGATACGATTATGAAAAGATATGTGAAGAGGTGAAAAACCTCTATGCTTGGGAAGTGATTCAGTCGGCTCAATACACTAAATACCTGCAAAACTTACAAATTAATCTAGACTTTTTAAAAGAAGGTAATTAATCAGCTTTTTCTCAGCTTCTCTTTATGGTTAAATGTTATTGACTAATAACCATTTTAACCGAGGTCATAAAGATGAGAGCAAAAGAAGCTTTGTCCTTTCTGCTGGTGATCACTTTCTTGATCATTATTGGCAATTGTCACCCTGTCCCCGATGCGGTGAATAGCAATGTAAATGATATGCCGGAAGAGTCCACTTTCAAGGAATTATATGGAAATGGGGGAGAAGCCAAAGAGGGCAAGTGCGCTCCTGAGTCCATGAGTGCGCCGGTGGATGTATCTCCTCAGGTGCTCGACTTTCCTTGCATCAGCATCCCTGTTACAGAATTGGCAACCCTGATAAATAAAACCACCAAGCAATTAGCAAAAACCGATTTTACTCTACTACTAAATCAAGCTTGTATGAAAGTGGAGACCCCAGCTGGTTTAGATTTTATAATGGGTGCTTCCATTGTCAAAGATGAAACGGGAGCCGATTATACTAAGGATTTTCGATTGCCACTGCCTTCTGAAATTAAAGGGCTAGATGGGATCGAAGATAAATTGGGAACCGATCTTCCTGACTCGATCAAGTTGCCTTCTTATACACTGCCCGAAGACAAAGCTCTGCTAGTTGCTAAGCTCACAGTTTATAACAATGAGCTCTTTTTAAAACTGGTCAATATTGCCGGCATATTAACTGAAGATGGGCGACAGTTTTTAGGAACTTTAGGTGATGAAGCTCGTGAACATATGAGTGGAGCCATGAAGATCGATGGACCTGGAGTCTATGGGATCTACTTTGCCAGTAAGGAAATTTCGTTTATTTCCGGCCAAGTCTTAAAAGCTGGGAGTGGAGTGCCAGGGGCCATTATTACCGGAACCGGTTCTCCTTTTTTATCACGGGCTGACAGTAAAGGTTTTTATAGTATTGCAAACTTTCAAGGTCAATCGGGTTTAGCTGCTTATGATCTAAATAGCTTTGCTCGGGGGGAAGTATTTTTTAATATTGAAGCGGCTGGCGAGATTAACCCGAAGACGGGTGAAGCCCCAGACACACCGGCAGTTGCTAAAGAGATCCCCAGCTTAAAAGGAACTCTTAATATGGACTCTGTGAATATCACCATCGGATCTTTACGGCGCGGGGAGGTTAAGGCCAGTAATTTAGATTTCGAGTTGGGTGATCTATCAGATTGGAAAAGTGACGGACAGGTGAGCATTGAGAGTGATTTTATGAGTGAGCTATTTTCGGGATCCAGTGAAAAATCCTATGCCTTTTTAACCACCGGCAAAGGAAGTATTGGTGAGCAAACAAGCACCCTGGTGTGAGAGGTGGAGATCACTAAAGGGAAAACCAAAATGCATATTGATTATAATATTCTCACTCAGGAATACCCCAACTGGATCAATACCGCCTACAACGATATGTTCTATGTGTTGACCGCCGGTTCTAAGGATTTTCTCCATCATGAAACTATGAAAGATAATAGTGGAAAGTGGAAAGAGTTTAAAAATGATGTGGGCAATGTGGATGCCTCTTCTCCTCAAACCGATGTGGATGGCGTTTTTGGTGGGATGACCGGGAAACAAAGGAAGACGGTAGATATCAGTCATTGTGCCGGTGGAAAAGCGGTCTTTGTTTTTGGGGTATCCGATGTGGGGGATAAAATTTACGATACCGCGGTAGTTATCGATAAGATTGAATTTGAATAGGAGGTCATGTGATCCTTTCAAGGCTTCAAAAATTAATACTTCTTTTTTTAATGTGCTTTTGTCTGACATCTATTCCCATCGGACCGGGCGGGCAAACCATAGTCAGCTCCGAGCTGATGGCCAAGAGTAAAAAGAAGAAAAAGAAAAAGAAGAAAAAGAAGAAAAAAAAGAAAAAGAAGAAGAAGAAAAAAGAGAAAAAGAGAAGGCATATTAGTGTTTCAACTCCTCGGAGCGTCCCGGCTCCGAATGTGAGGAAAAATGTAGTGACCTTAGCCGGAACCGCCGGAGCTCCTGAACTGGCTTCTATTAGAGTCGGTTATCGCTATGAAGACTTTGTCGAATTCAATGCCGGTTATGGAAGCTTTGGTATAAAAAAACTCATGGAGGAGTACGGAAATTTTCGGATCAAAGATTATGAAACCAATATCACCAGTTCTTTGATGTTTGTTCCAAACTTGCAAGCTGGTTTATTAGCCACTTATGGGGCAGCTCGTATCTATCCATTCAAGGGGGGGCTCTATGCTCAGCTCCGTTTTACTAAATGGCAATTTTGGGCCCATGCAGAAGCCTCAATTAATAACACGGTAAATGGGAGTAAGTTTAAACTGGGTTCCATAACAGCAGTTATTAATCAAGAAATGTATGGTGGTAATATCGGGTATCAATTAGAGTTTTGGTTTGGATCTATTGCTTTGGCCTTTGATGCGGGAATTGGTTATCAAGCTCTCAGTGATCCCTCCACTGAATTGAAGTTAGGAGGACGATTAAGGGATTGGTCATCTTTTGCCGCCTCATTAGATAAAGATGTCGAGAAGAAACTAAATAGTGCAAAAGAGGAAGTTATCCAGAAGGTGAATAGTGAGGCAAAAGAGATCAGGGATAAATTCTCGGTTCTTCCTCTTCTCTATCTGTCCATTGGTATTAGCTGGGATTATAAGAGATAAGAAACTTTGAGGAGTGATCCATGGAAAATAAAAAAACGTTAAGGGAAACCTTTGGCTATCTGACATTCAATCGAGAAGCGATGCGGAAACATCTCGATAGCAGCACTCGTAAAAAGTTGATCAGAGCGGCAGATTTTGGAGAAGAGTTAGATCGAGATATAGCTGATCAAGTGGCTCATGGAATGAAAGAGTGGGCTATCAATCTCGGTGCCACTCACTTTACTCACTGGTTCCAACCCCAAAGGGGAGGTGCGGCTGAAAAGCATGATGCTTTTTTAAGTTTTGATCATGATGGTTCGGTGATAGAACGTTTTTCTGGTAAACAATTAATTCAAGGGGAACCAGATGCGTCTAGTTTTCCTTCCGGAGGGATGAGAACTACTTTTGAAGCCAGGGGCTATACTGCCTGGGATCCTTCTTCTCCAGCTTTTATCATGAAAGAAGGTGATGCCAATACCCTTGTGATTCCCTCTGTCTTTTTATCCTATCATGGTGAAGTACTTGACATTAAAACGCCACTGCTAAGGAGCCTTAGTGTGGTGGAAAATAAGGCTTTGGAGCTCTTAAAGGTCCTTGGAAATAAATCAGCCAAGTGGGTAGATACCAACATTGGTCCTGAACAAGAGTACTTTGTGATCGATCGATCTTATTTGAGAAAGAGACCGGATTTAATCTTATCGGGTCGTACTTTATTGGGAAGACTTCCTGCCCGCCATCAGCAACTCGATGACCACTATTTTGGATCCATCAAATCCAGAGTATTAAAATTCATGCACGATTTAGATATGGAGTGCTTTGCCCATGGGATTCCTGCTAAAACCAGACATAATGAGGTGGCACCTGCCCAATACGAACTCGCTCCTATTTTTGAAAAAGCCAATATTGCCATCGATCATAATTTGCAAATGATGGATATTATGGAAGGTCTAGCTGAAAAGCATGATTTAGCGGTGCTGTTTCATGAAAAACCATTTGATCAGATCAATGGAGGGGGTAAACATGTGAATTGGTCATTGACCGATTCAGATGGAAACAATCTGTTAGAACCAGGAAATTCTCCCAAGCACAATATTCAATTTTTGCTATTTCTTGGTGCTTTTCTTTATGGGGTGAATAAGTATGGAGCGCTTCTAAGGGTCTCTGTGGCAGACGCTGGCAATGATCATCGATTGGGTGCTAATGAAGCTCCTCCCGCTATTATGTCTGTTTTCTTAGGATCCTATTTAGAAAATTTACTTAATGAAATTGAAAAAGGAAAAGAGAGTAAAGATGGTTCTTTCAATAATATTGATGTGGGAATAAAACAGCTTCCTAAGATTGCCATGGATAACACCGACCGCAATCGCACCTCTCCCATAGCCTTCACCGGTAATAAATTTGAAATGCGTGCCGCGGGTAGCTCAATTAATGTGAGTATCCCAACCACTGCGATAAACTTGGTAATGGCGGCGGGTCTTGATTATGTGCTCAGTCAATTAAAAGGAAAAAAGGATAGTAAAAAATTAACAGGCAACAGTTTTAAGAACAGAACTTTAGAAGTTCTTAAAAAAGTTATTAAAGAAACCAAACGAATCCGTTTTGATGGAAATAATTATGGAGAGGCTTGGCATAAAGAAGCAAAAAAGAGAAAGTTGCCTATCATTCCTAATACTGCCGATGCATTGGCATATTTTGATAATAAAGAAATTGTGAAGCTATTTGAAACATATGGTGTTCTTAATAAACAAGAACTCCAATCAAGGCAGCAAATTCAGGCACACAACTACATTGAAACTAAAAGAATCGAATTAGAAACCTTAAAGTCTTTAGCCAGCACCTGGATTTTTCCAGCGGTGGTGAAACAAGTGAATATAGTAGGTGCTGCCTCAGTTAATTTTAATGCCGCTGGACTCTCTCAGGTGGTACTTAAAAACAGATTAAAAAACTATCAAGAGACGATGGTACAAATCACTAAAGGAATAGAAAGAATTGAAACGGTTCTGAGTCGTGAATTCGATGATTATATGGAAGAGGCAAGGTATATGGCCAAACAGGGATGTGAAGCTTTAACCGAACTGCGTGCTGCTTGTGATCATGCTGAATCGTTTGTGGATGTGACGGTATGGCCACTACCGATCTACCGAGAGATGCTATTTAATCTTTAGAATTTTCTTTTAGAGCTCTTTTAATGTTTTCAATGAGCTCTTCTGGATTTACAGGTTTTGGGAAATACTTTTCGATACCCAGTGAAGGGAGGGCTGCTTTCATTTCAGGAGCCAGGTCGGCACCGGTAATGAGAAAAACACTGCGGTCATGAAAGAGCATCTTTTCACTGTACTTCACCATAAATTGGTATCCTGTAAGTTCTGGCATTTCATAGTCAAGGAGAATCACTTGAGGGTTGAGATCTCCAATGTTCTCCAAAGCTTCTGCGGGGTTACTAAAATCTTTAAAATCTATTCCCATGGCTTTTATAATAGAGCCTAGACTCTGCCGGAAAAAATCATCATCATCCACCATTACCACTAGGCCTTTTTCATTAGACGACATAACTGAAACTCCACTAAAGATGTTCATCCTTCGATATGATATAATGCATTCGAGATAAAGACCATCATTTTTCTTTAAACAACCTATTTTAGGTAGGGTTAATTATGATTCAATCTACAAAAAAACTCTGGCTGGTAGTTTTCTTTTTAATATCTTTTTTACCATTTTGTAATTCCAGTTCAGATAAGAATACTGAAGGAGATAATGCTAATTCTAATAATAAAACAGCTCTAGATCGTAAGAGGGTTCCCGATGTGAAAGGAATCGATTTAAGTGCGGTCTTTGTGGTTAATAATAGTCCCAAAGCATCTCCTAAAGCCTCACCCAAGGCTTCACCCAAACTGGTAAAAAATGAAGATGAAGATACGTGTAAGCCGGATTCTCTCCACTTTCTGTTAAAGCCATTTTTAGGCAGGGCTTGTAAGTTATCCCAACTACCCGCGGTATTAATAATGGGGGAGTTGGCCTTAGTGGAGGAGGATTTTGTCTGTGAAGATTTGAGCTCCTTTAAAAAATTGCTCCCTCGCCTCTACTGTTCTCCCGTTTTTCAGAAAGAGGAAAAGGTGGTTTCTAGTTCCTTTACTGATAAAACCTTGGCTCGGGTCAGCTTCAAACCTTTTGAAGGGGCCAAAGGAGTCGGTTTCTGGGGAAAGTATAATGATAAGGGTTTTCCAGCTTCCGTTCGAATCTGGAGTCAGACAAGTGAAAAGCAATTGATTCCCTTTTCTTGGTTTTTTCTGCCTGATATAACCCAGGGAGAAGCCTATATAGAGAATCTGCCCCCAGCTTATGATTTGAAAGGGCAGATTACTTTTAAATTTAAAAATCATTGGGATCTCAAAGGATGTGAAGAGGCTCCAAGTGATAAGAGTTGTTACTATCAGGCCTATCAATTAGTCACTGATGAAAATTCTCTTCATTCTCATGCTATCAAAAGCTACTCTTTTCAAGTGCTAGCCGATGATAAACTGAGAGCCAGTTTCTTGCAATTAGAAGGAGTCTTTACTTATAAAAAAGAAATGTTAAAGGCCGCGGCTATTATAAAGCCTTTTTATAGTCGTATATTAGCTATGGAAAAAATATATATAAGGCTGATAAAAGCCATGGATGTCCTTTGGGTGAGATTGGAGTTTCTGGATGCGAATGAGCAAATTATAGAAGGAGTTACCGGTGAAAGCGAGGATGCGTTAACCTTCACAGATTTAGCAGATGAAAAAGGGGTTTGTTTAAAAGTAGGGACAGACGAATTGTTGAGCTGCCCAATTAAGGTCTATGATGAAAAGTACTCCAAGAATTGGAAGGGGTATAGTCAGTTTAAAGATCAAACTATCCCCGATCAATCATCCAAATTTAAAGAGATACCTCCAGATAAATTGGTACTTGCTGATTAAAGCATATTGGGGAAGAGTAGTATGAGAGCTGGAAAATAAGTTGTAATCAAAAGAGATAATAAGAGGGCTATGATAAAGGGCCATATCTCTTTGACAAAGTCAGCCACCGAGGTTTTGGTCACTGAACATGTGGTGAACATCATCGAGCCAAAAGGAGGAGTTACTCCACCAATCATAATGTTAACAATGATAATCATACCAAAATGAATCAAGTTAATATCCAAGCTTTTAACTACCGGAACCACTAACGGTGCCACAATAATTAAAGCCGCTCCACCCTCTAAAAACATACCTAAGAGTAGAAGTAAAAGGTTTAATATGGCCAACATCATATATTTGTTGTCGGTGAGGCCGGTTAAAAAAGTGGTGAGAGTTTGGGGAATTCTTTCCCAGTTGAGGTAATTACTAAATACAGCTGCCGCCACAATAATCATGACGACAGTTCCTGTACCATAAATAGTGTCTTTTAAAATCGGAACAAAATGAGACACTTTAAGTTCTCGGTAGATAAAAAGTCCGATGAGAATTGAGGCGAGAACTGCCATAGCTCCCGCTTCGGTGGGAGTAAAGAGTCCCATTCGGAGACCTGCTATAACTCCAAAAGGAAGAGAGAGGGCCCAAATGGATTCACCGAATTGTTTTACCACTTCGATAAGGGGGGCTCTTTTTTCCCTTGAGGGTTTATAGTTTCTTTTCTTAGCAATAACTGTCACCGTAAACATAAGTGACAGCGCCATAATAATTCCCGGCATATAACCAGCAGCAAACATTTTAGCTACAGAAACCTGGGCAATTAATGCATAGATAATCATGTTGATGCCAGGAGGAATCACAGGAGAAATGGCGGAAGAGGCAGCTGTAATAGCGGAGGAGAAGGCGGTGCTATAGCCTCTTTTCTTCATTTCTGGTACTAGAATTTTACTTTGCATAGCTGCATCTGCATTGGCAGATCCGGAAACTCCACCCATCATAGTACTAAGTACAATGTTTACTTGAGCAAGTCCCCCAGTCATATGGCCTGTTAAAACTTCAGCCATTTTCATGAGTTTATTACTTATACCCGAATAGTTCATGACAGAACCTGCCATGATAAAAAATGGCAGAGCCAGAAGTGGAAAAGATTGTGTGGCTGTGACAAACTCTTGTAGTATGAGATCGGCTGGCATGCCGTCATCAATAAAAGTAAAGTAAAAAATAGTGGATGCAAAAAGAGCAAAGGCAATGGGGATGCTTGAAAAATATAATAAGAATACAATCAATACCGGTAAATAAGCCATGAGAATTCTCCTCTAAGCAGTTGGCTCGGTTTTAAGTAATTTAATATCGCCGATAATAAATTTGATGGCATGAAAGGACATGAGTCCAAAGCCAAGAATCAGAGCAGAGTTAACATAAGCAGAGGAGATACTTAATACTGGAGTTGGTTTCTGCAACGCTTCTAAGGTAAAATTAATCGCCATATAGAGTATATAGCCATTTAAGATAAGAAGCAGGCTATCAATAACCAGCCGGATTATCTTTTGTACTTGGGGGGGAGTTTTGGTGATCAGAATATCAATTCCCACATCCATTTTGTTCTTATAGGTTGCACTGGCCCCGATAAAAACGGCCCAAACAAAACTAATTGTGGCCACTTCCTCGGCCCAATAAATACCTAGACCAAATGGTCTAAGTATTACATTGACGATCACTACGCTAATCATGATAATCAAGAAAAAGCCGCAGATAAATTCTTCCAAGTTCCTAAAGAAAAACTTCAATTTTTCATTCATGACAAAACTCGCTGAGTTATTTATTTTTTCTAATTTTGGTGAGCTGCTCTTGGATCTGGTTGTACATGCTCATGTTTACACCGGGAAGTGATTTATAGAGTTTCTTAGTGGCTTTAGTAAACTCATCCCGATTCACATCGTTAAATTTCACCCCATGGCTTTTAAGTTTGGTTACCACATCGGCATGTTGGGATTTGAGGAGGTTCACCATATGGTCCGCGCCGGCGGCAAATTCTTCTTCGATGATTTTGCGGTATTTACCAGGAATTTTATTCCATACCTTCATGGAGATGTAAACCCCACAGGTTCCTAGAAAGTGATTGGTGAGGGCTACGTTTTTCATTCCGGTTTCATAGACTTTGGTACCAATATTGGTAAATTCGGAGCCTTCAAGTCCATCCACAACTCCCTGCTGTAGAGCACTGAATGTTTCTCCCCAAGGAAGTGGAGTTGCCAATGCGCCCATGGCATTCAATGTTTTGATAAAAAGTTGGCTGCCGGGAGTTCTTAATTTGACCCCTTTAAGATCGGCAGGGGTTTTGATCACTTTTTTAGTGATCACATTTCTAAAACCGAATACATAGTGAAGAGCGAGGACTTTAATTCCTTTGGCTTCCGCTTTTTTGATCCAACTATCCACCATGGGAGTTTGAACAACTTTTACATATTCATCATAATTTCTATAGAGCATGGGACCTACTAGGGCGGTAAACTCAGGGACATAATCACCTAAATAAGAAGGGTCTTCTACCGAGATAAACTTAGCTCCTCGAACCACCATCTCCATTCCGTCTTTATAGGTGGCAATTTGGCCCTGAGGATATGTTTGAATATTGATGGCTCCTTTAGTTTTTTCTTTGATGCTTTTGGTTACCGCATCCATTGATTTGGTGAGTTGTTCTTCCGGGCTAAAAACATGGCTTAATTTGAGAGTGATACTGTACTCTCCTGAATCGCGGCTTTCACATCCCGACAAGAAGAATAGTCCCAGTAATAAACTAATTCCAGTTAGAGTTAAGGTAACAACTCGACTACGGTTTGAGCTTCTCATGGGCTCCCCCTCTTGATAAGTTTTTGTTTTGCTGGTCTACATGGTTTTGTTGTGGTGATTTTCTTTAAATCTCGCCTTTAATAAAATATTTTTTATAAAATGTCAAATAAAAATATATAAAAAATTATAAGTAAATATATATTTAAATAAATACAAGTACTTATATTTTCTATTTATTAATTCGTTGCGTGACATCATGCAAATAATTATAACTCTCTTGTGGGCTGTTTGTCGAGGTGTAATAAGCTAAAGTTTCCATAAAATAAAGGGGTTATATTATTAAAAAGGATTTAGCAGAAGAAATGTTCACTTTATTTATTATCGTTCCACCCGGATTCGAGTCGGTCCTCCAGGGCGAGCTCGCCAATCTCCGAATCTCTGTATTGAGTGAAGAGGTGGGTGGGGTCAGTTGCCAAGTAAACCTAAATAATTTAGTCAAGCTGCACCTTTGTTTGGGGAGCCCCAGTCAAATACTATTAAGATTAGGGGAGTTCTTAGCTCCATCCATTCCTCAATTTGTTCGTAGGATAAAGCAGATTGATTGGAAGCAATATCTAACTAAAAATTCTCCCCTTCACATTCATATTTCCACTAAAAAGTCCAAACTCTACCATCAGAGAAAGATCAAAGAGCTCCTACTTGAAGTCCTTAATAAACAAGGTCTGAACCCTTCTCAGTTGTTAAGTGGAAATGAGAAAGGAGAAGAATTAGAGTATCCATCACAAAGTATTCACATCAATTTAGATCAAAATATGTGTCGCCTTTCCATAAATAGTAGTGGAAGGTTTTTTTATAAAAGAGGGTATCGTATAGATACCGGTTTCGCTCCTTTAAGAGAAAATTTAGCCTTCGGTATTTTAAGACTTGCCGGTTGGGATGGTGAGAGTGTTTTTTTAGATCCCATGTGTGGAAGTGGAACCTTCCCTATTGAGGCGGCTATGATGGCAGAGAACAGACCGCCGCACTTTAGGCAAAACTTTGCTTTTGAGCTTTGGCCTAAGATGAATGCCCTAAAGGATGAAATTAAGCATATAAAAAAACGTTTCATACAACCCAAAGCATCGCTTGATCATAACTTGCAGATTATGGGCAGCGATATTTCAGCGGAAGCCATTCATGCCTCTTATACCAACACGGAAGCGTCTCAAATAGAAGTTCCCATATCCTATAAAGTGGAATCTTTAGAAAAACTCAAAGTACATTCTGTCTCTGGACTTATGATTCTAAATCCCCCTTATGGGAAACGAGTGCAAGGAAAAAGTCCTAGTGTTAAATTGTTCAAAGAGTTGGGCTTGACCCTAAAGAAGAAGTTTAGAGGCTGGAAATTAGTGATTCTATGTCCAGGAAAAGATTTTGCCAAAGCTTTAAAAATGGATTTTACCTCATTGGCATTAATAAACAACGGAGGTATTCGTATTTATATCATGATGTCAGAACTTTAACTAAGACAGGTAGTCATAGAGTTGGTCTGTGAGGCTTTTCACATTAGAAAAAGGTTTGCTGATGTAGCCTTTGGCACCATGTTCCAATGCATTTTGTAGTTCTTTGTCATCTGGGTCGCAACCCGTCATGATGATTACAGGTATTTGAGGGGAATGTTTTTGAGTGTGAAAAAGAATATCTAAACCACTGATATCGGGCATCATAAGGTCGGTAAGAATTAAATCAATATTGCCTTGCTCAATAATTGAAAAGGCATCTGATTCATTACCCATGGCTTGGATTTGAAAGTAATCTTCTAACAACTCTTCTAATAAACCACGTAAATCCTCTTCATCATCAATAATAAGAACTCGTGGCTTTTGCTTGGTATCATGGGCCGGTTTTTTTGTGGGGAGATTTTGCTTAACTTCAGAGTTATCTTGCTCTTCTTTTTTATCTCGTGGAAGAATGATGGTAAATTTTGAACCCTCTCCCTCTGTAGATTCTAGATAAAAGGATCCTCGATGTTTTTCTATAATATTTCTTGAAATAGAAAGGCCCAGGCCGGTTCCTCTTCCTGCTTCTTTGGTAGTAAAGAAGGGGTCGAAAACTCGATCCAATATTTTTTCAGGGATTCCTCCCGCATTGTCGGTGTAGATGAATTTAACTTCATTGTTGATGACTTCCGTGGTGATTGTGATGACTTTATTTTCAACATCTCCTGTATCTTCAAAAGCATCTCTAGAATTCACCAGGAGATTTTGAAAAACACTTTCTAATTGGGTCGTATCACCCCAAACGTAACCATCTTTATGGGTGAGTGTTTGTTTAATTCTTATTCCTCTGAGACCCAACTGAACTTCAAGAAATTCTAAAGCATTGACTATTGGGGTAGATATGTTAATGCTTTTCCAATCATCCTCTTTACTTTCTCTTGAAAAAGATCTGAGATGGTCGATTATTTTTCGCATTCTTTCTGTTGCTACTTTAATTTTATTTACTTTTTGCTCAATCTTATAAGGATCATTTGCCACATTATTGATCAGTGTCGCTTGCCCTGCCACGATTGCTAACGGGTTATTTAATTCATGAGCCACGCCTGAAGCTAGAACGCCAATGGAAGCCAGCTTTGCTGATTGATTTAACTGAGCTTGCATGGAATCACGTTCGATTTGAATTTCTTTCTGCTCGGTAATATCTATATAAATAGATCGACTTTCAATAATATCACCGTGAGAATTCATGAGTGGTGAAACGGATAAACTGCCCCAGACAAAATGCCCTTTTTTATGGTTGAGTTGTATCTCTTCGTTATTGACGGGTTCCTGCTTTATAAATCGTTTAAAGACTTCTTGGGCTTTGGGTTTGCCATCTGGAGTGTCCGCATAGAGATTGAATATTTCCATTCCTATGAGCTCCTCTTTGCTCCATCCTACAAAGGTCGTCATGGCTTTATTGCACCTCACTATTTTTTTTGTGAGGGGGGATACAGCAAGATAAGGGCTCGGGGCATTCTCAAAGAGATCATAATATTGCTGTTCTCGTTGCTCCCCTTTTTCTTTCTCCTGCTTTAAACGTTGGTTTATCTTTCGGAGAGAGGAAACCCAAAGGCTCGCTAGAAAAAGTAGGATCACAAGGATGATTAAACTGACCCAGAGAGTTATACGAGTTAACCTTTGTTTAGGAATTTGTATGATTTCACCGGGATTCCAGAATTGCTTTAGCTGGTTTAATTTGCCGCTTGCTTTGAGTATTTGGATCCCCTTATTCAAAGCTTGTAGATGCTCAATATTTCCTTTTTTAACCGCCATGGGAGCAAATCTAATGGCAAAACCAGGAGTGATTGTTTTTACTCCTTTGATTTGGTTGATTTTTAATGTATAGGAACCGACCCATTTATCGGTTGCCACCGCGTCTAAGTTTCCCGCCTGCAACATTTTAAATCCATCTAAATTATTACTAATGGAAACTAAGTGCAGTGAGGGGTTTTTGGTGAGAACTTGTCTAGCATAACCTCCATCAGTGACACCTACTCGCTGACCTTCTAGAGTATCGATTCCTAATATTTTCCTGTTGGATGATAATACAAAAAAGCAAAACTCCATGGGAAAAAAGGATTCGGTAAAATCGTAATGCTTGGCTCGTTCTGGCGAGTGGACAAAAATAGATAAGGCATCAGCCATCCCTTCCAGAACCATCTTTTGTGATTCTTTCCAAGGATAGAGTTTATGAATAATTCGATAGGGGATAACCTTTTCTAACTCAGTTAGAAAATCATGAAACTTTCCCTCGGGATGATCATTGTGCAGGTATTCGATGGGAGGAAAGTTTTCATCGCCAGCTACATGGATAGTGGGTGACTGAGTTGCCAATACTTGAGGCGAAATGAAGAAAACTAATAGAAGAGAAAGAATGCGAAAATATATCCGCTTTTTCAAATCACACTCCAGGGAAATAGAATTAACAATCCCTTATCATAAACCTAATTATTTCATTGGTACAGTGAATTTTATGCGTAATCGTAGCGAACCGGTTTCTTATTTAGAGTTAGATTTCTCTTCTTTCGGATCACTTGGGCAACCTTTTTGGGCACTTCTAGGAAGCTGGAGTCAGAGCCTAAGTTTACATTCTGAATAAGGTGCTTGTGGATGCCCACTTGGCGTGAGAGAGTGTTTAGAAGAGAATGGAGGCGAAGTCCATCTTTATGCCCCATATTTAATTGGAGCCTAACTCCTCGGTTGCGGAGATTCCGTTCGTTACGTGTCCCCTTATCGAGATCTCTTTTGGAATTTCTGCGGGGAGGCCTTTTCTCTCTTGGCTTTTGATCTAGCTCGCCTTGGTTATTATAGCTTTTTATATGCTTTTTAAATCCCCAGGTGAACATTATTTTTAAAAGATCATCTTTAGAAAGACCTGAGAAATTGGACTCAAAAATGTCAAACGTAGCATCAACTTCAAACTCACTTCCCTTTTCCACCACCGCTTCCATGATGGGAGAGAGTTTGGTCAGTTCACGATTAATCCGAGTAATTTTTAGGCTTTCAACTGAAGGCAGCCTTTTAAGGGTGATGGGTTGCTTGGTGAGTCGCTCTGTTCTTTTTAGACGCTGAAAATGCTTTTGATCAACTAAGGTTATGGCCGTTCCTTTCATTCCGGCTCGACCTGTTCGCCCAATTCTGTGAACATATATCTCTAAATCCTGAGGTAAGCCATAATTTATCACATGGGTGAGATTGTTGACATCAATGCCCCGGGCGGCTACATCGGTACAAACCATCAGACTGGAACTCTGAGTTTTAAAGCGATTCATGGCCACATCTCTCTGGGCCTGGCTCATCTCTCCATGCAGAGTTTCGATCTTATGTCCTTTAGACAGCAGGTGAGAGGAGAGCTCCATGGTGTCTTGCCTGGTACGGCAAAAAATTAGACCATAGATATCAGGAGAGGCATCAAGTATTCGACAAAGTGCTTCACGATGATTTCTCTCTTTCACTAAATAGTAGCATTGTTCTATATCTGCATTACTCAGGGTTTGCTTCTTTATTTGCACAAAGGTAGGATTTTTAAATTCTTTTTCTATTAGGTGACGAATAGGTTTGGGCATAGTAGCAGAGAACATCCAGGCTCTTTTACTTTCAGGGAACGAGGTGAGAATCTGCTGCACATCTTCTACTTCATCGAGAACAATTTGATGGGCATTTTCTAGCTTTAAAACGCCTCGATCCATCAGATCCATTACTCTTCCTGGGGTTCCCACTACAATTTGGATATTACCTCGTTTGAGGCTACGCATTTGCATGCTGTAAGAACCTCCTCCAAAGATGGGGGTGGATTTTATTTTGGAAAACTTACCGAGCTTTTCAATTTCCAAATGGATTTGTTGAGCGAGTTCTCTAGTGGGTGAGAGAATGAGAGTTTGGACATGTTTTTTATTTGGGTCTAAATTCGCCAGCAAGGGCAGAACAAAAGCTGCTGTTTTACCGGTTCCAGTTTGGGCTTGTCCCACAAAATCACACTCATTTTCTAATAGAATGGGAATGGTTTTCGCTTGAAATTCGGTGGGAATAATATAACACACTTGTTGGATGGCCCGCTGTATTCCATCATTAAAATTAAATTGGGTAAATTCCATGCTTGTCCTATGGTTTCAAGGGTGAAGATACTTTGCCAAATGGAACAGTGATACGGCTCAATCCGACGATGAATAGAGGTCTTTTATAATAACTGGACAAAAAAGTCAAGGTAAATATTTGAAAATACTAAGAATCGGGGTGTGATTTTGTAAATGGTAAAAAATAAATTAGTGTAATTACAGTTTCTTTGTGAGGGGAAAAATGGTGTCAACTTAAGTTCAATTTTTGGACGACCTGTCTCATATTAGGACACCTTTGATACGTTTTAATTTAGTCATACATTGGTACTAACCCTTGTGATAATGAATGTTTATGGGAAATCAATTAATGGCCCGGTTTTTGCTGATAACCATTAATATGATGTACTGTCCTAACATAGAATGTAAAAATCACCTCAACCCAGAAGGAAATTGGTTTCATAAATCGGGTTTTTACAAACCAAAAAATGGGGGAAAGGTTCAACGGTTGGTTTGTAAAGGTTGTGGCAAGAAATTCAGCGAGCATTTTTTTTCTTTGGAGTACTGGGAACATAAAAAAGGTCTGAATGAATCCATTTTTATAAGTCTTGTTACTGGGCTATCAAATAGAGAGATTGCTCGGAGATTAGGAATTTCAGAGTCTATGGTAAGGGGTAGGATCTCTAAGATGTCAAGGTGGTGTTACCTCGAGCATGCTCATTACACCAAAGATTTGGTATTAAAAGAACCTATTGTTTACGATGGCCTTGAAAACTTTGCTAAGAGCCAATATGACATAAATAATATTAATCACGCCATTGGTAAAAAGAGTCTATTTATGTATGATTTTGGCTTTGCTCCAATGAACAGAAAGGGGAGAATGTCCAAACATCAACTTAAAAAGAAAAAATGGTTGGAAAAAAAGTATGGTAAATATCCTAGTCATGCTATTAGAACTAATACCACCCTGCTCTTTAGAAGACTGTTAGATCAAGTTCCAAAAGATAGCTTTCTTCATGTATGCTCTGATAAGCATTATCAGTATAAAAAAACGGTTAACATAGATTTAAAGGGAGCTATCAAGCATCAGACAACATCATCTACCCAATATCGTAATTTCAATAATCCTCTCTTTGCAGTCAATCATATGGACATGCTTACGAGGCAGAATCTAGCGGTTTTTAAAAGGGAAACCATCAGTTTTGCCAAACACCATTTCGGAATGATTGACAAATTCATGCTCTATTCCACCTACAAAAACTTTTTTAGGCCGAAATTTACCAAGAAGCACAAGAGAGATCCAAAGAGTAATACTATGTCACCTGCAATGTATCTAAAACTCACCGATCGGCTACTTGACTTTAAGAGTTTCTTTTCTTGTCGTAAAAGCATTCAGCGAGTCAAACTTTCTTCCGAATGGCTCACATATTACAAGAGGCAAAATAAGTATCCTCAGATGTGTGTAAAACCCTACAAGGGGATTTAAAAACATGACACCATTTCTCCGCGCTCAAAGAATAAAGGAGATGCTAAGGGGGCAGTGGTCAGAAATAAAACGATTATAGAAGGGCACATCATTGAAACGAATTCCCTTTAAAGTTTCGTTATTGCATGGACCTGAAATTTGAACTGGTCGGATTGGAGTGAGGCTTTCTGATGCAAAAATGTGATCAAATTTATTTTGATACTGCCAGGTTATATAGGTGTTATTTCCCTCGATCTCCATGGGGATAAGAGAGTGAGGTCGTAACCACTCTTGGATCATTTGCTCATCCCCTGTTTGATCAAATGAGTTAAAGTCCCCTAGGACTATGATTGGTAGTTGGTCATTCAATTCACCGATCTTTTTACTTATTATTTCCATTTGCTTATCTCTTTTGGCTGCACTACTCGGTCGGGCTTTGAGATGAACTCCAACAATATGCATAAGTGGAATCTTTTTGTTATCAGTTAATACTCCCCACAAGGCCGGACGGTATTTTCCGAGTGCCACTTCTTCTATTATGAAATTGTCATCAATTACTTCTTTGACAAAGCCAAAAGTGGTTTTATGGCAGAGTGCGACTTTCTGGTGTTTCGGTCTGGGATGGAAGTAGGAAAGGCAGTTATAGTTAGTTCCCATGAGGTTTTGTAGTCGGTTCACATCCACAATTTCTTGAAAAAGAATCACATCTGAATTGAACCCCACTTGACCTAGGAACTCTTGTAACCAAGGATCACGATATTCATCTTCGGGAGTTCCAGCCCACTCTCCTCCAATTCCGTAGAGTTTTATATTGAAGGTTGTGATCGTGATATTTCTGGCCTGTAAGAGAGGTATAACCCCTAGGTTAATGAGCAAGATTATTCCCAAAATTTTAACCATATTTATTCTCCTTTTTGATTGCTTTATGGGTGAAAATAAAGTGAGATGTTGTATTAGTCAAATTAATTAAATTTAAAAATATTTTAAGAGAAACTTATGGATTTGAATCGATTGAAGATTTTTAAAACTCTGGCGGAAAAAAAGTCATTCAGTATGGCAGCAAAGCAATTGTATGTGACTCAATCAGCTGTGAGTCAACAAATGAAAATATTGCAAGATGAGCTCGGGCTTAAGTTAGTACACAAAGTGAATAACTCTTTCAATTTAACCCCAGTAGGAAAAAGTTTTTATCAGGCCATCGCAAATCCAATGGCCTCTTTGGAATCAGAGATCAAAAAAGTGACTGAAGGAGAAGCTGTTCGTAAAGTGTCTATCGTGGGTCCCTACGCTTTTATAAACCATGTTTTTATATCTAAAACTGAAAAGATAAAAAAATCCTTGAATTGGCCTATCAACTTCAATTTTAACTATGGGAATTCGCATCTTAGTAATCCCTTATTAAAAAGTGGAAAGGTGGATCTCGCTTTGGTTTCGACCCCTCTTTCTGAGCGGGAAGTAGATTCATTTTGTATTCATAAGGATCAAATGATTTTAGTCATAAATCACCGTCTGAATCCAGAAGGCCTTACTCAAGGGTTAACTTTGCCTATGGCTGATATGAGTGAAGAGAACCGTTTGTTTAGCACCTGGAAAGAAAGGAATTACGATCAACTGAAAACCAGTGATTTTAAAGTAGAGAATCTAGCTTTCATTGAAGGAATAGAAGGTATCATTAACTATGTTCTAACCAATCCCAGTGGGGCGGTGGTCCCCAAACATTTGGTTGAGGATCATCTTACTCAAGGAAAGTTGATTAATATGTTTCCCGACTGTTTAAATTATCAAAATGAACTCTGGTGCTGCCTTTTAAAAAAGAGAAAGAGTGATCCCGAACTCATGGAACTATTTGATTTATTAAAAAAAATAGGGATATGAAAACTTTGTGAGCGGAATATTGGTGTTAAATTGTTTCAACCCCTTATAACTATTATTTGTTTATGAAGCAGATGGGTAAAATTCTGAAATCAAAGGGATAGCCCTATTTATAGATAACAGCGAGTAGAAAACACCAATTCTCCGCGTACAAAGAAAAAGAAAGGAGGGATTTCTCCCTCCTAATCAATTAGTTAAAGATCGTCACTGGAAGAAGAACTACTGGAATGGCTTACACTCTTAACGCCAGTGGCTTCAGAGACACTACATTCATCATCCCACTCACCGCAATAGTAGTAATCATAATCATCTTCGCTTACGTATCCATGGACATCATAATAATAATCTTCCTCAAGATATTCATATCCTGGCATTCCATGGCAGTATCCTGGATCTGGCTCTACATTGCCTACAGGAGTTTGATCACAGTATCTAAACCAGAAATCATAAGAATCATAATCAGGAGCTCTCCAATCGGGCTCAAAATACTCCCAGTCCCATTCGTATTCCATCTCTACATCCCAATAGCCGTCGTCTGCCCAATCATGGCCATTATACTCGTAGTATCCCTCTTCATCTGGAATTTCACCATAAAATTCAGGATAGACGATATCTTCATCATAGGGATTGTAAGTTGGACGGGATAAGTACCCGGATTGTTGGGTCAGGGTTACTAAGCCATCTTTGTCCCAACACTCTTTTTGTTTCTCTTCTGAGAAATCCCCAAAGAATTCAGCATAGGTGTCCTCGGCTTCAATTGTGAGGGTCATACAACCGGATCCATCTTTTTCCCAGGTTCCATCACGAATCTCTTTGTATTCACTGTATTCTCCATAAAACTGATTGTAGGAGTTGGTGGTGAAGTTAATATTACCACTGCCATTGGCTTTCTTTACAAAGTAAATGTCATTTAGGTCTTGATAATAATCGGTGTATCCTCCCACCGGATAAACATTACCCCAATCATCAATTTCCCAATTCTCTTCATGATAGTCTTGAGAATCAATTCGAGAGATCCTTGCCATTACAATTTCATCAATTCCTTTGGTCTCCACTTTGGCTTTACTCTGCTTGTGGGTTTTATTTGCATCTCTTTTTACTTTCACTACCCGGTATTCACTTTCCACCATGGAAGTGTTGCTAGAATCTGCTGAAGCAAATGTTTGCCAAAGTACAATGTTTCCAGAAGATACATCATCAGCTAGATTGTCCGGAGTGTGGAAACCTGTGAAACCCGTGGTGGCTTCTAATGAATAAGTCTCTTCTAAGTAATAGCCATTGGATTTATAAGTGATGACCACTTCTAGCACACTTTTAAAACGGCGCACGGTTCTCTTTTTCTCTTCTTCACTAACCACCAGTTTGGGAGCATACTTTTCGCCAAAGGTGCTGATTTTTTCATCACCATCGCGGAAAATATCGTTGGGAAGTCTTTCAATGTAAGCCTTCTTAACCTTGGATTCAATAGTGTAATCGCCCCAATCAAATCCGTAGTCAAAATCAGGATCATTGTAAATATCCCAGATATCATCGTAGTCATCATAACCGCTGGAGTAGTAGTAGTCTTGATGATCCCAGTAGCTGTCATAGACCATATCACTGTTCATATTGCCGTTATAACTGCCGTAATCAAGGTAAGAAACGTCACAGATATTGAGGCATCTCTCATAGGGAGTGGTGTATAGATCCAGATCAGGATCTTCATATAAGATTTCGGTATCACATTGATAGACACATTGTTCATAAGTATCATGGTACCCATACCCGGCGGTATTGTCATTGCCATTTTTAACTAAATTGGCCATGGTGGTATAAGAATAGGAATCCTCATCGAGCACTTCATCCACCTGGGCTTGGATGTCACCTTTGAGATCGATTTTGTCACCGGCCTTTTTGAAGTTAGTATCCTGTTTAGAGATCATACACTTCATAGCTTCTAACAGCTCTCTAGATTTCTTAAGCTGATAGTTGGCCTCATCGATTCTCATTCTGAGGTCCCCTTTAAAACAAGAGACTTCGCCTTTGTCAGAAACATAATCAAAGGACCAGAGGTACTCACCACAGAGGGTGTCTTGATAGTAATAATAGCCTTGCTCTGAGATGGGGTCTTCTAAGAAGGTAAAGCAGTTTTCATCCTTATCTGCAATTTTTACTGCTTCTACTGAATCCACATCTTGAGTGTAGGCTTCCATCACTTTTTTCATAAAACCATCAGCAGATTTCACCGCTTCGGTAATCACCAGCGAGGCATTCCGAGTGTTACTTTTTACTGGGGAAGCAATGGAAAGAGCGGAAACAAGTGGCATGGCTTTGACGTCAGTATTAATAACTTTCTTTTCGCCTCCCACATCCACCACTTTCTCGGTTTTATCTTTTTTCTCTTCCTTTTCTTCGTCTTTATCCTCATCTGTTTTCTTCTCTTCTTTATCCGCTTTCGGAGTGTCAGAAGAAGTGGTTGAATTGTCATTACAAGCTATAAAGAAAGCCAGTAATAAAGTGAGCAACATAAGATAACTTTTCATAACACCTCCTGCAAAATAGAAAATTAAAAAGCTAGCATCCTTTTCTCGGATAAGGAAAATCAAACTTTAAGTGTTTTTTTTTTTTTTATATCAGAACTTTACCGATTTTTTAGCATGTACTGTAGAACTTGGTTCAAGGTTGAATGCATTGCTTTAGACGCAAAGTAATTTACATCTGCAAGTAAAATCAACTTTCCTTTGGCTCTTGAGATACTGACATTGATTAAATTAGGGGCTACCCTGGGAAAGGCTCCTTCGGTTAAGAGTTTGCCAGGAGGTAAAGGCATGCTATCCACCGTATCAATGACAATGATATCTTTTTCATTCCCTTGAAAGCGGTGGACTGTGCTGCACTCCACTTGGGTATGCAGGTGGGGATGTTTTTTGAGTAGATGGTTGATATTTTTAGCCTGCTCCACATAGGGAGTAATTATTCCAACTTCTATCTCTGGATCAAAATTTATAATTAGTTGAACTAAATCAATACAAAGCTTTCCATTTTCTGAGTTGGAGCGAGATCCGCTCGGACTACTTTGACAGGTAGTTTTTCCTTTTGTGTCCATAAGTACCAGAGGGTTTCCCGCTTCAGGGGGAGAACTGGCCAGATGCTCTAAGTTCTTGGAAAGGGTTTCACTTTCTAACTTACCATCATAAAAAAGGTCACTCACTAAATGGCATATGGTGGGGTGCATTCGATACTGAGTTTGTAACATAGCCAGATTAGGAGCATTTGCTAGATCTGGATTGGCAATATGGAAAATGCTGCGCCCCATGGCTTTATGGACGTAATCTTGGTTGGACTGAACTACAGGAGGAAGCTGTTTGGGATCTCCAATCACAATAACTTTGTTTTTAGCAAGGCTCGCAGTAAAAAATAAAGAAGGGAGGATGGCCATCCCTGCCTCTTCAATTATGACAGTATCAAAACGTAAATCTTTGAGCCCTGGTTGAATGTACATATGGGTCATAGTAGCTATGAGCAGCTTGGCCTCAGGAATTATCTGAGCTATTTTTTCTTTAATACTTAACTTTATGGCGGCTATCCTTTTTCGCATTAACTCGGCTTGGTATTTAAGTCGATCATAGCGATGACTCAGCGCCTCTTTTTGTACTGAGATTGAACCTGCGAGTAACTTTTTAGCCCGTCTGGAACCAAAGATTTGAGAGAGTTTAAGTTCGCTTAAAGGTTTTGTCTTGGCTTCTTCAAAGAGAGACATTTGATTACTTTGATTTTTCTCTCTGATTTGATTGATGAGTTCATAAGCAACTTGAAGCACTCCCTGATTTTTATTAAGTCGGGAATCCAAATCGCCCAAAGTAGCGGAGTGCTGCTCTTGAATGTGGTGTTTTATCTCTTTGAATCCCATGCCGTAAGTATTGGCATCAGTATGACCTATTCTCACAACTCCTTCTTGGTATCCGCCTATTTTATAAATACTTGCCAGCGCTTGATCTATTGCCGCATTGGTGTGAGAGGTTAAGAGGATGCTCTGCTTAGTTTTAAACAACTCGATTAGGAGGTGAGCTAAGGTGGTGGTTTTTCCAGTTCCTGGAGGTCCCCAGATAAAGCAAAGGTTATTTTTGAATGCACTCTCTATGGCTTGACATTGATCTTTGTTGAGTTGTTTGTTCTTTATAGTAGTGGAGTTTGAAGTATTTATGGGAAGTTTGCCAAAGAGTCTTAGACTATGATCAATAAAATGATCCTTTGAAGAGAGAAGGTTCTCCAATTGGTCAATCAATTCTTTATAGATAAACCAAGGGTAAATATATAATTTAGGTTGAGATAGGGAAAGATCTATCAAGGTACTTGTAGTGAGGGTGAGGTTAAGATCTTCTACCTCGGTCACCGTCACTAGAATTTTATTGCCGTGCTCTTTAATTGTGGCTTGGGTTCCTGCAAAGAGTTTCGGCTCAGGATAAGGAAGTGAAAAGTGATATTTGTGAAGACCGTTTTTGGATGGGTTCTGATCCTTTATACCTTGATTGAGTGATATCTCAAAGGATCCTAACCGTTCTTGCATCGCTTCCATTTCCATTTGAATGGCTTTTTGAAAGCTTTGTACAAATTTATTTAAAAGACTGTTTGAGTTCAATTCTCATCTCTTCCATGATATAAACTATATATTAGGAGGTATTCCATGCGCTTAATTATCTTATTATTCATTAGCGGATCCATTTTATATTCTTGTATGCAAAGAAGCACAACTTATATTTACAAATGCCGTTGGTATGCAGATAAGGCAAAGAGTGTGCGTTCTTGTGCGGAGTATCAATTTCATACCTATGATAATGATAAAATAGCCATGGCCAAGGCCACCTGCGAAGATGATCGAAAAACGGCTGGGATATGGTCATTTAAAGCCTGTGAAACCAGAGGGCAGATGGCCCGCTGTGAGTGGGTTAAAAAGCGACTTTCCATTCGGAGTTATGCTTTTACGACAGAGACGGCCAAGGCGTTAAAAACTGTTTGCAACGAAGAACAGGGTACCTATTATACTGAGGAGAATCTATGAGTAAGGATGGTCAAAATTTAGTAACCTTAGCCTCTTTTTCCTCCTCTCCTCAGGCTAACTTGGTAAAACATGCACTGGAAGAAGCTGGAATTCCCTGCTTTCTAAATGATGAGAATATAACATCAATTAACCCCTTCCTATCACCTATTGTAGAGGGCATAAAACTTCATGTGAGTCAGGACAATTTGGCGGAAGCGAAAAAGGTTCTGGCCGAGTTTGATGAACCAGGAGAGGTGGTTCTAGAAGAGAAGGGAGATCTTGAATTAGATGAAGTTAAAAAAGAAACTCCTCTGGCTCCCACCCCATTTAAAAAAGTGAGCCGATGGGCTATCAATACAGTTATTATTTTGCCCATCCTTTTCGTAGTTGGCTTTTTAAGCTTTCAACACTTTTTTCTAAAACCTTACGAGTTTGATTTGAAAGCATTTCATCAAGCTGAATCTTTGGTTCGAAAGGGGTATCATTCTGAAGCCTATCGGACATTACAAGAACTTGCAGAAAAAGAGTTCTTACCAGCCTATACCTACTTAGGTGATATGAGTTTTAATGGTTTGGGTATAGAGGCGAGTACTCCAAATGCCATCAAATGGTATGAAAAAGCGGTAGCTGGCTCTCCTCGTTTTTATGCTGAAGCTGAGAAGGCCAGTTTTGAAAAAGCCGCCTTTGCCCTGGTTAAAATCTATCAAGAGGGGCTGGGGGTTCCTGCTAACCCAGCCAAGGTGGAAACTTTTTTAAAGAGAGTGGATGAGCAAACGAACAGTCATCGGGCTCAGTTTCAGTTGTTTTTATATTATAAAAATAGCTCAATTGAAGAGGCTATGAGATATCTTGAGAAGTCTGCAGAGGGGGGGTACTCCTTTGCTCAGTTTGAATTAGGTGCTTTTTATGAGCAAGGCACTGTTCCCTTCCATAAGGACTATGAAAAGGCTGCTTTTTGGTATTTTAAAGCTGGTCTAGAAGGGAACCGGCAAGCCCAGAGATCCTTAAATAGGCTTATCCGCCTTAAACAGGTTAAATCTAAGTGGAAACCTTTTCTGTAACAATTCGATCAAAGCTATTGGCAAAGTTTTGTTTATCCTTATCACTAAAGGATTTTGGTCCTCCGCTCACCACTCCTCCTTCTCGCAGCTCTTGCATTAGATTGCGAGTGGATAATTTTTCGGCAATATTAGAGACGGTGTAAAGCTCACCTCTCGGATTAAGAGCTGTAGAACCTTTTTTGATAACTAGGTCAGCCAGGGGAATATCCGCTGTTATAACCAGATCTTCGGGCTTAACATGTTCTACTATAAAATGATCTGCCACATCAAAACCAGCACTGACCACCTCTAACTGGATGAACTTGGAAGAGGGTATTTGAAAGTAGCTGTTCGCCACGAGATGCACATTTATGGATCTTTTTTGAGCCGCTTTAAAAATAATGTTTTTCACCGCCTTAGGACAGGCATCGGCATCTACCCAAACTTTCATCAGCCACCCTCAGGGTTATTTTTTGTTATAGGGATATTCTTCTTTGGTGTATTTAGAGCGACCCGGACGAATCACGGGAAACTCCTTCTTTAAATATCCCAAACACTCTTCACGTGTAAATTCTACTTTATGATTCTTCTTCACATGGGCACAGGCATCAAGGGCACACTTCTGGGCCACCTCATAGGGCATATAATCACTGTGAATATAAAGGCATTTTTTAAGGTTGGGGTAAATATACTGTCTCAGTTTTGAGTGAGTGATTTGTTCACACGAAGAGAGAAGAGGTATACATGCAAAAATGATCAGAGAGAGAGTTTTCATTTTTTACAACCGATGTTTGTTTGTCTATAAACGGATGCTTCTTACAAGGTCATCCTCCGTGTTAACAATGCCATCGGAACCAGTTGAAATTACTTTAACAATATCCTCATTTCGTTCGAGGAGGTAGGGGTTGCCCCAAAGATCACGAGAGGTGTCTCTATCTTTATCTACTTTTGAATCCAATGATTCTTGTAGAAAATGAGTGAATTCATCTTGTTCTGGAATATCTTCATCAATGGCGGCAATGCGGATTAATTTAATAATCTGACCGAGTTCGGCATAAACCACCACTTCTTTGGTATAATTACCCGCTTTGGCCATAAATTTGTCTTTCTGACTGATGCCAAAAAAGATCATAACGACTAATAAAGATTTTGCTAATAAATTCATTTGAAACCCCCTCTCGCAGCTATAGTCTATGCAAAGGAGGGGCCAAATCGAGATTTGGGCTGGATACTCGGCTAAGGTGTTGAAAGTAAAAGTGTGTTTTAATCAAAGAGTCGATGTCTTCCATTTTCAATCTATGCTAACTGTCTATTATTTAAACAATCTGTCTAAAAACTAGATATTTTCTGAGTTGCTATTCTCTGCTTTGTTTTTTCTTTTATTTTGGAGAAGAACCACCAGATTCACTAAGAAGGCCCCGAAACCCGCAGTGGTGAGAAGCAAATTAAAGAGACTGCCAACAAATGGGATGAGGGCTACCACCTGCAAAATAATTAATCCTGCTAAGAGGTTATAATGAAAATTCCAATTCTTTTCCTTAACAGCGGGGATTTTCTGGGTAATATAGATAGCCGCTGTTACTCCGGCAAGAAGAGTGCCTAACATATAGAGAAAAAGGTAAAAGGGAACCAATAAAATTCCAATGATGGTTAATATGATTATTATCAATACAGGCAAGAAGAGAACATAAGACAATAATCCCCACCCAAAACTAGGGACGATCTGATCTGTAAAGTAAGTAAGGGATCGCTCATGGAATTGGGGTGCTAAATGATAGTAAATGGCCCCGATCACCCATGTAAATAAGATGGTTAAAAGGGGTATCAAGAGGAAGAATCCCGATCCTGAGGAGGTGAGGATTCCCGACTTTACGACTGCCTCTACAAAGGACTTACTAAAAGGATTGTTAAAAGAGGCAATGTTTTCTGTCACTGTAGCCGCCTCATTTACGTGCATGTCTGCCGCAATGACAGCCACTTCATCGGTGATTATAGCGCCCTCTCCTATTTCCACCTTTCCGCCGATGATAATAAGACTCTTAACTTGACCTGCAACCACACCATTTGCTCCAATAAGGACCAATTCTTCAAGCTTCTCCTCCTGCTCAATATAAAAGTCCTCATCGAAGATGATTCTTTTGCCCTCTTCATGGTTGATCACTTCAGCCAAACTGGTGGGCGAGAATACAAAAAGGCAGAGGAGTACAAATAGGAAGCTACCAGGTTGATTAAACTTAGATAATTTG
>CAYFLR010000024.1:5201-14470 GCA_964343805.1 uncultured bacterium | reverse complement strand
AATTAAGTAAGAGAACGTTGTGCGCGGTGAATTGGTGTTAATTTTTAAAAGAGCTTTAATTTACAGTATGTTTGCCATGGTTAGCGGGTAAGTTATCAAAATTATATGAATAACCTTTCATTTAAGCAAGAGAGAGAAAAAAACACCAATTTTCCTCGCACAAAGTAACAGAAAACTCCTCTTCAAATGATAGGCGATTTTTTCCACCTTGGGAAAAACAAAATTATCTTAACTTTTTATTCTTAATATCCGAAACGAAATGTGAATCATTATTAATTTAGTTTGGTGATTTCTCATGCGAGGGTACCTGTTATACATTTTTATCTTTATTCTCACGCTCTTTGCAGCTTGCAAGAAGCGATTGGTCGATGAGCGGCTCGGCACTCAATTTCAAATAAAATCCAGCATGGATTCCTCTATCCATCAATTTCCTTATCAATTTGTGACCGATTTAGAAGGAAAAAAAGAGGGGCTTTTAAATGATCTAGCAAGTAAAGGACTGCAATTCAAAGAGGGGCAACTTCATTTTATTGATCCCAAAGCGGAACTATTTATTGGAGGAGACCTCTCCGATCGAGGCACTGATTCCATTAAAATTAGAAGGATGATCGCTGATTTAAAAAGCAGGCATCCAGACAGGGTTCATATTGTTTGGGGAAATAGGGAGCTGAATAAATTGGGTATGCTCTATGTGATGCCGCTGATTGAGACTCTGAGTAACCATAATTTAATGGGATGGTTTTATCAATCTACCCCGGAAAAACAGTTTGAATTGCTTGATTTGATCGGTAAGTACAGTGAGTGGTTAATTACCAAAGGATATGTGGGACCTCCTACTGAAGCGGGAAAAGATCCTTTAAAAGAGGCCAATACTCCTGAGCGGAGAGTGGAGTGGTTTTTTGAGGAAATTGGCTGTAAGAACTGTCTGGAATATCACCAACAAGAACTTTCTGAACTTTCTGGGCGTGAAGTCAGCCGGAGAGAAGCAGCAGAAGATTATTTGAAATCACTCGATCCTAAAAAGGGTGAATTTTATAAGTTTCTTGAAATGGGAAAATTTGCGGTGACAAAAGGTCGAACCATTATGGTTCATGGTCAGATTAATATGGGCAATTTTGGTATCGTCCCGGGGAGAAATAGTCGTCAAACGGATGTGAATCAATGGGTGGAAGAACTCAATAGTTGGGGAGCAAAAAAGCTGGCTGATATTAAAAAGGGATACAAGAAAAAAACTCAGAAATCAATTTTAGCCATTAAAGAATTAGCTCACTACAGTGATACCGTTTGGGATTATGGCTTGGGCAAGGGTTTTGCCAATGAGGCCAGTGTGGTCTATGCATACAGGCAGAAAGAGAGAAATAACTTTCGATTGCCTGAACCCGAGATGATTAATACTTTACGCAGTCAAGGTTACTCCACCCTCATCGTGGGGCATTCTCCAGCGGGAAATATTCCCCTTCCATTAAAAGCAGACGATTTTTTGCAAATTATGGGAGATACCTCCTATGGAAAAAATAGATCGGGAACGGTTTCATTTGATGGGTTAGGTCAAGTCAGAATGCAAGGGACCACGGGTGAGGGACATAAAGTCACTACCGAGGTTTCTCCCTATAGAGACAGTCCCATTGGTAAAACTTATAAAGAGGCCTCGATTATAGGTGAGGTGGGGGGAGATCATTTTCTTACTTTCAGATACACCACAAATTACAAATTTGAGGAGGTGTTAGTTCCTAAATCGCAAATAGATCCTAACAGCTTGAGAATACCTTTTTATAACTATGATCATACCAAACTGATGCAACGGGGAGAAGTGATTCAAGTTCTAGCAGATAAAGATATTCCGGTTCATAAGCTCCTTGATCTGCAAGAAAAAGTATTCGAAGGACGGCGAGTGGTTTTCATCTCTTCTGAAAATATTCAGAATCCTCTAGGAGAAGCTGAGGCTAGTTCCGCACTTAAAGAGGTGAAGAGTCTGATTGATAAGCTAGATCCCAAAAGTCATGCCATTATGACCAATGGATCGCTATCTGGCATAGAAGCGGAAATAAATCGCCATGCAAAAAGAAAAGGATTTCAGGTAGTGGGAGCCATAGCGGAAACGGCTGTTCCTCAAAATCTAAGCCCAGATATTACATCAGCTGCTTTTATAGCAGAAGGATCTCAGGACAAAGGTCTTAACTTAATGAACTATCTTCGTAAAGTAGGTGGTTTAGCGGTATTTATCGGTGGAGGGCCGCAAGTGGCTGAGCAGATTGATTTGGGCTATAAACTGGGAGTTGAAATATGGACCATGTTGGGAGTGAGTGGAGCCTCTAATGAATTCGCAGTGGCTCATGCTAAGGATGCTCAAAAAGGCGGAGGAACATTTACTTCAGGAGTTGAATTAGCTAAAGAGTTGCAGCTATACACTCCCAGGAATTTTCTTTCTCCCATTACAGAGTTACCTCGCAGCCAATTGGTCACAAGTACCTTGGCACGGGAATTTTTTGCTCAACAAGGTAAAGAGGTGGTTACTATTGAGATCCCTCAATATTCGGGAGAACGTTACTTTGGACCTTTGGTACAGACTGTGAATAAGCAGCTAAGTGGTTTAGACCCAAGAAAAGATATTGTTAATATTGGTGGAAATTCAGCCCTGGTGGATCAAATCTATCAATTAGTCAAAGGGCGAGGGTTTACCACCGTGAAATTGGTCCCCATCAAAGAGTTTTCCTTAAAACGAGAATACCATCAGAACATTGATCATGTCTTAGTTCTAAATGATTATCTGCAGGTAGAGAAAGTCCATCATGAGGTGGTTGAGGAGATCCTGGGGAATTTGAGTCGTTGGGATCGTTCCAAAGATGTGAGCATAAATTCTGCCAACGGCAAATCCATCCTATCTATTAATAATCCTATCTCCCCTTCAGTGATGGAAGGTCAATTAGCAGCCCATGGAAAGACTCTAAGACGAGTGGTGATCACGCCTGAATTTTTGAGTAACTATCCGGGTCCAGTAGTGATGGGTTTAGCTCGGATTTTTGATTCCTATAGCCGCAAAGATTCAGCTATAAGCATTGAAATTACGGGGTCTGATGGTAGTTTAGTTAAGAGTCTGACGCAAAAACAGCAGGAGAATTTGCATCTGGCATACCGGCTAGCTAAAGAGATGGGTTTTAAAACCGCCAGAGTGGGGGACGCAAATAATATTATTTTTAAAGTTCTGCTTCCCATTACAGATTATTTATTCGTGATGAAATCGGCTCAAGATCGACTCACCTCAGTGTTTAAAAGCCGGATTAAGAAAACATCGATGGAGGAAGTCCTTAACAAATTAGGACGCGTCATAGTGATAAACGAAAGAACGTTTCATTATCATACCGGTGCCATTCCCAGCCCTAAAAGTATTGGTCCTTGCAGTAAGCTGGTTCGCTCCTATAAGCCATAGATTACTTTAACAAATTTAAATTTTCCTTAACTTTTGACTCTCCCTTTCCGAAAGGGAGCATGAATCATAGTTTTTTTATTTTAGAGAGACGATTAATGAAAGCTTATCTGCTTCCCATATTCATACTGTCGCTTCTGCTCTTTGTAGCTTGTAAGAAGAGGCTGGTAGATGATCGTACAGGTACAGACTTTCAGTTGAAATCTAGTTTGGGAGAGCAGCAGACTCGTTTTCCCTTTCACTTTGTAACTGATTTAGAAGGAAAGAAAGAGGGGCTTCTCAATAATTTGGACAAGAAGGGAATGGAGCTCAGAGAGGGGCGTCTGCACTTTACCGATCCCAAAGCTGAACTCTTTATCGGTGGAGATCTGTCTGACCGAGGCAGTGATTCTATCAAAATAAGAAGGATGTTAGCCGATCTTAAAACTCGTCATCCGGGTCGGGTCCATATAATCTGGGGAAATAGAGAGCTGAATAAATTGGGTATGCTCTATGTGATGCCTCTTTTGGAAAAAATGGGAACTCATTCTTATATGGCGGGGGGAGCAGGCTCTGACCCTAAAACTCAATTGGAATTGTTTGATCTGCTCTCTAAATATGGAAATTGGCTCATGCAGCAGGGAATCTATGTTGAACCGGGTAAAGATCCGCAAAAGGCTTTAGAGAAAGCCAATACTCCGGAGCGTAGGTTAGATTGGTTTTTTGAACAAATTGGATGCAATAATTGCCTAGATTATCATCAGCAGGAGTTAACCGAACTTTCGGGGCGAGAAGTGAGTCGTCGGGAAGCAGCGGAGGACTATCTAAAATCTCTAGATCCTAAAAAAGGAGAATTTTACAAATTCCTAGAGATGGGACAGTTTATGGTGACCAAGGAACGAAATCTGATGGTTCACGGACAGGTGAATATGGAGAATTTTGGTCTGGTTCCAGGTAATAACCAGCGAGAAGCTCGGGTAGAAGATTGGGTCAATGGTTTAAATGGGTGGGGACGGGCTAAATTAAAGCAGATCAAAATGGGATATGAAAAGAAGACCTCCGCTTCATTGCAAGCCATCAAAGAGTTGGCTCAATACAGTGATACCGTTTGGGATTACGGTCTGGGCAAAGGCTTTGCTAATGAGACCAGCGTGGTTTATGCCTACCGGCAAAAAGAGGGAAACAATTTTCGACTACCAGAATATGATACGATCAATACTCTGCGCAGTCAGGGGTATTCGACTCTCATTGTCGGCCACTCCCCGGCAGGAAATGTCCCCATTCCTTTGAAGGCGGATGATTTTATGCAAATAATGGGAGATACCTCTTATGGCAAAGATCGAGCGGGGACCGTCTCTTTTAATGAAAAAGGGGAAGTTAAAATGACGGGGACCACCAATGAGGGGCATTATATCACTACCAGAGTCTCTCCCTTTAAAGATGGTCCCGTTGGCAAAACTTACAAAGGGGCTACTGTCATTGGTGAAATTGGCAAAGACGTCCTTTTGACTTTTAAATACAATGCCGACTATAGCTTTGAGGAAATTCCTATTCACCGATCCGAGGTGAATCCTCAAGAATTAAAAATACCTTATTATAACTATAACCACACCAAATTAGCCCAAAGAGGAGAACTCATCCAAGTGCTTGCGGATAAAGAGATTCCTATTTGGACTTTACAGGAATTAACTGAAGCTGCGAAAAAGCGGAGAGTGATTTACCTTTCAACTGAAAGCACCCATGGAAATATAGGTCGTCAAGAGAGAGCAACTGCTGTGAATGAGGCCAAGGCTTTGATTGATGGGCTATCCTCATCCAAATATACCATTATGACCAATGGCTCAAACCAGGGAATTGAAGCGGAAATCAATCAGTATGCCCGCAGTAAAGGTTTTGAAGTGGTTGCTGCTCTCGCTGAAACGGCAGTTCCTCAAAACATAAGCGAGCATATCAGAGCAGCTACTATCATTGCCGAGGGATCTCAAGATAAGGGGCTCAATCTGATAAACCACTTAAAGAAGATCAATGGCAAAGCCGTCTTTATTGGGGGTGGCCCTCAGGTGGCAGAGCAAATTGATTTAAGTTTGAAATTATTTTCTGAACACTTTGATTAAATTTTCGATCAATTTTGGGCCATGCTGGGAGTCCAAGGTGCAGCCAATGATTTTGCCGTTGGACATTCATTAAATAAAACAGAAGATGTCTATACATTTACTTCCGGTAAGAAAGCAGCCAAGGAGATGAGAGCTTATACTGTTAGAAGTCGACCCTCTCCTATTGATAGTATTCCACGCAGTTTATTAGTCACCAGCACTCTGGCTCAACAGTTTCTATCTCAGAAATCCAAAGAGGTGGTCACCATTCAACTTCCCCTACATAAGGGAGAACTCTATTTTGGACATGCGGTAATGGCCATTAATGAGCAGTTAGAATTGCTATCTCCTAAAAAGCACATTATCAATATAAGCGGTACTTCCAGTCAAATTGATGGTCTTTATAATTTGGTGAAAACTCGAGGTTTCAATACGGTGAAGTTGGTGCCAATAAAAGAGTTTTCCATGCAGCGAGAGTATAATGCCAATATCGATCATATATTGGTTTTAAATGACTTTCTCCAGGTGGAAAAGGTCCATACCGAAGTGGTAGAGCAGATTCTAAGTAAGCTCGGAAATTGGGATCGCAGCATGGATGTGACTATTCAAACCGAATCGAGTCCGGGTAAATATAGTTTTAGACCCATTAGCTCTGAAAATATGAATCAGCAATTAAAAAGTTTGGGCCGGGCCTTAAAAAGAGTGGTGATTACTCCGGAATTTTTAAGTAATTATCCTGGGCCGGTGGTGATGGGTTTAGCTCCGGTCTTTGAGTCTCATCGACGCGCTGAATCGGTTATCAGTATTGAAATTTCTTGGCCAGAAGGTGAAAAGAATTTTAGACTCAATCAACAGCAAAAAGAAAACTATCATATGGCTTATCGCTTGGCTAAGGGAATGGGATATCAAACAGCAAGGGTGGGAGTGGCCAATGATGTTGTTTTTAAAATACCCCTTCCCCAGACGGACCATCTTTTTATGTTGAAAAATCCTCAAGATCGACTCACATCAATCTTTAGTCAGCGAGTCAAGAAGTTCTCCTTGAAAGAAACCCTTGAGAGCTTGGGGCGAGTTATCACTATCAGCGAAACCAGTATGGAAGAGACGGGAAAAGCTTCTTCTCGAAACCCCTCACATATATCTTGCGATAAAATGCTGAATAGCGTAAGAAGTCAGTAGTCCTTTTATTGAGAGATCAACTCCTATGAACAAAACACCCTTATTTCCCAATTCCTCTCTCGGTTTGCGTGAATTTACCGCCTTAATGGCCAGTTTAACCGCCTTGGGAGCTTTGGCAGTTGATGCCGTCATGCCTGCTTTTCTTGACATGAGCAGAGATTTAAATCTGCAGAATGCCAATGATATTCAACTCGTCATCGGTTTGCTATTTTTTGGAACCACGGTAGGACATCTGTTTTATGGTCCGATAGCTGATGCCTATGGTAGAAAACCTGCTCTATTTTTAGGAATCTCACTGTTTTTAGTAGGCTGTGTGATCACCATTACGGTAAATAATTTTCACTACCTTTTAGCCGGTCGATTTTTGCAAGGCTTAGGAACTGCTTCCTCTCGCATTGTTACCACCGCGATTATAAGGGACCGTTTTAAAGGGCGCGAAATGGCCCGGGTCATGTCTCTGATAATGACGGTTTTTATTCTGGTGCCTATCCTTGCTCCGAGTTTAGGACAACTGGTCTTATTTATAGCTTCTTGGCGCTGGATTTTTATCATGTTTTTTATTTTGGGAATCTTAAACTTGTTGTGGTTTACCAAAAGACAGCCTGAAACCCTGCGTGAAGAATATAAAAAAAATCTTTCCTTGGGTGATTTTAAATTTGCTATCAAAGCGGTTATAACCCACCGGCAGTCCCTGGGTTACACCCTGATCGCCGGTTTGATATTTGGTTCGCTGCTCGGTTATCTGCATAGTGCTCAACAAATTCTACAGGTGCAGTTCGAGTTAGGAACTAAATTCACTCTCTATTTTGGTTTATTAGCGGTCTCTATCGGAGTGGCTTCCTTTAGTAATTCCAAACTGGTTCTGCGATTTGGCACTAAAAAACTGGTTTCCTTGGGGCTTTTTTCCAGCTTTGGCTATGCCCTGCTTTTTTTGCTCTATTACTTTTTGATAGATAAAGATTCCTTTTGGGTTTTTTACATTTACCTACTCTTTCTCTTTTTCTCACTGGGAATATTGTTTGGTAATCTTAACGCCATGGCGATGGAACCCCATGGAAAGATCGCAGGATCAGCTTCCACAATAATAGGGACGACACAATCCATGCTGTCGCTGTTTTTTGGAGTACTCATTGGCCGTTCCTATAATGGCACAGTTTTGCCTTTGGCCCTCGCTTTTGCCGGTTTGACCTTGTTATCCATTCTGGTTTTCTTATGGACTAATCGGAAGTAAAATATCTGGCTTTACTATAGAACCCCGTCAGTCTTCTGTGTTATCATGAAAGTAATCACCAAAATTAAGGGGAATAAAGATGTACAAAATACTAATTTTGACACTGGCTTTGATTATTTTCACTCTTGGATGTAAGAGGCGTCCGGCCAATTCTGCCGTCAAATATGAGAAAACTTTTGGCAAAATAGAATACTTAGCGGATGAAAAAGCCCCTCCATCAGTTTGTAGACTTGTCATCGGCCATAAAGCGGGGCAATTTTTTACTCCCAGTGAAATGTGCACTGCTATTGTTCTTAACTCTCAGCATGTGGTGACCGCCAGTCAATGTGCCATGGTCAAAGATTGGGGTAATAAGAACTTTTATATGGAGGTTCAATGTCCTTCTAAAGAGTCTTTAGCTCTCTTCAAATGGAAATATGATGCTTCCCATAAAAGTCCCTTGCAGATTATGGGTGAGGGCAAAGCAGTCATGGCAATTGTAGAGGTGGTAAAACCCTTTACGCAGAAGTCTGCTATTATCAATCAGACCTTAACGGTGCCTGATCTTGAGTCTCTTATCGCCCAAAAAAGCTGTGAAATATGGAGCGCTGGTTTCAAACAATCACCAGACCAAACCTATCAAATGGAGGTTCATGGCACCTTAGCGGAGGTGGCCTACACCAATCCAGAAAAAAATCAAATTTTTCTCAAATCGCCTGGGGTTACAGGAACTGAGGATTCGGGCGCAGGACTTTTTTGTGCCGTAGGTAAAGAGAAAGTGATGAGTTTAGTCGGGGTGATTAACGGCACTGATAACTATATGCACCTTATTCTTCACCCCTTTTCAGAATATCCTCAATTAGGAACCGCCTTAAAAGCAACTTCAAAAAAGTGATTGTTCTTATTTCTTACCAGGGGCAGCAATACTTTCATTGAGGCTCACGCCTAAATCGTTAGCCGCTTTTGCCATTAATAAAGAGATAAAGTCGGTGGAACTCATGGTTTGCCCTTTTTTTCCGCCGCCTCCCCCAATAACAACTTTGGGAACCACGTCTTTCCCTTCGATGGACTTGGCCAAAACTTTGATGCTATCTACATAGGCTTGCAGTCTTATTTCCAGGGCATTATCAGCTTCCATCAAAAGTCTTCTTTTGCGAGATTCGGCCTTTGCGAGAGTCTCAATTCTTTGAGCCTCCAGTTTGGCGGTGTCTAATTCAATAACTTTTCTCTCTTTGGCAATGGCAGCTTCTTTTTTAAGGGTGTTGGCTTCCGTTACTTTTCTTACTTGCACTTGTTTGGCTTCTTTAGCGAGGGTTTCAGCTGCTACCACCTGGCGAATTTGAGCCTTTTGCAATTCGATTTTCTCTTGCGCCTTTTCTGCTTC
>CAYFLR010000024.1:0-5191 GCA_964343805.1 uncultured bacterium | reverse complement strand
TGCTTCACCTTGCGCGATGATACTCTTTTTCCTTTCCTCTTCTTTTCTAGCATTCTGCCTTTCGATAGCCACCTGGGCTGCTGCTTCTCGTTGCTCTTGCAGTTTCTCTTTAAATTTGGGATCGGGGTCCACATCTTGAATATTGGCCTGAACCAAACGAATGCCAAACTTCTTTAAGGGGTGCTGTTTGGCATCTTTCCTAAGAGGTATGCCATTCCCATCTACTCGCTTAGTGACCTCTACACGAACAGTTTGATCTTGTTGAACGGTGGGAGTTTCTTCTGAGGTTATTTCTTGTTTGCCGCCATAAGTTCGGGTTTCATTGATGTCTAAAAGGTATATTCCATCTCTAATTTGATCGAGAACATCGTTTTCGAAGTCACCCCCTTTACCTCCAATATACTCTTGGGCGGAAAACATCCGTCCAGAGTTTCTCATGGCTTCTTGCATAATAGGAATCAGGGTGGAGTGAATGAGATTCCCTTGGCTTCGATAAGCTAATGCCATGGGCAGAAATTTAACTGGCTCGGTGGGAAGCTCAAATCGGCCTGTCATTTTGACGTTAGCCACCACCGAATCATGGAACCGAATCTGTTGAGGAAGATTGATACCGGAGAACTTGGTGCCATCACTTTGCTGATCCTTTTCTTCTTGTCGGGTCATAAAACCCACGGTGATAAATTTTTTAAATGGAAGCAGGTCTCCAAACCAACGAGTATGAAAACCTGGACTAAGAACCGCTTTTTGGGTTCCCCAAGGGTATTGAACTAGATAGCTCATGCCCGGTTTGGCATAGAAGAAAATATAACCAACTGACATGAAGAAAAAGCCCACTCCCAGGATAGAAACAAGGATGGTTTTACGAAAACCAGTGGGAAACTTAGATTCAGCCGGCATATTGGCTCGGACCCAGTTATAAATAAAACCACATGCGCCAAAAAAAACAATCCATAGACCTAATGAATTAAAATTAGAAAACATACCTACCTCCTGATTTGAGAATTACCCAGGCAGGGTAACAAAAATCAGGTTACTTTTGAAGCCATTCTTGCCACTTAGCGGTCATTCGTTGCATTGATGCTTCAAAATTGTGCTGAGTTAGTTGCTTATAGGTAAACCAGGCGAGATCATTGGATTCCGAACTCATCTGGATTTGATCAGTGGAGTTCATGCCAAGGAGAAAACGGATGTCCCAGTGATAGTGAGTGGGAACTTGTTTGTAAGGAGGAATTTCATGCACATCAATGTCAAAAATCTGATTCTGAAGTGAGATGATGTGGTTATTACCTGACTCCTCTTTCGCCTCTTTCAGGGCCACATTTAAAATATCAGGGTCGCCATCGGCATGACCTCCTAGCTGGATCCATTTGCCTAATTTTTTGTGATGGGTAAGCAAAACTCTTTCTCGGCTAAGGTCCAGCAGCCAACAAGACCCAGTTATATGACCGATGAGCAAACTTCGTTCAAAGCATTGTTTATTTTGGGTGATAAACTGATTAAACTTGGAAACGGTCGCTTGTTCAGATGGGTGAATCTCTTTATAGCTTTGAAGTAGCTGCAGAATTTGGTCTCTTTTCATGATCTCGTCCTTATATCCTTATATCCTTATATCCTTATATCCTTATATCCTTATATTTTCTTTGTGCGCGGGAAAGTGGTGTTTTTTTTTCTTAACCACTAGAGAATGGTATTACTCATGCATTTTTAAGATCTTAGCATTCAAATCGGTCAAATTGTAGAGGAGATCAAGGTCTTGAATAATTTTGCACCAATTTTCCGCTCACAAAGCAAATTTAAATTGCCCTACATATCTCACCCCTCTTATAAGTTTGCAAACTAATAGTTAATTCAACCCTCTATATGATACAATAGCTTCACCAATAATAATTAGAGAGGATCTTCATATGGAAAGCGAAATTATCAAAAGCTTTAAAGAAAAGCAGCGGGAATATGTGATTATGTATGCTGCCCTGGCCAGTGATTTGTTGAGTATCTCTTTGGCATCCTTACAGGAAGCAACAGAAACCATTTTGGAAAAAGGCATCGGCTTCATTAATGAAGAAGAGTGTGAAGAGCTTCGCAGCTTTTATAATATGTATAAAGAGAAGTCAGAAGAGCTCATTGAAAAGTCGGAGAAGGTCAATAAAGATGTGGATAATATCGTGGATGATCTCTTAGAAAAAGCCGATGCGGGAGAAGAGATTGACTATGAGGAAAGTGAAGAGCAAAAGGATGATCGGCTTGGCTTGTCTGGGATGCAGAAGCAGCTGGAGTCTGTGGCTCGGCTGAATAAGGGCCTAAAAGAGAAAACCTACCCTCTCATTTTAGAACTCCAGTGTGAAGATATTCTCACCCAAAAAGTCTCTCATTTAAAAGCAAATATTTAAGCTATCGCTGAATTTGCAGCCAGTAATGAGCAGGATTTTGATGTGGAGATGAATTGTGATGACCTATTAGGAACACTTTTTAAGAACTTAACAATGTCGGAAGAACGAAAGCTATTTCATAAACACTTCTTTGATAACAATGACTATAAAGAAGAGGATATGATCGAAGTGGAATGTTGGAATACTTAGGAGTAAAGATGGCTAGCTTAGACAGAACAAATATTATGATGTCCGTATCTGAATTGCTCAAACGTAATTTAGAGTTTTTTAAGGAATCTTTTACCAACTGCATTGAGACTTCAGAGCTTTCCACTGTTCGAGTGGGGGCTTCATTAGATCATCTTATGGAGGACTCTGTAAGAATTACCAGTCTTTCCAAAGAGGCTTTAAAATCCATTGATCTTTTAAAAGAGCAATTGGAAAACTCCCTGGATAGCGGCAAACTTCTCAGCAAAGATACCACTGGAGAAATGAAAAAGGGGCATGCTGGATATTTAGTGAAAGCCTTAGAGCAGTTATCATCTAAAGATCAAACAATTCAGGAGCTTATTAACCCTATTGTGATGGCCCTCCAGTATCAAGATCGTCTTCAGCAGCACTTTAACAATTTACTAAAGTTTATGGTGACTTTGGAACAAACAGCGGGAGAGTTAAACGAAGAGGCCATTATAGAAGTGTACGATCCGCAAAATGAAAATTTTGAGCCCCTTGGAAATAAAATGTACGATATCACTACTATGGAAGAGGAAAGAGAGATCCTGCGTAACTATTTTGCGGAAATAAAAGATCGTGTTGATGTGCAACCAGAAGACGATGATGATGGAGGAATTTCCTTCTTTCTTTAACTATGGTCTTTTAAATTTTATTACCTGACTTTGAACCACTGGTCTTTTATCCACATCAAGATTATAAGATTTCATGACACTGAAAGAGAGATGCTGAGGATGGAGTTGAAAGGAGAGGAAGGTCTGGAATTCTCCATTGGTGAGATTGAGCTCCGTGACTCCCGAATCGAGTCGGTTTCCAATTTGGTATTGATATGTTTTGTTTTTTACATACGGACTTCCTTGGCAGTTTTCACTGATGTAACTCTCTATTTTGAGGTGCAACTCTCCTTTGCCATCAAACTTTTGAAATTGTTTACTACTTTTAGGATTCAATTTAGCATCTTCTAACTTACAACCGATGGTGCGGTTCTCTTGAAAGGGGAAAAAACCTTTTGGACAATCACTGTCCCAGTCTGAGGGAATCTCTTGGTCTTCAGAATAAGAGCATTGGTAGGAGATGATGAGTTCCTCTCCTAAGTCGTTGAAAGCGATGTCGTTATGACTTTCTGCATCTTGGCAGTAGGTCTCAATAAAAATGCCTCCTCCCTTTTGGGATGCCGCATAGTAATCCCACTCATTCGGAGTGGGGCGAGCAAAATGACGCTCATAACAGCCAAAAATAGTAAATTTGGAGTTCCATGGAGCCTCTTCTTGATAAGCTTCAAAATACTCTGGACAGGATACTTCCCACCCCGCAACAAGCGGCTGGTCTTTCGCCATGAGACAGCTAAAAGCTCCCAATTCCAAGCTGGAGCTTTCTAAATCATAAGCATAATGGAAATTACCTGAATCACAAAATCGGTGTTGGTAGATGTTTGCGTAGCTTTTAAGGGAGGTGTTTTCTTCATAGTCAATAATTTTACAGCCATATTCTTTTGTGTCTAAGGCTCCTTCTTTCTCAAAGCTTTCCATCTCTCCCTGGCAGATTCTTTGCCATCCCTCTGGCATTGGGGTTTCTTTATCCATGATACAGTGCACGGATAAGGGAAGATCACTCACGAACTCTGCATCCACCTCTACATCATAATGGATTCCGTCTTGGCAGTATTTCAGATTAAAGACATCGACGATAAAGTTCCTGCTATTAGAAGGGCTTTCCTCCTCTTTGAGACACCCAATGCGAATCAGTTCATCACCTAAAAGTTGGGTCTCTTTAAAACTATTAAATCCTTCTTGGCAAGAGTCTTCCCAAGTTGCTGTCAAAGGGATATCTGCATCAAAGGTACAAGCGTAAAGAAGGAGAGAGTAATCCTCTGGGTGGTATTCATAATCCTTCCCAAGGGCTTCTTTGCAATGTTCGGTTAGCCATTCTTCTGCTAAACCTTCATCTGAATCTGAGCTTTCTCCTTCTTCCTCGATCTCTTCTTCTAAATCATCTGGAGCTGAATGGTTCATGGGTTCATAAGGAAGCTGTGAATCTTCCTCTTTTTCCATATCACTTACGAGGGCGCAGTTAGATTCCCACTCACCTACGATGGTCAGATAGTTTCCTGATGGTTTGGCGGGGGCTTGAGTTGCAGAGTTGGAATTGTCATTTTCTGAAGGATCGATAAGTTCCGTCACCATATCACAACAGGGTAAAATAATGAGTGTAAACAGATAGGTGAGTCCTAACTGGAGGGTCCTTTTCATAACAAATCTCCTTGAGTTTGAATTTAACTTTAAATCATTATAATCACTTACACAAGGGACTTCTAAACTCCTAATTTTTTATCAACTTTTTACGATAAAGAGGGATCGTGGAGTGATGATATGAAAGAACCAGAAATCGCCATCAATGAAATTCGAGAAGCCAATGCTTTAGAAGAAACTAGGCAGGTGCTCAGAGATATTTTCTTTAAAATTACCCCTCTCTACTTGCTTTTTTGGGCATGTGATCTTTTTTACTCTTATGAAGATCGTTGGCTCTTTTTAGGTTATCGCTTGTTTGTGATTCCCTTCGCTTACTTTGCCTATATTGCCTCTAAAAGAGCAAAA
>CAYFLR010000023.1:67678-80999 GCA_964343805.1 uncultured bacterium | reverse complement strand
AAAGCTGGTAGATTTAAAAATCATCAAATCCACTCGCTATTCAGTACTAAGGGGAAGTGATGATTATTATAACCGAAGCTACGCTGAAATCGTGAATGATATTGCATTTATATAAATCACATGCCGAGACGGGTTAGTTTGTTTTCATACGCTTACCGTGGATGAAAAAGAGGACAATTCATAAAAATGAACGCCCTCTTTTCGTAACGAGTGTTATTTTATATTGCCTTATTCGCAGCTATCTTTGACTTCAAAAAGTTCAATGAAGTTATCAAAATCCTCCAGTTCATTCACATCAACACACTGACCTTTAGAAGCTTCCAGTTCTTCTCCAGTGGCGGTGGATCCGATTTTTATTATTCCAGTCTTCACCTCAAGGGGAACCTCCTCTTTTTTCTTCAAAGTAGGTAGTGTTCCTTTTAAAGAGAGAGAAAAAGTATCATCTTCAAAAGGAGTGGGCAGGTCTTCAATAATATCTTTGATATGTTTAAAAGCAAAGAGCAGTTGGAGATCAAAACCTTTGGGAAAATCTAAATCCAATTCTTCTTTATCAAAATCAAAATTAAAAGTTATATCTACCTCTTTCACTGCAGTAGCGTCCACAGATAGCAGAGTGTCATCGCCATACTTAAGGGTGCTGGCCTTTTCTCCTAGACTTAAACCTTGCACATAAAATTTATCGGTGTTGGCATCCAATTGGAATTTACCTAGGAGTTTTTCAATGGATAAATAAAGATTTTTCAAATCATCATCGGGTCGATCTTCTTCATCGATGGTCATAGCCATTGGGAAATCAAAGCTTAGCCCGGCTAAGGAAAGAGCGGCACCTATGATTTTGGTTGTTCCATCGATGGATAGTTTTACTAGCTCAGACTCCTCAATTTTATAGTTAACTTCGAATTCATCGGCGAGTTTAAAACCTCCGGATAATTCACCAATAGTTTGTAAAATAGCAGTTAAGTGTTTATCTTTCTCTTTCTTAATACCCAGGCTTAAGATCCCTTTAAAGTCCGTGGTGGCTACAAAATCTTTTTCATCAGCAAAGATAGCGAGTATCTTTGGAATATTAGCGGCATAGATATTAATGATAGCAGTATCAGCAGTGAGGGTTATGGAAAGAGGAGTTATGGCATCTTTTCCTACTAGGGCATCAATTTGATATCCACTATCTGGTAATTTGGTCACGCGGGTACGAATTTTGAGATCACTAAAAAACTGAGTGCAGTCTTCATCGTCTTCTTCGTCATCTTCAATAGCTGTTAGAAAGAAAGTGCTATCTTCAGTGGATTTACTCTCTTCTTCGATTTCTTCAACCACATCACCGAGGATATCAGAAAATAAATCGTCTTTTTTATCGTCTTCTTGGTCACTTTCAGAAGAGGACTTCTTATCTTCATCTTCCTCATCTTTTTTATCCTCATCATCCTCGTCCTCACCCTCTTCGCAAAACTTATCGATATTTAGCTTATAGGTGAGTTGGTATTTATTTTTAGTTTCAAGATAGCCCGGATTAATAATCAGTTCTTTTAAAAGACTCATCATCCCTTCCACAAAATCTTCATCGTCTTCACTTCGAATTAAGCTAAAGATATTACCATCATCACTGTCATCATCTTTGGAATCATATTTATCACTATCATCATCACTGTCATCATCTTTATCATCATCTTTAAAGAATTCACTGTCCTCAAAGGCTCCCATAGTGGATTCGAGATCTTCAACCCGATTCAATAAGAGGGTCTCGATCTTTCCTTCCACCTCTTGCTGAGTCAAATCGGGGGTGGATTTGGTATAGGTTTTAACCTCAGTAGCCGGAGCTCCGGTAGGGGAGGTAATCACAACACTTTCTTCAATTTCTTCTTCAGAGTCGTTATTGTTATCGTTGGCTTCTTCTTGTTGCAGCATCTCACAATTGTTTAAAATGAGCAGTAAGGCAAGAAAAGAAAAAAATGGAGTCAAAGTTCTTAGTAATTTAAACATCACGCACCTCTCTACATATTTCAGCATAAACTCTCTAACCATTTAAGATCGGTTCATATAGTTAAATATTAAATAATCTTATTATTTATTAAATTTTTTTTATTATAACACCATATTTTTATTTAATTGTTTTTTATTTTCTATCCCTTAGAAACTTGTTCACCAGCTGTAAATAGAATAAAAGGCTACAGCTGAACCAACTAAATAACTAATTTCCTTTAGCTATATCCTCATGATATTCTATTTATAACACTTGAAAAAGAAGGGGTATATTGTGGCCAAAAGAAACCATTTAGGTGCGTTCACTTTAGTAGAAGTTATGATGGTAATAGGACTATTATCCTTTGTTGCCGTTGGATTTATGCAATTTATGAGTCATATGAACCGAAAACAGCTTACTCTCCAAGTAAAAGCTGAGATAAATGACATCATGACTGACTTTAAAGGGTATATGAGTAAACCAGGTGTTTGTGCTCGAAGCTTTCAGGGAAAAAGGATGATTAAAGGGACAGCTTCGACAGATGCTTTTCGTAAAAAGAACGGAAAAGTTATATATGATACTAAAGGAGTCTATGGGAATAATTCTGTAAAGTTTGAAAGCTTCGTAATTAGTAATTTCGATGCTGAAACGGAAGGTTTTTATAATGGAACAGCTCTCCTCACCATTAATCTCAAGTCGGCTAAAAAGGTGATGATCAGAAAAAAGCTCTTAACAAGGACAATGCCGATAGATATTCAATTGAGTGAACTGGGGGATGTGATTGATTGTGGGAAGTAGGAAGCTTGGGGCAAGGATTGGGAAACCTTAAAGGATTTAATCAACTTCTTAATATCGATACAGGGTCATCCAATCAAGGACAACCTGGGGGTGACGGTTCAAATTCAACCGGAAATGCAGTTCAAAATCTGCAAGAGACAATTAATAATAATCCTCAGCTTAAAGAAATCCATGACTCCCTCAAACAACTCTATGAGGGGACAGATGGAGAGGATGAAGGAGAAGAAGAGTACGAATAATAAAAAATCTCATCACACTACCCCCTCTCTTGAGGTCAATTTATGAATTCAAAATTCTTCTACCCTCTGGCTGGGTTTTTATTAATTATTAATATCTCTATCACCCTTACTTTTTTTCATTTCATGAAGACTCGGGTTCAAAACGGCCTCGAAAAACACCTCAAAACTGTTTTGGATATGACTCAAGAAACCGCCTTTCAATGGACCTCCAAACATCTCCAAGTGATCAACCATTTAAGTAAAAGCCCTTCTCTAAAAAGTAATGTCAGATCTTTAATGGAACCAGGTGCCCACCCTTTCCCCAAGGATTTTCATCAACAAATTGAGCATGAACTTATGCCTTCTTTAGAACAAAATGGCTATTTAGGTTATCTCATCCTATCATCAAAGGCCAAGATTATAACTGCCTCACAAAAAGGGCAAATTGATAAACGAGAAAACCATCTTTTGAAAGCATTCCCAGTAAAGAAACTTTTCCAAAAAGATTTAAAAACCCTTCCTATCCATTTTCAACATGACAGAAATCCTCAGGGCCAAGTAGATAAACCCTCTCTACTTATATTTGCACCAATTTCTTACAACAATAAAGTGATCGCCCTATTAGCCATATCTTTGTCCCCCAATGAATACTTTCAAAAGATTTCAAATTTTGCCCGCTATGGAGATACAGGAGAGACTTATATTTTTGATAAAGAAGCTAAACTCCTCAGCACTAGCCGATTTGAACACCATCTCCGTCAAATTGGATCCATTTCCAGTACCGAAACCAGTGCCTTTAACTCTACTATTCAGGATCCAGGAGGAAATTTACTGAAAGGTTATATTCCTACTCAGGCCCCCCAATATTGGCCCCTCACTCTAATGGCCACCTCTGCCACCAAAGAACAGTCAGGCATGGACTTAGAGGGCTACCGAGATTATCGGGGAGTGCAAGTGATCGGAACCTGGACGTGGGATAAGAGGCTAAATTATGGCATCGCTACTGAAATGGACACTAAAGAAGCTTATCAACCACTCCGAATCGTTCAAATGACAGTGTGGCCCCTCTCTATCATTCTGAATATTTTGATTCTACTGGTTTTCTGGATTTGGTACCAAGATAGAAGAAAGGCCGATCAATTGAGTCTTCTCTCAATGGAACTCACTTTAGCCGAAGAAAAGGAGCGCCGAGAGATATCATCTGGACTTCATGATTCGGCGTGCCAAAACTTAGCTCTTGCTAAAATTTACCTACAAGATATTGAAGAGACAGAAAAAATAAATTCACCATCCTTTGATAAATCTCTCAACTTGATCGATCAAAGTATTTCGGAAATTCGTAATTTAGTTTTTGAATTGAGCTCCTCAGTTCTCTATCAGCTGGGTTTTAACTCAGCTATGGAAGAATTGATTTCTGATATTAGTTCAAAAAATAATTTAAACTATCATTTTCATCCAATTGGAGAGGGAAAGTTTTCAGAAGAGTTAGAAATATTCTTGCTGCGTGCCACCCGGGAACTCCTTACTAATATAGTGAAACACGCAGAAGCCACCAAGATTGAAATCACCTTAGAATACAAAACAGATCAAATCATTTTAACTGTAAATGACAATGGAATTGGTATTCCTGATAATAAAAAGTTCTTTCCCACTCAACGAAAAGGATTCGGTCTTTATAGCATATCTCAAAGAATCAGAGCGATTGGAGGAGATCTCATCACTTCCAATAACCCGCATCAAGGTCTCAGTATAAAACTAGTGTCGCCTAGCGAAATTAACTCGAGTTAAAGATTGCGAGAGTGGTTGAAACAAAGTATAAAGAAGTATCTAACAAAAAGGAGTCTTATGACTGGCAATATAAAAGTACTCATTATCGATGACCATCTCATGTTTAAAGAGGGTCTCCTTGCCCTATTAGAGAAGAATGCCGATTACCAAGTGATTGGTCAAGCCAGCAATGGCAGAGAAGCACTCAGTATGGTTGAAAAAGATCCTCCGCAAATTGCTTTGATGGATGTGGCCATGCCCGATATGAATGGAATCACCGCCACTAAAAAGCTCAAAGAGATCGCCCCCGATTGTAAAGTCATCGCTCTTTCCATGCATCAGGATAAGAAGTTCATAGAAGGAATGTTCGAAAACGGAGCTCATGCCTATATTTTAAAAGACTGTGCCTTTAAAGAATTGAACCATGCCATCAGTCAAGCAATGAAAGATCAACGCTATCTCAGTAAAACCCTCTCTGAACCAGGGATGGAAAAATATTTTTCCAGCTCGGATCCGGTCAAATTTAACCAAGCTGCACTCACCGATAAACAGATGCAGGTATTACAACTGCTAGCAGAGGGACAGAGCACCAAAGAAATTGCCTATAATCTAGGTTTAAGTATAAAAACCATCGATTCCCATCGCCACAATATCATGAGCAAGTTAAAATTGCACAGCATTGCGGAACTTACCAAATACGCCATTAAAGAAGGAATCACCGAATTATAATAGTTTTAAATGAGCTGATCTATTTGTTCTACTTGATCCGATGTTAATGCAAAATCAAAAATAGCTAAATCCTGCTGCATGTGAACTCTATCTGTGGTTCCCGAAAGTGGTATGATATTTTTCTGACTAAGATAGCGAAAAAATATTTGCGCTGCTGTCTTGTCAAAATGGTTGGCAATTTGAATAACAGTGGGATGAGCTAATATATGAGGATTGGCAGTGAGAGACCAGAAACTCTGATAGTAAATTTGATGTTGATCACAAAAATGTCTGAGCTCTTTGTCATAATTGGATTGGGCATAAAAGCGATTTTGCAAAACAGAGGGTTTAATAACTACATTTTGACATAGATATTCAAAGAGCTGAAAAGAGTAGCAGTTCGATAAGCCAATTTGCCTGACTTTCCCTTCTTGCACCAAGCTTTCCATAGTCCGCCAAACGGTGAGGAAATCTTCTAATTCATTGAGCGGAGAATGTAAAACCAAAGAATCGAGATAGGAAGTTTGCAGATTTTTTAAAGAGACAGTGAGACTTTCTTCCACTTGCTCCGATAGAGAAATGCTCGGATCATAAGGGATGTTATTCGGATCTTGTCCATTTAAAGGAGTGAACTTTGTCTGAAGAAAGAGTTGCTCACGGGTTCCTCCTTGGAAAATAAATTTAGCAACCGCTTCTCCCACTAAATCTTCACGATAATGCTTGGGTTGGCAAGCGGTATCAATTCCGCGAAACCCCTCCTCTAAAGCGGTTAAAACCAATGGGGTGGTCTGCTCTTTTTTCCAGGCAGTGCCATAGATTAATTGGGGTATTTTTACATCACGATTAGATATTAAAAAGGGGACATTGGACATAATAGTTCCTCTTTTTGGCATTCAAACTGTTTCAATTGTATAGAGTATTCTCTCTAAAATGCAATGGAATTCTTAATCGATCATCTGGGACATTAAAGCTACAGGGACCAACAAGAAATCACCTGATTGACAAAAGTTGTCACCTTGCTGTTGAGTAATATAATTAGCTAACACATAATCATTGAGATGGGATATTTTTTGTACCATCATACGCCCTGAAGAAGTAGCGAGACAGGTATTACTCACGTTTTTACGAAAAATAGATCCCAAACGAAAAAGGCTCGCTTTATTTTCGGCCAGCTTATTTAAAAAGTAAGTATGATTCAATTTCAAGGACCCAAATTCAGTAGGGAGTCTTTCGTCTTGAAGCAGGTACAATGCCAGATCTCCCGGAAACCTAATTTTTAAACAAACCAGACTATGATCATACTTGGGACAAGACCATCTCTCAGGAATGGACAATTTGGGATCAGAAATGGAATTAGCAAATGGCTTCTCTTTTTTTCCTTTGGATTTTAAATAACGGTTATTTAACAAGATAAGCCACATACTCATATCTCCATTGGATTGAAAGAGTTGGACCTCTCTTGTTTTGTTTTCCCCCATTATTTTATAATTAATTTTACAGGTACGATGAACATATTCAGCGGCTCGCAGCTTTAAAATGGCGATTCGGAGCATCTGTATTTTTTCAAACATTTTATAGTCCCTACTGGGAGTGGAGAAATCTCCAGACTTATCAGCTGAACATCTTGAAGTAGCATCATCAGTAGATTGATAACAGTTTTCAAAACCTTCATTCACCGCATCAGAGCGTGACTGAACATAATCACAGACGTTTTGATACATAGCTTCTATCGCCATTCGATAGTTAGGAAAAGGAAGTTGCTGCTTGCCGGTTATAAATTCCGGATACCAATAGAGGTTTTGAATACAATGGTAGCCCTGTTTCATAACTGCAGATTGATTATAAGTCGGATTAATCTGGAACATAGAGAGCATATTGAAAAGATTTTGCCAAAGGGGAACTTGATCTAACCGAGTTTGATTACTTTCCCCCTGACTCACACAATCATACCAATTGGGGAGTTTATCTGTTTCCGGAGGATGGGCTTTAAAACTGATTTGGAGATCATGGCTCAGAATATTATCGGTTCTTTTGATAGCATAAAACCTTCTAAAGTGCTGGTTTTCAACTGATGTACTAAAAAGACCATATTTAACCAAATTTCGTACTTTAATGGGAACGGTGCTCTGCATCACCTGCAAAACATTATAGGAAGTGGGTGCTAACATCTGCATGGTGTGGCCCACCTTTTTATCTCGATAAAGAAGGAAATTGCCTCCTCGATAATTCACTTGATGCCACATATTCACCCGATAGCTCACCCTTTTCATATTAGGGGTGCCAAAGTAACCCACCACCTTCTTTAAAAATAAAATCGGATTTTGATAATAATCCACGGAAGAGAATTCACCAAAAGAGAGAGCCAAACCCTCTTTGATTGCAAAAATAAAGCGAAGTGCTAAGGCCGCATCGGCACAATCGGTGGGAATGTCCCAGCGAGTAAAAATATCTGTTTGTACCGTATTGATCCACTCATCATAGGCATGCTCATCGGCCACCGTCCAAGATCTTCCTCCTTCAGTTTCTCTCCACATCTTGGCTTTGATCAGTTTACTTTGCTTATTAAAAATCCCCAATTCCCACTCTGAAAGCTCACTATCCCATCCTCGTTGTTTACAACTGGAAAGCAGAGATAGAGCGCTAACAACAAATAATGTCATAAATATGATTCTGATCCACATAACGATTCCCTGAATTGATATAAAATTTTGTGATTATATTCTAAGTATAGCACCTAAAAGCTCAATTGGGCAGTGCAGCTTTGTTGGAGGAGGGTAAAATGGGGATAACGAAGCTTAAGCCATCAGTTTAAGAGCAAAATAAGGAATCACAAAGAAAACCAAGGTCAGAACTTTGTAGTGACCTAAGTAAACAAAATAATGAGATTTAATTTCTTTCTCTCTTATTTTGAAGAGTTTTGCATGAAAGGTGGAGGCTTTAGTTTGAAAGATGATAATAATGAAGGTAGAAAGGGTCAGCAGTCCCATATTTAATAGAGAGCACCAACCAAAAAAGGTTGTTAAAGTAGACAATTCTAACATGAGTTTGTTCCTTAGATAGAGTTTACACTATAAAGGTTTCACCCTATGTCAGAAGATTGAGAATTGCACCTTATCAATAATTTTATCTACCCTGTCGAATCTATTTACAACACCTTCTTGGAGCGGCTCCTTGCAAGCCTCTGCACTTACAAAATTTATTACCCATTTTACCCTTTTTAAAGGCACATTTATTGTTTCCACAGCCGTTGTCATTACTTGGTTTGGGTTCCGGCAGAGGAGTGGTGATTTCATTTAGATCTGTGTTTCCATATTGATCATAGATGGGTGTGTTGGACGGTTTAGATTCTGATTGATAAAATTCCTCAATCTCTTGCAACTGAGTTTCGGTTGATGGAATCGGTTTTAAGGAAACAGGAACCTTTTTAATATTGCGATTTAGAAAGTCTAAGGTCTCATTTGTAAAATTATGGGTAAAAGTGTGTTCTGCATTGATGTCGGCCAGTCGTTTTTTAATAGCGCCTTCTAAGCCTCTTTTAGTTTTAAATACTTGCCCTAAGGTCTGCCGCCTTGATTTGGATTTAGCAGGGAGCATACATCCTCCTGTGGCCTGTTGATATTTAGATTGGCCTTGAGTAATGGCAAACTCTTTCATTAGAAAAGTTTGTTCACTCACCTGCTCCATTTGCTTCACATTTAGATTCACCTGTTTGTTACTAAAAGATAAAGGACCAATTAACCCCATCTGATAAAAGCAATTAAATGCCATAGCAGAATAATAGCCAGCTTCCTGATAGTTTTTTCTTCCAATTTTTAACATGGCGGTGAACCCATATATTTCAAGTATTTCTTTCAAAGAGTCACTCTTTAAATACTCTTGATATTTAAATTCAATATCTTGATCCACATCCGCTTTTTTAGAAAGCAAGGCAATGGAATCACGAGCTTGATCTTGCCAAGTCCCAGTTCCATTTTTAACACTCAATTTTTGATCATTATCCATAAGACGCAGAGCAGTTGGAACATTATAGGTCTCATCATAACCCGCTATGGCTCCATACCCGGTAGATATGTAAGCAACAACTGCACGAATACCTATCTTTTGGGAAGGATCATCCATAGTACTTTCAATGGCGGCAAAAGAGGTCACAGTGCCTCCCCCTTTTGAAATTCCCACCATAGCAATGGGAGTGTTACCCAAATGAAAATGTCTTTTGACACTTAACAGATGCTGATGATCGCAATTTCTTTTAATGTCTTCTGATTTAGTTTTATCCGAGGGAGCTCTCGCCCCATAGGTGGACCATTGTCCTTTTTCAAGTTTTTTCTCAAAAGTACAATGAGAGGCCGCTTTACTAGTGGGGGTTCTCTTTACGCTCTCGGTAGCAATAAAACTCCAACACTGGTTTTGAGCTTCTTTCAAAAATTGCTGAGTTTCAATTTTTTCTAACCAACCACTCGCTTTCCCTCCACTCCCATGCATCAAAAACATGACCTTTTTCTGATCATATCGGCAGTGAGGTTCGTTGTCTGCAAAATGATAGTAGAGTTCCACCGGAGATGATTTAGGGTCTTTAGTAAGCCGCTGAAAATTGGCTACCCGCGTGTATTTTACTCCCAAAAGGCTTTGATCCACTCTCTGGTTCGCTTTTTTTGCATCAGCACTCGCAACTTCCCCCTTGCCAACTTGGCTTCCTGGAATGCTTTTCAGTTCGCTCCCCGTATCTCCACAATTTTGATAGCTAAGTATGAGTAAAAATAAAAAACCAAAGGCAAAGCTAAAAAAGGCGACTTGCTTTTTCATAATGAAACTCCTCACTTTGTATATAAGTTCTTTTCGACATTCTGGTGAAGACAGTTGATTTTTACCATATTTCTTTGTACTTACAGGTAGTTATATCCTTCTGGAATTTTTCATTATTGAGGGTGATTTTGTAATGACGCAATACGTTCTATCCCCAAGGAGTAGCGAGCGGGAAGAGTGTGGCATGAGCTGTCACTCATATTCTAAGAACAGCATTTGGTGCCGTTTTTGAACTAAAAAAGGGGGTTACAAAGCTATTAGAGTGGTTATGGTAAGTGTTAATTGCCCTATTATTGCCAAAAGTCTGTTTATAAATTCTATAACTCCAGTTTTGACACGATTTTACCTCGTTTTAGTGTCAATACTCAGCTTATTACCTCCATAACCCCTGTTTTGACACAATTTTCACCTAATTTTGTGTCAAAAGTACTGTTATAATTTTTATAATGCTAGTTTTGTCACACCTCTCCCCTCCCCGCTCTCTAATTTGAAGATTCCCCTCAGATTTTGTAAAATGGAAAAAACGCCTTTAAAAAATGGAACCAAATATGAAGCTCAAATTGTTGCTTTTTACCCTGATCCTGTTACCTCAACTAATTGCCAATCCTGCACCACCTCTGACTGAACAAAGACTTACCCTCAGCAGATCCTCTGTCTACAGTAATAGTGAGTATTTTAGTTGCGCCCGCTATATAACCATTGAATCCGTATGGCATCAAATAATTGAGGAGGAAAACTCAATTCCTAGCTGGTTGCATGCCATCGTGGTTGCGAGTTTTGCAGCCAGCAGCATTTCGAGAAGAGCCAGTGACTTTCTGATTAACCGTTCCAATATTATGGAGAATCAAATCCAAAGAGAGAAAATCGCTCTCGGGGCCTATCGAGATGAACGGTTAGGTAGCTCTATCATCAAGGAAGAGTTAGCCTTTGAGCAAAAGAAAACGGTGAGAGAACTGAGAAAGCATCTATTAAGCGAAGGGTTTAATCCGCTGCTTTTTGGCCAAAAGAGTCTCTCCTATGATGAGCATGAAGCTCTCAAGAAAGAAAAAGGAAAACCAGAAGCAAAGGCAAAATATGAAAGATACTTAGAAATTAAAAAGCAAGTTTTAACCTCCACCCCTCGAATAGGAAAATCCGCTGAGTTTTTATCAGCTATAGACTATGCAAAAGGCAGACTTGAAGGTGAAATAGCTCGTAAAGAGAATAAAGTCGCCCAAGGAGAGTTGGAAAGTTCTAAAAAGCATAAACGCTCCTTAGATCATTTAAGATCCAGCCTAGGTAGTTTAGAACGGATCCAAGTAAGACTGCACGATCGTTATGAAGCGATTGATCGCATGAAATTTGCAGGCATGTTCAAAAAAACCAGCTGCGTGAATCTTTTTCGGACGGTGGCCCCTCCCTTAAAAGCTATTCTTGGAAATACGCTGGCGCTCTCACTCTTAGCTGTGGATGGGATCGCTTATCTGATTACCGAATACATCCAGCAAGATAAAAAATCCAAAAAACTCGCGGGTTTCATAGAAGAAAATTTTAACGGAAATCTCATAGAGAGTGAAGCCTGCAAATTCATTATGGAGCGATCTTATCTGAAAAACGACTATCTCCGTGAGGTAGAAAGACAGAAGCAGGCCGCAGAAAATTATTATCGAAGAGAACAAAGAGGAGATCCTACCTTCGGACGGTCTCTCCCCCTAGAATTAGATTTCAGCATGGAGAATTAATTCTCTTTTAACACCAAACATTTCTCAATAATTTCAGGTGTTCCCACATCCCAGGCAGCAAAAACGGAGCCCACGGCGTAGTCTTGCAGACGATTCAGCAGAGACTGACAGGCTTGATCAATGGACTCTTCAGATCCATCACCCGCAGTTAAAATCGCTTGCTCTGATTTATTAAAATTATTGGGATAGATATCCACCGGTTTGAAAGCAAAATTGAATGAGCCATCGGGGTTGTTAATTAACTTAATCCCATGAAACTTGGCTAATTCAAAGAGCCTTTCGGTAATGAGTTGGTTGAGTTTTTGTTTGGTGGCTTCTTGGTCCACATCCGGGCTATATCGGTCAAAGTCCATCTGATTTTGCATCGGTTACTCCTCAAATTCATATTTTTAAAGGGCTAACCTAGCCAATCTAGATGCTGAGTCAAGGAAGATATGGGATACATCGCTGAGATACAAGCAAGCCACTCCATACCAAAAGATTTCAGGATACTGATTTACATAATCAAGAACATATTGCATCTGGAGAGGGGCTATGAGAACAGAAAATAAATAAGCCCCCCCATACCAAATGAAACCTATGAAAAGCAACTTAAAAACCGGCCCCCAAATAAGATGATGGCTCAGACCTCGATGCTTAAAAAAGCGAGAACTCACGCGAAATGGAAGAGTAAGAATTCCCCTTAAGCTAAGTAATTTGGTTTTATAGGCCCCATCAAAATCATCCGGACTGCAAAAATAAGTACCATATAAAAAAGCCAAACTCCCTACGAATAAGGTAAAAAGATCTTTGCATATAAACAGATAACTTGCTGACAGCACGACAGGCAAAACAATGTATTTGTTCGTTTTGAGATGAGTATTACGTAATGGCATAAAAATCTCCTTTTTTACCCGCTCTCTTAATTTTCCGGAATATTCAGTAACTTACTTTAGCCATCACGAATTTAAGTTGCATATCAGGAGCTTAGATAATAGGGTGAGCCAAACTTTTTTGATTTTATTTTTCTTAGGGAGCACTTATGACCCAAATTAATAGTTACAGCGAAAGTTTATGGAATTTACTTTTACTCTATGGTCCCAAACTGCTATTGGCCACTGTGGTTTTAATAGTGGGATTGTGGCTGGTTAATGGTTTCACCAAATTAGTGAAAAAACTCCTAGAGAAACAGAATATCGACCCCATTTTACGCCCCTTCTTAACGAACCTCATAAAGTGGACGTTAAAAGCACTGCTTTTAATCTCGGTGGCTTCCATGGTGGGAATTGAAACCACCTCTTTTGTGGCAGTGATCGGTGCTGCTGGTTTAGCTGTAGGTTTAGCCCTGCAAGGCAGTTTAGCAAATT
>CAYFLR010000023.1:64644-67668 GCA_964343805.1 uncultured bacterium | reverse complement strand
TTTTGCTGGTGGAGTTTTGTTACTTATATTTAGACCCTTTAAAAAAGGAGACTACATTGTAGCTCAAGGAGAAGAGGGAACCGTTCAACAAATCGATGTCTTTTGCACTATAATTACCCGGGCAGATCAGCAAAAAGTCATTATCCCCAATGGCCCTTTAGCGGGAGGAATCATCCGCAATGTAACGGCCATGGAAACCAGGCGACTCAATATGTCCATCGGGATTGGCTATGATGATGATATTAAAACCGCTCTCGCTATTTTGACCAAAATGTGCAATGAGCATCCCAAAGTATTAAAAGAACCAGCTGCCTTCGTGGGAGTCACTGAGTATGGTGATAACTCCATCAATTTAGTACTCAGACCTTGGTGCAAAACAGAGGATTACTGGACCGTATTTTTTGAACTCAATGAAAAGATGAAATACGTGCTGGATGAAGCTAAAATCTCTATTCCTTACCCACAAAGGGATGTGCATCTTTATACCGAAAAATAAAGATTGATTTCACCTTCAATCTCTTTCACTCGGGCCACCACCCGGCTCGCCTTGGCGAGTTCCTCTTCACTGCCAAAGCCATAGGAAACACCAATGGAAGGAATGCCCACCTCTCTTGCGGCAATAAAATCTCCATCTCGATCTCCCACCATCACCGCATCAAAAGAGTATTTATCGCAAAGAGCTTTTAATCTTTGTACTTTGGCATCTCCCCCATCACTCGGAGAGACATCTAAAAAAAAATTATCTAGATCAAAGTGAGTTAAAATGGTTTCAATGTATAGCTTTCCTCCATTGGAACAAATGGCGAGTTGATGCTCTTTTTGCAAAGAAAATAACAGTTCTTTCACTCCCTCATAGAGGGCTCCACTCTTTTTAATTTCTTCGAGCTCATAAGAGAAGGCCTTTTTTGAAAAGCGATCGGCTTCCTCGGAACTAAGCGAAGGAAAAAGCCTTCGATAAAAAGTGGAGGCAGATCCATGAACCTCTTTTAAAATTTCTTCTCTCGTGGGTTCTTGTAAATCAAATTCACTGCAAGTTCGGAATATAGAAGGGCACAACGAAGAAGAGGTATCATAAAGGGTGCCATCTAAATCAAAAATAACAAACATAGCTAGGCTGCATTCTTATCTTGCTCGTTATCTTTCTCTTTGATATCTGCACTGCCACTCGTAATTTTTCCTGGGAGGCCTAACATTACGAGGTGGATAACATGAACGGCATAACCTAAAATAGTCGATAGACTGCCCATGTCAAACAAAGCTGCAAACAGAGGTAAAAGAACAGTTACTTGGATGCCGAGTGCAATGGGTACGGCCAATTCATTATTCCCTAAAATATCTCTAATGCGCTTTAGATCATTTATGAAATATAAAGAAAGCACCACAAAAGCATAACCTATGGGTACAAGCGCCGCAGGTAAACCCGTACTATTGGCGATCACCAATAAAGCCATTGAAACAGGTATTCCTACTACAATATAGATAAATAAATTTGAAATCAAATAATCTCTTCGGCAGATAACCCCTTTTGAAGTAAAAGGATTGCGGTTGTTCTTATATTCCATAGTGATCCTCCCTTTAATATTGCTAGATAACCAAGGACTCGACCATTTAAAAGAATAGCTTGAGTATAATAAATATTATTTTTAATTTTAATAGTTTAACTGGATTAGAAAAGGTCAATATAAATTAAATAAAATTTTATAAAGCATTTCTTATCACTCTTCCTCATGAAGATCTTTTTGCGCATGATAGGCTTGTTCAAACAAGAGCACTTCCACCTCATTTATAAACTCTTGGTAAGCGGCGGCTTGCACTCCTTCCCAAACGATTAAATCTTTGGATAGATCACAAATCCTAGTATTATTTATACCGGCTCTTTGGTACATTAAACACTGCTCTTCGGCAATATATCTGGCATAAATTATACTTTTCTGCTCTTTCACAGCTGTAATGGCATTGATTAAAAGATCGGTTGAAAGCGTATTATTTAGAATATTATGGGCTGGCCAGGCTTTGGTTAATTCACTGTCTTTAATGGAATCTGGCCATTCAATTTTTCTTACTACCCAAGTGGAGTTTTGGTTGTAAGGAAACTCCCCTAACTTACTAAACTTCGCTGTAATATTGACAGGCTCTTGTTGGGCCTTACTTTGAGCACTTACAATGAGAGTATCTCCACAACGGTCAATTCCATTTGTTACGTAGATAATCACATCCGCCGCTAAAAAGTAGGCTTCCGTTTTAAAACAGGGTTTTAATAATGACTTTTGATGATCACTTAATAAAGGCCCTTTCATTCTTCCTGTTTGCATAGCCACCAGATTGGCTTTGCCACTTTGAAACTGAGAGCGTAACCTTTGAAGAGTGTTAACCTTAATCGCGGTTGCAGCATCATCTGCCATTTTTCCCACATTAACCATTTTGTTACTGAAATCACGAACCATGGCCCGGGTTCCACTGTTTACATCATTAAATACTCCCATAGAGGCATCTTTAGTCCATTGCCATGCTTGGTTCACCTTCTCTTTTCCATAGGATTCCAAACTATCGGTCACAATGGTGGTTAATTCCGGAGCGGTTTCAGTCCCGTTAATTTTATCTACGATTTTAAAACCAACATACTCAGATATTTTTTCTTCAAAGGTTTTATCTCTCCCTTGATCTGCACCAGCTGCAGTAGGTGGTCTGAGTCTTTCCATGGAAGCACTGGCATTTCCACTTAAAACCGGTTCAACCACATCCAACACCGAATTGATAGGAAACTCACCTGGTATTCCGGTAATAGCCGCCACCATTTGCCCATCGGGTTTTTCCCGGGTAACGATTTTTAAAGACGGTAGATTAACTGTCTCGTCCAGATTATAAGAGAACTCAGGAGTTTTAAATTTATAGTCACCAAAACCAATTTCGGTACTAGGAACATGGAAGTCTTTTTTTACCCTATAATCTAAACCGGTAACGTTGAGTTCATTGTTCTTGCCATCTCCTTTACCAGATATATAACCCGTTAATCCATCAATGCTT
>CAYFLR010000023.1:59719-64634 GCA_964343805.1 uncultured bacterium | reverse complement strand
TAATCTAAAAAATATGCTATTATAAAGGAAATTAGAACTACAATAGCATCAATCGTCTTTAATATGTTGGCAATTAATGCTTCCTTTTCCTTTAAAGTCGCCAAGAACTTCACCTTTTCCGTCTTTAAGTCGACCTTCCAAATTCACATCAGCACCTAGTCCCTCTGCTCCCGCATCCGTTTTCACTTCGGTGCGGGCCCAGCCCTGTTTTTTCTCCTTGCTAAAATTACCTTGTCCCGTAAAAGTGGTTTGCCGATCTTCACCCCCCTCCGCTTTTTCTTCGGCGGTAGCCTGTGAGGTGTGACTTCCTTTTAATTGAGCATACATGCGAGCAAAAGTTCCTTCCATAGTTCCTGCTTTATAAGAAACCTTTAAATTTTCCACCGCTTCTAATTCGGCATCACCTTTTATCAAAAAATCCTTCGTCTTTTTATCGTAGCTAACCTCTGCTCCTTCGGATTTAACTCCGCCAAAGGAGTCATTTTCAATGTTAGCTTTGGTTACTATTTTTTCTTGGTTACCGTCCAACTTCCCTTCTAATTCGGCAGTGGTGTTGCCAAAATCGGCATCTTCATGTCTCACCACTCCGTCAAATCCCGCCGGGCCTTTTTTATTTTTTTCGATATTGAAGGTCCCGGTGGCTCCACTGGCTTCGTGATGTACATTCGTCAACTTGGCATAAAAAGCATCTAATCCTTTGGTTTTGGCACCCGCTTCCACATCGGCGGTGAGCCCATGTTCAGGGGCGTTCAGTTTTCCTTGCGGCATATAAGGGATCCCGTTTTTGTATATAACTTTTCCATCGAGGCTCCCTCCCTCTCCCAAATAATTTTGATCGGAAGTAATATGGGTATCCACATTGCCATCTTTCGTTGCCATATTGACTGTCCCATCTTTAACCTGTGCAGTAAAACCTCCAAATTCATCGTAATGAGCATCCCCCGTCACTGTGGCTGTACGTCCATTATCTGAACTTAATTTTAAAGAGGCATCTCCCAGTTCATGATCCACATTTAAAATTGCCTCGCCGGTGCGTTTTTTAGGATTGGCTTTGATCACATCTAAATCAAAACTCTTGATTTTATATCCTGGGGCCTGACCTTTGAACTGACCTTTGGCATTGTCGAGCCCCCCTTCTAATTCGCCGGTAAATTCCGTTCCCCCATAGGAAGGGGCTGCTCCAGAGAGTTGCACTTTTCCTGTTTTGGTATTTCGATCGAAGGATCCCCCCTCCACCTGGGCTTTCACTTGACCGCCTAATGCGGTTAATTCTCCGTCCCTGAGGCGGGTTTGGGTACTGTCCAAATTTCCATCCCAATCAAATTTAAATTTGACTCCAGAGCTATGTTCCCCTTTAGAATTTCCATAGTAATAGAAATTATCCAAATTTAAATCAGCATTTCCACGGGCATCAATCCCCGGCATGTCTACCTGGTAATCGGTTCTTAAAATGGATTGGTTCTTCCCTGTCATCCTGGAATTTCCAGTAACTCTAGCAGCTGAAGGACGATGGACCACATCAAACCCTCCGCCTCCTCCGTTTCGATAAAAAGTTCCATCCACCCTTGCCTTCCATGTTTCATCTATATAGCGACCATTAAACTCGGTCTCTTTCACATTTTGGGCCAAGGCTTGCATGGGTTCCGGATCCATCTTTAGTTTTTGGGCGACTGTCAATATGGCTCTATTGGCAAAACTTCCTTTGGGAAGTGCTTCATCTTTGGCTCTCTTCTGTAGTTTTTGCTCGTAGTCATCAACTATCTGTCTATATTGCTCACTTCTGGTTCCGTAAGTAATGTGTTTGTTGTGTTTATCTTTTCTATATTGATCAAGCTCTTCACTTTGTGGATTATAGCGATCTGCGCTATTTATTTTGAGCAGTAAAGAATACCCTTCTCCTTGAGGGTTGGTAATAGCTGGAGCCCCATCTCCTTTATTTTCTTTGCCATATTTAAAATCCATGGTGCCTTTAGTATCGGGGAGCATATCCCCCCCTGAAATACGAATATCTGCATCTGCACCATTAATCTGCTCCTCGCCACTTCCATTGGTACTCACACTAAAATCACCTTGAACCCCAGCGGATCCGAATTTTTTAAGAAATTCTGGCATAAGGTTGGGAGGAACAGCGGTATCTACCTCTACATTGGCTCTGGTATCTGCTTTGGTACCTAATGTTAACATATCCCCTATACCCATATCAGCTGTCTGGGCTAAATTTATTAAACTACCTAATTTAACCTCCTTCACCGCAGAGACCATGTTGTCTTTAACCCGAACTCGAGAGTCATTAAATTTATTTACTATTCTCTCTAGTTGAGCTTTTTGCTCGGGAGTGGTGGGAGGATCTTTGGCCACCTCATTAAATTCTCGAAGAATGGTCTGCTTCTCACTTTTGGTTAAAATTTCACCCTGTTTGGCCCGCGCATCCATCCGATCAATCGTCTCCTCCAGAGTCGTTAATGATTTTTGGCAATCACCGGCCACCAGAAAAGAACAGAATTCCTCTGTTTCATCCATCTCATTTAATCGGCTGAAATCATTAGGAGAACGCACATCCACCGGTTGATCTGCTAATTGATCATTTTCTTCCATCATGGAGTCCACCAGCTGGGCCGACTTAATATCAAAAAAGGTGATAAGCAATCGATCCTTTTGAAATTGGTAATTGGACTTGGGTGCTTCCACACTTTGCAAGTTGGACTTTTTAGAGGTGGATTGTTTGCTCCCCCCACAGTTTTGATAGGCTAAAAATAAAGTAAGTAATAATGCAAAGATAGCGTAATAAATAGAAGATCTAGGATGCACGTTAAACCTCCTGTTGGCTAAAAAAAAACATACTTACTTTTCGACAGTTTGAGTGAAGGGCCTGAGAGAATCCGATAGAATGATGATATTCCAAGGTTTGTGGGTAATAGGAATTCTCTTAAGATTTTGGCAGATGAAGGGATTATTTCTTATACTTTTTATACTTCTTGAGCTTTTTAGAATCCATCTTAAAACCCTTCTTAATGGTTCTGGATCTTGACTTGGAAGAGGAGTGAGTTCTCCGCCCCGACACAGAATCGTAAGAAGAGCTTTCACTGGTGGTGACCGTTTCTTCTCCATCAAAATAACCTGAGCAGGAACTGAAAATGAGTGTTATTGAAATGGGAATAAAAGAAGCTAATTTGATCATGGTGAACCCTTCCATTTTTTATCTATTTGTAGGATCTATCTTACTTCAGTTTATTTCTTAAGAAAACAGCTTTGATATTCCACTCTTGAGCAAAGGTAAAATTATTCATTTGAATATATGTTTTCTATATTCTATAATATACCTTTAAGATCTAAGGAGGATGCTATGCTAGAACAACAAAAGATAGAAAAACTCTCCTCTCTGCTCTCCGTCATGGGCAATCCCATCCGTCTTAAAATAATGCAATCTCTCTTAGATGGGGAAAAGAGTGCGAGCTATTTAGTGGAAGCCACCAGCTCCAGTAAGTACAATATTTCCCAGCATCTCCGATTGCTTCTCTTTGCTAATTTAATAAAACAGAGAAAACAAGGAAAGTTTAGACTCTACTCCTTTACCTCAAAGGAGCACATCGCGCTGTATCAAAAATTTACAGATCAAGGATTGGAATTGATTTACTAATTAGAGTTGTTACTGTTGCCATTACTCATGGCACTATCATTATTACTATTATCACTTTCTGAATCATTGTTATTATCCATCTTCGCCCAATTCACCGCATAGCGAATCACAAAGGTGATATCGAGCGGCATGGAGGAGAGAATTTGAATAGTATTCTCCTCGTTGCGAAAGGAGTAACTGGCGGCATCTAAATCAAAACGCACCAAGGGATCATCTTGATAGTATTTCATAGAGGTGATCATCTTGGCTTTCATATCTAAATAGAGGTATTGGGTGTATTGAATAAACAGCTCATCGATCATCTCTTTATATATTTGCGGTCCGGTATCAGCCAGCATCAAATCATAACGCTCGGTGAGAATTTTAACAATTTTATAGTCACCAAAATTATCTGAGATGATCTCATTCATGGCCACCATGGTCTGTTTTCTTTTCTTGCGGGTGGGAATATGGATAAAAATTACCTTAGCATCGAGCCTCAGATTCTCTCTAATTTTGTTTCCCAGCCGGTATTCACCTTCACGGTAGTTTTCTAGATTCAGCCCCCCCTCAGGAAGAGATTCCACCACATTCAACTTATCTGTTTTAGAAAGCATGGTAATCAGGTCTTCTTTTTCCAATTTAGGGCCATTCATTTGCGCTTGGCTCATGGATTTGAAATTCCCCTGATCCTTTTTGATCGGAATGGGATTGAGATAGACATAGGGATAGGCAAAGTGATTATCAGCTAAAGACTCCAAAAAACGATTGTAAAACTCATCCACCTCGGCGGGTTCACCTAAGTCAGTCATAACTACAAAGCGAATATCAACGTTGGATTGATACTTTTCCACCACTTTTTCTTGCACATACTCTTGCACCAAGTTCATCATAGAAGAAGGAATGATCAGCTCTTGATCGATCTCATTATTATTGTCCATCTCGTACATGGGAATGAGCTTGTGGTAATCCCCCAAGAGGAGAACGATATCAAACTTTTGAGGGTGATGATAAAGCTGGAGCTCTTCCTCGTTGTAAGGAGGCTTTTTCTCTTTGGCTCTGTCTTCCACCTCCAGCATAGGAGCTGCTTCTTTCACCAGATAGTCCGCCTCTTCATCATACTCCCCCTTACTGGAACAAGCCCAGATAAGAAGGAGTAGACTCAAAGAGAAGAGAATAAACTTTAAATGTAGAAGCTTCATCATTTCCCTTTCTAATCAGGTGGCATAACTGGTGCGGTATCCGAGGTATGCCAACCAGGATGCCGTTTCTTTATGGCATCTTGCGGAATCAATACAC
>CAYFLR010000023.1:51135-59709 GCA_964343805.1 uncultured bacterium | reverse complement strand
GATCGATGGGTCGATCCTCTTGGGGTAGATTGTAATCTTTAAAAGAACCTCCTCTGATACCAATCACGATTCCCTCCAACATGTTGAACCAGTTGCCATCATAGTTATAAATGGAGGGTTCTTCGAACACATGTCTATAGGGTCCATAATTATTATCATAGCTAGAAATATCTTCAAAGAGATTGTCCCAAAGGATATTATCGGTCCAACGATCTGGGCCACGATCCCCATAACCAAAAGGACGGTTGGTGGGCAGCCAAAATCGTGAGAAAATATCCATAACAGGTAAACCCGCCGTTCCACCTAAATTAACAGGGGGAAACTGAATTCCGTTACCATCTCCGGCATTGGCTGTTTCCCATTTAATATTAGTGTATTTACTGGTTGTAAAGGTGCTCACACCATCTTCATAGGCTCTGCGCACCACGTCTGCTTCTCCATCGCCCCAGAAGTATTCATTAATATAATATCTATCCACCTCAAACCAATAATTAGTACCGGTTCTTAATTCAATATCAAACTTCAGTGCCACAAATTCTCGTACATTGCCCCCCATGTTCCACACTCCATATTTTGAAACAGCAGAAACAGTATCAGGCTTCTCCATCAGTTCACCCCGAAATCCGGTATCTTCTCTGGAGCCTGAATCTACATTGGCGCCATACCTTCTAAACTTAGAGTCTGAACCATAAGGACCTAAAAAGCGGTCTCGACCATGCACTTCCACTCCTTGGGCGGCAGCATACCACTCTTGATTGGTTGGAAGTCTAAAAGTCCAGTAGGTCTCTTCCACGCTATCATTGGAGTCAAAAATATCAACATTATCGATCACAAAAGGAGCTTCCCCGGAGGTGGGGAAAACATCATAGCTTAAGCTAGAAGCCTGGGTTTTAAAATAGTTGGTTCTTCTAGCACAGGCGGCTTGGGCCTCCGACCAACTGATATTTACCGTGGGAGCAGCTCCTTTTAGAGAGTCTGCCACAGCCCTTTGACTGGCCTCCACACCGGTTCCATCTCTTTCTAAGTTGGTTTCATTACGCACTGTGGCTTCATAGCGATCAATATAGAAATCGTAAGGCAAGCCACTGTATGCTTTAGGAATATAAACCATATCAAATTCGTCTCGATGCCCCGGTATTTTGGTTTCTTGGGCAGATACTATAACCTCATGAGTAGTGGTATCGGCAGTATAACTATCTCCATCTAAGAGCTTCACTTTAAGAATTCCATAGGGTCGGTCTGGACGAGTTTGACAGATGGCCTCATTACCAATATAGAACACAAAGAGTCCCTGCTCTGGCTTACTAGGTACATCATCAATATAGGTATAAGTACACCCACTTTGGCCATCCACTCGGTAATCCAGAGAAAAAGCATCTTCAGCTACTCCCACCGCAATGCGATAGGTGTTATTGGTCAGTGGTATATTGTTCTCTGGGGCAATCTGCACATAGACCATGAGCTGTTCATTGGTGGTGTCATAGTTAGATGTTCTCGCGGTAGCCACCGAGGTAATGTAATATTTAGGGGTGGGAGCCTCTTGCTTAGCCCAGACGCAGCGGTAACCGGAGAGTTTTTTAAATATAACATCTTCTACATTGGATCCATCGTAATCAAAGGTATTAATTTTAGCCGCCGGTGAATGGGCAGTAAAATTGCTCTTGCGATAGGTGTAAGCATTATTCCTTACTTGGTTCTCATTAGAATAATCTAAGAGTCGCATAGAGCCACCCGCCTGCAGTGCTAGAGTTCCCATATGAGCGTAACCGTCTTCACCCCAGAAGTTATAATAAGAGGTGCTCTTGGCTGTATTGTAAGTATGACGGATATTGGAAAACTGGTCTACTCCATAGCGTAAAAAGTCGGTATCCACCGGGTTATTATTTGTAGTGCCAGAGAGAAAACCAAAACTATCTAATTTGTATTCCCAGCTAAAACTGTTGGCAAGATCCAAAGTTTCATAAAGACCAAAGGCACTCACTTTAAACTTGGGAATATTTCCACTAGCAAGTTGCAGAATGTCATCCACTTTTCCATAGGTGGTTCCTAAGAGTTCAGAACCATCCATTCCCACATAAGCAATTTGACCATCTACCCATTCAGCCAAGTTACCATACATATTGGCCGCTGTGTAATAGGAATTACAAAACCTTGTCTCGTCTGGATCAATCTTGTAATTCGCGGCATTATTATCTGCATTGTAGCAAAAACGGGTGGTGATATTATTAATACCGTAATTACGAGAAGCATTTCCCGCCCCTAATTTTAAAGGTGGATTGGTGGGCGTGCCTGAAGCGGCAATCTGCCATTCTTTAAAGTTGGCCAATCTAAACATATGAGACTCTGCATCTGGAAGACCTTGGGTGTCACCGTTATTTAGAGCCGCACACTTAGCCCAAGCATCATAGTAACTGATTTCACCCGATTCTGCGGTTTGTTCGTAACGGTCAATCCAGAAGGTTTCCGGATTCCCATCCACATAGAATTTACTATTAGCAGTAATAGGTACCATATCCCTAGTTTGCAGTACTCCGGTTAGAATTTCAGCTTCTGATACGGCACAGGACTCATCTCTGACAAAAAGCTTGTACACATAGGGTGTTTTGTAATTGGTGGTGTTATCTTGCACCCAGATCCCATTTTTAGAATTGGAGTTAATATAATGCAGTTGACCACTGGGCGAGAGTTGATCTTTAATGCGGAAGGATTTTTTCTTATCATTTCCTGATAAAAAGAAACCAATGGTGAATTTAGATTCTAAACCGTCATAAAGCGTGGTTTCGTTAGGAGAAGAGGCATTGCTATCCCTATAGATAAAGACTTCAAGATCTTCCGTTTTAGTATAATCGTCCGTCACTTGGAATTCTAGTTTAATATACTTATTATCACCCGCCTTTTTAGCATTAAATCCGGTAATCACCGGGGGCTTGTTATAGGGAAGTGCCTTATTGGGATCACAACGATCCTCCACTGTAATTCCACTTTCGGCCAGCTCATCCTGTTCTATTCGGGAGAGCTGTGAGCCGGTGGGAGTAAATTCAGGGCTGGTGGTATGAACATATGCACATCTAAAACCCACATTGTAATGGTCATCATCAGATGGATGATGAAATTTGGTAATGGAGTGTTCAAAGGAAACACTTTCTAAATTAAAGTCAACGGTGGCATGATCCATCTCATGTTCAGAATCTTTAATCCCCACATAAATACCGGCAGCTTTTCCAACAGCAAATGTAGGAAGATTGATAAGTGGACTCCCCGCAGTGTTCACGTTATATAAAACAGTTCCAAAGGTGGAAGGTCTTAAATCTGGTAAGCCGTGAGCGGGATCAAACCAGAGCTTATGAGCAGTGAAGCTAGGGTCACTATGATAATCTTTCAACTTATTATAAAAGGGGTCCAAAAACATTTGGGAGTATTGACTATTCTTATCTGGTAAGCCGTTAAAAGGATTCACTCCAGCAATAAAGCGATCAGTCACCGCTCCCCCATTATTAGAAGCAATATAAAGAGAGATATTTACAAATTCAGCCAGGTTACCGATGGCATCATAGATACCCCGATCGGAAACACACTTGTTCCCCACAAAGAATCCACCCTCTAATCCTATGACCTTAACTTCAGTAGTGCCACTGTTTTCATTACTCTTATAACTGGTTTTCCTCACTCTTTCAATACTGCCGCAACCCCCTGTGCATGAAGAATGCCTTGAGTTTGTATTACAACTATAGTCTTGCTTATTAGAGGTGGGATGATAGTTGGTTCCTCTCGCCCCCTCAAGCCATTCCTTAGGTGTAGGCAATGAAAAACCTAGCCCTCGGTGTTCACAGGCCAGCATCGCTAAATCGTAGGAAAGACTATCATAAGTGGGCTCTACATCCGACATGGACTTGGCTCTATAGTAATTACGGTCATCTCCCGCCGCATCAAAAGCCGAGCTAAAAGCCATGGGATTACGTTCCGCACCGTTAGTCGGATGATCCTTTATATAGGCTTCATATTTATCAATCCAGTAGCCATATCTTAATTTGGAGATATCAGGATCCACATAGGCCATGGCCACATCTCGACTGTATATGACTGGGTAGGAGAGAGCCGATTTCTTTAAAGACCCCGGCATTCCATCAGAGATCTCTAAGCGAAAATAAAGAGTGTCATCCACACCATAAGCATTACCAGTTTCGTTATCATAGCCATTGTCTTTCAGTTTAGAAAGAGGGAATAAAAGAGGATAATTGGGATCACTTATGGATCGAGTACAAGCAGTGGGATCATCCCCCGCTCCAAATTGACCCACACGACAGTCTACACCCAAGGTTGAGTTATATTCCCAAGCCCAACTGGCATCGGCATCCTCTCTCGGAGTGTCTTTAAAGTCCACCTCCCATGTACCATAACGCTCACTTTGATCCCCCACAAAAGGATTTCGATGGACAATATCTCCCTCTTTTAAATCAAGAGGGATTGTATTCAATCCATCCACACAGGAGAGATTGGCATTGGGTCCATAGCAAAGAGTCACATCGAGATTATCATTTAACTTCGGAATATCTTCAATATACCAGTACATGGCAATGGCCTCGGCCCCACTGCCATCAACAGTGGTGGGTTCAATCACCCACATTTTTATCCGAGGTGAAAAAACGTCGTCCACCGAGGCAATTTTGGTTTTGGTATTTTGATCTATGTTGCCAGAAGGGTCTTTCGCCCTCACTGCATAGGTATAAGATGAGTTCACCTGAATCCAAGTGTCGGTAAAAGTGACCGCATCTGGCACCGCCACTTTAATTTTACAAGTTTTATCCGCGAGGAGGACCGGGTCAGAGGAGTTGGCTTCGGTACAATCCTCCAGTTCTCCCCCACCATCTTTTTCATATTGCAAGGCATTTTCCACATTGGTTTTGTAGATAATATAGTTTATAGGATCATTAGGGTTATCATCTTTAGCTCGATTCCAGCGAAGAGCCACACCCGGAGGCTCTACCTCTAGATTAAATGATATCTGGGGGTCTCCCGGAGTTTCCACATCCGCATCATTATACCATCTGGGAGCACTTCGATCTGGCAATGTAAGTAAGCAGGTCACACCATCTCGTTTCTCATTGCCATACTTATCAAAGGGATGCACCACATATTTGACGGTCCCCTGCTTAGTGGTATTAATGTCTTTTGAGAGCTGCTTGGGATTTACTACTTCTACATAGGTGGTGGGGTGAATAGAACCTGTTGTCATACCCACTTCACTCATCTGGTTGGTTTCAATTCCAGTTACATCATAAATCACCCATTTTGCAATTCCCCCCTCTTCGGGATCTTTATAATCATCTGTACCAGAAGCAGGTCCTGTCCAAGAGAGAGAGAAGGTACAAACATCATCGCCGGTACAACCATCTACAATTTCTTGTTGGGTGGTTTGACACATGGTGGAGGTGATCACCGCCACATGTTCTGGTGGCGAAAGGTCAGTCATAGTCACACCCCGGTCCGCCCTATTTTCATCTATATTCCACTTCTCGTCACGGGCCTTCACCATCACATAATAAGTTTCACCCTCTTGTAAGGTGGCGGTGTTATCCTCATTTTTGGTGCCGTCACTGGTGGAGCTGGCAATGAAAACGGTTTGATCGTTGGCCACCGGAAAGTAGTTAATCACATTTTTCTGAGCGGGATTGTAAAAGTAAGTCTCCTCTTTATTTTTGAGTCGCTCTTTACTCACATAGACGAGATATTCAGCCGCTCCATCCATAGCAGGAATCCAACCCACTTTAATGAATCCGCCATCGAGCTGTTCGTAAGTGGTAAGACCATTAAAGGTGGGAGGAGTCATATCGGGGGTTCGTATACATTTCTTTTGATTGGGCAGAGAAAAACTGGCACTGTGATTGTCTGAACCATCCACCGCACTCACCACATAACAGTATTCGGTATCTCCCTCTAGTTCCATCATTTTATAGGACATTCGAGTAGGACTCACCCGGTCTACTGCGGAGACTTTCACAATAGCATTGGGCTGGTCAGGCTCAACGCGAATATAACCATCGGCATCGGACTCATAAATCCGATATTCTACAACATCTTTCTTATTGGCATACTGATCAATGGAAGGATCCCAAAAGAGCATCAGCTCATTCTCTGAATAATCCTTCAAGTCAGCAGTAGAATCTGCCGTTTCAACCCACTTCAGTTCATCCAAACCATCAAAGTCAGCGGCCGTTAAGTCATCTGCCACCAAGGAATGAAAACTGGTGTTTTGGCTGCTCTTCTTACCGCCATCCACCGCACGGACGACAAATTTAAACAAGGTGCCTTCCACCATCCGATCATAAATAATTTTATAGGTAGTGCCATCGGTCTCGATCGGTCTTTTTCCCTCGGGTAAAGTTTCTCCCGCATCCAAGGTCACATATTTTAACTTGGTGGAGTTAAAGTTGAAGGGATCCGTCTCTTTGGCCACAAAAAGATCGTAATGGTCCACTCCCCCCATGGCTCTTTGAAAGGTGATCTCTGCCACTCCTCGCACTAAATTAACCTCTACAATCCCATCAAAGATGGGCTCACGAATATCAGGTATATAGACCTTTTTGGTGTATATATTGGTATCTTCATTATCATAGATATCGGTGGCTCGGACTGCAAAGTAGTAATCCCATTCATCACCAATTCGGGCATTTCCTTGATAAGCTGGACTGAGTACGTCAATAGTGGCTTCAGTTTTACCTCTAATTTCTAGATTAGGATGAGCCCAATCAATCTCTTCCGGAGTATGAGCCCAAAAGAGGGCATATTTGGAAACTCTCTCTAAAGGTGCATTCCATTTTAAAAAGATAGCTTTTAACTCGCGGTTATAAACCGCTTCAAAAATACCCTCAAATGCTGGAGGTTTGAGGTCAATGATCTGCTGGCTAATGATCACGGTATTGGGGTCTTCATTGCCTTGTCGATCCACTACTTTCACCCCAAAACTAATTGGGGAATCGGTGGGCAAATCAGGAATAGTGTATTCTAAAATAGAGGAATCCACTGATTTTAGAAGATTTTCAAAGTTGGCTCCGGTATAAATTCTATAGCCGAGGGGCTCTTGCTCTGCTTCTCCCAGTATAGATTCCCATTGAGCAGCTTCCCAAGAGATCACCGCTTTTCCATGCTCTTCTGATTTTACCGCGCTAATACCTGCAAACTTAAAACCAGAAAAAATATTTTCCTCGGAAACCTCAATCTCAACCACCTTAGTGGTGGAGGAAAGCTCACCCAACTGATTCACTAACTTCACACCGACAAAATATTTTTGGCCGTTTTTAAGGGATTGTTTATTTTCATCGAGTTTAATCACGGTCTCAGTCATCTCGGCATCAGCATCGCCTACTTCTTTAGCCATGGTCTTGCCAAAGAAAACCTTATAACCGGTAATGGTCGCCCGGTTATTGAGGTAGTCACGATCCCAGGTATCTTCACTCAGTCTAGCTTTTGATTCTCCGGGAAAAGTCATAGATAGTACAGTATCCAGCTCAAAGGGGGCAAGCTTGGTGTCTATTACCGGCTCTGACCACTTAACTAAGATCCAGGACTGCTTGGACTCGGCAGAGGCCACTCCTTCCCAAATCTGGTCTTTGAACTTATCTTGAACACTCACCTCTTTTTGTCCCACCGTATCAAAATCTTCTACTAGATCTTCATCTTCTCCATCATCCTTTTCACAGGCAGGAAAAAGGTAGAGTGTGCTCATGGCTAAAATTAAGAGCATCATGGACCATTTTTTCATGACGACAACCCCTTTAAATAAGCTTTGCTTCATATTTTTTCCTCTCCCAGCCCTTAATCATGTTTGTAGGGCCGGGGATCGTAAACACATCTAAAACCCGACGTGGGTAAATTCTCAACTGGTTGTAAACGCACATCGCTGGTAAAAATACCGATCTCATCTCCTGTCATATTGTAGTCTCCCCCCCGCATGATGGTGTAATTATTCATCATAAAGGTGAGTTCAGAAGTATCATCCGCGGGGAGCAGAAGTATATCACCGGAGGCCACTATGCTAGAAGGAGCTCCCTTACCGGTACTCGACCCTCCAGAGGTAATATCATTTTGATCAAAGACACTCTTTAGAGGGAATCCCTGGTGATAAAGTAATTGTGAAGTATAAGAGGGATCATAAGAGAGAAAGTATATAAGGGAAGAGCGGTACTGATTGAGTCTATAATAAAGGCTATCAGAGGTAGGGAACATATCATATACATAAGCCCCTGGCTGGCCATAATAGTAGAGTTGATAACATTTATTAATATTAGTTATGTTAAGATAAGGACCATCGCCTTCATCGGGGTTCAAAGTAAAGTTACAGTTGATAGCGGTGTGCTCACTCAGATTTCCAATGAGATCACTGATTTGATAGTAAGAAAGGCAACGGTCGTCCGTATTAATAGTGGGACCCACCTCAATGGCCACATCAGAGATACACTCACCAATATTATCCACCGCACCAGTGGCCGCTTTATAATACTCTACCGAAGTAGGTAGACGTTTACGGCGAGTGGCTGTTTCTAAAGTGAGATCAAAGGCATCAGTTTGGTTACATAT
>CAYFLR010000023.1:34347-51125 GCA_964343805.1 uncultured bacterium | reverse complement strand
GCTTCATACTGACTCACTTTGGCAGCAGGAATATCACCCGCTTGAGAGATTCCACGATGAAGTGGTGCGGCGGTGCTATTTTGGATATAGCCAAAATCTTTGCCAGAGAGATTATCATTATTATTATCCATGGCAATACGGAACTCATCTGCAGTCACTGTAGTTCCTAGATCATCCTCATGAACCAAGAAGTTTTCAAAGATGTCCATAAAGAAAGTATAAAGGACAATATCCTTCTTTTCAGTGATACTTCCAATCTCCTTATAATATGTACCACTGGATGATAGATCCTCGGTTTTCCTTGCCACACAACTCATCCCATCGGGAGGCATTCCGGTGGCAAGTTCACCCACCGTCTCACTGATACCGCCATTAAGATCCTTCACATAGAGCTTATAAGTGACTGCTCGACCTTTTTTGAGAATTTCTTTTTGGGTATCTTCATGGGTAAAACGGCAGTAAGTTTCATCATCATAGGAGAACTGTTCCGCACCCGTACAGGTTTGCCAATCAAAGATCACATCCCCTTCCACCCAATTGGCATCATAGTAGGGTGATTGGTCATCAGCTTCATAGTTATCATCGTATATTTCGATTTTATATTTGAGTGAATCTATATCAGTGAGATCATCGTAAGCTCGTTTAAATTCAATATCAATAGCATGGTAACTATCTCCATCTCTTGATTCACCACAGGTATAAAGGAAGGGGTCCCTTAACCATTGGGGTGGGTAACCAGTCACTACATTATACCTTTGGGGCGCTTCGTCGGTGGAGGCCCAACCATAGGGACCATAGTTAACAATCTTAATATTATGAGGAAGATTATTATATTCACCTAAATTACTGAGCACAAAATCACATTGATTATTGGTAAAGTTAGCTCCATTTTGACACTCAATGGAATTTCCACCTTGAGCCGTAATATCGATTGAAAAAAGTGGCCCACCGGCAGAGGGAGTAAAACGGATCTGCATAAAACCGACGGTTTGCGGATCTTCAGTGATGTCATCCCAGTTCCAATTGATAGTTAGAATGCCTTCTGTTTCCAAGGAGGTGGTAAAAGATTTCGGATTTCTTACACTGTCACCCGGATTCACCCCGCCAGAACCAGTATTAATTTCACCTGTTTCAATATGGGGATCATAGACACAGCGGAATCCAAGTGCTTCTCCACGTAGGGCCGGTCGATAACGCATATTGGCATTATAAATTCCAATTTCATCGGCGGTTTGACTATAATGCCCACCCCTTGCTATATTGTATGGGTAGAGATGAGCTTGATCTACTTCAGTGGGAAGAACTAATACATCTTTGGAACCTACTAAAGCATTGGTAACCCCTCGTCCTTGACCATCTACCGAAGCATTGATGGAGTCACTGGTTGAATTGATAATGGGGAAACCCCAATAATAAAAGAGTTTGGTAACATAAGAGGGGTCATAGGTTCCATTATAGGACATATTAGTTGAGTAAAGACTCACACTATCAAAGAATTTTTCTCCCTGCAGTGGACTGTCCTCTAAATACTCATCTGTATTAGGATCAAAATAAAGTTGGAGAACTTTATTTTTATTCACCGCATAGACCCGGCTGTCATCCACCTCATAAAAACCAAGAGAGTCAGAGGTAATCTCAGCCACATTCCCTACCAAATCACTGATTCCATACATACTTTCACAACGACCGGCTGCTGTCATCAGGGGCCCTTGTTCTGCCAGACGACCTGAAACACAGGTTTCAGGATTAGATATACCCTGGGCGGCTTTATAATACTCTAGGTTACTAGGCAATCTCTTACGCGTTGGAGCGACACTATCATAGGCATTAGTCAGCAAACAGATGGTAGCTGCTTCATATTGTGAAACATCATTAAGGGGAACTTCGGATAAGTCTGATTTTGACCTGTATCTCGACGCATAACCGGCATTAAGCACATTACTCAAAGTGTGCCAAACGAGGGCATCAGGCACATCACTTCTAAAGGCGGTTCGATCTACCGTATCTTTGTTAGTAGGATTAGAAGAGTTATAAAGATAAACAGCATTTTCATAGGTGTCCATAAAGAAGGTGTAATTAACCACATCAATCCGTGGAAAAGCTTCATCATCTAGGGCAGTGTATTCACTTTGATCCTTGTCGTAGGTGAGACGATTCACACATCTCATACCTTCGGGTGGCATACCAGTAGCTAAATGAACGGGATCACTCTCGCCTCCCACTTCATCTCTGGCATAGATAGAGTAAAGTATGGCTCGCCCTCTTCTTAGCTTGGCTTTATTGATATCTTTGTGTTCTAGGACACAGTAATCACCCGCATCGTCTTGAACCAAGTCACCACTCACCAAGTTAAAACGCTCGCTATTTTGACAGGAGACCCATTCAAAGATGATGGAGCCGTGAAAGTCCTCTTCACCATCAGGAACATTGTTCTCATCATAATTATCATCATGGTACTTCACTAAAAATTGAATATTATCTTTGCTGGTGGCATCATCTTCTGGAATTTTAAATTTCAGGTCAATGGCATGGTAACTGGTGCCATCGTTTCGTTCTTCACCACAGGTATAAAGTAGAGGATCCGGATCCCACTTAGGTGGAAGACTGGTTGGAACCTTCTTTAGCTTAGTGGGTGTATTAGGGTATACATTTCCACCACGATCGTAGGACATCACTACAATATCGTGGGGGTAGAAATTATTCGGCAGATAAGAGTTTAAATAGGTGGTGTCGAATTGACAGCGATTATTTACAAAGGGATTGTCATTGAGGCAAGCGGCAGGCTCACTGGCATCTGTTCCTGCCACCAGATCAGGATTAGGGATAGTCACCACATAGGAGTAATCAGGTGGCTCAGCAGTTTGACCCGAACGAGCAAAAAATATACGGACCTTTTCCACAATCTCTTTCTCATCATCTGATGCCCAAGCCCAAGTCACATCCAATTTATTGGCAGCACTTAGCTGGGCTTCCACATTCCTTGGATTTTCAATTTCAGTTGGCTTATATTTGGTGTAGTAGATATTGGGAATGGTTTGCCATTGGGGAGTGGTTTGATTCCCGGTATAATCCTCACAATAATACTTAAGCACTCGGACTCCTGACTTCACCGTATCCTTCACATTTTGCCAGGTGAGTACCATATTATTTGTCACGTCACCGTAATCTTCCGCTTCGGTTAATTTGGTGGTTCCATCAGAAAAAGTTACCAGCCATTTAAAATAGCAGGATTTAATCACCGGCTCGGCATCCGCATCAAATTGTACTCTAAAGTCGAAAGAGTCACTGTCTAAATCCACCGGCTCCTTTTGATAGCATTCATAATCTCCAAAACCTGGGTTTAACCCCCCCATACAGTCCGCATCTCTCTTTTTATGCAAATAGATAGGACCGGGAAGAGTTGAAACATCGGTAATATAACCAGTGGCATCATCAGGTTTAATTTCAAATCCCACAATTCTTGGAGGTGTACTATCAAAGGTAATACCCACATCCTGATAGTTGGCAATTCCAGATCCAGGCCAGACATAAGTATCCACATCAGGGTCATTGGCCGCCGGTTGATCAATATCTGGAACACCGGTATCAGTAGTGGCACTGGATTCATAATCCGACACTAAAGCTTTAATATAATAATAATCTTGGTAAAGCCGGTCGTCCTCCCCAGGGGTAAAGTTTTGACACCTGCTGGTGTCATAAAAATTCAGATTCACAGAGACTTCCATATCATTACCCGAAGCCCCATCCCCATAAACATAAAATTCACAAACAATTTCATCGGCTCCACCTGAGTAGTCATAAACTTTGTCATCAGCTCTGGCTTCCGCCACATCATTTCTGGAGGAGGAGTACTTCCTGATCTCAATTTTAATTCGAGCGTCACGTTTGTCCCAGAATAATTTGAAGTTAAGAATTCCTTTGGTTTTGTACTGATCTTCATAGATAGCAGAAGCCGCATTGACTTTGACCCCCACGGTATCAAAACTAGCCGTTCCCCGGTCGATTTCAAATTGAGTTTTAAAAGGGGCACTATAATGCCCTACCGCGTCTCTCATCCTTACTTGAATTTCGTAGAGTCCTTCGGCCAAACTGACGCCAGGAGATTGCCATTTAAAATTTCTTCCTAGAGCATCTTCCGTCACCTGATAAGATTTATTATAAGGACCACTTGGTAACGCTTTATAAGAAGGTTTTAGGCGAGTGAGTTTAAATTCCGCCTCATGATAATTGGGAGTGAACCACCCCGCCCGATCCGATTTAAACCTAAAATAGAGTTTGTCTAAACTAGGATCCTGAATGAGTGGAATCTCTCCATCCGCTTTGGTCCGATTTTCAATTAAACCGGTGGGCACGTCGTCTGGGCTATCACCTGAGATTACATTGCCAGCTCCATCATGACCATAGCATTTGGTGACGGCCAGCTTGTTTTCACAGACAATGAGATTTGAAGGTTTTGCAGGAGGTGTGATATCGTAATCCACACGGTATATATTACCTCTCGTATTGTAAGTGGTTTCATGTTCGGTAATACAGTCCATCGCAAAATTAATCCAATGGTTGTGAGAGAAGTGAGGAAGTCCGTCGAGATGAACAATATTATCCTCAGCGGGTGAGGATTCCTCTTTTTTCATGAGACCTAGAGAAAAATTAGGCTTAAGATGGAATTCACCTAACATAGTTCCTTTATTGTAAAGACGCCCGTCCGCTGGATCGAGAGGATTTCTAATAGCATAGTTTTCAATGGTGCTGGTGAGTTTAAAATCCGCATCCCAGGGCTCACCCCAAATAGATGTTTGTACTTGATTAGAGCTAGGTTCATTCGTATTAACAAAACGATCATAAGAGAAACGACAGGCTGACTTTACGGTATCCCAAATATTAACAGGTGGCTGGAAGTTATTAAGATATTCCGTTTTCCTATCCATTGATTTGTTCTTACCAAAACCATACTTTTGATAATGAGTTTCAATATTGGCACCCATGAGGGTTGGGGGATTGGGATGGTATCTCCAATTTGCAATTTTTATGGGCTCCGCATTGCCTTTGTTGCCCCCATTCATAACCGGGCTAGTGTTACCCGCCACATCAGTGACCAATACAAAGCCTAGGTAACTAGCTATATTATTACCTGGACCAAGGCCGCCGGTGATCATCTGCTTAAAAGTGGTAAAAAGTCCAGAACCATCAATGTCGGTTAAATCATACATTTGATAGGAAAAGGTCCAATTATAGGAGTTAGGAGGTAAACTCACCACATCATAGGGACGAATCATGGGGACAAAAGACTTAATGTCTTTCACACTGGGGTCCCCTTCACAGATCACCTGACTGTCCGCATAATGAAAGCTTTTTTCACCCACATAGGGGCTGCCACTTTTTAGTATATATTCCGGATATAGCTCACTGTTGATTCCACCGTAGGAAGTGTCATTAGGTTGAAAACAGTGAGTCTCACCCTTACCATCGGCCTCACTCTTTGTTTGGAAGGTGGTCCAATTGATTATATTGTAGCCCGGCTTATCACAAACCAGGTCGGGAATTTTACCCATGTGATTCGAATCGGGAGGAGTGACGGTCACATCTCCATAATAGGCGATGCAATCATTGCTGGAGGTTCCCCCTTCATCAGCTTTTTCTACCCAGCAACCCAGATCATCGTTATCCACCACTTGCACCGGGGTCCAGCTAGGATCCGTATCTAAAGGAGGTCCATAATCTCCTGAACCGTTTTTATAAAGCATATGATAACACTTACCTAGGCTATTACAAACCAATTCTAGATAATTCATAGGATTAGAAGGACTGCTAGTCCCCGTATCATAGACATTGTAGGCCGGAACTCGGCAGTGCCCTATTTCTGGGGTATCAGGGCCACCGACGGTGGGGAGATAACAATCTTTCTCTCTGGTGATTTGGCTGAATGGACCTTTCCTTACATCAATCTTAAAGCAGTCCCCATCTTCATGACAGATATGGGTTTTCATGAGCTCCACCAAAGTGGCCGAGGTGGTTTCAGTAAGATCAACCAAACTCTGGTAGGTGATCTGCTGATAGGGAGGTGAACCCTCAGGGAGATAACATTGAGCATAATCTCCATCCGCACCTTTACAAATAACAAAGGGTTTAGTGAGTTCAGGTGTAAATGGATAAGAAGCAGGCACTTCGCCTCCTTCTTCTCTGAAAATAAAACTGAGCATAGCACTATTCACATAGTTGACCCAGTAATAGCCCCCTTGACCATCAGATACTTTATTAGTCTTACAAAGAGGAGATGAAGAAGTATCATGGGTAAAACATTTATACTCAATAGGAATTCGAGCAAACTCTACATTGGAACGAATATAACAATACTCAGAAGTAGTACCGGGCTTGGGAGCACAGACAATATCTGCAAAACGAGGTGAATAAACAGTGGTGTATTGAGCTGGCTTTAAAAAGTAATTTTGCTTACCATAATCAATCAAACCATTAGGAACCGCTGGAAAATCATCCACACCTTTAATCGCTTTACCCTTGTCTTCACGATCAAAAATTTGTAAATAGAGTTCCCAGACCCCGGAGGCCTTGGCAAAATCTGGGTTTAAAGGGTCTCCCGCATCCACATTGGGATGGAGAAAATCGAGTAGCAGATTACTATCTGTATCTACAAAGTCCGTGTAACGGGTGTTTCCCATTCTTTGATAAGGGTCAATGGTAAAGGCTTTGTATTTTAAAAGACCATAGCCATCGGGGTCTTTTACCGCTTGAAAGCACTGCCGATCGTTATCACAAAGAGCCACCGGCTCATCATAGGCCTGCAAAGTATCTAAACTTGATGCACTGTCAAAATAAACCTCAATAGGCTCTTCTTCTTGCTCTCTTCTACCAGGCGTTCTACTCGCAACTGGATCAGGGATGAAATCAGTTCCGTTAGGATCGTGCACCATCACCTTCAAAGTAGGTATGGGTTGCATCATCCAATAGATATCATTATCAATACCCGCCCATTTATCCCCCCCATCTTTAAAATAGATAAAGTCTTTAAACACTATAGGACGGGTAGCAAACTCTTGATCATAAACACAATCAGGGCCAATATCAGTTATTCCATACAATTTAGTATAGCAAGTGCTCTTTTTGTTAGTAAGCAGAGTAGAAGAGTTATCAAATTCAAGTGTTCCGCTGGTATCCCAAACCTGCTCCCTTGCAGCAGGAGGCATAATATAGCGAGGATCCTCATCCTCCATAAATTTATAATTTGTTTCATTTAAAAAGAGCATGTGACACTGCTTCTCAGCTTCATTCGGCACCACTGAGGTGAGATCCTGTTGCACTCTTTTATAACAAAGCCACTTATCTAGATCAGTCTGATTCGTAATATCTAAGGTTGCCCGATTTAAAGTAGCTGCATAGGGTGTAGATGTAAAACACCTTCTGGCTCCTGTGGGAATCGCTATATTCATGGAAAATTTACGGCCAAAGAGATGAGGATTGGTGCTTAAATCAATACTGTCGGCATAGTTCTGTGCATAGGTGTCAGCATCCCCAGCTGAATAACCTCGGGTGGTGAGTTGCTCTTCAATAGTTGCATTCGCAGTCTCAGGTAAAAACTGGTAGTCAATATCTGGGTGAGAAAGATCAATACCGTAAGTGGCTTCTAGTTCTGTTTGGGTGGTAATATAATCATCCGCTTGCACAAGCGAATAAAACCCATCATTGCCCGCCCCATCAATCGAGATCATCTTCACCACGTAAGATCCATCCCCTAGCTCAATGGGAATATTAGGCTCATTGGTTCTATATTCAACAACAGTTTGTTTTTTGGAAAAATCAAACTTTCTTTTCACCATAGTTCCAGAAGGTATGGGGCCGGGCTCTTTGGGGAAAAGTGGTCTATCGGGACAATCACTCACGTATTTACTATCAAATATTACTTCTGACTGCCAAGAGGTGTAATCTTTTAACTTCTCTTGGATCGGTTCAGTGACTGGAGCATCGAGATCGGCATTCATGTCAGCCGCTGTGAGTGGTGATGTTACATTATCTGATTGCACATCTAAAGGTTTTAAATAGGTAATAAGAGTTCCAGGGCACTCCACATAGACCTTAAATTCAGAATCAGGGCCCAAAGAGGCATAATTGGTATCTGGATCTGGTCCTCCGGGTGGGAATTCAGAAAAATAAGAACCATCACGAGAAGATTGGAGTAGGATCATATCCAGAATGAGGGGATAAGGAGGAGGAATCTTGTCCACTCGAAAGGTCAGTTTCGGGTACTTTTTACCCAGATCAAAGTAATTGACAAACTTAGTGCAGTTATCACTTAAGTCACAGGCATAGATATAGGGATAATACTCACCATCCACAAACTCAGCTGTGACGCTGGTGCTTAACTCATAAGCATTAGGTATGATTTCTACGACCCCCTGATCGTTAGTAAAAGTCTTCTTGGCGATGGTAAAATTAAAGACTTTATCTCCCATTCCACCATTGTCCACATTATCAGGGTCAGGCATTCCGGTGTCTCTATTTCGGTTCCAAATATGACTAATGGTCATAAAGGATTTATCTAAATCAAGCGGCTCATTGGTATAGAAGGTATAAAGGATGGAATCTCCTCCCTTAGCCATTCTCATCGCATTTTTCATTTTAGGTAAGACATTAGATCCACCTTGAACCAAGTCTACATCTGGAGGAATTACATCAGGTGTAGTAATTATACCCGTTAAGCCAGGAGTGCAATTAAACAGCCGGTCACAGGCAATAATGATATATCCTCTTTCCGCCCCGCTGGGCAGACCATATCTAGTTTCACCTACATCCAAAAAGCTGGTGGGCGGCTGACCATCCACATAGGGGACAATTCCGAGGTTGGCAGTGAGCGGCACTGCTTCGTTCCAAATTTCTGGCTCTTTCCCATTTAGGTATCCCAGCTTAATAATAATTCCAGGTTCTGGTTCAGCCAGTTTCCACTTTAAAATTCCTCGTGACTTTTTAATAATGTCCCCATTTTCATCGGGGCCGAAGTAGATTTCAAAATCGGCCTCAAAGGGATTTCCTCCTCCTGATAAATCAAAAGTCCCTTGAGGTGGGTCGTTATCAATATGGATAAGAGCAGTGGCTTCTCCCACATTACCTGCATCATCTTTAGCTTTAATGGTTATAACCGAGTCTTTATCTTCATAGACATCGCCACCTAAGGCATCTACCTCTTGTGAGGCTTTCACTCCCGGTTCCATACGAGCGGGAGGATACTTATTACCATTAATTTCATAGATAACTTCGGACTCCTCATCCACCTCGTAGGCCACATTGGTGGTTTGGATCATTCCGAACATGGTGATGGTATCTGGGTCGATTTTACCAATGGTCACCACCGGTGGGGTGGTGTCATAGAGATAGGCTTCATGAATGAGTTTGGTGGCACTGGGATTGCCTGATTTATCATAGGCAATCACTGAGAATTTATAAAAACCATCTTGCAAGGGATAAAATCCATAAACCTCAGATTTTAAGCCTTTGGCTAATTCCTCTAACTTTGGAACTTTCAATAAAAGGCTTCCATCATGGGACGGCATGTCAATAACTTGAAGAAGATAATCATGCATATAGAATTCCATACGCACCACATCTTCATCCACTCCCAGAGAAATTTCGGGCATTACATTAGAAGGAGGCGGTGGATTGATAGCCATGACAACCGGAGGAGGAGGCCGTGAGGTACTGATCAAGATTTCTTCGGTTTCGGTGGTTCCACTATAATTTCCGGCTATATCTTTGGATCTTAATTTAAATGTGTAAAGACCATCGAGCATGGGCGGAGTGGAGATTTCGAAGGGGACCAAGGTCACATTGGCAAGGTCTTCTTCTTGGATATTTTCTTCAATGACATCATTGGTGTTATCTAAGGATTCTATTTCACTGTTTTCATTATTATTGTAATACTCGTTATTATTGGAACCCCCTTCTTCGGTGAGGTACATTTTATTATTACTATTATTAGAAAGGGGCTTATCATAAGGAATCACGGAAACGGAAAGCAGGGCACTCCGATGATAGAGGTAGACGGAGGTTCCTGGTTCTGCTTTTCCTTTGATTTTTAGCACCTTGTTATTAGTGGGATTTTTAGCAAGAATTTCAACTTCTTGCGGTCTCACCGGGGCGATGGTATCAATATAAAGATCTTCAAAGATGACGGTGGAGAGAAATTCAGCTCCTAATTCATCCACTGGCACTAATTCAATGTGATAATGAGCACTCTCTTTTTCTAAGGCACTATCGATAGCGAATCCGGCGGTGGCCTCTTCTACTTTAAATGGCTTATTGAGGTAGGGTTCACCATCTTTCAGGATTCGCAAATATCCTTTTTTAGCCAAAGATAGATTTCCACTGACACTAATAGCACTGCGATTAGAAGGGGACATATTGGGGTAAACAATGAGATTTTTAAAATTAGCACCAAAGGTGGTAGAGAAAATGTACCCCTCAAAGCTTTCAATCAAGTCTCCTGACTCCATCTCAATGGGCTTAAGTAGCTTAATTCCAATGAGTGAAGTGGGCGGGAGAGGTTTCTTCCCGTATAGGGTAATATGATTGGCCTCGGTGTCATATTCAATGACGGTTTCGATGGGCGCAACCTCCTTACCATCTTTATCCACTTTGATAAGAGCAAAGGCTTCGGTGGGCACAAAGAGTGCTGATCCAGTGAGAGTAAATTCGACTCTTGAAGTGACAGGAATACGTGACGCTCGATTGGCTGGCACAATGTTTTGAGCCAGGATTTCCCAGTTACTTTTCTTCACGGCATCTTCATGCAGAGCCGTTTCTGGGCGCTCCAATGAGCAAGTTAGGAAGGATCCTAGAAGAATTAAAGATAGGATGATTTGAAGTGAAAAAGTCAAACTAATCCCTTTATTCCGCAGACTCTCTTTTTAATAGAGAAATCCATCGCGGTTAAATAAACAATTTAAGCTTATTCTTTAGTATACGGACTAAAAAACGAGGAACTTTAAGAGGAAGTTTAATACCAATCAAATTAGCGGGTTATTTTTATGAATTTCTGTACCTTTTTTGGTGACTTAAATTTTCTGCTAAAGCCTTTTTTTATTTACCTGACCACCAAAAATTAATTTTTCTAAATGTAATTTTTTTTAAATTTTTTAATTTAATTGATAATTTGTCAAATACATAGACATTTTGTCAAAAGATTTGACAGCAGCCTTGAAAGGAGAGGGTTAGGTAATTAGGGAGATTTAATTTTTAAGGTGCGCGGAAAATTGGAGTTAAACTTTTCAAAATATTTCCGATAGGTTATTGCACCATTTGCGGAGGAAATATGCAGAATCGTTTAGCCTTTTTTATTATCAGCCTATTCGTGTTAAATAGTTGTGCCAGCAGCAATGCTTGGGATGATAAATCGCCCAGTTCCAATGCCAAGTATCAGATCGTCATTGAAACTGATACCAACACCGACTCAAAAGTGGACGTGAAAGACTACTACTTGAAGGGTCGAAAGTATAAAACCGCTAAAGACAGTGATTTTGATGGCAAGATGGATTTATGGATGCAATATGAAAAAGGAATCCTAGTGAAAGAGTCAGTGGATCGCAATGGGGATGGAAAAATTGATTATCTCTACAAATACGAAGATAAACAACTGGTGCAAACCAGTGTGGACTTCAACTTTGATAGCCGATTTGATTACTTTTTCGAATACAACAATGGAGCCATTGTCAAGATTTCCAAAGACACCAATTTTGATGGCAAACTCGACTATTGGGAACTTTTTGATAAAGGTGATTTAGTGAGTGCGGCCATTGACACCAATAAAAATGGAAAGCCAGATAATTTCATTTATTATAGAAACAATCTCATAGAGAAAATAACCTGGGACTATAATGGCGATAAAAAAGTAGATGCCACTTATTTTTTCAAAAGAGGACTCATAGAACGGATTGAAACCGATACCAATCGTGATGAAGATGTGGACATGATCCATTTCTATTCGAATTCCAAGCTCACCAAATCAAAATGGAACAATCCCAAATCACGGAAAGCCAGCCTCTGGTATCTTTATAGTCCTGGAGCCAAAGGACCGGTATTTAAAAAGAAGTCTTTTAAAAAGAAAAAATAGGTTATTTCACTTTTTTCCAATAGGTGGAGTTGAGTAGCACCACCGTATTACTAAAAGCCATGCCATAGGCACAAAAAGAGGGAGACAGTTTCCCCATCACCGCCAAAGTAATGCCCACAATATTATAAAGAAAAGCCCAGAAGTAATTAGTGAAAACTTTGCGCTTAATATGATGAATAAAATTGAAAATAAGAGGGATGGTTTTTAAATCATTGGACAGTAAAATCGCATCTGCAGTCATTTTGGTGGGCAATTGTCCTGAAAAAACCGATAGTCCGAAATCAGCAGCAGCCAGGGAACCCGCATCATTGATGCCATCTCCCACCATCATCACTCCCCGACCCGATTGTTGCATGGTGCTGATCAGTTTTTGTTTACTTTCGGGGGTCATGGAGCTATGAAATTCCGACACATCTAACTTTCTAGCAATCTTTTCTACAATGGCAGCGCGATCTCCCGAACTGATTACCACTTTTTTCTTTAATTTCTGTAAAGAGGCCACGGTCTCTGCTGACTCCTCACGCAGAGGATCAGATAGTTCTATAATAAGAAGGCAGTGCTCTTTATCCCCAAAAGCCACCAAGGTATTGGGTGAATTTAAAAAAGGTTCAACAGCTGAAGATGCTTTATAGTAATCGATACTGCCACAACGATAGGTAACTTGTTTAAAATCTCCAGTGATGCTGTCTGAGTGAATAAGTCGATTCGAAATGGTCACCTTTTTTCCTAAGGTCATCAAGGTTCGCGCCAAAGGATGCTCTACCCCGTTTTCTAAAGAGGAAAGAATATCTAGGTAGAGAGACTTTTCCTCGGTGAGCCAATGAATCTTTTCCACCACCAACTGCGACTTGGTAAGTGTTCCGGTTTTATCAAAGATAATAGTATCCGGCTCTTGCTTCAGGGTGTTTCCATTGATCACTTGGATGCCTTGCCTCCTCATTTTATCTACCGCTAGAGTGAAAACTAAGGGCTCAGCAATGCCAAAAACACAAGGACAAGAAACAATCATCACTCGCAAAAAACTAACTAAGGCTGCTTCAAAACCATGGAAGGAGAAGTAATAAACAAAAGTTGAGGTGGCAATCAACAAAATGATAGGGACAAAAAGGCGAGAGATCTTATCACCAGTGGAGTAAGTGTCTCCAAAGGTGTTGAAAGCAGAAAAGGTATTTTCCACCAGCTCTTCTAAAAAGGATTTCACTCCTTCAGCAGGGACTAAAAGAGTGGCTTCAGAAGAGATAAGTTTTGCTCCTGAAGGAACAAAATGACCTTCTTTAAGTCGGATAGAACTACTCTCTCCGGTAATCACACTGTAATCAAATTCACTCTCTCCCACTACAATGCCATTGATGGGCAAAACTTCGCCCTGCAGGACTTTAAAAAGATCAAAAGCCTGCAGTTCACTGGCCGGTTTGAAAGTAACAGGCTTTCCTTCATGAACGATGCGCACCTTTTTGGGAAGACAATCGAGCAGGCGGTTCATGCGAATTCGCAGCTTTTGATAAAAGGCAAAGGAGATCAAATTTCCGGTTTCAATCAGCATGAGGAGCAGACAGACCACCTCAAAGTAGAGGTGAGGAAAGTCTTTTCTATAGATGGAGTACAGGGAGTAAATAAAAGCAGTGCTGGTGGAAAGAACAATCAAACTTTCCATGCGAAAGCGTAAAAAACGCATCTGCTGCACACCTTTTTTAATGGTGTCTTTAGCGGCAATTATGGGAACTAAAAAAGCGAAGAGCAGCAGCAGAATGGAACACACGAGCTGCATAGATTTGGGCACTTGCCAGGATTCAGCGGAATAAACCACAAAGGAGAGCATCATCACATTCATAGTTAAAAACCAGCCGATACCAAAGCCATAGTAGTTATAGTTGGGAATATCCTGTTTTGACTCTCTAAGGTAATAACCCAAAGAGGAAATCTGAGTTTTGATTTTATCAAGACCGGTCTGCATAGGATCAAAACTGATGCGAACACTCTCAGAAATAAAATTCACATTCACATTATGAACACCCGGTAATTGGGATAAGGTATGATGAATAATCCAAGTGCAGGCGGGACAAACCATTCCACTGACAATTAAATTTTCTTCCACCACATCGGCAGAAAGATCTAAGGATGAGTCACTATCTATTTCCGTAGAAAAATCATTGATCAATTTATCTTTTGTGGGAAGAGGACTTAAGACGGCGCTTAAGAGCGCCTCTTTTTTTTGCTTTTTATCCTCCCCTTCCAGCTCCATCTCATCTAAGACCTGATAAACCGCTTTACATCCGTTACAGCAAAATTCTTCATCTAGGTTAGAGTTTATTTCACGCTCACAGGTGAGGCAGTTTTTTAAGGTCATGAAAAGGGGCCCTTGCTAAACCATCTTCACGGCAAAAACAGAGAGGTAAGCTAAACCGATAGTGAGGGAGATCCAAGGAAGAGTCTTTTGATTAATGACACCCAGTTTCTTTCCGGTGGTGCTGCCCACAAAAATTCCTAATTGCATGAAAAAGGAAATAGTGAAACTGTAAGCAAAAAGAAGAAGGGCACCTAGTAAAATGGAGGTGGTACCAACAGCTGCAGCATAGGTCACCCAAAGGACACCACAGGGAATAAGACTATTCGCGCATCCCACGGCAAAAATTCCTTTTTTGGAACTCTTTTTTAAAATCTCGCCAAAACCTTTTAAAGAAGAGGACTTCACCCCTTTATTTTTAAAACCATAATAACTAAAAATAAAAAGTGTAATGGCAGGAAATAGAAACATGAGAAACTTGCCGTGGGGGCCACCCGGTTTCAGCCAACTGATGGATTCGTTGAGAAGTCCACCCGCAAGTCCAGCCACCGCACCCAAGAGAGTGTAACCCAAAATACGGCCTAAATTTAGTACCGATAAATTCATAAAGTGAAATTTACTCTTCTTTTGAAATGCCAGACAGGTATGGAGAGGACCACACATGGCATAACAATGAGGAAGAGACATCCAACCAAAACTCATGCCAGATAAGAGAGCCATGATAATGGTGGTAGGGGAACTAAGATCGTGATGCATCATAAGAGAAAACCTTTTCAGGGAGAAAAATGGAAAAATAGGTAATAGAGAGCTGCTGAAGCAATGACAGCATAGACAAAGAGATTGAGCTTACCAATATCATGGTCAGCAACTTCGATCTCATCCGTTTCCTCTAACATTTCGTCAGTCTTTTTGTCAGTCATAAGTCACTCCACCAAGAAATTATTGTTCATAGTCATTTAATGGATTGCCATCTTTATCTTTCCGCCAATTTTTATTACGACCCAGAGTTTGAATGTAAGCGGTAAGATCTTCGATCTGCTGATCAGTTAAGTAATTAAAGGAAGGCATTACTGAGTAATCCCTGTAAAGATCTCGACTTCCTTTAAAATGCTCACTCATTTTACGAGGGTTTTTAAAATGAGCATAATGCCATTGAGAGGAATATTTACCACCGACTCTTGCTAAATCTGGACCCGTTCTTTTGGTACCCAAAAAGTGAGGCCGGTCATAGGCATACTCCCATGCTTCTGAAAAAGGAGCATCCACCAGTCTCCATCCATAGCGTTTACTATCCACTTCTAAATGACGAATCTGTTGAGTATGACAATATACACAGCCTTCTGATTTATAAACTTCAATTCCTCGGAGTTCCTGAGCGGTATAGGGCTTCATATGAGGGCGAGGGGTTGTTAAATCCTTATCAACTAAAGGAGGAACAATAGTAGTCATCACACCACCTATAGCAAAAATAAGGAATGCTCCCAAAGCAAGGAGGGCAAAACTTTTTTCGAACGTTGGTTTTTTCATCTATTTATCTCCAAAATCAATGTTAAGCCGTTTTCTTATTTGCGCCAAAAATTGTTTCCCAAATATTATAAACAAAAACAAGTTGAGCGATGAGAATGATTGCTCCAGTTAAATAACGCATAATATGATAGGGGCGCATCACGCGGAGCGAATCCAAGAAGGTTACATCGAGATCCATCCAAGAGAAGCCTTGAACCACACCACCGACCCATAGAATCGCAAAAAATGGAATAGCAGCAAATAGAGTGAGCCAGAAGTGTAGGTTTCCTAATTTGGCAGAAAAGAGGGGCCTGTTTAAAATTCTAGGAACGGCAAAATAGATTCCTGCCATGGCAAAAAAGGAGAAGGCTCCCAGGACGGCCATATGGGCATGTCCTACAATCCAATCGGTTTTACTTACAACCATATTGACCGTTCTAATAGAATGAAAAGGTCCTTGTAAACAGGTAAGAATATAAAAAATGGAACCTGCATAGAGGAACTTTAAAATAGGACCTTGCAACATCTTCCCCTTCGGTGCATTGGCAAAGGTTTTGAGGAAGTTGGTCACCACCGCGACTACAGGGATAATCAGTGACCAGGAAAATAAAATAGCCACAGTTTGCAACCAATAACTAATGGGTCCATGGATCATATGGTGAGCTCCCGTCCACACATAAACAAAGGAGATGGCCCAAAAGCCCACCAGACTGAGTTTATGAGAATAGAGCGGGGTCTTTAAATTTTTTGGAATTAAATAATAAGCAATAGAAACACCTAGAGGTGTAAATATGAGCCCCACCGCATTATGAACATAGAACCAGGTGAGGTTAGCTTGATTGATTCCAGTGACACCAGGTACCTGAGTAATAAAGT
>CAYFLR010000023.1:9804-34337 GCA_964343805.1 uncultured bacterium | reverse complement strand
ATAGACAAAGGCTGTCCAGATCACACTTCCCACCGCATACCAAATACTCACATAGAGATATTTAACCTTGCGGTTCACGAAGGTCATAAAAATATTGGCTCCAAACATGACCCAGGTTACAGTTATTAAGTAGTCGAAGGGAGGTGCTATTTCTGCATATTCTATCCCTTTCATACGTCCTAACACAATTCCTGCCACACCACCCAGAGCAGACAAATTAAAAAGTCCCCAAGTGGCAAAAGCCAGTTTTTCAGAGTAAAGTTTAGTGTGTAATAGGCGAGGTATGATATAGAGAATGAGTCCCATATCAGCCTGCAACAACCAACCAAACAGTACTACATTGGTATGCACGGTTCGTACCCGACCAAAGGTCAAAAGCTCAAAGTCGCCAATCTCAGGCCAAATTAGTTTAATGGCAGCAATCACTCCATAAGACATACCTAATAGTAGGTATACACACGAACTGATTAAAAAAGTAAGGGCCGCTCGATCCTGTTTCATTTAAACAACTCCTCAATCTTGATTGATCTTTTTAATAAAGGCAATAGCATCCAGAATACTTTGATCGGATAAAAAGTCATGGGGAGGCATCGGTGTTCCCGGCACCCCAAGGACAATGGATTTATAAAAGCGCTCATCAATATTTTTGATAGAATTTACAAAGGCCTTATTCAGTAAATTTCGGGGCATCGGATGTTTCAGATCATAGGCATTAGGACCTTTTCCGTTCGCCAAAATTCCATGACAAGAGGTACAAAACTTACTAAAAACCACTTTGCCATTTTTAGCATCAGCAGGTTTAATGACATGCTCAGCCCCTTTCATAGAGCGACGATCTTTGTCACCAACTTTGGGCAATTTCACATCCAAACGAACAAATTTTTTGGATTCCACCTTGGCCATTTTAGCGATGTAACCAACAAGTGCATCAGCCTCATCTTCTGTAATTACTTGATCCCAAGGAGGCATGGGTGTACCATCAACCCCTTTTAAAATGGATTCTTTGAGGCGACTTTGGTAGTTGGAAACAAATTGAAAGTTAGCCAAGTCCCTGGGAAGAGGATCCAACATGGTGGATACCAGACCCTTTCCTTTCAGGTCATGACCATGACAGCTGGCACAAAAATTGGCGAAAAGATTCACTGGATCTCGATTGCTCGGTGAAAAATCAAGAGAGTTTAAAAAGAGCATCAAACTATCGAGTTCAGTGGCGGTGAGGGTATCAAACTTAGGCATCGTTGTATCTACATTATTCTTATTGGGATTAATAATGTGCTGTCTAATGTACTCGTCACTGCGATTGCGAGTCACATAAGTTAATTCAGGACCAATCACCCCACCACTCAATATACCGTTACTATCTTTGTAGGAATGACAGTTTAAACAACCGCCTCGTTCATCTCCCTTCTCGCTTTCTCCGATAAAAATTCGACGCCCCACTTCTACTGAGGCCTCGTTTAGATTACGATAAGAAGCCACTGGAGCTTTGTATTCAACGGGAGATTTTACGGAAGAACGAATCTTCTTGGTAGTTTGCCCTTTAAGATAAACCGCCAGCGCATGCACCACTTCTTTATCATCCACCCAATCAAATTTAGGCATTTTGGATACCGGGGTGTTGGCAGTAGGGTCAACAATAGATTCGATGAGGTATTCCATAGTAAATTTACTACCCGCATCAGTTAACAAGGGCCCTTTTTTACCAGCGGAAACCCCTTCAATGGTATGACAAGACCAGCAGGCCTTTTCAATATAAAGTTTTTTACCTAAGTTATAGACATCGGCTCCCGCCAAGGTTTGATCTTTGGTTTCATGACATTTGGCACAACTGGCTTGCACATCTTTGCCTTTGAGCATAGGATTCGGCCAATCATGGTATTCGCCATGGGCATCTTTTTTATCTATACCTCGTCCATTTCCTTGGTGACAACTCACACAACCTAGCTCACTGAACTTATGAGGGTCATTGTTTACATGAGGAACGATCGGGGGATGAGTTTTTAAAGGCTGATCAAAAGCAGCCGCATCTTTATTGTCAACTCCTAGATGACAGGTGGTACAGCGATCAATAATCAGCCCACCAGCCATTTTAACATTGACCTGCTTCACCCCTTTTTCAAAGCCTTTATAGTTTGTCAGCTTGACATATTTATCCTGAATAGGACCATACTCTGTCACAAAAGCATCGAAAACCGAATAGGCCAGAGCCACCATCATGATTGCCAGAAAAATTGCCAGTACACTATAATCTTTAAACATATTAATGCCCTCCTACTGGGAGATCCCATGGATAGACGAAAGCCCAGTTGGGTCCTCTAAAGTATGTTCCAATAATAATCAAAACCACCATCCCAATAAATATACCTAAGAAGATTAAGTTTTCTAACCATCTCTCTTTGGCAAAGTAGACACCCACTCCACCGCGATTGCCTAAATTGAAAATTTTCTCTATAGCAAGTTCAATATAGGGAAAGAGAATCACCAATTTCACCAGCAGACCAGGAATTAATACCCCGCCAATGAATGCGTCATATCCCACCAGCTCTTGCAGGCCTAAAAAGTACCAAGGAGCTTTGGATGGGTTGGTGGGTAAATTAGGATTGGCAGGACCTTCGAGGGCTGCATCAAAATAGATGGACACGATGGACATAATTGCCATAACCGCCACAAACAAAATCAACTCACGAATAACAAGTTTCGGCCAAGCAAAGGTCATGTACTCGGTTTGTTCATCCACCTTAGGTTCAGTTCCTTCTACTACTTCTACAAGTTTGTAGGATCTGGCTTCTTTAAAGACAGAGTTATTTTTAACTGTTCCACACTCAGAAAGAGGAATAAGTTTTTCATCATTTTCATAGTTAGGTTGAGCCAGTCCCCCATCTTTTCTGATTCTCCAAAAGTGAAGTCCTACCAGGCCTAAAGTGATTCCAGGAAGAAGAGCCACATGCAGCACGTAAAAACGGATGAGAGCTTCTTGTCCAACAGAATTATCGCCTAATAAAAAGGCTCTAATTAAACCTCCTCCAGGTGCGATACGGGCAATTTCAGTTCCTACTTTTACACCCCAAAAAGCCAGCTGATCCCAAGGGAGTAGATAGCCAGTGTAAGAAAGAAGAACGGTCATCAGACCAAGGATACAACCAAGAACCCAGTTAAACTCGCGAGGTTTTTTATAAGCTCCCATTAAGAAAACTCGGAGCATATGGAGGGCAACGGTTGCAACCATCGCATGAGCTGCCCACCGGTGCATGTTTCTAACAAAGACACCCCAAGAAATATTACTCCGTAAATTGAGCATTCTTTGATAGGCTTCAGGCAAACCATCCAAGCCGATACTGGTGGAAGGAATGTAGTGAAACATAATCATAACACCGGTGACTATCAGGATAAAAAATAGATAGAGCGAGACGAGTCCCATTCCATAAGTTGAGGTAAAATTAAGTGTTCGACGATGTACTTTCACCGGCTGAATATGCAGGAAAAAGTTACTGAACATAATCTTAGATTTGGTTAAGCCAGTGTTGTCGAACCGATGTCTAAACACTGTGCTCCATACGCTTAGAGCTAACAGCTGTAATCTCTCTTTTAAAACCGCAAAATTTTCTGGCATAGTTTTCTCCCCCATCAAACCATAAAGTAGGCGCCTTGTTCCAGACTGGATCCGGTATCTATTTCTATTTGATCTCCAGGCAAGCTGCTCACTGAATGCCAAGCGAGAGGACTTGGAGCGGGGCCACCCACTACATTACCTGAATCATCAAACTGAGATCCATGGCAAGGACATTGAAAGCCCGTGGTCACTCGATTGACTGTGCAGCCTAAATGAGTACAGACTAAGCTGACTGCAGCAATTTCACCTTTGGAAGTTCGCTTCAGCAGGATTTTCTGATCAGGAAAAACCAGTTCCTGTCCCAGATCCGGTAGATCATTTTTGGACATCTGAAACTTTTTAGGAACTCCATAAGAAACAACAGGAATCATGTATTTGAAAATACCTATTCCGGCTGCAGCTGCTGCGATTCCTCCCAAGCCAACACTTACGGCCTGAGCAAGAAACTCTCTTCGATTCATTGATTCATCGCTTTTGTGCTCACTCATCTCGTTCTTCACCTTTTTCATTTGGGTTTCTAAACATTTCATACTTGGCTTCTTCAGGGTCATTAAACTGGCCATCTTTCACCGCCCACAAGAAGAACGCGAGAAAGACAAGCCCCAGAGTTAATGTAAGCCCTAAGGTAATTAAAGACAGTGTTGTCATAATTATTTCTCCAATAAGTGTACATCTTCAAAAGTGTTTGAAGTCATTTTACAAGCTCCGGTGGGACACTTTTGAGAACACATTCCACAACGAATGCATTTAAGAGGATCAAAAAGCATAATGGAGGTTTCTTGATGCTCTCCATGTTTTGCCAGCAGGGTCCCAACCTTTTCATCTCCCTCTATATTTGCAGAGCTAACCATGCGGAGGCAATAGGAAGGACAAACGTCCACACAGCCTCCGCATAAAATACAGATATTGCCTTCAAAAGTAGGATGGATATGGCATTCTAAACATCGATCAGATTGAACCACCACCTCTTCATCCGTATATTCCAAAGTGGAATTGCGATGAGGCTCATTGACAATATTAAACTCTTCATCGTCTCGTTCACGGTGTTCACTATCCAAGTAGGCTGAGTCACGACCATAAAGATCATGATCGGTAAAAGTCATGATTCTTTTTCTCTTCAACGACTTGCCACCAGACAGATAGGAATGAATAGAAAGGGCTGCTTGACTCCCAGAAGCCACCGCATTAATAAACAGTTTTGGACCATAGGCGATATCCCCCCCTGCATAGACACCCTCTTCACTGGTCTCTAAAGTATCTGGGTTCACGTCTATGATTCCACGGTCGGATATTTTAACCCCACTCTCTTTAAGAAATTCGAGATCGGAACCTTGCCCCACTGCCATAAAGATCAGATCCCCTTCAACGATCTTTGTTTCATCTTCAAATGTCGGAGCAAAACGTCCCTCACTATCAAAGACGGCTTTTACTTTTTTAACTTGTAATCCCTTTAATTGCCCATTTTCTACAATGATTTTATCCGGTCCCCATCCATCGTTAAAAACAACACCTTCTCGTCGCCCCCCTCTTCGCTCTTCCGCAGAACCAGGCATTTCTCCAAGATGTTCTCGTTCCAGGCAGCAAAGATTGACGAGGGGTGATTTGCATCTAAGAGCACTTCGAGCCACGTCAAAGGCCACATCTCCACCACCAATAACGATGGATCTTTTACCGGCAAAAGATGGCGCGTCAAAGAGGTTGAAATCAAGTAAGAATTTGAGACCCGAAATCACATTTTCATGGTCACTATTAGGAAAGGGGAGTATCTTACCAACAGAAAGACCATTGGCGATAAAAACTGCATCGAATTGCTCTTTCAACTCCTTAAAAGAGATATCTTTGCCCACTTCACAATTGTGTTTAATCTCAATGGAACCTAATTCCAAAATGGAATCAATTTCAGCTTGAACCACTTTACGGGAAAGACGATTGATAGGAACACCTTGCACCAGCATTCCTCCGCTCACTTTGTGTTTTTCAAAGATAGTTATGGTATGCCCTAATCTGGCTAGATCATGAGCACAAGTTAACCCCGCGCATCCCGCTCCAATCACCGCTACTTTCTTTCCACTCTTTTCCGCATCAATCTTACCAGGACCTTTAGAACATTCTAAGGCGCCTTTTAAATCACCACTTTCTGGTCCATGTTTGCTCGTCAAGTAGCCTTTGACATTCCGAATACTCACAGTGACATCGACAGCCCCTCTGCGACAAGCTTTTTCACAGGGTGCACCGCAGATTTTTCCACAAATAGAAGCAAAGGGATTGAACTCGCGTGAAATGGAATAGGCCTCTTTAAATTGACCTTTTGAGACGGCGTTTAGATAGCCTCTGGCATCGGTATTGACCGGGCATCCGGTTCGGCATTTTACCTCTTCTTCATAGTATTTTAAATCAGGGATTTCGACGGTGAATTTATCCTTCATAGACCTAACCAAAACAAACAATTAGAGTTAAAATTATACCTAAGGTGGGTTATATTAAATAATATTACAAATCTCAATAGTTTTTAGTAGTTATTTCTAATAAGAAATGAATTGATATTTCGTCCAAATTACTTTAGTCTTACAGAATGAACAAACCTATATCTCAAAAGCTAAGAAAGTTCATTCAACTGGTATCACTTGTGGGGTTCTTGTCTCCCACCCTCGCTCTCACCGGGTTCAATACTAAATCTATAGAATTTAAATTATTAGGGTTGACCTTTGAAAGAGATACCATTTTTATCCCGATTTTTTTTCTCATCTCCCTCTTTTTTTTAATTTACTTTGTCAGTTTTAAAAAAGGCAGGGTTTTTTGTTCTTACCTTTGTCCCATGCATCTCTATTTGGAGCTATTTAGAAAACCAACCAAAAAAAAATTATATAATGTATTGCGTCCTGTTGCTCGAGTCCTTTTAGCCCTGGTTGCCAGTTACACAGCAATCAGCATTCTCTTTCCCCTTAAGGACCAAATAGAACTCTATAAACAGCCTTTTCCCCAACCCATATTGATAGCAAGTGTTATTGCCTTCACCGTCTTTTTTATGGTGGTTGTTATCTACCGGGAGCGTTTTTGCAGGTATGCTTGCCCCTACTCTATACCGCTCATCTTAACCCAATCAGAAAGCTCAGTAACCATGACCTTCGATGAGGAGTCAGGTCGCTGTATCAACTGCCATCAGTGTGATAAATCATGCCCTTATAAGTTGGATGTGCGAAAAGAATCAAGTACTCTTTTATGCAGTAACTGCTCGCTTTGCCAGCAAGCCTGCCGAAAAGTGCTGGGCGAAGGGAAAGAGGTTCTTTCTCTTAAAGTTCAAACAATTGATCCAGAAGAAGATTCTTAAAACCGACCTGCTATCTTATTATAATTAAAATATAATTTCTAAATCCTTATCCCACTCTTAAAATAATCCGATAAGAAACTTAGCTCTTGTTTCTGAAAGTTTAGCAAGGAGATACCATGTCGCATGCTCATTCCAAATACAGCGCCCTATGTTTTACCCTCATAATCAGTCTCAATCTCACATTATGTGGGCCTAAAAATAAAGTTTTACCATCAAGTAGCAAAAGCGGTATTAAAGAGCAGACCACCCAAAGCAAAACCACCACAAACAGTAAAATTCCAGAAAAAAGAAGAAGCCACGTTCCTCTATCCCCAAAGTTTGAACCAGAAGTAGGAACTGAAGAAGAAGTTCAATTAGAAGAAAAAGAAGTTAAAAAGGAAAACCAAGAAGAGTTAAACGTACCCGAAGAAGTTATTCAAACTAATAAAATTCAAACTGCAGAAAAACAGTCTGCTCCGATAATACCAATCTATCCTGCTCCCACATTTAAAAGCTCTCCCCCATCCGAAATAAAAGTGGAAGAACAATACAGCTATCAAATTGAAAGCATCGAGACTGATGACTATAAAATAATCTACTCTTTGAAAAATTCCCCCTCTGATATGAGCATCAATGAACAAGGATTGATTACCTGGAACCCAACCAGCAATTATGCAGGACAAGAAGTCCCGGTTACGGTTCTAGCTGAGCAGGAAAACAATGAAAGTAATTTTGAAGAGCAGAGTTTCACCATCAATGTGATTGCCCCACCACCACCGCCACCTCCTCCTCCACCACCTGCACCAACTCCATATGGTGGTCTATGCACTGATGGTTCAACAATTATTGGAAAGCTTTATGATATTCCAGAAGTGAGGGATGATAATTATTGGCCCACTTTTAATATGAACAATGAAAAGGGAGAAATTTGCACTTCCACCATCGATGTAGCCCCTCGCAGTTGGGACAGTGGTTTTCCTGGTGTAGATGGTCTAAAAGAGTGGTTTGGAATAGTTTATGAAACACAGATTGATATCTCTATCGGAGGAGACTATGAATTTACTCTCCTCTCTGATGATGGATCGATGCTCTATGTGGATGGCAATCTCGTTATCGACTTTAGAGGCCTTCATCCTCCTGCAGAGAAGTCAGGAAGTATCAATCTTTCTCCAGGAAAACATTCTATCAAGATAGAATATTTTCAAGGACCCGCGACTCAAGTGGCTTTGCAATTTTTCTGGACTCCGCCAAATGGCAGTAAAGCCCTGGTACCTGCCTCCGTATTTAGAAGACCTTAATTAGTTTTTAGGATCAAGCTTGCAGGGAGCAATTTTACTCAGCCAAACTTCATAATCTTCTAAAGATTCAACCTTTTGGTAAATCTCTTTGAGATTAAGGATGGATTTACCGAAATTGCTGTTTAAATCCAAAGCTTTTTTGAAGTAGACCGCGGCCTTTTCCCACTGTGACTCTTTTTTATAGGAAAGCCCTAAGTTAAAAAAAAGTTGGGAATCTTTACTATTACAGGGAAGAGACCTGATGGCAGTTTGATAGAGATTCCGAGCTTCTTCAAAGCGAGATTGTTGAACTAAAACAATACCTAGATTATTACAATAGCGGGCCATATTTTCGGCTTTTTTAGTATTATTCAGATAGGTGACCGATTCTTCAAACTTGCCTTGCATGATGAGTGACTTTCCCATCCCATCTGCCACCTTGTCATTCTGAGGTTCTAGTTTTTGCGCATCTTTAAAAACCTCTTCCGCTTTTTCCGCTTGATTTTGATTGAGGTAGAGATCCCCCAATTCGATCAGGCGAACAACATTTTTAGGACTTAAGCTATTTAGTTTTTCAAAAGATTGAATGGCACCTTTAAAATCCTTTTGTTTTAATTTGAGTTGAGCCAGTTTATTTAAGGCTCCTAGAGAGTGAGGTTTTTTAGTGAGAATTTTATCGACACAGTTTTTTACCTGCTCCCAATCTTCCTTTAAAGTATGATACTCTGCTAATAATTCGAGAGGAAAAATTTTATCAGGATACTTTTTTATGAGAGTATTAATTTTAGGACCGAGTCCACGTAATTTTCTTTCATAGAGGAGCGATTGAATCTGGTCGGTTTTCTTTTCATAATCACTGTAAGGATGCCCTATTCCAGGAATCTCTTTCAATTTGTTATAAAGATCCTCGAAAGAAACGGGTTTCAATAGATAGTGAGAAGCTCCGAATTCGACTAATAACATTAAATCTTGTTTTGTCAAGTGACCTGAAAAAATAATATAGGGGGTCTTTTGATATTTAGGCAGAGATTTGACTTTTTGAAAAAGGGCTCCTCCATCCATCTCAGGCATTTGCCAATCACAAATGATTAAATCAAATTTACGTGCTTTGATCAATTCAAGGGCTTTATGACTCTTCTGACAAAGGGTAATACCTGTTGCCCCCATCATTTCAAGGTACTCCTTTACCAAATCAAGCACGGCTTCATCATCATCAATAAGAATTATATTATGTTGACCCATTTTGTCGATTTGGGTGTCACTCATGTAATTCCCCTAATCCAACTCGGATCTCACCAAAGAATCCTTCCAGAACTCCAAACGATTCAAACAGCTTTGCAAAGCCAAAACCAAATGATCTTTAAAAACAGGTTTTTCTAAAAAGTAGGCTGCACCGGAACTGAAGCAGCTCATAGCCACTTCAAAGCTCGGCTCACCGGTAATAATAATCACTTGAATCCCTTTTTTAAGATCGAGCAATTTATGGGTTAATTCTTCACCACTCATATGAGGCATATTAATATCTGTTAAAACAATATTTACGGAAGTATGGGCGATTTCCCTTAAGGCCTCTTTCGGGTTTTCAAAAACACTTACTGTTACATTTGGAAAACTACTTTTTACTAGTGCATGCAACATATCTTTTGTATCTGGATCATCTTCAATTATAGCAATTTTAGGTTTTAAAAATTTGTTACTCATTTTTCCCCTCGCACTAAAAATAATTTTCTTCGAGTTCATTAACCAATTGTTTTAAATTAAGTGGTTTGTTTATAAAACCACTGGCACCACTTCGAAAGGCATGATCAATAAGTCGATCTTCCCTAGCCAGACCAGAAACTATAATCACTGGAACTTGAGGCTGATGGGCAAGAGCTTGATGCAAGATTTCCAAACCTGAAGCTTCTTTCATCAACATATCACTGAGAATCAAATCATATTCATTATCTCTTATCCGCTGTAATGCTTCCTTGGAATTATCTACTGTTTCTAAATCAAAGTCATTGTTGAGAGCTTCTGATATTAAATCAAGAAAATCTGAATCATCATCAACAGCTAAAATACGTCGACCCTTTGTCTTGGTAATTGAGTTATTCGAAGTCGCCGCCACGACGGGTTCTTTTTTCTCTTCTACCCAACCCTCAAACAAGAAAGTTAATTCAAAGGTGGTTCCTATTCCCAGTTCACTTTCCACCTCAATTCTACCCCCATGAGAGCCGACGGCTTCGGCTAATATGGCCATTCCAAGACCGGTCCCTTTTCCAACTTTTTTAGTGGTGTAATAAGGATCAAAAAGATGAGCCAGAGTTTCCTTGGTCATCCCCCCCGCATTGTCTTGGTACTTTACAATAATACCTTTATCTTCAAACTTGCAAGTAGAAAGGGCTATGACTTTTTCGATTTCATCATTCACCTCTTCATAGGCATGACGACTGTTGGTCATGAGATTAAGAAAGACACTCTCTAGTTGAGTAAAATCACCTAAAATACTTGGCAAATTGTCTTCTAAATTTAATTCCAGTTGTATATTTTCTTTTCTTAATTGAGGTTGAACGAAAATCAAAGATTCATCAATCACATTGTTAAGGCAAGTGGGCTTCCAATCCTCTTCCTGATCTTTACGAGATGACTTAAGCAAGTGCTTAGTAATACGAGTCATACGTTCCACCGCTTTTGAAATTTTACTACACATACTAAATTGCATTTCATTATCTTGAAGTTGATTGGAAAGAATATCCGTGAACCCAGAAATCACAGACAGGGGATTATTTAATTCATGAGCAATCCCTGAAGAAAGCGTTCCAATGGTGGCTAATTTGGAGGCATGAAATAATTTATTGTGCATCTCTTCTTTATCATGTTCATCAGCAAGGCGCTTTGTGATGTCATTGAATATAATCACATCGCCTTGGTACTCCTGCTTTTCATTAGTGATAGAGCTTTTAATAAGCTCGATAGGAAAAGAGGGTTTATACTCCGGAATTAAGACGAGGCTTTTTAAGTTTGAGTCCTGATTTTTAACTAAATCGTCCTCTCGGGTTTTAAAAATTGTTTGTAACTGTTGTTGAAGGACTTCATTTTCTTTTACACCCAGTAATTCACATGCTTTTTTATTGATATATTTGACGGTATGACTATGATCTACAGCAATTACTGCCTCTCCCAAATTTTCTAATATGGCCTGTAACCAACGACGAGAATCTTTTAGCTGTCTTTCCATTTGATGTTTATAAAGAGAAATTTCAATATTAACCCTTAACTCTCTTTCTTCGAAGGGCTTTAAAATATATCCAAATGGAGCAGTTTTTTTAGCTTTTTGTAGTAAATCCTCATCAGAATTGGCGGTGAGAAAGACAATAGGAGTTCCTTGTTTTTTATAAATGATATCTGCCGCTTCTATGCCATTCATTTCCCCATCTAACATAATATCCATTAGAATTAAATCGGGCCTTAGTTCAGCGGCTTTTTCCACCGCCTCTTCTCCCGAAGCCACTTTGCCCACTACTACATAATCCATGGCCTCAAGATGGGCTTCTATTTCCATGGCGGTGATTCTTTCATCTTCTACAATCATAATATGATTCTTAGTCATACTGCAGTTTTCCTTTCAAATGATTTTCTTCCTTTAAAAAGGATGCTAAAAAGAGTTCCAGGGTTGGATTCAATGGTTAATTCTCCGTGAATTTGAGCTGTGAGTTGCTCTACTAATTTGAGGCCCAAGGACTTGGTTTTGCTAATATCAAAATCGTCAGGCAGCCCTGGACCATTATCTTGAATTATTAGTTGATACAGAGAGTCGCCTTTTTCACCATTTTTTTCTCGAATTTGAATCATTATTTCCCCACGATCTCTTTTGGTAAAAGCATACTTTAAGGAATTTGATACGATCTCATTTAAAATAAGACCGCAGGGAATTGCCGTTTCGATATTTAAAAAAACAGGTTCTGCCACTACTTTACAGTTCACGGGACCTGTATGCTTGCGATAGGATTGCAATAAATTTCGAGATAAACTTTGAGCATATTTGGAAAAGTCAATATGTGATAAATCTTTTGATTGGTAAAGTTTTTCGTGAGCGATGGCCATTGCCCTGACCCTATTTTCACTTTCCCTAAAAACCGATAATACTTCAGGATCTTCTATTGCGCGCGATTGGAGATTTAAAAGACTGCGAATCACCTGCAAGTTATTTTTTACTCGATGATGAATTTCTCTTAAGAGTATATCTTTTTCATGTAGTTTGCCTTCAAGGTCACGATAGAGAATGGCATTTTCAATCGATATAGCTATCTGTAATGAAAGATGCTGTAATAATGTCAACCGATGCTGATCAAAGGCACCAGTAGTTAGGTTGTTTTCTAAATAAACTAAGCCAATTAAATTGGTTTGTTTTAATATGGGAATACAGATAATAGACTTGGGTTTGTATTTAAGGATGTATGGGTCAGAACCAAATACATCATCTTCCACTGCGTTATCAATAAGAACATTTTTTCTAACTCTTGCAGTATAATTTATTACACTTTCAGCATAGTCTTGGTCTTTTAATAATACCTCAGATGTTAGAAAGCTTTCACCTTCACGAGTATGCTTTGCCTCGATCAATAACTGATTATTACGGTGCAATACTATAATACCTGCTTCTGCTCCCGCGTTTTCAATAAGTATTTTTAAAAGGTTTTTTAACAGATTATTTAAATCGAGTTCACCTGCAAAAGCCTCTGTTGTTTTAAATACACTGTTCCATCTCACATCAATATTGGTGAGACTCTCATTTTCTCCATTTATAAAAGCGGTTGGAGAACTTGAATTATGCTCAAAATTATTGACAGTATGCGAGGAGTGAACGAAACAGTATGAACGTTCCAGCAGTTGAATTTTGCCAATGGCTCCCCAATCTAGGTATGTTTTAAAAGCTTTTTTCAACTGAACTTTGGCCTGTTTTAAATTGGTCTGATAGAGGCAAAAGCGAGCGTATAATTCACAAGCGAGAGCCTTTTCATTTAGAAAATTATTTTCTGCAGCCCCTTGTACTGCTTTTTGATAGGATCTTTGTGCTTTTTCTGGATTTCCAAACACCCTTAAGAATTCTGCTTTAACCAGATCAAGCTTGTGGAGATAATTGCCTGGGTTTAAGCGAGCCCAACCCTTTAATTTCTTCATTGAACGATTAATTTTCCATTTATTTTTTATTCTCTCATTAAATTTCATAGATCGATGAAGTTGTATTCGAATTAAAGTCCCATAAAATAAAAAAATGGGAACGGCAATATTGCCAGGTAAAGTCTTGATATAGGGCTCACCCCACTCCATATAGACGGCAGCTATTCGATACTTCTCAAAATAATAGGCTAGAACCATCTTATTTAAAAGCAACATAGCAAGAGCTAGAGAGTTTTTCTCATCTAAATACTGTGGGAATTTAATTCTTTCACTGTAAACATCCCCATTTAGCTTATAAGACTGAGCAGAAATCTCCTTCATATTAAGAACAGATTGGAATTGGATATTATGGAGCTGAAGAGCCGTCTCTTGATTAAGGTTCATAATCAAGTTAGAATACTTTTCCATCTCCTGGGATACAAAACTTAAGTTTTTTCCGCGCCAATACAAATTAGCGCAGTAAACCTGGGCAGATATGGCAGCATACTCGTTGTCTCCAGAACTAACCCCACTTTGAATTGCTTTTAATAAAGGTTTGGCCGTACCTGCCAAAACATTTCTCCAATGATGCATACTATAGGCAACTAAACTGGTTCTTGCTCTGACCTTTTCCGCTTTTAAATGATCCAAAAGCTTAAGAGCCAATTGACCATATTGATAACCCTGATTGAACTTACCTAAAAAACCTCCTAAAATAAGTCCATAGGTAACAAAACCATTAATTGAACCTGGAGCGTTGCCCTCTTTTAGGGAGAATGAAATTTGTTCTAATGTAGTTAAAGCAAACAATAGATGATTACAAGAGTAGGAAGCGAACCCAATCTGATTTAAGAGTTCCATAATAAATAAGGAACGAGCATCTTTCATTATAGGCAGACCTGCAATATCCTCCTGTGTCTTGTATCTTAATTTGAGAGAGATAATAAGAAAACTCTTAATTACTTGAAAACGAGATGGTGCAGAAGGAAGTTTTAATCCCAGTTGAGCCAGAGCATAGAGGCCTAATTTAATTACTTCATTGAGATTTTTTTGAGCAAATGCCGCCTGCATCATCACTCTTTCAACAAAAAGAGCATCTAATTCATTTTGAGCATTTTCTTTGATACATTGGCAGAGTGTCTTCACTTCATCAAAATGACCGGTGATGTTTAGAACCTGAGCTGTTTGTTTAGCTAATTGAAAGGAAAAACTATAATCAGATTTCCAGTATCGATTATCTGTAACTTGGAGAGCAATCTTAAAATAGGAGAGTGCCGTAGGAAATGCAGCGGATTCCATTGATTTTTGGCCTGCTTGAAAGTTAAGTTGAGCTAACTTTAATCTTTCCTCATTTGATAAACAAATCTCAATTCCTTTATTTAAATGCCTTAAGATGAGGAAAATTCGATCACTTTTATAAAGATCTCGACTTTCACTCAGCATAATATTTCCTATTCTATGGTGAAGAGAATTTCTTTTGCTAATTGAAAAACTTTGGTAAACAAACTGCTGCAATTGATCATGAATGAAATAAAAATGGTTTAACAGATCTTCTCCAGGAGAATGAACCAATATACCAACATCAATTGATTCTTGTAGGTCCTCTTCAACTTGTTTGATAGTTAAACTTTCAATAATTGCTATTTGTGATAGATTAAAACGGGTTCCAATGGTTGAGGCCACCTGTAAAAGATTTAAAGTTTTCGGATTTAGTTTATTCAGTCGTTCTTGCAGATATCCCACCACATTTTCGGTAATTTTGACCTCATTAATTTCCTTCAGATTGAAAGTCCATCCCCAATCATGGACACTTTCAGTTTTACAAGCAGTAGGAATCCCATTTTTATAGGAGAACTTAGGATACTCAAAGGTTATTTTATCTTCTACTTTAAGAGATGTTAGAAACTGTTTAACAAAAAAGGGATTGCCCTGAGTTTTCTGAATCACTATTTCAGCTAACTGCTTCGAGGTTGCTTTATCTACTTTGTAGATAGATCTTATAAGCTGGTTTATCTCATCTACATCAAATTCAGCAAGTGGTATCACCTTAGCCAAGACATCCCGCTGTTCCCATTTCTTCAATAAGGATTTTAAAGATAGGTTATCTGAAAACTCCTCCGACCGCCCAGATAGAATGACTAAGAAATTCTTAATTTCATTATTATCAAAAATAAAGTCGAGAAGATAAAGGGAGGCAAGGTCGATCCATTGAAGGTTATCCAATATTATAATAAGGGGGTGTTCAGGTTTAGCAATGACCTTAATAAACTGACCAAACACCATATGAAAGCGGTTTTTGGTTTCAAAAGGATCTAATTCAGGAAGTTGTTTTTGCTCACCAATAACCCCTTTCAAAGAGGGAATAACCTCCAAAATAACTTGCCCATTCCCACTCAAAGCCTTGTTTATGACCCGCTTCCAATAAGAGAGCGAATCACTACTTTTTGTTAAAAGTCGATCAATGACAATATCAAAAACTTGTCTAATGGCACTGTAAGGTGTCTCCTGTGACCATTTATCAAACTCACCAAGAGCCACAAAGCCTTCTGTTAAAATAGATGAGTGCAGTAAATGTCCTAACAAAGTAGATTTTCCAAATCCGGCTTCTCCAGTAATAATGGCTAACTTCTTAGAAGAAGGGCCATCCTCTGAAATCTCTTCCACCATATCTAACAGCAGCTCCTCCTCCTCATTGCGTGCAATCACCCCTTGAGAGATTTGGATATTTTCCGAGATATCATAACTACCCAAATGGAAAAGTTGAGCATCACTGGAGGAGTGAATCTTTGTTAATTGTATGAGATCATAAAGCAAGCCGTGAGCAGATTGATATCGATCGGCTGGATCTTTCTTCAGAAGTTTTAAGATTATCAAAGATAAACTGGTGGTAAAATCGATCCGAAGTTGAGCGGGAGAGGCAGGGTGGCTCGCTAAATGAGCATGAATCAATTCCATGGGATCTTGGTTAGGAAACGGGTATTCTCCTGTAAGGCAGTGATACAAAATCATACCCAAGGAATACAAATCCGTTCGATAATCCTCTTCCCCTCCCGTTAATCCTGTTTGTTCAGGTGAAATATATAAAAGATCTTGGCACAGCATATTGTCAATATTTAACTTAGCAGGCGGATTAATAAAGGAATCTATATATTCTCCTCCTTGGATGCTGACTTTTTTATTAATTTCATTGATCCAAATATCTCGGGGATGGAGAAAGCGATAGCATAATTTTTGCTTATGAAAATGCTGAAGAATATCGCAAAGTGAAATGGCCAAATGCAGTGTCTGGTAATTATCTAGTTTGCCGAATGCTAAGAGGGAAGAAAGAGTAATTTCTCCTCGATCTTCATAGACCAAAATGGGCACCCCACTATGGTTTCTCACCACTTCAATGGGCCTACTGATACCAGCATGCTCTGTATTTTTGAGGAGTGAAAGTCCCTTTTTAACAAAATAATCAGTCTGCATGACTTCATTAGCATTGAGGGGAATTTTAAAAAGGACTGATTGACCGTTGGAACTCCTCATAGCGCGACTGAGAATGTAGGAATCATCACTGCCACTGATTTCATCAACTAATAAAAAGCCTGGCAGGTTGTAGGAGGTTTCCATACAAAATAATCCACTTTCTATAAGATGCCCCTCATGAATAAACCTTTAAATAGGAGGGGCAATATTAATATAAGGTTTGTTCATTTTATCATAGGTGGATAGAATTTGAATAAAAATCAAGAAAAGTAAGGAAGTGGATCTTAGTCCTTATTCTTTAAAAAATCGTCAATAAGTGGGATTAAATCATTGCAATTAAAGGGTTTATTAAGAATTACAAGGTTTCTATAGGAGGACAGATCTTCCCTAATTGGTTGTCCACTAATTAGTATTATCAAACGCTCTTCATTATGAATTTTCGGAAGGATATCAACACCTTTCTCTCCCGTTGGAAAATGATTATCCAAAATTATGACCCCTGGGTTATATCGATTCATAAGTTCTAAGGCCATTTTAGGGGTGTAGATCGATTTGATAGTATGAGCGGAAAGGCTTTCTTCAATTAAAAAGACCTGATCTTCATCGTCCTCAACTATTAAAATTTTGGCTGTTGCGCTTTGGATAGCCTGTTGTAATAGGTCATTTACATACTGCTTGAGAGGGATGCCTTTTTGAGCTGCCATGACCTTGATCCGGTTCAATAGAGTTTCTCTAATGTGAACTGATTTCTCTTTCAATGATGTGCTCCTTATCTATCATTCATCAATTAATATATTGTACCAATAATATATTAAGAACTTCAAATATTAATTTTTATTTATATTTATATATTTGTTAATTATACATTTTTATATTTTTATATATTTTTATTTTTATAAATGTAGTATAATTATATATAACACTATTCACAGCAGACTGTTTTTATAGCCTCTTAACTGACAACCTATATGCAAAAATTGAAAGGAGATCTAATGCCCCCCATAGTTTCTTTAAATTCAGCCCTTAAACAACCCCACAATGGCTCAAGCCTTCGCATCCTGCTTGCAGAAGACAATGCAATCAATCAAAAAGTTGGAATTAGTTTTCTAAAAAGGTTGGGATACCAATGTCATGTGGCTAGTAATGGGGAAGAAGTACTAAAAGCCTTAACCAAACATGACTATGACATCATCTTAATGGATGTAAGAATGCCTGTTAAAGATGGACTAGAAACCACCAAAGAAATTATAGCTAAGGCTGGTCAAAATCGACCAAATATTATTGCCATGACAGGAAACGTCAAAGAGCAACACAAACTCGAATGCAGTGCGGCCGGAATGGACGATTTTATATCTAAGCCAATAAGCTTACAAAAACTAAAATCTGTGCTTTTGAGAAATTCAAAACAAAGAGCACCCAGTTTTGATATGTCGAAACTTCTGGCCTCATTTGCTGGTGATAATGAAATTTTACTCGAAATCATTGATGATTTTAAAGAGCAGTTGCCAATTCATATAAAAGCTCTGAAAGTGGCCCTTTTAGAAAAGGATTTTGATAATATAACACTCATCTCCCATACCTTAAAAGGACTCTGCGGTCTCTTTCATGCAGAAAAAGCGAGGCAATCCTGCTTTGAACTGGAAAGTGTCAAAGAAGATGAGAGTATCGGTAAGATAATTTCCATCTTAGGGAACACCGAAAAAGAATTGAGTATTTTAGAAGAGGATCTGGTGAAATTCAGTTCAGGGATCCAATTATCAGTAAAAAGGGTAAGTTATGGCTAAGAAGATATTAATCATCGATGACGATAAGATTCTCTCAAAAGCAACTGGAAAAAGGCTTATAAAAAGAGGATATGATGTGACCGTTATTCACCAGGCGGTGGAGGGTCTCAAAATTGCTAAATCAACCGATCAAGATTTGGTATTGTTAGATATTAAAATGCCCGACCTTGCTGGCACTGAAGTGTTAAGACAGATAAGACAGTCCAAAGAAAAAAATATCCTTCCAGTTATTATGGTTACCTCATGCGATGACCAAGAAGATGTTGTTAATGCACTCAGTATTGGTGCGAATGACTACGTAACTAAACCCATAAACATAGATATTTTATGTGCCAGAATAGAAACACAAATTGAAATGAAAATATTAGCTGAAAAATTTGCCGAACAAAAGGAACTTCAGGCCATCACCGCCATGATTTCCACTTTTAACCATGAAATAAATAATCCACTGATGGCGGCCTTTGGTATACTATCTTTGGCCAATAAAAATAATAACATCTCCAGTGATGTGTTGGATAAACTTAAAAAGTCTCTCACCCGCATTCAGGAAATTGTCGTTAAGGTCGATAAAGTGGCTGAGAAAAACGGTCTCTCCTACGCCAGCTACAATGAGTACGGTAAAATGGTGGATCTCTCCTAAAACTTAATATTTTTTAGCATATTTAGTTCAGATAACTGCACCTTTTCTTCCGTAAAAATTAAAAACAGTGGGGGCAAACAGACAGTGGAATTATCATTACCTGAAATCCGGTGATAGCTCTCCATTTGGATAAATTCTTTACTGGTGAGCAGAGTGTTTAAAGAAGCTTCTGGAGTATAAAGTGTCACCATTGTTGATGTCTTATCCATACCTAGTTGAAAACCACAATAGTTTTGCTCATACTGCTCGATGCTACCGGTTCTGAATTTACAACCATTTAGGTTTTCATCTAATGCCTGAAACCAACTGCTGCTCTTCTCACTGGGGAGATTAAAAAACATTTCATAGTAGGCACCTTGATCATACAGAGAATGTCCTGTATTTAATTTCAGTCTAGCAAAAAAGCACAAGATAGGAGTCCCTTTTAATGTGAGGTAGAAAAGTTCCACCCCCATACCCCTTAAAGGATGATCTTTAGTTATTTGGATCTCGTTTTTAATTCCCTCCCATGGATTATTAAAACTATCCCTCATTTCTACCAGTGCCCCCTGCACTTTCTCTTCCACCATCCTGCGGGTAGATAGGCCTCGTAACTTTAGGTTAATTCCTCCTAAAAAAGGATTCCACCAATATTTTGGTTCTTTCTTTGGCCAACCTGACTCGAACCAATTATGCCCTTTATAGTAAAGGTTAGTCAGTGAGATGCCATAAGATGGGATACTTTTGAACCTGAGAACCCCATTATCCACCTGCAGTGAATCACTCTTTATCTCTTTCTTAGTTGTTGTTTCATTTGCCACCGGAAAAACCAAGTGCCGCTGCTGATAAGAGATACTGTCTAAATCTACATCAGACTGAATAAAATCATAATTACTAGTTTCTGTGTTTTTCAACTTGAGTTTGTCCTCTTGCGCACCATGATTCAGAAAATCCATCTTAAAAGGGGAAAAGTGACCCTTTTCACTTTGAAATGATATTTGACCTTGAGTTTCACAATTTTTAAAATCATTTATATTAAAGCTAAGATCTTTGTTCAACATTGGATTGCCATTATTGATTTGAATATCAATGTGATCTTTGGGATTTAAATTCTTTCGACTTTCAGGAATTTGATTCTGATTAGCAAAATTCTGTAAGTCCTGCCATTTATTAAAAGTACCTAAAGCCAAAGTAAAAGAATTTAAAGAGCATGAGGAATTAGGTGAAATTACTGGAATAGAATGAATGGATTTAATTTCCCAATCGGTTAAATCAACCTGTTGCCCTTCTTCCCAACAGACAGAACGACTCAATTCTCCATCACTAAAAAGCCAATTTTCAGTTAGCTTTTTACCATCCCAATAGTCTAACATACTGCCGTAATTATTATTCACTTTTACCACCTCTCCCTTATAGGGAAATGAAGAATTATCTAGAGAGGTGTAGATTCGACTTTGCAGATAAAGATCCTTTACTTCATCTTCTTTAGATTGGTTAATAATCTTATAACGCTGTTTACAAACTCCATTTCCATAAAGATAAGATAATGATTGGAGATGAACATTTTTAAAATTATTTGAAACAAAGCTGACCTCTAGAACGATCGCATTATCTTGTTTATAATATCGACACAAGGGCTCCGCATGAACAAATTCATTTGAAAAGGGCTTACCTAGTTCAGGTCTTAAGATTTCCAAGGGGTGGAATTTTTGGGTGAGAGTATTTTTAAGAATCAGATCTTTTGTTTCTTTGTAAAATGACAAGCTATAACTGCCATTTACAATGATAAACTCTTTGGTTGTTTCTCCCCCAAAGCATTCGGTAAATCCATAAAAAATACAGCAGAGGGGACACTTAAAATCATGTTTATTTTCACCCGCAATCTGAACCGACACTTCTTGGTTAAAAACTCCTGCTTGCTTTCTAATACAGCTTATCGGCAAGGACTTCTTCTCCTTCTTTGCTAAAACAACTTTCAGTTTCTTTGTTGCAAAAGAAATTACATTATTGGAGGGAAGATCGATTATAAATTCAGCATCCTGGTCAAAGTTGTTTTCAATATTGAGAGTGCATTTTAAACGAGGATTATTAGACAAACCCCTTTGTGGGTTGATAAAATTTAATTTGGCAGGAGCCTTCGGAATGATTCCCAGTTTGAAATTAGCAGTTTTTTCATTAATTTTTATAACCGCACTCACACAGGGATGAGTTTTCCAAACACTGGGTTCTTTTTTAATAGGGTCCAACTGAAATTGCCCAAACACTTTATAAGAATTTTCAACTTTAAAAGCAGAATTGAAACTAAATTTTATATTTTTATCATCGTACCCTTTAATTTCAACTGCTAAAGTTTTTTTACTTTTGTTTTGAACATGATATTCAATCTGATAATTTTTACCAAAAATAAGTTCATGTGAATCGATTATGGCTTCAATGAGATAATCATCAGTTTCTATAAGCCTTAATCCCCTCCCTCGACGACAAAATTCCACTCTTAAACTTTGACCCTGCTTCTTAAACTGGTATTTATAAAAATCAAAACCGTTTTCTTTTCTCCCATCTGGCTTAATGGCAAGATCTCTTTGCGCATCTTGATACCAATCAAAAAAAGTCATCTGCTTTTTCAGGGCTTCGGTTTTTAATAAGGAGGGTATGAAATTCATTAAATGAGTTGTGTCATCCCGATCTTCCCAAAAGAAACCACATTTCTTGTAGAGCGGGACTGCTTTGGTGTTTCCCGACCAGGTATAGAGATCAATTCTGGGATAACCGAGTTCATAAGCCAGCTTCACCGATTCTAGTACTAGAGATTTACCAATTTTTTTTCCATGATAATCGGGACTCACATTGAGCATATGGATATAAGAAGCTCCCTCATCCTCGCTATATTCAGATACGCTACAATACCCCACGACCTTTTGCCTATCCATTGCCAAAAGTAATTTTAAGTAGTTAGTATTTCTCTCCTCTTGCAAAACCGTTTCCTCGGTTTTAATAGAGTCAAAACCTCCCCAATTATCACTACTTTCATTCCACATTTCGGCCACAGCAGCTGCATACTTTTCTTGATATTCAACAATTTTAATTTGATGATTCGATTTACACATGAATGAGTCCCTCTCCTTAGGTGTTTTTAATAACAACTCTTCAACAGCAAATCCTATGCCAAGAAAGATTTTTTTAATAATATTAGCATATTAAATAAAGGGTAAAAATTTATTCACCCACCCTAGAGAGGAAAAGGGGAATTTTGGAGACCTACCTTGGGGCAAATTAGTGGCCCATAGAATGACCACCATGATGACCATGGTCCATGGCATTAGGATCAGCTTTAACTCCCTTTACTCCTGCTTTTTCAAGCATCATAAAGGTATGGTTATAATCAGATTTCTTTTGCTCTACAAACTCTAAAATACCCAGAGTGGTTTTTACTAATCTAGCAGTTTTACTTTTATCATTTTTTAAATTGAGTAAAATAGCCTTCACTCTCATAACATCATGAGACTGAAATGCGGAAGACTTGATCAAAGTGCTATAAGGACACTCTCCCTCATCCCTACCCAACAATTTTAAACCCGGAAATTCCCCTTGGTAATTTCTCCAAACATGATTTTTTATAACTGCATATTGAGAAATACCTTGAGACAAAACTCTCAAGGCAGAGACATGAGTTCCGGTTTTAATAAGATTACTTTCCTTTACTCCCAGAGAGCGAACATAATATTCACCACTGGCCGATAGTGAGCAGACAGAAATTTGTTTTTTATGAAAAAAGTCTCCTTTCCCATTAAATGGCGGAGCACTCTTAGGCCCAATCACTACCGCGTAATTAGTACTTTTTCCACGCAGCCTAATTGGTTTTAGAAAAGGTTCCGCTTTCTTATGAGAAATAAGGAAAGCAGCAACACCATTTCCAGCTAACATGATATCTAACTTTCCCATCTTAAACATATGTTGAGCTTGATCATATTTACCAAATCCTCTGATTTGAACCTGAACCCCCTTTTTCTCTATATAGCTTTTTAGGACTTCATACTCAGATATTTCTTGTTGATCATCCACCATAATGCCGAATTGGATGGGTTTTTTATTTGCAAAAAGAGAAAAACTTATAAAGAAAGTAAAAGATATTAAAAATGAATTGAGCATAAAAGGCTCCTGGTAATAAGCAGCTGTTATTTGGACATTTCTGTCCAATTCTATCATAAAAGCTATTTCATAAACTAGCGTTTAACACCATAAAAAAACTTGTATAAAATGAGGCTAGCTCTTACACTATAAATAAACTTTTTCTGTTTAGTAAAGGGGTATTCGTATGAAGTATCAAATTGGAATAAATATTTTACTTTTCTTAGCTTCATCTCTATGGGGCAAAGAGTCCTCTACCTATAATAATTACTTAGTAAAAGTAAAAAACAATAACCGAATACCTGCGGTCCTCTTCGACCTAAATCATCTCCAAGTCAATCCTCAGCCCCTCTATTGGAATCAATGGATTAAAATAACCCTACCACCAACTGATGAACAAACCGCTCTTTTAGCAAAAATAAAACAACATCCCCATGTATTCTATCTACAGCCAGACTATAAGCTGAAGCTAGCAAGAGTAGAAAGAAATGAAGACAATCCTCCGGTTCTCGACTATCAAACACAAGACATGGGAGATGACCCTTTTTTTAACCATCAATGGGGTCTTACTTATGTTAGAAATGCCTGGGAACACTCTATGGGCAGCGAAAATGTAACTATCGCCCTTATTGATTCTGGAGTGGATTACAACCATGAAGATCTCTTAAACAATATTTGGAAAAACCCTGGAGAAATGGGAGAGGATGCAGAGGGTAATGACAAATCTAGCAATGGGATCGATGACGATAAAAATGGCTACGTGGACGATATTATGGGTTGGGATTTCGTAGGTGATGACAATCGTCCCTATGATTACATTCTCCCACCCATTCCCATGTTAGAGCAAGACGGTCATCCAGGACACGGAACTCATTGTGCCGGTACTTTAGTGGCTCTGCATGAAAATAATCGTGGCATTTCAGGAATAGCCCCTTACTCTAATCTGATGGTTTTAAGAACTTTCAATGAACTCGGTGAGGGTGATACATCAGCTTCTGTTCTGGCTTTCAAATATGCCCTCGAAAAAGGAGTTCGCATTTTCTCTAATTCTTGGGGATACACAGAAGAGATTAATTACCCTGACCCTGAAAATTTAGCTATGAGAGAGATCATCGAATACAGTCAAACCAAGGAAGCCCTGCTAGTTTTTGCCGCAGGAAATGGTTTTATTGGCATAGGGTATGATGTGGATGAAGAT
>CAYFLR010000023.1:0-9707 GCA_964343805.1 uncultured bacterium | reverse complement strand
ACCTGGAGTTAAAGTTTTCTCTACTATACCGGCCGATAAATATGGCAATAGTTATGGAACTCCACAGGAACAGTATGACTGGGATGGGACCTCTATGGCCGCTCCTCACGTAGCTGGAGCCATAGCACTTCTCTTAGATAAATATCCAAATAAAACCGCTTTAGAAATAAAAAATCTTTTACTGCAAAACACGACACCACTTCCATCTCTAGAAGGAAAGCTGGTAACAGAAGGGAAACTGGCTTTGGACAAGTTATTTAAGGAAGAAAACTTGCGGAATGAAATTAAGTCCACAAAGCATCATAATGGGCTAGCCAATTAAGTTTTGCTTGCAGCTTTCCTAAGTTGCCAAAATGGCCCACCACAGTACGGTCTATAAATATCATTTCTTTGGGGAAAACGGCATCCATTACTTCTACAATGTTATTTTTCTTTAACAAGACCATCTTATTTACGATCTCTTTGTTCTCATTAAAAATATACTCCTCGCCTGAAAAGATCGACTTAATAATTTCTAATGGAGGTAGGAGAACTTTATCTGAAAGAGGACTCCCATCACTGCGATGGATCCCCATATTTTTTAATATATAAGGCATATCTTGAGGACGCTTTCTTTTAAGAGCATGAAATAGATCTTTGATTCCTTTAGCAATTTCTTCAGGAACTTTTTGGATACAACCGTAATCATACACCACCAGTGATCCATCTTCTTTAAAAGCAAAGTTGGCAAAGTTAGGGTCGACATGCAGAATTCGATGGGAGAGCAAACCCTTACTTATAAACTTAAAAAGTTGAGCCGCCCATTTGTTTTTCAATTCCTCACTGTAGTTTTCTCCCACCGCTTCGTCGGGTGGAATGCCCTCTGTATATTCCATGGTAAGAACACGTTTACTACATAAATGTGGAAAGACTTTAGGAATAATAATCCCTTTTTCCTTTTGCCAAAGTTTTTGCATCTGCTGAAGATTTTCAGCTTCTTGAGAATAATCCAGCTCCTGTAAGAGCTTTTCTTCTAATTCTCGCCAAATCAAATCCAGATTTACTTTCACTAAAAAGGAGAGGATGGCCTTTAAAAAAGTTTTAAGGTTTTTGAGATCTGACTTAACCGCTTTGGCAATTCCTGGATATTGTATTTTTAAAGCCACTTTCCTGCCATCCTCTAAAGTGGCTAAATGCACCTGACCGATGGAAGCAGCCGCAAATGCCTCCTTATCAATATTCTTGATACTTTTATATTTTTCTTTCAGATCTCTTTTTAATAATGCATTCATTTTGGAAAAGGGAACAGGAGGAGCCTCTTTTTGTAAATGCCTCATGATAGCAGCGATTTCTGGCGGGAGAAGATCTTCCTGTAGAGAAAGCATTTGCCCCACTTTCATCACTCCACCTTTTAAATCTCCCAAGGTTTCTACTATTCTTTGAGCATTTTTTTCCCAGTTTTCTGATTGCAAGGCTTTTTTATCAGCTACTCCTCTAAATAAATTAGCCAATTCATTGCCAGCAACTGATCCTCCCACTTTGGCAAGAAGTTTACTCATACTCAAAAACCGTGACCAAGAAGAAGTTTTTAAATCTGAATCCATGAATCTCATCTCTATAAAAAATAAAGGATAAAAAGATGAATTATTTTACCTTAAAATTTGGCAGGAAGCTAGGATTGTCCTCTCTCACCAATTAATGTTTACAAGTCATTTTTAAGTAAGTACCATAAAAAATACGCTTAAAACTCAACTTTTTAACTAAACTGACTTTACAGGATCTTATGAAGCAAAAAGTAGGTCTATTGCTTGCAGGAGGAGCTGCCCATGGTGCATGGCAAGCAGGAGTTATTTATTCTCTGGTGGTGAAACATGGTTATCAATTTGATCAAGTAGTGGGATACTCATCGGGTGCTCTGAACGGGCTCGGTTGTTATTTAGGGTACATGGAGCAAATGATCTCCTTTTGGCAAGAAATTGATCGGTTAAAAGTATTCTCTATCAAGCCCCAAATCAAACCCTTTAGCCTATTTGGTAACCATCAAATTTTCGATCACTTTAATCACATTCTGAAAGACGCGGAAAACGTGAAAGGGCGTTGCAACCTAACGGTGATGGGCGTCTGTGGAATAACCAGAAAGAGAGTCTGGGGACATTTCAATAAAAATAAAATCTTGAGAGAATATGGAAATTTGGCGGGTCACGTGGTGGGAAGCTGTGCGATCCCCACCCTTTTCCCTCCTGTACCAATAAAAGAGAAAGGGAAAGAACACCTGCTGATTGATGGAGGGGCTTGGACTCATGATCAGCTCTCACTCAAGGATTTAACCTCCTGTGATCAGGTCATTGCTTTGCAAATGACTCACCCTAAAGAACATCAGAAAAAAAGCACCAATCCATGGCATCAAAAGCAGCTAAAAATAAAATGCGAAAACCATGAAATGATAACTGAAGGGATCGATTATCTCAAAAAACATGGAAAGAAAAAACAACTCATCTACCGTTTTTATCCAAGCAGACCTTTACCCAATAATATGCTCGCCTTTAACTCTAAAGATTGTCAAAAAAGCCTTGAAAAAGGGATGAAAGACGGAGACACTTTTACCCAAAAAAGTAATAAGTATAAAGAATAGCTAAGGTATAGCCGGAGCGGTAAAGTATCTATCGTATTCCATTACGGAAGCACGCCAAACAAAATCCGTGCCCTGATCAGAGAACATATTAAAGAGCCGGCCCTCATAGCTTTTAAGATGTGTAATCCAAGATCCATTTCCAGAAAGTTTTTCTTGTCCCAATATCTGCCATGCCCCATCTTTTAGATAAGATACTTTGACCGTACCGTAATCTCCTTCATCAACATAGGAAACATAGGGGACACCATCTAAAACCACCATGGAATGTTCCAAATCATCACTTGGACAAAAAGAAGCGGAACTCAAATCCTGCCATTTATTATCCCGATAGGCAGCCACGTAACCATAGGTTTTGTCATCTTTTTCATAGGAATAAGCTAAATAAGGCGTTGAATTTTCAATAAATAAATTAACAAGACTCCCCTGTGTGATACTTGTATCAAATGGTAACTGGGTCCAACTGTCATCTTTATATCGATATATTTTTATCTCTTTCGTTCCCTCTTTAAGTGCATAGGCAAGATAGAGTTGATGTGTACTTGGATCCACCGTAAAAGAGAATTCACCAGGGACATCTCCGTTGAGGCCAGCACTTCCCACCAGCTCCCAACTTGTCCCTGCAAATTTATGAACAGTCAATTGGTCAGCCACACTCTTATCTTTATAGGCCACATAAAGGGTGTTTCCATCTTTCACCATTTGGATATCCAAAGCTACATCAGCAGAAAAATCAGCTGCTCCCACCTGACTCCAATCTGTGCCATTAAAAAGTTGAACATTGAGTTTTTTATCATAGCTACTGTATGCCAGGTAAATAGAACTTCCTTCCACTGCTAAAGAGGTGTAATAAGGTGTGCCCACATCTAGCTCTGCGACCTGCAGCCATGAATCTCCTTCGAATCTAAAAACCCTAACCGGTTTAACATCATTCTCATCTGGAAAAGCTATATAGACTTTCCCCTGATCTATAAAGAAAGAACCGGAATCATCCACTCCACTATCAGTCCAGCGCTCTCCCCCTAAAAAGGACCATTTATACTCGGAGGAGATGGGCTGTGAACAATCTGAAGTGGAGGAATATCCATTCACATCAGTACTTATAATTTGATAAGTGTATGTATCAGGAGTCATTTTTTCTAAGGTGTATTTTTCTAGGGTGTTAGATTCAAGATCGATCAAAGTGGCAGCCGTTTCACACTTTGCTCCCTTAAAAATTTGCAGCTCTTGTTTAGCTAAATCTTCTGCGTGGGATTTGCTCCACAAGGGGGTAATATTTGTTTTCGATTCTCCCTCCCAATACAAATCAACTGCTTTATCGGGAGGAGAGGTATCAATGATCACTGATGCAGAGACAGTGTTCTCAAGCCCGGAGGGATCGGCAAATTGAGCATAAAGAGTTTTCTCGCCATCCTCTTTAAAGTGGTACGTAAATTGATAAAAGCCCTGATGATGACTTTTGAGAGAAATTTTTTGATAATCCACATTGCTAAATGAAGCATCTTCCGACCACCTCATGAGAGTGGCATTGGGTGAATATGATAAATAAATATCGAGAGCCCTTGAGCTAGTGACCGGACTTCCGTCTCCAATCACCAATTTGGCAGCCACTCCTGTATTTAGAAATAGCGTATGACCATTTAACTCCTTAGTACTATTGGCTGTGACTTGAATTTGGTTTAGAGTAGACCTTAAGTATCCCTCTTGCTCCATAGCCAAAGACCACTCACCTTCTGGAATATTGGACAGTTCATAGTTTCCGTCTTTATCCGTTTTACTTGAAAATGAGGTGCCTGGTATATACACAGTAATTCCGGTGTGATCCTCTCTTTCATCAAGAGTCACCTTTCCAGTTATTGAACCTGTTTCAGTTAGCTCCATTTCTCCTACATTCACCACTTCATCTTTAATGAGATTTATTTCGCTCTTCTGGGCTCCAAATTCTCCATTCTCATGGCTATAGGTAACATAAATGGTAATTTTCTTTAGAGAACCTGATTTGGAGTAGGTTATTTCATTGTTATTTTTTTCATCACTCTTGAAAAAGGAATTAGGAATAGCAAGCTGAAAACCACCTTTGCTATCAGTGGTGGCAGTTTTCCCCGACTCTGATAATAAATAGACAGTGGCTCCCTGCACTTCCATTTTTCCTTCCTCTTCCCCTTGAACTAACTTGGGACTCACTTTGGGGCTCACCTTCGGACTCACTTTCGGAGAATTGGTGGGAAGAGGGGCATTGGCAACTTTCCCACGGGGAATCATGACCTTCCCCCTGACTGCGGTTAAGTTCTTGTTATCATTGGCTGATTCAACTTTACCCTTTCCTCTCTCTCCTTCTCCAGATTGACAGTAATTAAGCAAATTAACCAGTAATATTAATATGATAAGATAGCTCAGCTTCATTCCAGCTCCCTGGGGCTATTATATAAATAGGTATATATATACCTGCCCGTCGGAAGGGAGAAGTTTTTACTTTAAACAGCGAACTTAATTTCATAATTTTATTAGGTTAGAGTAATGCTAATTTTGGTTGAAAAAGTTTCACTTTTCTAAATTTTATGATATTTAGGCTCGATGCAAGAATCAATCGTAGTAACTCAATCAGCTGCCCTACTAGTAATTTTGATTATTCAGTTTGCTCTAGTTTTATCTGCCAGGTTGTTTTCTACTAAAAATTGGCCCTACTGCTATTTAATTATTTTGTCTGTAGTTGCTTCTTTGTTTACTTGGAAGGCCATTTTTTTACTAACTTTTCTTGAATTGACTGTGGCCTTATCACTATTATTTCTCTCAGGTTTTAGTTTATATAAACATGGATTTCCATCTTTTGGAAAACTCACTCAGGTTGATTGGCTATCTTTAATACTCCTCGCTTTTTATTTCTTGTATGCATCCTCACCTCAGTTTCGCCCTGATCAGTGGAGTTATCATCTGCTTGTCTCGAAAATAATTAGTAATTGGGGAAGCTTAAAAGTCCCTGTTTATTATGAGAATGTTTATTTCACTGGCGTATACGAATATTTCTTTGTTTTACCCCGCTACTTTCTAAAAGATGATGTATTAATTCAATCATTTACTAACGGCTTTAGCTTTTTATGCCTAGTTATCCCCCTAACAGGGTTAATGAATTTAGCTGTGAATAAATTAAAAATTAAAAATGTAAGTGGCTATGCCTTAACCCTCTTTCTAGTGCTTAATTATAAAGATTTTCAGACCTTAGCAAGCTCAAAAGCCGAACCTCTTTTCTTGTCTTTTGCTGTGGGTCTATTTCTACTCATTTCAAAAAAGTTAGACTATCAAAAGAGTTTCTTGATTGGCCTTTTACTTACATTGCCCTTTGGTTTTAAGCTGACCTGGCTTCACTTTGCTTTAGCCTTTGCATCTGGAGCAGTTATCTTGGCTATTAAAAGAAAGGAGAGGTTAAGTAATTTTCTTTATATTTTTATAGGTGGAGTTACAGGTTTTTTAAGCACCCTACCCTATTATGTAAAAAACCATATATTCTTTGACAATATAATACATCCAGCCAATGCTCTTTTCTTTAAAACAAAGGGGTTGCCTGAGGCTGAAATTGCCTTTTGGAATTATAATTTTGGTCGCAGTGAAACTCTTATTCAGTATCTGTCCAATTTGGGGGAACTCATTTATCTTGCTCCAATGAAGGTTATTTGGCTGTTGTCACCTTTAATTTTATGGGGTTTAGTACAGTTAAAAAATAGAAGAACCTCACAATTGGAGGGTCCTAAATTCCCTCTCTCTTTTCCCTCTAAGAACTTTCTTACCATCACTCTATTTTTTATCATTCTTTGGCCTCTATTTTATAGAGCGAACACAAGCATTCGGTTTGTAACTCCTCTTTTCGCCATCGGATTGGTTTGGACCTTGTGGGGAATCAAATTAATAAACAAACCCAGATGGTTTAATTTACTTTTACTTGTTTGCTTAATTTCCGGAGGGTCCTTAGAAGTGTGGATCCCTAAGATTTTTAAAACAGCCATGACTGAAAGAAAATCCTTTTATGCAAACGGCACGAAGACCATGCAATCTTATACCCATATTCAAATTATTAACAACCACCGAGAGAAACATTCAATGGACCCCCATTTTTATCAAAATGTCATTCTTTCCGACTCTCATGTTGGTTATTTTGCCAATGCCGCTACCATTGAGTATTTTGGTCCTTTAAACAAATTTCCCAAAGGGACGTTTGATGGTTTTTTTGATCGAGATTTTTACTTTTCTTGGACCCTGGATGAATTTTATAAAGAGAAAGAAAAAAAATGTATTTGGTCATTTTTATTAAAGCTAGATATTAATTATCTTTTAACAGTTTATACCCCCTTTAACAGTTGGCCTAAACAACTCCAGCCTCTCATCATTCAAGGTGAGAAAATCAGTGAAAATGCGATCTATCTAAGCCCTGAGATCATAAAGTTAAATTATTCAAAATGTCCAATTTAGTCTTCATTCTCAGAATTTGGCATCCATATAAGAATCCCACTCCACCTATTCTCTATCTTGATTACCGCCTCCAAACTAATATTCTTGCCGTCTCAGAAGGACCTTTATCCACGGATGTATTGCTACTGCCAGTAGCTGGTCCGGTAACCCAGCAGTTGTTAGAAGAAGTATAGGTAGAACTGGTGGTATAAAAGTTTTGACCATACCCATGACCAGAAGTACCGATTCCGCCTGTCAAGCCCCGTGACCAATTGTGAGATCCATAACTAACACAATCGGATGTAGCAATATCCGAACAGGAATTCATACAATCTCCCGAAGATAGAGTTAAGTGGGCATAGGTACAAGCTGCTTTATGATACCTAGTTGCAGTATATGTCCCTGCAGTTTCAACTTTATAAATACCACTAAATAGATTTATTTCCGCATCAGAGAATTTGAATGTAGCTTGATCAAAACTCGCCCCTCCTGAGGCACCAGCCGTAATATTATAAGCAGCCGTCGTCCAGCTACTACATTCTGCATTTCCGGCATTGGTATTACCTCCACGCATGAGAAGAGTCCATCCCCCTCCATCTGTTGTCATATCACAGTATACATTCACAGGATCATAGGTGTCACTTTCTCCGTCTATGTCAATACTATAAACTCCATCCTGATCAGTTCCTTCTAAATCAGACCATGCAGAACCATGAGGACCAACACCGGCATTAGATCTATAATCTTGGCAACTTCGAAAAGAAGAAGAATCACCCGCCCAAACCCATGGATCCCCACTTGCTCCAGATCCACTATATCCTGAGGCTCCTATATTAATTACGTGAGAATTTCTATTACCAATTGATAAAGATGGAGTTGTCTCTTCAATTTCAAAGACAATTTGAGAGTCACCCACTTGGTTTAAAATATCAATTGTTGTAAAGGCGGACAATTCTCCTGCTGGAATTGTAATCGATGTTGTATCCGGTGTGAGGATATAATCAGTCCGATTGATTGCACTCCCTGTTATATCTAATGTGACCGCGATATCCATTGCCGTCTGACTATCCAAACTCAAGGTTAACTGCGCAGACTCTCCGGCTAACATAGATCGAGGAGAGTCTTCGATAAATTGTAAAGTAGGAACAGCATCGGTATTTATCAGACTTAAAGAATGGACACCTGCACTCCCGACTGAAAACTCAGAAGGAGTACCTAATTGAATATCAATAACTTCAGTTAATTCATAGAGATTATCATCTGTTATTGTAACCGTGATATGAGTACTGGTAGATCCAGAGGCAATAGTTAAAGTCCCCGAAGAAAGATCAAAATCATCTGGATTGGAGGGGCAATTCACTGAAGGACAAGTCAAACTGTAAGGAATCGAAATAGCCTTGTTATAAGTTTCTGATAAACTCACCGTGATAATGCAACTTTGACCTTCACTACAGTTTGAGGAAGACTCAACAAAGTTGATGGTTAAATTAGGAACGGGGTCAGGATTTGGTGGAGTCTCCTCTTTTTCAGAAATCACCTCTTTCACCTCGATAGTTGCCATCTCCTCAACATTTTCAGCGGTAATGATCTTCTTTAAAAAGTTGTCCATCTGTGTAATTTCACTACTGATGACCTTAGGTTGTTCCATTTCAAAAAGAACTTCTACTTTACTCTCTTCGCTCACTAGCTCATCGCAAAGGTTTAAGAAATTCTCTTTCTGGTCATCCACCTCTTTAATGATGGTTTCTAATTTGGCCTCTATATCAAAATTAAAATCTTCATTGATTTCGTTTAGTAGCTGGTCAGCATCAGTACTATCGTTAGAGTTATTGGAAGCGAGAACTTCTCGCACTGCTTCAACTTTAATATCTTTTATAGTGCTTGCCACTATCCCAAAAACATGACTTTGCAGACTCGTATCGATGGCAATTTTATTTTTCACACTGATCTGACTCAGCTCAGCTAAGGATCTAAAAGATAAATCTTTTGAGGTATCGATTTTTTCTAAAAATTCGTCTGTAACCTTGGTTAACTGTTCCACAACCTCTTCATAGTTTTCCAGCAGAGAAGGAGTTATTTGTAGTTCTCCCTCACTACTCATGACATTAATTGCTTCAGTAGTACTGATATCTGTCACCACAGAAGTTTCTTCAGGATCCGAATTAGATAACTTGCCTACGGTATTTAAAAATGGGAGATGTTGATCTTTTTTTAATCTTAATAATGAAAAAACAACGAGGTAATCTTTGTTGGTGGATAATGGTTCCACTTTTAGTTTTATTTGAGAAGAATTTAACAACTCCTCTCCAATTATTAAATCATAAGTAGGATGGCTTTCAATGCCATTGACAATAAGCACCAACTTTAGTTCTTTGGGAACTGCTTTAGTTGCAATTTCGAGAGCACTTTGGGGTAAAGCCTTAGCCATAATTTGATATTTTTCATTAGCCCCAACCTTTCCCTTTAGTAATTGAAGCTTAGGAGATGCTTTGGGAGAAGCTTTAGGAGAAGCTTTCGGCGATGCTTTAGGTGAATTTTTGGGTGATATATCTACCTTGATGCTAAGCTGTTTATATCCTTTAGCTAGATTCTTAGGTTTATGAACCGAAACATCAGCATTGTTAGTATTATCAGATTCTTCATCATCTGAATTTGGCAC
>CAYFLR010000022.1:66412-81327 GCA_964343805.1 uncultured bacterium | reverse complement strand
AAATCGAAACAGTTGGCTTAAAGTCGACTATTGGATTGAAGGATTTGGTTGATGCGAGCGCTTGGAAGACGAATTACATTTCAGTGACTTTAAATAGCCGTGTGGTCTATCAAAGTTCTGCTACCGAGTGGTGGGATAATACGGTAACGGCCTTAACTGCCAGCGGATCTGTTCAAACCTTGACGACAGTGGGTGGTATTTATACCTGGAATTCGGCTACAGCTACCAATGGGATTAATATTAATGCGGATAAGATTGGGTTGGTGACGTTGGGGACCAGTGTGATGCGGTTCACCGGTGGAAATTCCTGCAATTCTTCAGATGCAGAAAGTGTAGGAGCAAACTATCAGTGTTTATTAGCTGGTGGAACCCAGTATTATCTTTGGTTGGAAGGAGACTATGATGGGGCGGCTACAGCCTCTTATGGAGCCTATTTTGAGGTGATGAAATTTTCAGTATTTAGAAAGTTCTATATTCAGAACAATCTATCCACTGGAATGATGTTAGATGATGTGGACTATACAAAGTTTTATCAAGTTTCTTCAATTGAGTCGGTATCTCAAGGGTTTAGAATTCGTGGGGCTTCTACTAACAATGTTTTTAGGATGGTAACGGCTTCAAATAATGGAACCTATGGGATAAGGCTGCAATCCTCTTCTGATAATAATATTTTTACTCAAATTTTAACTTATAACAATGGGGATACAGGGACCTATATTAACGGAGCAAGCTCTAATACCTTTGCTTTTGTAACAGCTACTAATAATAGCACCTTAGGGTTCCGTATCTACAATTCTTCAGCAAACGTTTCGTTGAATAATGCTGCTTTAGTTGGAAATGCCACGGGTCTTCAAGTAGATAATTCAACTTTAGCTAAGATTTCTCAGGTGGTTGCAGCTAATAACACCACCGGAGTAAATTTTGTGAATTCTTCATCCGCTACCTTTGCAGAGTACCTTATTGTAGGAACTAATGCGACAGATGACTGTTCTATTTCAGCAGATTCAACCGGTATTGATGATGATGGGGGGAGTCCAAAAGCGTGTATCAGTTCTGCTGCGAGTGAGTTGAGTGGGTATAATGCGAGTACTTCATTTTTAGCGGAAGTGACCACCACTGATTCTGATAACCAAACTAATACTGCTGGTTCAATGAATACCACCACTAATGTAGATTGGACACAGTTTATCAATGACTTTAGGGGATGGGGTGTAGAGCATGCCAATGACTTCCCAGCTAATGATAATTGGGGGCGTTGTACTGCTGATACCTGTCAAATTTTCGATTGGCGCCTTGATGATGATATAACGGTCATTAGAGGAGTTACCAATAACGGAGCCAATACTACAGGTAGTGTTTTTACAGGGAGTGCGGCTTGTCCTACAGCGGTAAATGGTAATCGCTCGGCTCAAGATAATAATAGTAATACATTTTTAGTAAATGCCCTTGAAATAATAGGAGATAGTATAGGTGATGACGACGGTCTCTGTGAAAGCAGTGAGAGTTGTATTTTTACTCCTAACTATGGAGCCTATCAAGGTGAAGGTAACTATGAAGGAAATGGTACATGTACCTTTTCTAATGGAACCATAAGCAGTGTAACCATGTATGCTTATCCAACAAATGGTGAGTAACCAGGAGTTATTATGAGAAAACTAGTTTCATATCTTTTTATCATGTTTTTGGTTGTTTCCTGTCGGTGGTCTAGCGATGTTTCTAGTATTGAAGCAGAAGACAATCCTAATGGTTTCAACGCACAGGCGAGTGTAGACAAAGATAAAAAGAAACTAGGTGACGTGGACCTTCCTGATATAGATAAAGATGAAGAAGAGAAAAAGAAGGAAGAAGAGGAAGAAAAGAAAAAGGAAGAAGAGGAAGAAAAAGAGGCCGAAGTTGATACAGATCATAAAATTACCCTCTCTCATGATTTGACCACATTGTTTCCTGATGGAAATGCTCTAGATAGCTTGGCTGCCAATATTCAGATTAAGATTATCGGTCGAGTAAATGGTGAAGATGATGCTGAGCTGGGTGCGATGACTCTGAAAGAGTTTATTGCAGCCTCTCCTGTTTTAAAGATTAAAGCTTTAGATTCAGGAAAGCAGAAGTTCATGGTTATTAAGATTAAGGTGGTCACTACTGAGCGTACTTATTTCCCTCTTTATTCTTATGTGCTGATCAAAGCAGATCAACAAGAATATAGTGTCGGTCTCAACCTCTCTTCAACTTTTGTATTGAGACTCTTAGATATCGATAATCGCTTAGACCTTGATGTGAGTAAAATTGCTTCTATTGATGAGGCCGTTGCAAAATGTAGAGAAGAGGAGTCAAAATTAGTGTCTGCATTTTCACTAAATAATAGTGCCGACGGTAGCCCGACTGTTACCTTGTCCCTATTGGCAACTGAACTTTTGCATATGTTTATTAAAGCCAAAACGGTGCAGGATTCCACTTTCTCAGATTACTTAAAAGAGCGAATTAAACTGTTTTATACAACTGATGCTGAATTTACAGCAGCATACACTTCTTTTTTCAACTCTTTTAAAATTGAGCTTCGTATACTCCAAGATCGAAATATATCCTTTGTAAATACCCATGTGGCAGAGGCGAGTAGAGCTACTATTAATGCAATTTTTACCTTTTCTGATACTTTGAGTACCATTATTGGAAGTATTATTAGTGGTATTAGTTCTACAGATTTAGAAGCACTTACTAATAAACTTGTGGTGAACTTAGTTCTAAACTATGAAAATGATACAGCTTTTACCACTTCAGTGGTGGATTGGGCCACTACCTATCGTGGAACTTCCTGTACAAAATATGCTGAAATGAAGGGTTATACAGAAACAAGTTTGACAGGGGCAGAGACTAACTATGCTTTAAAGACAGGTTTAAAAAGTAATATTATGTCTCAGTTGTCAAATACTGCACCTGTGGCAGTTGATGATGCTTATCAAATTCCTGCTGGAGCCGATTACAATATAACTGATTTGTTAACTGATGACTCAGATGCAGATGCTGGTGATACTCTTTCTATAATATCAGTAGATGCGGGGACAAAAGGAACTGTCACTATTGAGGATAATGGATCAGTGACTTTTAGCCCGAATGGGACTTTCACTTCATCGGATACTTTTACTTATACGGTGAGTGATGGCAAGTGTGGAGAGGATACTGGTACTGTGACTATGACACCGCTGGCAGCTGATATTGTATTTGTTAGTGATCCTGCTGCATATGACCCTCAAGTATACAAAAACTCTCAAGCAAAATTATATACTATTAAAAATCAAGGTGATCAGGAAGCAACCTCCCTCAGCTTGGGTGGACTCACCGGCTCCGAATGGTCTATTCTCGAAAATGTTAATAAGACCTGTGGCGCTACTTTGGCAATTAATGCAACATGTACTTTTGATGTTCAGTTTACCTCTCCTGGAGAACCCATTGCTGGAAATCCAATTACAGATCAAATTGTAGTTTCCTATAATAATGGTATTGCAGCTGGACAGCAATCTACCAAAAATGTGTCTGCAAGTGGTTCTCCAGAAACTTTTAGCGTCGATGTTCTCTATTCAAATGCCGCTGATTGGAATTATTATGTGAATGACGATGGGGCAGATGTATATAGTGCGGGTAATGTGGTTTGTAACAACACAAGTCTATACTCCACTTGTATTCATGGTGGTGAAAAGAAGAAGGTAACTCCGACTGGAGAAGGGGACTGTAGTGGATTAACTCTGAGTGATGAGTTGGGGGTATTCGACTGGACTTGTGTGGATGGAGGTGCTCAAATTGATTATTTCATGGTTGGGCTTAAATCTAATAAAGGGCTTAAAGATTTAGTCACTGCGACTGATTGGAAAGATAACAAGGTCACTTTACAGACTGGGACTCATAAAATATTTCAAAGTGCAGATGCTGCATGGTGGACTGATAATGTTGAAGCCTTGCCTGCATCGGGCACTTTAGGCACTGCCGATAAGATCTATACCCTTTCTACCAATGCAACAGATAATGGTTGGATCATAAATAATGATAGAATTGCTATAGTGGGGCTCGGGGATTACAAAATAAGTTTTGATAGCGGTAATAATTGTACTGCTGCAGGTGAATCCGGTGGGGATGCTCGTTGTGTCATTGCTAGCGGTGGACATAAAAATCTATGGCTGGAAAATTTATGGATAGATGGAACCGACACTGATACAGGCGGACAATATACTGAGTATGGTATTTTGCTATACGAAACAGATTATTCTGTCTTGCGTCAGGTAAAAGTTCAAAATGCTACCGATGGTATAGTCTTGCTAAGGAGTGATAGTAACTACTTAAATCAAATTGTAGTTGGAAACAATCAATCCGATGGACTGGTTGTTAATGGTGTAGTGGGGACCCGATCTAAATATAATGTGTTATCAGAAATTATAGCCTCTAATAATGCGAGCAAGGGAGTGATGCTTGAGTATGCGCAATATAATGTCATTTCTCGTGTAATCGCCATGGCCAATGCAGATGGGGTCATTTTAGAGTCAACTCTGCCCGAGTACAGTGCTGAAAACAATACTTTAGCTTTTATCACGACTATTAATAACAGTGATAATGGAATAAAAGCATATTACACCAGAGAAACTGCCTTTTCTCAGGTGGCAGCTGTTAATAATTCAACAACTGGTCTCTTTTTTGATCATTCGGATGATCATGCCAAATTTAGTCAAATTGTTGTGATTGGTAATACAGATGGAATTCATTTAAAAGACCTTGAATCAGATACTGGCCCTGATCCGTTGCTCCTAACTTTTACACAAAATATGATCTTAGGTAATACAGGAGATGATTGTAAAAATACCTCAGTAGTAGATACCACTACCATTGAATTCACTAACTGTACTATGGGAGGACTTACGACCAATACAGGAGCTACCGCTAGCAATAATACTTTTGTGGGACGAGTTAGTACTTCAGATGCTAGCAATCAATCAGATACTTCAGGTCTTGCTTCTTTTGCTGTCTCTAATGACTGGGTGTTTTTCGATAATCTATTTAGAGCCTATGGAAAAGATGACAGCAATGACTTTCCTCACATCAATCATCGAGGAAGATGCACCGCTGGAAATTGCCGAATTTGGGATGTTAGTCTCACTAGTAGTTCAGAAATATTGGGAATAGTAAATAATGGTACAGATACTACTGGAAGCGCGTTTTCAAATGGTGCAGCTTGCCCCACCGCGGCTGGAGGGAATGTAGCTATCCAAGACTTTAATACCCCTCAAAATACATATTTAGTTAATGCTTTTGAAGTAATGAGTGATGCAATTGGCGACGACGATGGACTTTGCGAATCTAATGAGTCTTGTATCTATGCTCCTAACTTTGGAGCCTATCAAGGATCTGGTACTTATACTTCAAATACATGTACTTTTAGTGATGGAACTGTATCAGGCGTAACTATGTATGCCTATCCCACTAACGGTGTAAACTAGTAAAATTACAGGGTTTATAAATTCCCAACAACCGCATCGGTTGTAGATTTACTCAATAATTTCTTAATTTCTCAGCAAGAAAACTACTTGACAATTGGATTTTAATGCGTAAGTTATGCGTATGTGGATTGCCTTAAGAAAAGGTTCTGCAAGGTGGACAGCTATTAACTTTTTTGGAGGAAGAGTGGTAAGTATTAAAAGTCTTAAGCGTTTATCTAATAATGAACTAATTGCTGGCTTAACAAAAGTCGCAATGGATGAATTTCAATTAACTCTGAAGATGATTTTGCATATTATTGAACTTGAAAGAAGAAACTTGGTGCCAAGTTTAGGTTGTAGTTCAACCTTTGCTTATTTGACCGGGAGACTTGGCTATTCCCCTGCAGCTGCAAATCGGCGAATTTGGGCAGCTCGGTTTGTAAGTAAGTTTCCCAAAACCCTAAACTTAATAAAAAATAGAAGCTTAAGTCTTTCCAGTATTGAACTTATTCATCGTATTATCACCCCAGAAAATAGAGAGGAACTCCTTTCAAAGGTTTTAAAGAAATCTTATCAGCAGGTTTCTGAGATTGCGGCACTCTATAAGACGGCAGACCCAATCAGAGATCAGATGAACCCAGTTGGTGTCTGTAATCAAGAAAACTCTGAAGGTTCTACAACCGATGGCGGTGGTTGTTTAAGTTTCGAGGATGGAGAAGCTGCAAAGGAAGAAGGCTATCAGTCGGTCAACCAGCAAGATAATTCTACAAACCAGAATTCTGCAAGGGATATGGAAGCTCTTCAACTTAAATACAAAGTTCAGTTTGAAGCTTCAAAAGAATTTAAAGAACACTTTGAGCGAGTTAAAGCATTACTTTGGGGTAAATATCCAAAAGGAATGAATATCGAACAGGTTTTGATGGCTTGTATGGAAAGTTTTTTAGAAAAGCACTGTCCGGTGGAAAGGGCCAAACGCCGTGAAAAGAAAAAAGTTAAGAGTTCTGTTGTTAAAAAGGACACAACTGCTCCTGTTAAAAAAACACCTTTAAAAAAAAGGTCTCATATTCCTCTTGCTATTCGTGATTTGGTATGGATGCGTGATGGAGCCAGGTGTAGCTTTACTTCTAAAGATGGATATAGGTGTAATTCAAAGTATGACCTAGAGATAGATCACATTGTCCCTATTGCACATGGAGGTGGAAACAATTTAGAAAACCTCTCATTAAAATGTCGGGTACATAACATTCATGCAGCTGAAGAGCTAATGGGGAAGGAATTTATGGATAAACAAGCCTTCAATAATAAAAAAAACCTCTCTATAAAAGAAAGGGGTTATCAAACATAGGAACCTGTACATTTGAAGGTGAATGGATAGTGCTGACCATCAATTCAATAATCCACACTAGGGGTCTTTAAATATGTTTGCCATATAATTTATAAAAATTAAGTAACATCTAGAAGCGATCTTTCAAAGTTTTAGGGTATAATGTATCAAAGCTACTAAATCCAATATAGAAATACCGCTACGGGAGATGACGTGTTTTTATCAATTATTGTTGCAAACTACAACAAGGAACATTGCCTTGAAAAATTCTTTAGCTCATTAAGTGCCAATGATTACCCCTATGTTGAGATTATATTTATAGACGACTGTTCTATTGATAAATCTGTCCAAATTGCCAAAAATTATGCCTCCACGGTAGTTGTAAATAATCTTAACCAGGGTCCTGCAACTTGTAGAAACCTCGCTGCCAAACAGGCCAAGGGTGATATCCTAGTATTTTGTGATTCTGATATAACAGTGGAGCCAGATTGCTTTAAACGCATAGCTGAACATTTTAAAACCAAGAAAATTAGTGCACTGGTTGGGCATCTGAGTTTACCCCCTTTAAGTGACAATTTGTTAGGTAACTTTTGGACCATTGACTTGTGGGAAACTTGTTACAGATCGGGTGTGAAAACCGGACCCATAAATGGGTGGAGTAGCACATTAGGGGCTGTACGAAAAGATCTTTTTCATCAGATTGGCGGTTTCAACGAAATATATAAAGGTGCCGATATTGAAGATCATGAATTCTATCTTCGTATTCCTGAAAATGAAATAATCTATTTTGACGAGCAAATTCCCTATCACCATCTCTATGATAGCCATTTTATTGTGTTAAAAAAAGCCTGTAAAAGATCTTATCAATTGGCATTCTTAACTTTTGATTTGGACAAAAATCCCACTTTTGGCTTGCATAGGAAGATAGGTTATATCATTTCAGCAGCATTGGTTTTTACCTGTTTGCTGATTGTGCTGTATCCCACAAAAATATTTTTTTACGGACTTTTATTCCTGTTGATGTTTAGACTTTTTCATCATCGATTCCTATTCTTAAAAGCATTTAAACATAAAGGAATACTACTAGTTTTCTACTCTTTTTTCATGGGGGCTTTCGTGGCAGTTATGGCTCTACTAGGGTTTGTAATGGGTAATTTAGTAAAAAGACTAGGTTTGCAAAGTGCTTATTCCCGAGTAGAAAATGGCTCATAAACTTTTTGATTTAGGTCACAAACTTTTTAACAGTGATATTTCCTACCTCATTTTCAATGTCACCAATCGATGTAATGCCTATTGTGATCACTGTTTTAACTGGAAAAAAGTTTCTGCGGCCGGAGTGAGTCAACAAGAGGGAGTTCCTTCCAAAAGAGAAGAACTTGCCATCGATGAAATACAAAAAATAACTGAAAATCTCTCACCGATGTTACTGGTTAATCTATGTGGCGGAGAGCCTTTTTTAAGAGAGGAGTTAGTTGATATAGTCTCCCTTTTTAAAATGAATACCGATGTAAGTTATATCACTATTCCCTCCAATGGCTTTCTAACAGAAACCATAGTAAAAAATGTTGAGCAGATGTGCAAAAAACACCCGGATATATTTTTCCGTTTGAGTATTTCCATTGATGGATTTGGGAAGGAGCATGATCGTATTCGCAAACATCCTGGTGGATTTGATAAAGCTCTTCAGACTGCAACCGAGCTGAACAGACTAAAAAAACATATCTCTAATTTTAGTCTAAGTGTTGCCACGGTTTTTAGCCAACAAACCCAGGACTCCTTGGAAGATTTAATAGATTTTCTACACGGACTCCATTTATTTGATATTTTGTCGGTTCTATGTATACGTGGGAATCCTCGTGATTTTCAGCTTATGAATATTGATATGACAAAATACAAAAATATTAATAACAAAATTATGGGACTCACCAAGTTTGACCGCCACCCAGCAAACTTTATATTACAGGCCATGCATGAAGAGACGATTAAGACCGTTATCAAGGCCAAGAAAATTGATCATCGTGTGTTTAAATGTTTTGCAGGGCAAAAGATGGCTGTCATTGATGATATAGGGACTGTTTTTGCCTGTGAGATTTTAGAAGAGCAGAGTCTTGGTAATTTACGTGATTTTGATTATAATCTGGCAAAACTATTGCAAAACGACCAAGCCCAACAAGTTATAAAGTTCATCAAGCAGAAAAAATGTGCCTGTTCTTGGGAATGTGCGATTAGTACCAGCTGGTTATTTAATCTTTATACTATCCCACAGATAGCCTACCAAGGCTTGCTTAAATTAGGAAGTCTCCAATAATTTCTCTTAAGCAAAAAATAAAAAAACCCCTCTCTATAAAAGAAAGGGGTTATCAAACTTAGGTAGTTTTATATTCTAATCACCGCCTGGAAAAGGGAATGGAAATGGGAATGGGAATGGATTATCACCACCACCATTATCATCACCACCTTCTTCTGGTGGAACTTCTTCACCTTCTTCTGGTGGAACTACACCTTCATCTTCATTACCATTTGGCTTCCACCAACACACTGGACGGTCTTGGTTAAAGCAACCGGCAAAGTATGTATCAAGACGGCACTGAAGAGTTTTTGGGTAGCTTTTCTCTGTTTTATCTACCACAAGTGGATCTGGTGTTTCATAGTCTGTCTGTGGCTTTTCGGTCATAGTAGTAAAAAGATTCACAACACTTTGACCAGCAGCTAAGATTCTTTGACAGATCTTATAATCCTGACTGGTTTCATCTTCATGGGTATCCAAGCAAGATTGATCCATATATTCTGTTGTTTCAAAGGACTCTTCATGGAGCTCTACCTTGGTGAGTACTTTCTTTAGACAGATTTTAGCTGCATAGTAATCTGATTGGCCTTCAGCTGCCATCTTAAAAAGAGAGTTTGCTGTTGGTGTGCCACCATAAGCATGTCCAAGCTCATGGCATAAAACCAGAGCAAATGCATCAGGAGTTATTTCTGGACGTCGAGCCAGACCCCCATACATATTAATAGTAACTGTGCCAAAAATTCGTGAGGCACTGGCATTAACTGTACTATCGCTCCAATTAGCCTTGATAGAAAGTTTTTCACTTTTACTTTTGGCAACAGGAAGGTAATAGCTTTTACCTACTCTAATAATTTCCATAAACATCTCTTTGGTGACGTTACTTTCACCATCAACCCGGTCATCCATCCATAGGGTATTTTGAGGCATAAAGTTGGCCTCTTCCCCATAAATAAACGGTGTGAAAAGCAATCCAAGACCTAATAACAGCATAACTTTCATATTCCCTCCTTGAAAACAAAGAAATCCATACTACCAATCCGTTGGTAGATACATTTATGCGTGTGCGCTAGAAAGAAGCACTCTCACGTTCACTTGTTTATTGATTTAGAAAGACTATACCAACTCATTGGCCAAAAGGCCAAAGAAAAACTCTTATATAAGTTTTTTGCTGGTATCAAAGGACCATTTTTTTAGGCTGATACATGGTAAAGTTTAATAAAAATAAATACTTGGAGGTAAGTGGTAAATATTAAGGAAATTTGACAAATCTAAACATTATAGTATTTGCGATAAATACCTGCTTGCTTATGTCCATAGATGGCTGCCTTGGCGAAATGAGCTTCAGCCTTCTGTGGTTCCACTTGTTCTAGGTAGACTCGTCCTAGTTCAAAGTGAGCCACACAGTTATTTGTATCAAGGTCAAGGACCTCTTCATATTTGTTAATGGCCTGCTCTGATTCACCATGTAAGGTATACAATCTCGCTAACTCTAGACGAGCAGCAATATTCTGTGGTTCAAGTTCGATGCATTTTTCAAAAGTGCCCATAGCCTCTTTAAAGTTCTTAGTATGTATATATATCTGACCTAACTTAAAATAATTTTTAATATTGCTTTGATCCAGGGCCAGGGCATCTTGCATAAAATTGATGGCAGTTAGATAGTCTGCTTGTTCGTAATGGTTATGAGCCACAACTTCATAAGCTTCTCGATTATCAGGGCAGTCGGCTATATGGCGTAGTAAGATCTGAGTCGATTTTTGAAATTTCTCAGTTCGAGATAGAATGCGCCCATAATTAAAGGACGATTCTGGATTCATTGTACATATTTCATAGGCCTGCTTATAATAGCTTTCGGCTTCACTATAGTGACCCGTTGCTTCGAATAGTTGTCCGACTTCAGTGACTTTACCATAGGAGACCTGACTTTTTAGTTCTTCCTTGATGAGCCCAATTGCTTCCTCATAATGCTTTTCTGCCAGTTCTGTGCTTTGACTATTTTGATAACACTCAGCCAATTTAATATGGGCCTCTTTAAAGTGAGGAAATCTTTCTACAAGCATTTTTAAGTCAGGTAAAGCTCTTAGAAAGGCTCCTTTGGCCATTTGAATTTCAGCAATTCCTAATACCGCTTCCTTAATATCACCAAAGTCATTCATGACTTTATCAAAACAGTTTTGAGCTTTGCCGTAGGCGTTTTCCAATAGATAGAGCCGACCTAGTGAAACATAATGAACGCAGTCCAGTGCAAAGTTTTTATAAAATTGTTCAACCAGTCGAATGCCTTTTTTTACTTCTTTAAATCTTATATAAAGCTGAAGCAGCTCTTGCCAAACTTGAAAATAAGGTGTGATACTGTCCAAAAGTCCATTTTGATCTTTAATACATCGCTCAAAAGCTTGGATTGCCCGCTGGTAAAGTCCACCTTTAACACAGGCAATGCCATATTGAGCTAAAACCTCTTTGTTATCTGGTTGGTTCCTAAGAAATCTTTCTAGAATATTGATTCCTTCGCTGAGCCGATCTGTACTCGTATAGTATTTTGCCTTAGCTAAGACTCCATCTCCTAGAGATGGGAAGTTTTTAATTACAAAATCAAAGTCCTTTTCCGCTCCAACCCATTGTTTCTTAAAGGTTTTAATAAAGCCCGATAGTAGATACTGTCTAGGGTCTCCATCTGTGATATTTTCTATTAAACGAAACACTTGTTCAGCTGAACTAAACTCTTCCAGGTTAAGGCAACTGAGACCTTTAAAATATAAGGCATCCAAATGCCTCTCTTGAGTATCTAGGATGACCTGCCACAGCTGCTTTGCTTCTTTGTATTGACCTAGGGCCATACAAGAGTGAGCAATAATTGATTGTAATTCAATTTTTTTCTTAGCGGGGAGATCCTTTAGAGCACTTTTTATTAAACTATTTTTTAGATAGAGAGCATAAACCTCATCATATTGTCCTAAGACAAATGGAATCTTTACAATCTCGGTCACCCCCTCGGGGTCCACATCTCTTTCATTTAAGAAAAATTGAAAATACTCTTTGGCCAGGAAAATTCTTTCATAATGAAAGGCCATTCTCCCTTTGTAATAATTATCTTCAATGGTCTGACCTAGCATGGGTAAGGCTTTCTCAAATAGGTATCTAGCGGGTTCTTTGTTACCTTGTTCAATATTCATTTGCCAGATACGATAGACCGCCAAAATAGAGTTTGAATCTGCAAGCAAAGCTCGCTCGTAGGATTTGCGGGCATCATTTAGTTTTCCTAAGGCATAATAACATTCACCCTGGCCGATGAAGCCTTCGCTGGTATTCTTAGAACCAAACTTTAAATAGATTTGAAGAGCTTCCTCATATTGATTATTTTTTAAATAAGCCTTGGCTAACTTATAGAGGAAAGATGGATGCTTCATTCCCAGTTTAAAAGCCGTTTTGTAATTTTCAAGGCTCTCTTTTTTATGATTGAGAGTCTGGTTGAGAATTCCTAAACTATAATAACTTTGAGGATTCGACTCCTGCAGAGAAAGGGCTTTTAGGAAGTTTTGTTTAGCAATATCATAGTCTTTGATCATTATGTAGAGGTGACCAACTTCGATATAGGCTTGATAAAATTTGTGGTTGCAAGAAATTGCCTTCTCCAGATAATCCAGTGCAATCGCATGATTTCCTTTGATTTTATGGATAATACCCATATTAAACCAGGAAATATCAAGACGATCATTTATTTTAGAGCATCTTCTAAAATGGATGAGGGCTGTATCATAATTTTTCTCATTATAAAAATATCTGCCCAGCTCTAAGTTGGCTTGAAGATGGTGCTTATCCACTCGGAGTGCATCTTTTAAGTATTGAACCGCATCGGTTATGTTTTTTGACTCTAGATAACTCTTTCCTAAGTAGTAGAGTAAATCCACATCCTCTTTGAATCCATCCACATTCTGCACGCTGGAGATAGTGGCTGCATAGTTTTTCAGCTTAAAGTTGGCTAACGCTAGATTTTTCCAGGAATGTCGGTGAGTCCGATCCACCTTAAGAGCTTTCTTACTCCATAAGATAGAGCGATCCAGGTCATTCAAATCAAAAAATATTACCGCCAAGCTATGCATGACTTCTACATTGAAGCGCTCTAAGCGATTGGCTTCAAAAAAGGATTCAATAGCTTCTCCTGTACGATTCAGCTTCTGGAAGATTTCTCCTTGTAAACAATGAAATCGTGCCACCTTGGGATCTATTTTGATGGCCAGGTCTATTTCAGATAGAGCCTCTTGAAATTGATATTTTTTCTGATAACAAATCGCCAAATAGGCATGGGCGAAGCTTTGATTTGGTTCATAAGTGATAATTTTTCGAAAACAGTTAAATGCCTCACCCAAATCACCTGCCTCTAGGAATTGCCCTCCTTGTTGAAATAAGAGAGCGATGGTCTTTTCCATATCCTCTGGCGTGGGTATGAGAGTAGGGATGCTTTTAGGCTCGGGAGGTTTCTTTTCTGGGTTTTCAGAATCCAGCTCTTGTTCTTTGGTTTTAACTTCTTGTTTAACGGGTTCTTTAGCAGCCTTCTTCGTCTGTTCTTTCTTTGGGGGAACTGGTTTGACCTTTTCTTCAATGGGTAAAGAGGGTGGTTCGATGATGAGCTCAGGTATATTGACTTCAATATTTGTCCATCCAAGGTCTTCTTCTTTTATTTTATCTGGAACTATATCGAGAGACTTCATTAAAAACCTCTTGGTCAAACGAACAGATTATGGTAGCTATGTCCGGTTATTAACGTTCTAAAGATTTTAAGATATAGTTCATTATACCAGTTAAAATGAAGCAATACAAAATTTTATTCTCCTTTTTAATAACACACATCCATGTATATGCATTGATTTTGCTATCTATTATCATTTCTTCATTAGCTATCAATGGGATAGCCGTTACATTGGGTCCTGTATTCTCTGTTTTGTTTAATAGTCAAGGTCAAGAATCTTATCAACTCAATCAATTATTGAATGAAAACATCGCAATTATCATCGGGTTATTTTACGAATCCCCATCTTTAGAGTTTAGTCGAGGAGAGTTGCTCTCTTTCTTTCCTCTTATTTTACTGGGACTTGCTTTAACTAAGGCTCTTTTTACATTTTTGCACTGCTTTACTTTACAAATCCATGGAGAAAAGTTGGCTTTTATAATTCGTAAAAGACTGCATCAAACCTTTATGGCTTCTTCGATTCGTGAATTGAGGAAGTTTCAAGTAGGGACCGTCTTAACGGTGATGAGTAGAGATGTTATTCAAGCCAAGGATCTCTATACCCGTATGATTGGAGGAGCGGTTCAAGAACTATTCTTTATTATGTTTTCCTTAGCTTTGATGGTGTCTATTAGCCCTAAGCTTCTTGTATTTGTCTTACTGATAGTTCCTATTTCTGGAGTGGCTGTCTCTATCATTGGGAAAAAGATTCGAAAGTATGCAGATCATTCTTTGACTCATCTTTCAAATTTTAATGATCATATTCACCAGGTCTTACATGGAATTGAAACAATTAAAAGCTTTCAAACGGAGAAACGAGAGAAAAAGCATATTGCTCATCTTAATAACCTCTTATTTAGAGCTTTAAAAAGTGGGTTAAGGGTCAAGTCAATTACATCTCCTTTGATGGAAAGTTTGGGTTTGACTGCGGGAGCGATTGTTATATGGTATGCTTCCTATTTAGTCTATCAAGGGCATCTTACTGGTAATGCCTTTATCTCCTTTTTTGCTGCCTTAGTTATTACGGCTCAGTCAGGTCAAAAGTTAGGGTGGATTTTTAATACTGCCAAAGAGGGAAGTGCGGCATGGTCCCGGATACATGGCTTCTTACAACTGGAGCAT
>CAYFLR010000022.1:64797-66402 GCA_964343805.1 uncultured bacterium | reverse complement strand
GGAGATAAAATCACTCACTCATTCTTTGTCCCAAAAACCATCCTTCCAAGTGGAATCACTTGAAATTAAAGACCTCTCTTATCACTACCCCAACCGTAAGTCTCAGGCACTTGATAATGCAGGGTTTAAGGTTAGAAAAGGTCAAATACTGGCCTTGGTAGGAGAATCTGGTTCTGGTAAGTCTACTCTGGCTCATATCTTGCTCAATTTCATCAATGACTATTCTGGAAATATATTAATTAATAATAAATCTCTTTCCGATCTCCAGGTTTCGGTGGATCAAGTGATCTCTTATATGCCGGGTAATAGCTTCTTATTTAGTGATTCAGTTGCTGCCAATATCTGTTACCCTAAACCATACGATGAATCTCATTTAACTGCTATAACAGATGCTGCCAAAAAAGCGAATGCCCATGGTTTCATTGAAGAGTTAAATAATGGCTATCTTGAGTGGGTGGGGGAAAAAGGACATCCTCTGTCTGAAGGTCAAAAGCAGAGGCTATGTATTGCGCGTATGAATTATCATGATGCTCCGATTATGATCTTGGATGAGGCCACCTCAGCCCTAGATAGTGTGAATGAGGAAAAAGTTTTTTCTGCCTTGCAAGAACTAAAAAAAGATAAGATCATAATCTTTATTGCTCATCGACTTCAGCAGGTGATGCATGCCGATCAGGTTGTTCTATTAAGTGATGGATGTGTGATGGAGCAAGGGGATCCCGAGTCCCTGCTGAATAGTAAGGGACACTTTTATCGTCTTTCGCAGAATCTAGTTTGAAGCTTCTTCTGAGGTGCTGCGGAAACTCACTCCGGGATAGTTTTTCTTAATATAATCGAACCACCATTCTCCCTTGGCTAGAAAAACCTTCTTTTTCTCCACGTCATAGGCAATATCTGACCCATAATCAGTCTCAAACTTAAGTAAGGTTTTTTCATCGGAACACTCATACCATTTAGCATGAGAAAAGGTGAGAGGCTCGAATTTTCCCTCCACACTGTATTCATTTTGCAGTCGGAATTTAACTACTTCAAATTGAAGCATTCCTACTGCTCCAAGAATTACATCTCCACCATGGAAGGGGTGAAATACCTGAGTAGCTCCTTCTTCTGCCAGTTGATGCAAACCTTTCAAAAGTTGCTTTGATTTTAAAGGGCTCTTTAAAATGACTCGCATAAAGTTTTCAGGTGTAAAGCTTGGTAAGCCAGTGTAGTTAAGTTTTTCCCCTTCAGTGAGGGTGTCACCTATTTTAAAAATACCTGGATCATGAACTCCAATAATGTCCCCTGCATAGGCATCTTCCACCTGGGTGGATTTTTGGGCCAGAAATTGAGTTCCTCGGGAGAGCTTGATCTCTCTCTGCATGCGCACATGATGAACCTTCATGCCTGGAGTGAATTGACCAGAGCAAATTCGAAAAAATGCCAATCTATTGCGATGGCGGAGGTCCATATTGGCCTGGATTTTAAAAACAAACCCACTGAATTTATTTTCAGTGGGTTCTACCGTACGTTCCAGAGTCTTGCGAGGAAGGGGTGCGGGCGCAGTCTTACAAAACAGGGAAAGCATATCCTGCACTCCAAAATTATGCAGAGCACTGCCGAAAA
>CAYFLR010000022.1:40334-64721 GCA_964343805.1 uncultured bacterium | reverse complement strand
CTTGTAATTTTGCCAGATGTTCCGAGCCGATCCGATCTGCCAGCGGGCAATTGTCAGGATCCAATTCCAAAATATCTTTGTCTAAAGCAATTTTAACTTCATCTCCTTGCTTATATTCTACAAAGTGATTGGTGGTGGTGTAATACACCCCTTTAAGGTCTTTACCCATGGAAACAGGCCAGGACATGGGGGTGCATCGAATTTCTAAGATCTTTTCAATTTCTTCAAGCAGCTCAATGGGGTCGCGTCCATCTCGATCGAGTTTATTAATAAAGGTTATGATGGGAGTGTTTCGGAGGCGACACACTTCCATTAATTTCTTGGTTTGTAGCTCCACACCTTTAGCACAGTCAATTACCATAAGAGCGGAATCCACTGCGGTGAGAACCCTGTAGGTATCTTCACTGAAGTCTTTGTGGCCAGGAGTGTCAAGTAAGTTAATAGTGTGATCTTCATATTCAAAGGTCATCACTGATGAGTTAACCGAGATTCCTCTTTGCTTTTCAATTTCTAGCCAGTCTGAGGAAGCAAATTTACCCGATTTTCTGGCTTTCACCGTTCCGGCTATTTGAATAGCCCCTCCCAGCAGCAGGAGTTTCTCTGTTATGGTCGTTTTACCAGCGTCGGGATGGGAGATGATGGCAAAAGTTCTTCGCTTCGAATTTTCTTCTTTGAGATGTGGTGAGGTCATAGGCTTCCTATTATTTCTTATGCGTTGGCAGAGTCTTCTTGAGGAGAGGGTGACTCAGTATCAGGAAATCGACTGTACTGTTTGGGTAATAGCATATACATGATGATGGCGGCAAGGATCATTAAGAAACAAAAAATTTGCCCCATGGAAATGTTCCAAAAGATGAAGCCGAGTTGAGCATCTGGTTGTCTGAAATACTCAGCAATAAAGCGAAAGAATCCGTAGCCTCCTAAAAAGAGGCAGCCGATGGTGCCATCTTTGAGCCGATAGTTTTTGGCAAACCAAAGCAGGGCAAATAGACAAAAACCCTCCAAGAAAGCCTGGTAGAGTTGAGAGGGGTGTCTGGGGACGCCATCTCTTGCTCCAGGAAAAATCATTCCCCAGGGGACATCTGTAGGGCGACCGTAAAGCTCTCCATTGATAAAATTACCAATTCTGCCAAACCCAAGCCCCATAGGTACGGGGATGCTCATAATATCGGTGAGATGAAAAAACTTAAGCTTTTTCATTTTGGCATAAATGAAACCACCTGTAATAACCCCCACCAGACCTCCGTGAAAAGAGAGTCCCCCTTTCCAATACTGGAAAACTTCAATGGGATTGGCCATATAAACCTTGGGGTTATAGAAAAGTACGTAGAACAAGCGCGCTCCGATGAGAACTCCTATCATAGAGGCAATAACTATATTGTCCACATCCTTGTCTTCCAGTTTAATTTGACCTATACGAGAGAGGTAACGAACGATGAAAAAGCAAAAGGTGAAGCCAATAACGTACATCAGACTGTACCACCTTACTGCCAGAGGACCTAAACTGAAAATAATGGGATCAATATTGTGATAGGGCATAGAGTTACTCCACTTTAGCAGGGTCAAAAACGAACCTCATCATATCTAATGAAAACTTGAGATGCAAGGCAATCATTTATCCGGGTTTTACTTGAGGCTCCTGTTCATGATATAATTAAAAGGATTTTCAGTTTATTTTTTATCAGCCTAACGGGTTGATTTGTTTAGGAGACTTGCTCATCAAGTTTTTAAGGTGGAAAATTGCAGGTTATGTAGGGATGGGTCTTTTTATGGTGGGACTGCTGTTTCCTCCCACTCTGGATGCAAAATTTCGCTTTAAAAGATATTTCAAGAAATTTAAGAAAAGTGTTTTTGGCATAGAGTTTAATACTGGCTTTCGGTACTTATCCGGCGACTTAGTCAATAAGTCTACAGATGGATCCTTTACTTTGTGGAAACCTCATACCACCTTCAGTCTTTATTTTGTAAAAAAGTTTCCATTAAAAATAGGGGTGACCCAATCCTTATGGCAATTGGCGGATTTTAAAGGAACAGTTAACAGTGGGGAGAGCCCCTTTTATACCTTTAAAATTACTCCCAATATGAGCGGCTTAGGAGCTTGGGTTTACTCAACGGGGGTGTCAACCCTCTGGGTTTATACACCTCGCCGCTATTTTCGATTTCTTAAAAAAAGGAAGTTGGAACTCTCCGCAGGAGCTGAAACTGGACTTATATATGGTAACACCAATGCGGATGTAACCTTCGCATCTAACTCGGTTACCAATGCTGCCAAGCTAAAAGGCGCTACCTTATCTGCCAAAATTCAAGCAGGAGGTTGGTATTGGAGTGCTGGGATGGGGATGAATTGGGTTCGTAAGAAGCGCCTGAGATTGGGAATGAGATTTGACTTTAAGAGGACCAGTACTCTTACCTTTGGTACAGCTCCTCCTCACTTATATGATTTTCCCAAAGAGGTCGATGTGAGCAAAATAGAATATGAGTCTGATATACCTTCCTTGGCTGTTTATAAAGATGTAGATAGTTACATTTTAAAAATAATTATTATGTACGCCTTTAGATAGAACTGATTATCCATGTTGTTCCGAATTGTATTTTTTTATTTTGTTCTTTTTCCCATGCTCCTGGCTGAAGATCGGGAGGCTGGAAACTCTTTGGATGAGGAGATAAGGGATCCATTATGGATTAAAGAACTGCCTCCTCCCTCTCATAGATGCACTTTTTATATTGCCAGCGAACAATTTGTGAGCACCGATGCGGAAGATGCTGATCGAGCTATCGCAAGTATGGAAGGTGCTATTGCTGAACAGATTTTTGCTGAAAAAGTTTTTCCTCATTTGGAACCTTACATAAGCGAGGAAGCAGCTCTGGATTGGCGTAATGATTCCCCGGCAAGAGACCCACTCATTCGTGGTTATTTAGTTAAGAGCACTACATTATTTAGAGATTACTATCGGGCTTCCAGCGAAGAGGGTTATACGGAAATCTTTCATCTTTATTGCCTATCCACGAAGCGGATTCGAGGCTATATAGCCTTTATCGCTGAAGCCCTTATCGGTCCTCTACCAGACGGGGATCATGAAAATGGTAATCAATCTACCCAAGATGAAACTTATCTGCAAGGAGGTTCAGTCAATACCACGGTGGGGGTCTTGGATTTAAAGTCTGTCCCTTCTGGGGCCAATGTTAAAATTAATGGGAAACTGAAGGGAAAAACACCTTTTAAAGTGGAGTTAAAGCCTGGAAGGTACACGGTTAGAATCTATAAAAAGCATTATCTAGCCAGAGAAGAGTCCTTTAAAGTCAAGGTGGGGGATTTGCATGCTTTTTGGCCAATTTTAAAAGGAAAAAAGAATAAGATATTAGGTGCTCTCAATTTAAAGATAACTCGTCGAATAGGAAAACCACTTATCTATCTCAATGGAAAGTTTAAAGGTCGATTTAATAAGCGCTTGATTAAGAGAAAACCCGGCTGGGTCTTGGTTACAATCTTAGCAGGAAAAAATACCAAATGGGAAAAACTCATCTACATCCCTCCAGAGCGGGTGATTACGGTGCGGGTGAATAGCAACAAACCTATTAAAAAGCCCAAACTAAAAAGGCTGAAACCTCCTCCTAAGCCGACCAATTGTTATCTCTATCCTCTCTATTCAGTGGCTGGGTTAGCTTTGGGGGGAGGTATCTACTATTTTTATAATGACAGTCCGGCCATGGTCCCCGGTATGATCATTGCCACCTCTTTAGTGATTGGTGGCATCGTGTCTACAATTATTTGTAATTCCAGAGGCAAAACTTCTCCTCCTCCTAAAGAACCAGATCCTCCGCCAGAGCCGCCGAGTAAACCCTTTCGATTTGATTTACCCAAATGGGTTACCATGCAAATTAATCAACTTTCCGTTGTCCAACCGGAAGGGGGGTTGGCCTTTTCAGGTGAACTTAGTTATACCCCGGCCATTCCTATTACTAAGAGCTTATCATTTCGCTTTTTTCTAGGGGGGTCTGCATTTTCCATTGCCGGCTCACAAAGCTATTCTTATGTATTAGATTACGGTGCGCTGTTTTCTTATAGGGGTTTTAAACCGTGGCTGGTTGAAGTGGGAGGGGGGGCTCAAACATGGCTTTCTCATCAAACTTACCTGGGTACGGGTTTGGTATTGGCTTATCGTTTTAACGAGCCTATAATTGGTTTGGTGGATCGACTTTTTGTGGGTTACTCCACTTTTTTTCTTCCCTCTTTGCTTACCCACCAATTTAAAATTGGGATTGGTATAGGAGATTAAAATGAAAAAATTATTTATTTTGATACTTTCTATTTTTTTTATGGGAGCTCTTGCCTGTGGTCCTGGTCTAAAGACTGAAGGATCAGAAGAAGAGGAGAAAAGAGCCAAAGCCAAGGAAGAGGAAGAGGCAAAAAGTAAAGATCAAGAGCAGTCAGATGCCGAAAAGAAAGCCAAACAAGATGCTGCTGCTGAGCAAAAGAAAAAAGAAGAGGAACAAAAGAAAGCTGAAGAAGGGGATAAGGAAGGTGACGGCCAATCAGGCGGTAAGGATAAATCTGGTGGATTTAGCATCTCAGGGAGTGCAAAAGATCTTTTAAATAAAGCCCATGAAGCTCTTAATACTTCGGTGATGTTATCTGCAGGTGAAGGTTTAGCTGAGGGGAAGGAGTCCGCAACTGTTGTGTTGTCGGGGGATGGTTTTCGTATTACCTTAACAATTAGTTTTTCTAGTACGAATGCCACAGGTGAAGGAGCGGAGATTACCAAGGCAGAGGCAACCTTTGACGATGGGGAAAGCTACCAACTTAAATCGGGTTCACTTTCATTAAAGGGTTATGAAAAAGGGTCACTTATGTCGGGAGAGTTTAATGTGACTCTCTCTTCTGATAATGGGGGCGATGAAATAGAAATTAAGAATGGCAGCTTTTCTACCGGAGCCTTATTTGATAATACCTTCTGTAAATAACTGGTTTCTATTTGATCGTAAAATCAATGGTCATGGCTGGAGCGGCGATGGGGGCCATTTTTCTAATACCAAGGCTGTCTTCCACTTCTATATATAATGAGATTTCACTTCCAGGCAGCTGGCTAGGTAAAATGGTTTTGTAGCGAAAACCGCCTAAAGCACTCATTTTCATCATATGCACTCGAGAATCATTCACCTGCCAGTGAACTTTAGGGGCTTCTATTATTTTTGCTCCAGGGCTAGGAATAATATCTGCTATAATTTCGATGGGGCGTTTTTCATTGCCACCAATGTAGGGAATTCGGGGGAAAATAAAGATAGTGTTTTCTTCATGGATATTCCTGGTGCGGCAATGAACCGAGTCACCCAATGAAGTATTTTTCGCATCCACCTTGACCCCATTGTACCCTGGGAGAGCCTTCTCAAATACTGACTGAGCATAGTCGTCCCAATCATCTCCATAGCTAGGCATATAGAGAGTTCGATTGCTGATAAATGAGTTGATATAGGCTCGATAATCACTGTACCAAACATGCTTTTTAATCATGCGAATGCGGAAAATTTTGTAGGGTGTTTGGTAGGGACTTTTTAGTGCTTTTAATTTGGTAACTAATTCCTCAGTGTCTTCGTAATAGGGCGATTCGTGAGATTGGAATTGTGCAACTACCAGTGTATCCGGTGCAACTAGTTTAGCAAATGTATCGATGTGTTCGATGGTCAATTGCGGAGCCAGTTCACTGGTGGTGTAGCGTCTAATTCCTAAATAATCGCGCATGAGTTCATTCACTTCTGTTTTACTCTTAGACTCATTTTCGGTGTATACCAAGGTAGAAGAAAATCCATTCCATAGACCATCGGGGTAAAAATTGCCCCCGGTGTGAACCAAACCTAATTGATAGTAAGGAATATCTAGGGTTCTGGAAATAAAAAGAGGAACCTTGTCATCTAAAGGTCGGGGGCGATTATAGATGGTGTCCACCAGGCCCATTTGACCTTTTCCATCCACCACAAACCACGGACCGTAATCTCTGACCCACATACTATTAGTGCGTACTATATAATAGGATATGTTATTTTGGGCGATGGCTTTTTGGGAAAGCCAGTTCTGCCACCAATTTTTATCTTTCAGATGATCTGCTAAGAGAGTCACTTTATTATGATCTGATAAGGCTTGTATGAGACTGGCATTTGGCCATAATGTCATAACCGATGAGGCTTCCTCCCATTCACCAAGAGCATATACAGGACCATACGGCGGAGGAGTGGAAGGAGCTTCCTTTAGTGGTTTCGGAATAGTTTCAAAAGGAGCTAGCCCTATGGGTAAATTTTTCTTGTTCGGTTGAACCGCAAAGAGGGATCCGCAGACACTTATCCATACTACTAAAGAGATGAAAAATCTGATCATAAAGTCTCCTTATTCATGTTTTGAGGATTAAATAACACAAACTTGAGGCTAAAACAAACAGAATTGGGTGTTTTATCGGGAGTTATTTGAAAAGGAGTAAAAAGGATTGGATCACTGGGGAGCGATCGATAAAGGATAAAAACTCCACCTTAAAGAGTAAGATAGAGCTGCTGAGTGCCGCGATTAATAGAAATAAAATGGTGGTTAACCACAGTGTAAGAGTTCGAAAGAGAGACCCTTTCACTGGGGCTGTCTTTTTATCAACAGATGGAGCTTTCTGTAAAAGAGCAGGAGCTGCGGTTTCTTCAACTTCCTCTTCTGTTTCGGGAAGAGTGGTTTTCCTTGGTTCTACAGGTGCAGGAGGCTTAACTGTGACCACTTCTTCAACAGGAGTAATGGGGGCGAAGAGATCCTCTTCTAAATTAACTTCTTTTTTTGCTAAGACAGGAGGAGCGGGAGTGGGTTCCTCTTCCATTTCCTCTTCGATTTCCTCTTCTATATTTTGCTCTTTGCTCACCGCTTCGGCTGGAGTCACTTCGCCAAATAAGTCGGCTTCCATTTCGGGTTTTGCCGTTAATTGAGTGGGATCCTCTTCTGGTGTGTCCCCTTTCGCTTCGTCATTGACCATTTCTGTTTGATCTACTGGTTCAACTTGAGGCTCAAATACGATGGCATTCAGCTTCTCAAAAGTGGATTTGAGATCTTCATGCTCGTCGGCACGAGTCCATTTTTTGGTGTTAGAAGAGTACACCGCATCAGAGTGAAGAATCTCTTTGGCCTCCACTGCGGCTATAGCTTTAGCTAGAGTAAATGGAACTTCGTTGCCATCGGTTATTACCAGCAGTTGATCTGCCTTTATTTCATTCGGGGGTGCTAATTTCTCTGCGGGAGCGAGGGTGTTAAATCCATCACAGTCCTTGAGGGAAACCCAACTTTGAAGACCGTGATACCAGATGAAAGAGTTGGGTGGAATATCTCTAGTTAGAAACTTTTCTTTAAGTTGAACGTAGGAGACAGGACCTACTGGGTCCTTGGTCCCTCTATAACTATAATATAACCCCTCTTCGGGTAAGTTAATCCTATAACTGGTAGCTTTTGAGTACTCAATCATCGATAGTCCCTTTGTTCTAAGTCTATTTCAATTATAATTAAAATCCGGTCATAGATCAAATGCTAGCCTAGGATGCCTCTATCCCAGATGTAACTAGAAGAAATATTGAGGTAATTCTTTCAAAGGAAGGACCTTGGTGGCTCTAACCTCCCCTTTTCGGGGGTTATAAAAGATTTGATAATCGGGTTGACAACAAATGCAAAATAAGCGATATTTACCCGCACAATTTTTGCTCTAGCAAAGGTTTTGGCAGCGTTTTGTTAATAGAAACAGCGGGATAAACGGATGGGACACGATATGCAAATGAAGGACTTAGTTGAAATCAACAAAACCCGTAAGTTAGCAGGTTTACCGTTGATTAGTGTGAAGAATCGAGCCTGTAATATATGTCAAAGACCGTTTAAGTCATTTGGCGATCGAACATGTCCAGAGTGTTCGAAAACAAAGAAAAAAGTCACTGCAACCTACTGCGGCCGACAGCTCTACTGAATACCCAATAATTAAAATCCTATTCAACATTACTTAATTCTTATCTCATCATATTGAGTAGGAGATTCGTTATGTTGACAGATCCTAGATCTATAGGATTGTGTATCCAAACAAGAGGTACAAGTAAGGCATGAGGTAGGGGTGTTTCCTCTCACCTAGCAGGGGATTAGTGTCTCCTGCGGTATGATACATGAGATTGATCCCTACTTTGGTCGTTAGACCGCCTGACCAAATAAAATTGCCGCCTCCACCTAATACAAAATATATGGCCGGGTGTATGTAACCTTCCATGGTGGTGGTTTTGTTTTTTAGGTTGGTAATCTGGATATTATGTAAATAATAGCTAGCACCCAGATTGAAAAAGCTGAAATGATTGATAGAAGAAGGGAATCGCTTGAAGGGATACACCTCTATATGGGCGCCCCCTCCCATCACCATTTCTTTTATTTTAATGGGGGGGGATGGAGAGTACTTGAAGGTAGCAGGATAAGTTGGTCCGTAGTCTGCTGAAAGGGTTAGAGCAATGTTGCTTATTTGAATAGAGGTCTGTAAATAGCCTTGGGTAGGTAACCCGGCCCCTCCAAGAATTTGAAGAATGTACCCATAGCTAGAGGAGAGGGGGGCACAGAGGATTAAAAAAAATAGAAAAAATGGTTTAAATGACATCGTCTAAAATCCCTAAAATTTTTCTATAGTTATTACAGCCGCTTTCAGCATCGAGTGTCAAATAGTTTTGGAAACAGATTGATTTTTTTTTGGCCACTAGTTATAAGAAACAGTCAAATGAACGAACATCCAGCATAAGCGGATAACGTGCACCAGGGTGGGTGAGCGGGGATCTGTGTGCTGATCTAGCTGATCATGTAGTAGGTTAATTCAGGAGGTTATGAATGCCACAATTATCGAAAGAGCAATCGAGAAACAAAGCCAGTCAGAAGATGGACCGGAAGTATGCCAAGAAAAATCCCTTAGAAGGAATCAAGGGGATGAGCATACCTCGTTTTCATACATCAGAAAATCAGTCTGTCTATGAACAAGTTAAGTATCAAAATAGATCTGCAAAAATCACCAATCCTGATGGAACAGTGGTTTTTGCCATGGAAAACTTGGAAGTGCCAGAGGGGTGGAGTCAGCTGGCAGTTGATATTGCCGTGTCCAAGTATTTTAGGAAAGCGGGGGTTCCTAAAACGGGTCATGAAATTTCTATTAAGCAGTTAGTTTACCGAGTCGCCCACACCATTCGAACTTATGGGGAAGAGAATGGTTACTTTGCTACTGCAGAAGATGCAGAGAGCTTTGAAAACGAGATGACTTATTTACTCCTAACTCAACGTGGAGCCTTTAATTCTCCTGTATGGTTTAACTGTGGTCTTCATCACGAGTATGGCATCAAGGGATCAGGAGGAAACTATTATTGGGATCCTGTTGATGACAAAATTAAATTGACTGATAATAGTTATGCCCACCCTCAATGTTCCGCTTGCTTTATTCAAAGGGTTGAAGATGATCTTATGTCGATTTTTGACCTGTGTAAGAAAGAGGCGCGCATTTTTAAATTTGGATCCGGAACCGGAACCAACTTTTCTAAGATTCGAGGGGGAAATGAAAAGCTTTCAGGAGGGGGTTGCTCCTCTGGTCTGATGAGCTTTTTAACCGTTCTTGACCGAGGTGCTGGAGCTACCAAATCAGGTGGTACCACAAGACGGGCTGCTAAAATGGTCTGTTTGGATGCTGATCATCCTGAAATAATGGATTTTGTAGAATGGAAATCCAGTGAAGAGAACAAGGTTCAAGCCTTGGTCGATGCTGGTTATCCTTCCGATTTTAACGGAGAGGCCTATCGCACTGTCAGTGGGCAAAATTCAAATAACTCTGTCCGTGTGACCGATGAATTTATGAATGCGGTGGAAAAGGATGGTGACTGGGAGACTACTTGCCGAACCACGGGAGAAGTGGCTGATAAGTTCAAAGCTCGTGAACTTTTTGATCGAATTTGCAAAGCGGCCTGGAAGTGTGCTGACCCAGGCTTACAATATGACTCAACCATCAACAAATGGCATACCTGCTCTAATACAGAGAAAATATTCGCCTCTAACCCCTGTTCTGAGTATATGTTTTTAGATGATACCGCCTGTAATTTGGCCTCTATCAACTTGATGAAATATTTGGATGAAGAGGGTAATTTTGATATTGAGGGCTTCCAACATGCCTGTTCTCTTTTTGTTCTTGCTCAAGAGATTGTGGTTGATCTGGCTTCCTATCCCACAGAGCAAATCGCAGCTAACAGCCATAACTATCGAACTTTAGGATTAGGCTATGCCAATCTAGGAGCTTTATTAATGGTAGATGGTATTCCTTATGACAGTGATGAGGGGCGGGCCACTGCAGCTGCCATTACTGCAATTATGCAAGGGGAAGCCTATAAAACCAGTTCCAAGGTTGCTGCTTTTAGAGGAGCCTTTGGTGGTTATGAAGAAAATAAAGAACCTATGTTAAATGTTATCAAAGGTCATTTGGAATGTGCTGAAGATATATCCTCTGCTGCTCCAAGTTATCTCAAGCAGGCAGCTATTGACGGATTAGCCGATGCTCATAAACTAGGTAAACTCTATGGTTATCGTAATGCTCAAGTGTCAGTATTGGCACCGACAGGAACCATTGGTTTATTGATGGATTGTGATACCACTGGAATCGAGCCCGATTTTGCCTTGGTGAAATTTAAGAAACTAGCCGGAGGCGGTTACTTTAAAATTGTAAATAGCTCTGTTCCTCGGGCATTGAAAAAACTCGGTTACTCCCAAAAAGAGAGTGATGAAATTATTGAATATGCCATTGGAACTCAATCCTTGGATAAAGTGCCTCATATTAGTAAAACAGAGCTTGTAAAAAGAGGCTTCACTACACAAGATATTAAAAATCTGCAGAACTCATGTCAGTCTGCGTTTAATATTGAGGGTGTTTTTCAAACGGGAGCTCTCTCATTAACTACGCTAGATAAATTGGGTGTGACACCAGAAATGGCAAAAAATCCCAGTTTTAATTTATTGAAGCACATGGGACTCTCTGCTGTGCAAATCGAAGAAGCGGAAGAGGCTCTTTGCGGAACCATGTCTTTAGAGGGAGCACCTCATCTAAAGACAGAGCATCTCCCTGTTTTTGATTGTGCTAATGCTTGTGGCAATAAAGGAACTCGCTTCTTAAGCCCTATCAGTCACCTAAAAATGATGGCTGCGGTGCAACCATTTATCAGCGGTGCTATTTCCAAAACGGTTAACTTGCCTAACGATGCCACTGTAGAAGATATTAAGGATCTCTATCTAAAGGCTTGGAAAATGGGAATCAAAGCGGTGGCACTTTACCGTGATGGTTGTAAGTTGAGCCAGCCTCTTTCTTCCAAGACAGAAGAAAAAGAAGCCGCCCAAATGATGGATGTTTCTAAAATGGATCTCAGCCAGCTTGAACGAGACGATGTAAAAACGCTGATGACAAAAGTTTTAGATCGTATGGAACAGCTCAAAATGAAGCCGAATATTATGCGACACCGCTTACCTAAAAAGCGAAATGGCTTTACCGTAGAAGCTAAAGTCGGTGGGCATAAGGTTTATCTCCGTACGGGAGAGTACGGTAATGGTAAGTTGGGGGAGATCTTCCTCGATATGCACAAAGAGGGAGCTTCATTCCGTGCCCTCTTAAACTGTTTTGCTATTGCTGTTTCCAAAGGTCTTCAGCATGGGGTTCCGTTAGATGAGTTTGTGGATGTGTTAACCTTCACCCGTTTTGAGCCTCATGGCATGGTGGAACACGAAAATATTAAAACAGCCACTTCTGTTGTTGACTTTATCTTCCGAGTCCTTGGGATGGAGTACCTTGGTCGAACCGACTTTGTTCATGTAAAGCCTGGCCAAGAAGAATTAAGGTTTTTTCAACAGACCATGGAAATGAAGCCTAAAGTTAACCAACCAGAATCTCAACCAGTGGCTGAAGCTGTGAGTAAAATTGCTCAAGCAGAGACTGGTGAGTCTGCAAGCCAAGGCCTCTATGATACACTGATGGGAGATGCCCCTCCCTGTGCTGATTGTGGCCATACGACTGTTCGTAATGGCTCCTGCTATAGATGTTTAAATTGTGGAAACTCAATGGGTTGCAGTTAACCCTCTTATATTTTACTCAAAAAAAACTAAATTCTGCCTGCTTTTGGTCGATACCTAAAGCATGGCAGTATATTCTCTAAAAAACATCCTACTTCTTTGGACCTTGCTTGGTGCAATTTCTCTCCAAGCCCAAGCCATTCCTAACTCTCTCTTTGTGGTAGAGCCTCTCTTTTATGGCTATATTGATCGGGAGATCACTCAGAAACTGACTGAATACAATACTCTCGTCACTGAAATCGGAGCGCCTTTAGCAGAAAGGGTTAAGCCGGGTTATAAATACACTCAAATAGAGGGACTCCCTCTTGGCAGCTCCTATATTTTATCATTCTCTCTTGCTCGTTCCGGTTTAGTGGATGGGCAATATCGTTTTGTCGCACACACTCGTATTTCTGAGCTTTATACCGGAGAAGTTGTGCATTTAGTAAATAAGGATTTGGAAACGGAAGAGCAGTGGATCGAAGATATTCGCAGTTTTATAACTGGATTTATTTCCTCTCCTCTCCCTTTTGAAACGAAAAATACTCGTGAATTCAAAAAGTTAGAAGTGGGTGTAAAGGGGAATGGAGATGTGCTAGGTGGAATCCATGCCCAAGTTTATTGGGAGCTGCTGGCGGAACTCTATCCAGAGACCATCCTCTTAGATGCAGAAAATTATCACTACTCAATGACCATCATTCGGAAATTGGGAGGAGATTTTCAATCTGTCAGTGATATTTATCTGACCCGATATAGAAAGTCTGAGCATTTGCAAGGGCGGCTCGATTTCAAGATAGAGCGTGAGCAAGTAAAAGGTCTGCCGATCTTTGCGGTTCGTAGTTCGTTGCAAGTTGAAATGGTCAATATGGTTAATGGTCAAACCATTTATAAAGAGAAGTTTCCTTGGTTTAATCTATCCTTGCCGATAGTCGATGAAAATGTTGAAACAGAAGAACCCACTGAAGAACCTCCTGCCGAAATAATCCCCATAGAGACCCAGATATTAGAGCAGTTTAAAGCACCGGTGCTAGGAAAAAAAGTCGTGGCTGAGTTGCAAGAGCAAACTGGGATTTTTACCACTTATCGTAAACCCTTAAAGGTGGCTAAAGTGTACGGCCGATGGATATATATTAATGCCGGTCGTAAAAGAGGGTATCGAATTGGAGATCGTTTGGTGGCTGGAACCGGCGGTGAAAATGTCACCATGCATGTGATTCGCTACTATGGACCTCATTTAAAGATTTTATGTCCAGAAACCGGAAAGGTGATTGATGATGGCATGATTGCCTATGTGCGTGAGAATTATCAGGCAGTTCAGGTAGGGAATGATATCACCAAAGACCCCACCATCTACCCGGTCTTACCTAAAAATATCAATAGATACTTAGGCCAGTGAATTTATTCAGCCATCAGTTTTTTGATAAGAGCCATGGTGCTTTTAATCTCAGCTGGGGTCAAGGCACCCAACTTTTTAAACTTTAAAGTTCTATCTTTAGCTAGGATAAAAACCGCCGATTTATCATCACAGTCACCTAATTTCCAGGCTTTTTTAAAGATATAGTCAGGATCAGTTAAGATGGTGCTTTTATATTTTTCAATCTTACTTTTTACCACCATGCGAATGGCAAAGTTAGGTGACCAGGTGTCTTTCATATTAACTACACCCATACCTCGATAGGTGGCCTCATCCAACTTCGCCTTTTTTAGCTCATCTGCAAAAGGATCATTTTGATCGGCCACATCGGGATCGGTATAGAAAATAGCCAATACTTTCTTGCCAAAGTCAGGCATCTCTTGAGGGTTGTCATCAGCATCTCTTAGCTTGACATTATTCATCTTCTCTCCAATTGATGCGGCAAAGATCGCAGAGTTTAAAAGCATAAAACTAACAGTGAGTCCTGACAATAGTTGAAGAGCTGATTTTTTCATTTATACCCCCTTTTACAATTAGTGTATTTTATTTCCTTATATGAATAACTAGTTTTTTGCCAGGAAAAAAGATTTGTGTTAAGGTTTTTAAGGCTAGAAAACAGAGAAAGGCAATTTAATAATCTGAATTGAATTGAGAGGAGATTGAGATGAAGATTTGGTTATCAGTATTTTTTGCTCTATTTTTGGGACTTTTTGTAAATAGCTCACTGTTTGCCGATACAAACACTGAAGGTTCTGATACGACAACTGAAGAAGTGGCTACTGAAGAGCCACAGCCAGATGTTTTAGCAGAGGCAGTTAAAGGTCATGATTACCTATTGATCGAATTTTTTCAAACCACCTGCCCCGCATGTAAAGCGAATATTCCACTGCTCGAAGATATGGAGCAGGAATTGCTTCCCTTCAATGTAAGAACTATCACCATTTGTATCGATCGCAACTTGGCAAAAGCAAAAAAGTTCATGGAAAAAAATCATCCTGATTATCCCTTTCACATCGTATGGGATGAAGATCGCGAACTCACTTATGAATTCCTTATCCGCTTCACACCCACTTCTGTTTTATTAACGAAAGATGATGTGCACAATCCAGATGGAATCTGGCGAAAAATTGGGATGTTTGACAATCAGAGCATTCCTGAGGTGCTAGCCGCTATAGAAGAGTACGAAGCCAGCTTACCACCAGCAGAAGAGGAGACTCCAGCAGAGACTGAAACACCTGCTGAAACGGAAGCACCTGCTGAGGCGAATGAGTCTGCCAGTGAGTAAGAATCCGGTTCTAACTCTAATCAAGTTTCTTTACGTTTCTTTGCTAATATATTCTCTATCTGCCTGTGCTACAGTGCAATTGGTGGATAGAGAAATTATAGCTTCCCCATTAATGTCCTTAGAGACCCCATCTCATGTGGGGCTGCAGACCCGAGGTATTGAGAAATCTCCTTGGAATGGCGGGGGCAGTTATGGAGGTTGTTTAACATGCGGTCCTTAATTCGAGCCTTTTCTCTCCTTTTGGCATTGGTTTTTGGGGGAGGGTATCTAGGGGCCATCACCACGGTTAATGTTGAACAGCAGATGAGCTTTCCTCCTGAAGGCAAGGGAATAACTAACATCTCATTGATGGTGAACAATCAAGGTGACGTTCCTCTTTTTCCAACTTTGAGTTCTACCTTCACTGTCGGTCGTACCAGTGGAGAGATTTATGAGCCTACTTATTTAGGAAAATTTGGCAAAGTTATTAATGTAAAAGGAGCGGGAGAGCCTACCTATCCTATCAGTGCCACCTTGGAATTTGCTCCTTGGAAGTGGGGTAATCTGAGTGTGAACGGTTATGGGGAGATTGGTGACCATGACTATTCCAATCAAGGGGTTCGTTTAGGAGTTGATCAATTCTTTTGGCAGAAAATGACTCGTCTCTCTTTGCGGTTTGGCTATCATCAACAGTTTGGTCCAGCTGATTACTACTTAGATTTAAATCGTCGACCCACTCAAGCCTCTGGTCACAATCATTTAAGAGAGTTATCTGTGGGAGTCACTCAAATTTTTTCCCCTACCCTAATGGGGCAGTTTGATTGGAGTCTGCATGATTATGAGAATCGTCCCTATGGATATTTGGTAAAAACAGTTTTAGCTAAGGCATTCTCTCAAGTAGAAAGCAGTGTTCAGCTTCATGCGGGAGTGTATATCGAAGAAGATGATCTTCGGATCTGGCATCGTTATGGAGTTTTGTCCGGGCGATATATACTGCTTAAGTACACACAAGATCTCACTTTTTCAGGGTTTGAAGATGCCATCTTAGCTGCTTGGTTCCGTACTTCTCATGAACAGCAAGAGATTAAGGAAGTAGATCTTAATAAAGAAGAAGACACCCAAATGACGGGGTTTGATCTGTCGTTTCCATGGGGAGAGCAAGATATTAAATTGGGCTTCTCCTATCTCCAGTCCTCTGAAATAGAAGGTGGTTATGGGGCGAATGTGTCCTGGCAGAAGGAGTTTTAAATGTTTAATTTGCTTGGTAAAGTATGGTGTTACCTGGTAATAGGTACTCTGATTCTCATTATTACCAACTGTGGACTCAAAAAACCAGGACCTTCCCTGGCTGAATCATTACGACCAAATAATCCTAGAGTAAAGAAACAAACTCTTCCCTCAGCTACTGAAACCAAAGAGGAAGAAAAAGTTACCCCTGCCGACCTTACTTCGGAAGAACCAGAAGAAAATAATAAAGCCGCTCCTTTAGCCTCAGAAGTTGAACCTAATCCTTCCCACCAGCAGGAGAGCAGATCTACTGCAGATAATTCCCCTGCAGAAAAGGTGGCACTACCAAAAGTTGCAATTGCCCCTGATTCTAAAATTGAAGATACTAATGATCAGATTGATGGAGAGGATCAGAAACCTGAAGAATCTGAGGAGATCTCACCTCCCATCAGCGAGGCATCAGATGATACAGGAGATTCGGAAGAACCAATAATTCTACCACCATTGGAGCCCATGCCTGATCCTGGTTTAGACTTTTCATTGTCCAATCTAGAGGGAATTACACAGTCTTTAGCCAGCTTTGATACTGAGAATAAACGAATCTTGCTTATCTTTTTTAGTATCTATTGTATGACCTGTTATGAAGAGGCTAAAATCGTCCAAACCGAATATCTCAAAAACCCTTGGTTTAATCAAAATTACCAAGTGATATCTGTCAGTGTGGGTGAGAGTATTGAAGACACTCTCATGTGGAAGGATTTTGCTGAATTTAAAATAACTTTCCCTATTTTGGTAGACAGCGATAGCTCTGTATTTACAGAAACAATAGGTGAGGAAACATTTCCCTTAGTCTTAACTCTTGATAGTAAAAGAGTTGAACTGGAACGAAGCTCACATCTGCCCAGTATGAATGAGTTGGAGAATCAATTAAATGTTAATGAAGTACCTGATCAGCCTGATCTTTAGCTTATTTTTATGGTTCCCTATTCATGGAGGGGAAAAACTAAGCTACAGCATTCAGCAAATAGCAAAATTAAATCAACAAGATATTATGTCTAACGTCAACCTCCAGCTTTATAATAAAAAGCAAAAAGAGGTGCTCCTGGTCTTTTGGGCTTCTTGGTGTGTTTCCTGTAAACAAGATTTGAGTCATTTTTCTAAATTAAAAGCAGGAAATGCTAATTTGGCCATGTTTGGAGTGAGTTTGGATAGCAAAGTCAGAAAAGCAAAGAAAATGGTTAAGAGGTTAGACCTTTCCTTTCCCAATATTTGGGATGGGGAAGGGCATTATAAACAACTCTTTCAGATTTCAGAGCTTCCTCATCATATTCTGCTTAAATTGGACCAAAATAAATGGCAGGCTCAATCACTCAGTATCGAAGACATTGATAAATGGGTACAAAATAAGCCATGAGTTGACAACTCATCTCAGCTGCTGTACTAGTTAATTGGACCCTTATAAGGAGAGAATATGTTTGGTCTAGGTACCATGGAATTAGTCATTATATTTGCTGTGATTTTCTTACTGTTTGGAGCAAAAAGACTCCCCGAGTTGGCCTCCGGCATAGGAAAAAGCATCAAACTGTTTCGCAAAGAGATGAGTAAGCCTGATGAAATTGCTAATTCCGCAATTAAAAAAGAAGAATAAACACAGCTAAAAACGAGGCACCATGTTTGGGATCGGCTTTTGGGAAATTGCTGTTATTTTGATTATCGCCTTGGTTGTTTTTGGGCCTGAAGACCTGATCAAACATACTAAAAAAGTGGCTGTCTTTTTCCGTACCTTAAATAAATACAAACATGAAGTGTGGAGTGAGTTTCGTTCAATATCTGACGAGCTGGAAGCTCCTAATTTTGACAAGGTTGATAGCCAAGAACCTTCCGAAGCAAAAGAACTTAAACAACCTGTTCCTGAATCACCGACCCCTCAATCTGTGGACTAGTTAATGGAAGAAACAAATACCTTTTTAGGTCATTTTCATGAACTGCGGCAACGCCTGATTTACTCTATGATTTCAGTGGTGGTTATGTTCATTGCTCTTTGGATTTTTCGTGATGACCTTATTTATCTTCTGACTTACCCTTTGCAAAAAGTCCTCCACGGAGAGAGCCATCAGGTCATTATGCTTTCGGTTATGGATAAGATTTTTATCCATCTAAAAACCGTTTTCATTGTTTCTATCATTTTTTCCATTCCATTTATTTTATTGCAAGTTTGGAAATTTATAATGCCAGCCTTGTATGTCAACGAAAAGAAGGTGACAGCTTTTTTCTTTTTAGGCAGCACTGGACTTTTTGTTACTGGTATCGCTATTTGCTACTTCCTAATTCTTCCTTTTGCCTTCTCCTTTTTAATTAATTACTCAGAAACCTATGAGGGCTATTTATTGCAGGATACTCCCAAAATGCCATTGCAGATCTATCTTAAAGAGCATTTACGGCTAACGCTTAATCTCCTGTTTGTGTTTGGTTTGGTATTTGAGCTGCCTCTTATTATGGTCTTTATCACACGTTTGGGAGTACTGAGTGTAGACACTTTAAAGCGTTATCGAAAGCATGCTTTGATTATGGGGCTTATCTTCTCTGCCATACTCACCCCTCCTGATCCATTGACGATGGTTGGCATGGCTTTTCCTATGGTCTTACTTTATGAGTTAGGGTTGATTTTGTCTCGACTTTTGGCCAAATCGCAGCCGGATGAGAATCTCGGTTAAAGAAAGGCTATTTCTTTTTCTTTCTTTTTTTTGCCTTCTCTTCATCAATGTGAGGTAAGGGAGACTCGATGTCATCAATGCAACCGAGTATCTTCAGAAAGCACCTTGCCACATAAGAAAGATTACGAGTCCGATTATAGAGAATTCCAATGGGCCGACTGAGGGAATCGTCTTCAAAGTCTAATTTAACAAGAGCTCCTCTTTCTACTTCTGCATGAATTGTCTTTTCAGGGACAATAGAGATCCCCATTCCAATTTCCACAGCATTCTTCAAAGTTTCTATATTTTCGTTATGCATGCTCACTTCAAGAAAGAGATCATGTTTGGCTAAAAATTCCTCTACAGCTCGATAGGTTCGAGTTGATGGTGAATAGGCCACCAATCTTTCTCCTTTAAGTTCACTGACCTTTATAGATTTTTTATTTTTTAATCTGTGATTGGAGGGGCAGATGGCTACCATTTTGTCTTGGCTAAAAGGGAGAATGCAGATGTTTTGAAACTCTCTGGGATAGGCAACAATTCCCAAATCAATTTTGTTGGCTTGAACTAGATCATAGACTATTCCACTGGGACGGTACTCTAAATGGAGATTAATGAGCGGGTAACCTTTTAAAAACTCCTTTAAGTACTTGGAAAGCTCATAAATCCCAGTGGTATGGACCGTAGTTATGCGAAGATCTCCTATGGGTTTTCCATACCAGGATTTAGCCATGGTTTTTATTTTTTGACAAGAATCTATTATGCCCTGTACCAGCGGTTCAATATTACGGGCAGAATCGGTTGCCTCCACATTTTTATTGGCACGATCAAAAAGTTTAACCCCAATCTCTTCTTCTAGGAGTTTAATTTGCATCGAAACTGCTGGTTGAGTGCAGTGATTCAGCTTAGCGGTTTTAATGAAACTCTTTTCACGCATTAAATCAATGAAGAGCTTGAGTTGGAAAAAATTCATAAATTGGTCCTTAGCGGGTTAGTTCAGCTAACAGTTCAGGGGCCACTTGGTCATAACTCACTGCAAGGCAAAATGCACCGAAATCACAAAAATAGTCTATCTGAAATGCGGCAGAATTACTGGCGGATTCAAGGGTAAGATTCTCGCCCATTTGGATTTTGGGTAGACCAAGATCTATATACTCTTGATTTCCCTGGTCGAATTTAGTTTTGGCAAAGCCAGCTATGATATTTATGGACTCAGTGATTGCTTCACCTATTTTATCTTCCACATCACCCGATTCCATGCGCAGCAACTGACGAGTGAGAATGGTGGCTGACTCTTGTGGCAAAATTAAGCTGGCAGTTCCCTCTACCGGCCCATTGAAATCAAGACTTGCCAATATGTTATTGCCAGTCATCATAGATCGGCCATAAACCAGCTTAGGAAAACTCGCTGTCACATCTGTTTTCAACATCATTGAAAATAGGTAGTGCACGGCATCCATAAAGGGCTGTACTATCTCAATTCTGATTGGTGACATTCCGTCCAGAGTAACCTCCCAAAAAAATCCGTCTACTACTATCTTATCTTATTATTTAACAAGTATAAAATGCTTTTTCTTGGTTTATACCTTATAATCTGTTTTGTATTTTTTGCAAAGCTAATTTTGCTAATCTTAGATCTGGTTTTAGTCTGAGCGCTTGTTCGAGGTAAAGCTGAGCCATCTGATTATCTTGTAGGTAAAAATAAGATTGGCCAATATGAAAAAGTAGATCAGCGGTTAGCATAATTGAGTGGCTCAACTGGAGGCTTGCAGCATAAAGCTTGATGCCGGTTCTCCAATCTTGCTTTCTTACCATAAGGTGGCCAGCCACCCTCAGATAGTTAAAAAGCTCCTGCAGGCTGGAATCGCTGTCAGTGAGCTTTTTATTGGTGATATAATCATTGACCAATTCTAGATGAACCTGGGCTGCAATCATTCGGGATTCTTCTACAGCAGGATCCAAGTTCTTTACGTTGGGAAGATACTTTTTCTCCTCGGGAGTCATGGAGAGTTCAATTTGCACATAAATCATATTCAGCAATGAGTCAATGTTTTGGGGATTTAACTGGAGCAACATCTCTAAAAAGGCAATGGCTTTATCTAGTTTTCTTAATTCGATCCAACAAGATATTAATTTATGAGGTGGAAGAACAGCTTTGTTATTTAACCGCACTGCCATCTGATAATACTCAATGGCTTGCTCCATCTTTCCTTGTGCTTTGGCCATATCACCTAGGAGTAAATAAATGGCATCAGATTTTACATGTTGTCTTTGGAGTTCTTGGGCTGCGGTAAATGCTTCCTGATGTAATCCACTTTGATACATAAAGCGGACCTGTCGGTACTGTTCATCAAAGGGAGTGAGATTATCTTCTTTTTGAATAATGTAACTCACTGCTTTTCCAACACGGTCGGCCGTTATAGGAGCCTCTAGGATGTAAGGACTATCATGCCCAAACATCATTTCTACAAAGGATTTACCCACGCCTTCTAATAAAAACAGATGGAGTTCGAGTCCATAGTTTTGTCGCATACGAATCTTTTTTAGAAAGACCGAGCCGGAAAACTGAGGCATATCCATTTTGGTAATGAAAAAGTCATACTGTTTACGGACCGTGGCTACGTAGGCTTTATTAATGTCGGTGTAAATATCTACAGATCCAGGATTGAAGCCAGGGATTTGCTTTGCCAAAACTTGAGGCAATTGCTGAGCAAAAGGATAATCATTATGGACTATACAAATAGAGTTCAAATTAGGTTTGGTCATTTGATCATTTTACCGTGCTAAAATAAAAATGCAAAATCAAATGTGAAGGAGATTTGATTTTTTAGAAAAAGCAGATTTATCTCAGGAGAGGCTGGAGTTATTTTTCGTCTTAAGATAAAATAGTAAAGGAATTTAGTATAGTTATTAAAAAAAGAGCTTTGTTTCATGGGACAGTCCAAAATAGAAATAAATGTGCTATCAATTCTCGATGAGTTATTACAGATCTCATTGGATGACCTTTCTTTGGAAGGCTTATTAAACCAATGCCTCAACATCATCACCTCCTCACCGCTATTGACACTGTCGGAAAAAGGGGTCATTTTTCTGGCAGATAATGACAAAGGATTGCTTAATTTAGTAGCCCATAGCAATTTAGATCAGCCCCTGCAAAAAATTTGCAAATCCATTCCTATCGGCAAGTGTATCTGTGGGAGAGCCGCGTCTACCAAGGAACTTCTTTTTAAAGGTGGTATGGACGGTGATCATGAAAACAGTTTTCCTGATATGAAACCTCATGGACATTATGCCATTCCTATTTTGTATCGTAATACTTTATTGGGTGTTTTATCACTCTACATAGATGAAGGCACCAAAAAAGAGGCCCATCATGTTCAGTTTCTTAAACTGGTGGCCAGTGTGTTATCAGCTATTATTGTTCGAAAGAAAAGTGACCTTGAGAGCCAGCGCATGAAAGAGGTTCTCACAGAGTCTGAAAAATTAGCTGCCATTGGGACTTTAGCTGCAGGGATTGGTCATGAATTAAATAATCCACTTCAACTGGTGCAAGGTTTTGCTAATCGAATTGGAAACGGGCTCAAAAAAGAGGGGGAAGTGGATCGTGAGAAACTTCTCGACTATCTTTCTATGGTGGAAGAAAATTGTCTTCGCATGCGGGAAATTATAAAACAAATAAAAGCTTTCTCCCGTAAAAGTGATAGTGATTTTACTAGGCTCTCGATCAATGAGGTTATTTGCAAATCTTTTCTGTTTATCTCAGAAGCTCTAAAAGTAGGGCAAGTGGTTCTTACTTCCAACCTTGATTTAACGAATCCAGAGGTGATGGGAAATGCCAACCGATTGCAACAGGTATTTGTAAATATTATCACTAATAGCAGGGACAGTATCATTGAGAGCGGGCGAAAATGGGGAGAAATTCTGGTGCTAACCAAGGTTTTAACTAAGGAGAAACAGGTTGAAGTTTCCTTTGCTGATAATGGAACTGGTATTAAGGAGGCTGACTTAGAGAGTATTTTTAACCCGTTTTTTACTACCAAAGAAGTGGGAAAAGGTACGGGTTTAGGTCTTTCAATCAGTCATGGAATAATCACTGATCATAATGGCATTATTACCTGCAAATCGAGCCATGAACAGGGAGCTGAATTTATTATTCGTCTTCCTCTGGCTGAGGAAAAGGCAACAGTAGATGAGGTAAAAAAATGAGTGAAAATAAATCCGTTCTTCAAGATAAAGTTATTATGGTAGTAGATGATGAACCAGGGATGCTCAATCTTATTGATTTAATTGTTTCTGACCATGGTGGGAGCATCGTGAGACTCGCTAATGGAAAAGAAGCTCTGGACTATTATGATGGACATCATCCCAATGTAGATTTGGTGATCAGCGATATTGTAATGCCTGATATTAACGGGTTAAAAGTGCTATCTACGATCATTAAGAAAAAAGATGATCAAAAAATATTGTTAATGAGTGGTCATGTGGAAGAGGCTGGAGTGGAGTATCTGGTTAAAACAAAATTACATGTGGATTATATTCACAAACCATTTACTGATGACGAATTTATAAATAAGGTTCTTTCCTATTGGAAAGGGTAGGTTGAGATAAGGCTTAACTACTATGGAACAGAGTGAAAAGTCAATTTTAATTGTCGAAGACAGTGCTTTACAAAGAACTCTCCTAAAAAAGGTTTTTAGTGATAAGTTCACTATTTATGAAGCTATCAATGGAGTCGATGGTATTGAAAAGGCTATGGAAACCATGCCTGATCTTATCCTCAGTGACATTTCTATGCCAGAAATGGATGGCTATGAAATGTGTCAAATTTTAAAAGAAAAGGAGGGGGTCTCCCATATTCCTATAATTTTATTAACCGCCTTATCTGATCCCTCTGAGATAATAAGGGGTTTAAATGCTGGAGCTGACAGTTATTTAACAAAACCATATGAGACAGAGGTGTTGCTGGAAAAAGTAAATATGACTATGGGTATGGAATCAAGTCAGGTTTTTAAAGAAACGGAAGTGGGTTTAGAATACTCATTTGGAGATCAAAAATACCTCTTAAAATCGGATCGGAAAAAGATTCTGGCATTTCTTCTCTCTGTGTATGAAGGGACTATTAAGCAAAACAAAGATTTAATAGAAGCACAGTCAGCTCAGAAGGTTTTAAATGAACAATTGAAGGAAGAAATTGGGGCTAAAAAGAGAGCCGAACTGGAATTGGTAGATCTCAACAAGCAGTTACAAGAATACTCCTACACACTCGAGAAAAAAGTAGAAGAACGGACAAAAGAGTTAAGCGAAGCGAACATTGAGTTAAAAGCACTAGATGAACTGAAAACCAACTTTTTAGCTACTGTGTCTCATGAGCTCCGAACACCTCTTACCTCCATTTTGGGCTTCTCAAAAATCATAGATAAAAAAATTAAGAAATCTTTAGCTCCCCACCTCTCTTCGGAAGATAAGAAGGTGAATAAGGTTAAAAAGCAGGTCATACGTAATGTAGAAATAATCATTTCTGAATCTCAAAGGCTCACTGCCATGATTAATGATGTGCTGGACCTTACCAAAATGGAATCAGGAAAAGCTCAATGGAAAATTGAGATGGCGAACTTTAACAGTCTTATAGATCAGGCCACTGCAGCGACCTCTTCTCTTTTTGCTGAAAAGAATCTTGAGTTAAAAATGGAGATTC
>CAYFLR010000022.1:27561-40324 GCA_964343805.1 uncultured bacterium | reverse complement strand
ATGACATGCCCGAGGTTGCTTGTGACCGAGACACTATAATTCAAGTGGTGATTAACTTGATTTCTAATGCTGTTAAATTTACTACTGAAGGGGAGGTGGTTTTACGTGCCCATGTGGTAGGACCAGAAATTGTAGTGAGTGTTATTGATAGTGGTATTGGGATTGCTGAAGAGCATTTGAAAGATGTATTTGAAAAATTTAAACAGGTGGGCGACACCCTGACAGATAAGCCCAAGGGAACGGGATTGGGTTTACCTATTTGTAAGAGAATCATTGAACATCATGGTGGTAAAATTGGAGTAAGTAGTCAGATGGGAGTGGGAAGTACTTTTGTATTTAAACTTCCATTTTTAGATGAAGAGGGAGAACCTATTGATGTGGTAACTTTAGATCGCCAAATCCAAGATAGTAATCATGTGGAGTCAGCGGTTCAATAGGAGAAACATGGCGTCACCATTAAAAAAAGTTTTTAGAAAGAATGATATCAAGTCCGCTATTCAGAGTCTGGAATATGACTTGGCCATTAAATACTCCGTTACGGATATTCAAGATCAACTCATTTATGGGGTGGATTTAGATAAAAGTTTGGAGCGTCACGCCATCAATAATGGTGAAAATGTGGTGGGCTGGGTCTATGGCAATAAAGGTGCTATTTCAGTTGCCAATATGGTTTCTTATGTGGTTCGTACTGAGTTGGAGATGAAGGGGGTTGTAAGAGAAACTTTAGATACCTATAAAGAAATAAACCTTTTTTATAATATTTGTGATCAAATGGCATCCTGTCTGGATGCTAAAAAGATAGCAGGTTTAGCTGTGACAGAAATGGGGCGGTTGTTGAACGCCACCAGCACTTCTATCATTGTCCAAAGTAAAGAAAAAAAGATGGATGTAATAAACTCCACCGAAAAACTTCCCAGTGCGAAACAACTCTTTCAATCTTGCCGGGCTATCGTTGAAGATGTTGTTGATAAAGGACGAGCAGAAATTATTAATGATCTACCAGCTAATATTCAAGCCGAAGCCCATATTAGCGCCTTGATTTGTGCTCCTTTAAAAATAAAAAATAAGGTGTTAGGAGCTTTTTTGATCAGCAGTCGAACGAAGAGAGAATTTTCGGCTCGTGATTTAAAAGTGGTTTCTGCTCTATCTTCTCAGACCGCTTCTGCCATAGAAAATTCCCTACTGCATAGAAGAAAAATAGAAGAAGAGAGAAAGTTACATAAGCTACAAAATGCTTTATCTGAATCACAGATGCAGTTAGAAGAAGCTTCCAGGTTAGCTTCTATAGGGGAAATTGCAGCAAGTATCGCCCATGAGGTCAATAATCCTTTAGGGGTTATCATTGCCGAAACTCAAGATCTTATTGATATAGAACCAGAGGACTTGAAAGATATAGATGGGATTCGAAATGTGGGAAAAACCATTGAAAAAACTGCTATGCGTATTTCCCAAATTGTCAGAGCGTTAAAGAACCTTTCCAGAAAAAATAATCGCAATGAGATGGTGAAGTCCAGTTTAAAGCAGATCATTGATGACACGCTTGCCCTTTGCCAAAAGAAGTTTAAACTCGCAGAAGTTGAGTTAGAGCTAAATGTAACTGAGGATTTAGAACTCATCTGCAACCCGGTAGGAATTTCTCAGGTATTAGTGAATTTGTTTTCCAATGCGATAGATGCCATCGAAGAATTATCCGAAAGATGGGTTAGATTAGACCTTAAACAAGATGAGCATTTAATTGAAATAAGTGTAACAGATAGTGGAGGTGGGATTTCACCAGATATTGCAACCAAGATTTTGGAGCCTTTTTATACTCAAAAGGCTGTGGGTAAAGGAACGGGTTTAGGGCTCAGTATTTCCAAACGAATAATTGAGTCTCATCAAGGAGAGTTTAAGGTGGATACAGAACATGAAAACACCCGGTTTGTATTTACCATCAGCAAAGATTTAAAAACCGATTAATAAATAATTAATAGTGCTCAAAGGAGATGAAATGGGAAAGAAAATACTAATCGTTGATGACGAAGCGCACATCAGGAGGCTACTAGAGCAAACTTTAGAAGACTTTGAAGATGAAGGAGTTACTTTACTCTCTGCCTGTAACGGTCAAGAGGGTTTAGAGCAAATTCAAAAGGAGTTGCCTGATCTGGTATTTTTAGATGTAATGATGCCGGTGATGAACGGTTTTGAACTTTGCCAAAAAGTAAAAGCAGACAGTCGATTTAGCAATGTTTATATTGTGATTCTGACTGCCAAGGGACAGGAGTTTGACAAAGAAAAAGGAAAATCGGTTGGAGCAGATAGATACTTAACCAAACCTTTTGATCCTGATGAAATAATTGAAACAGCTGAACAGGTTTTAGGAATTGAGACATAATTATGCAAGATGTGCCTTTTGATGTTTCTACCATTTTAGCGGTAGATGATGATCCATTTGTTTTGGAAATGATTTCTAAAATTGTTTCCAATCAAAACATTCGAGTGATTAAGGAAACAAATCCTTTGCAAGTTGTAGAGATTTTGCAAAGTGTAAAAGTTGACTTAATGTTACTAGATATTGTCATGCCCGAAATATCTGGTTTAGAGCTCCTTCATGATTTACGGAAATCACCCAAATGGATGAATATTCCGGTTATCTTTTTATCTGCTGAGGTGAATGCACCCTTTATTTTAAAAGCCTTTAAAATGGGAGCTATCGATTTTATTTCCAAACCAATTATCGCTGAAGAACTGCAAACTCGTATCAGCAATCATCTGCAGATTATTATTACTAAAAGGCAGCTGAAAACAGAGCATGACAAGTGGGAGCAGCAATTAAGAGACAGTGAAGAGACTTTTCGTGCCATTAGTACCGCTGCCAAAGATGCTATCATGATGATTGGTCCCGATGGTCGAATTGATTATTGGAATATGGCTGTGGAAAAGATCTTTGACTTTGCTCCCTATGCCGATCAGGGCGATACCTACTTTACCGAACTTTTAGAAATTAACCAATCATCTACCACCTTTAGAGATCTATGGGATAAGTTCAAAGATTCGGGTGAGGCCGCTATCTTTGAAGGGGTAGGAGAAATATTAGCCATTAAGAATAATGGCATTCGCTTTCCTATTGAACTCTCCATGTCATCGGTTGAAATAAAAGGTGTATGGCATGCTGTTGCAATCCTTCGGGATATCACTGAGCGGAAGTTAGCTCAGAAAAAACTGCTTGAAAGTGAGCAGATGCATAAAATTATCAATTCGATTTTACGTATCTCACTTTCTTCTATTTCCTTAGAGCCTGTGCTTAAACGAATTCTTAATATCGTCATTTCATCTCCCATTGGTGAATTTGAAGCTCAAGGAAGTATATTTTTATACAATGAGCAGACGGAACGTTTAAAAATGGTTGCAGAGGTGAATCTAGCGGAAGAAATTAAAGAAATGTGCGCGGTATTACCCCTTGGAAAATGCTTATGTGGAATTGCGGCCGAGCAGAAAAAACTCATTTTTTGTAGCGATTTAGATAAGGATCATACTCACACCTTTCCGGGAATAAAACCCCATGGCCATTATTGTGTCCCCATTATGTCCGGAAAAAAACTGCATGGAGTACTCAATATTTATATCCCATCAGGGAGGCAAAAAAATAAAGGTGAGGTGGATTTTTTAAGAGCAGTTTGCAATACCATTGCAGGTATTATTGAGAGGAAAAAAGTTGAAGATGAAAAAGAGAGGATGCAAAACAAACTGGTTCAAACAGAAAAAATGGCTTCTGTGGGTGTGTTGGCTACCGGAGTTGCTCACCAGTTAAATAACCCGTTGGCCATTGTGAGTAACTATGCAGATATGATTGAAACGGAGGAAGACGAAGCTGATGTCATGATTGAGCATGCTCAGCATATTACTGAAGCCTCCAAACGGATGAAAGAGATCATTGATCAGTTGAGAGTTTTTGCTGCTGAGGATCGAAGGAAGAATTACCATCAAATTAAATTGGGTGAACTGATTGGTAATGTACTTCTAACTAACAAAAAGCAGGCGGAGAGTTTAGAAGTGGATCTGGTTTTTGATACCAGTGCAAAAGATATAGGAATTTGGGGTGACTTTAGGCAGTTAGAAAAGGTTATGCATATTCTCATTGAAAACAGCTTGGATTCTTTTGCTAGAAATCCTTGTCCCTCACCGAGAACAATTGAATTTAAGGTCACTCATGATAACTCCTCTCAAGCGGTGGAAATCTGTATTCAGGATAATGCCGCAGGGATAGGGTCCCATATTTTAGGAAATATCTTTGAACCTTTCTTTACTACTAAGGGAGTGGGTGAGGGTACGGGATTAGGGCTTTCCATTGCTCTTGGTATTATAAAAAGTCATGGTGGGAAGATCGAATTAGAAAGTAGTGAAGGAAATGGCACCGCCATAATCATTTCTTTACCTGATGAGAATAACCAAGGAAGCGTGGAAGAACCATTAGCCAAAGAGACAGTCGATAATAAGAAGAATATACTAATCATTGATGATGATAGCGAAGTGGTGGAATTGTTAGCCGAGTGTCTAGAAGATGAATTTAAGTATCTTACCGCTTCAGATCCTGAAAAGGTTTACAGTATAATTGAACAGGGAAATTTTGATATAGTTATCACCGATATTAAAATGCCAGAGGTATCCGGGATTGATGTGCTTTTTAAAGTAAAAAATCAACGACCAGATACGGTCGTTATTTTGATGTCTGGATACGCTGCAGATGATCATATAATTGAAGAAATGCTTAAGCAAGGAGCCACAGGGGTCATCCAAAAGCCCATTGATGTGGATACCGTTGTGGATGAAATTAAGAATATTTTGACTCGTTGAGAAATAGATGGCAAAAGAAGGTAAGAAAAAGGAAGCTCCAGAGAAAATCAAAGAACTGGCTTCAGTGAGTGTTTTAGTCGTGGATGATTGTGAGTTACAACGAGGACTCCATAGCAAAATGCTAAAAGAATTTGGAGTTAAAGATATTGAGACCGCCAATGGTGGAGAAGAGGGTTTAGAGAAACTGGCAAATAAAAATTACCACTTGGTGGTGAGTGACTGGCAAATGCCCGGAATGGATGGGGGAACCTTCATGCAGAAAATGAAGGAACTGCCAAATTACCAAAATACACCGTTTATTATATGCTCTGGGGAGTTAGAAGATAAAGATATCTACTTGGCCGTCGAATTCGGAATTGCTCATTATCTAGTGAAGCCAATTAAAGCAGAACAGTATTCAGAGCAATTAAAAATCATTTTTTCTAAGGATAAAACCACCTCAGCAATTGAAGAGAAAATGAACCAATTAGCAGGGGCCATAGCTGACGGAGAATTTAAAGCCTCTCTAAAAACCCTTTCTGAAATGCAGAAAAAATACCCTAAAGCTGGAAAGGTTTTAGAATATATGGGAGATTGCTCCGCTGGGCTTGAAGATTACCCTCAAGCTATACTGGATTATAAAAAGGCACTGGCTTTACTTCCCAAGAATATTGTAGCTCAAAATAAATTGGCTCGAGCTTATTTGAAAAATAAGCAAACTCATAAAGCAATTAAACTTATGGAAGATCTCAGACAGCTCAGCCCCAATAATATTAATCGACTGATCACCATGGGAGGTGCCTACCTAGAAGTGGATGATGCTGACAAAGCGGAAGAAGTTTTTTCCGAAGCCAGCGAGATGGATGAAGAAAATCCTGAAGCGAAAGATGGCCTAGGTAAGTCTCTCTTCGCTCAAGGGAAATATAGCAAAGCCATTGGATTATTAAGAAACACGCAGAAAGCTGGAGAGATGGCCAGCTACTTTAATAATTTGGGTATTGCCTTAGTAAGAAAAAAGAAATTTGAGGACGCTGAAAAACTCTATATCAATGCGGTAAAAATTCTTCCCGCCCATGATAAAACACCTAACCTACTTTTTAATATCGGACTTGCCTGTAAGAAGGATAAAAAACTTGATCGAGCAGCTGGTTTTTTTTAGGTGGTTCATAAAAAACGCCCCAAGTTTGAAAAAGCCATCGCCAACTTAGAGGAGATTTTTGTCTCTAATAATGAAGATCAAACTATATCTTTAGAAGAATGGATTGAAAAAGTCGATGTGGTTGAAGTAGAAAAACTCCTTAAAATTGAAAATCCAGATCAGATGGTAGGTGAAACCACCGACCAAGAGGTCAATGTGGATGACTTTGAAGATCCTGCAGAGCCAACATCCGAAGATGACGGCAAAGAGGTGGAAGAAGAAGTGGATGTTGAAGGAGGTGACTTTGACTCGGGAAGCTTTGACCTCTAAATGGGGACTAAGCCTTACTCACTTCCCGCCTGTAAATAATTCCCTGAGTGAGAATCATAAAGACAACCTCAATTACTATATAGAGGCTGAGAGCCCCCGCAATACCTTCAGTGAAGCCATAGGAATGCAATCCGACTCCAAGTAGATTGATGCCGAACCAAGCCATCATAACTACTATAATTCCAACAATTGAGCCATGAGCCATTCCACGATCTTTTATCATTTTCCCGCTCTTGGCATGAAGTAAAATCGCACACCAAAGAACGATTAATAGAGCTCCATTCTCTTTCGGGTCCCAGCCCCAAAATCTTCCCCAAGATTGATCCGCCCAGACACCACCTAAGACCGTGCCAATAAAGGTAAAGAGAAGGCCAAAAGCCAGTGTACCATAAATGGCTCTGTATAGTGGGGGGAGTTTTTCTGGATTTTTTCCTCTAGCATCTTGAATAAGGTAAATATGGCCAATGAGGCCTGAAATACAACAACCTGCATAGCCCATGCTAATAGTTATGACATGAGTGGCTAACCAGAAATTAGAATCTAAAACAGCCACCAGCACCCTCAGAGTATCTCCATCGCTGCCAAATTTTTCTGAAACCAACAATGAAACCAGTCCTCCAAAGCTAGCGCTTAAGATACCCATTCCATTTTTCTGTCTATACTCTAAGTAGATACCCAGTAACACCACGATCCACCCCACAAAAACAAAGGTTTCATAGAGGTTGGTCACCGGGGGTCTTCCCACTAAAATCATACGAGCTATAATCCCTCCCGTATGGGGGATTGAACTAATTACCAACAGGGCTAAAGACACTTTCCAAAGTCCCTTTTTATCCCAAATAAGGAATATCAGAAGTAAGATAAAGGCGAGTCCATAAAGAATTTCCGAGAGGTAAAAAGGGTCGAGTTGGTTATACCAAATCTCCAGTGAGATATAAGGTATCTCTTGATTATGTAGTTTTAAAAAGGAACTTACTTGCTGATTGAATTCAGCTGTGGCTTTTTCTAAACCTGCTTGATCTTGACCTAAGTAAGCCTTCACTATTTTTTGTAAAGCATAGAGCTGGTTCACTGTCTCTTTGGATTTGTGAGGAGTAACCAACGCATCATAGGCAGAAACCCAATTCATCTGTGTTCCACCTGGCATGGGAATAAGAGTGAGAGGATTGTTTTGCAGAACTTTAGCCCATTCGAAAAGGGTTTTAGAAATGCGGAAAATCTCACGATCACTATCACTCCAAAGCGAGCTATCTTTCTTTATAAGAGGAGCAGTCAGTCGATTGAGATCATCAATCCGTTTATATATATCCATATAGGAAAGTTGGTTATTTTTGGGGGATAGGTTCAGTTCTTTTAGGACCTCTTGGTTGGTAATAGTAAAGTCGGGATGAGGTAATAAAGCTTGCAAAGAGCGTGTCAAAGAGGTGTAAAGAATGACATTTTGATAGATTCTAAAAAGTTCTTTTTCAATTGTGCTTCGTTCTTCAGGTTTTATTTTGGAAACTGCCATGGCTAAGTCAACCAGTTTACTGAGTCCCGGTTCTAGGTTTTTGTAACTGTATTTACGGCTATCTATGGGGGCCACATTAAGGGCTTCAGCAACTTCTGGGTGATTAATTAAAAAGACGGGGTCTTTTTGGGTGGATCGTGAGTTAAGAAGGACTCTCGCTAAGAAGCTAATGGCCGGCTCTTTTTTTAAAGATCTCTTCCCTAGAAATTGGATCAAGATATTTTTGGCGAAGGAATCAAGAGGCTTTACTCGACCATCTTGTAAGACCATTAAAGTCTTGAGTGGTTTAGTATCGATAGCAACAATTTGGGGAGTTATAGAGGTTAATAGAATTCCCCCGAGGATTAAATAGAGATAGAGAGTTTTCATGTTAACTCCTTTTGATTCTTACGATTGGAGGAAAAAAGCATGAGGCAAAAGTGAAGAAAGAGTCCAATAAAAGTGATTAAACTGGCAATGTAAGGAAAGAGGCGACCCGCATTTTTTACCACTGAAAGAGTCGAATGTTCAGTTCCTCTTTGATCTACATAATAGGAGGATTGATAAAAAGTATAGTCTTCAAATCGAAGTGGTTTATTCATGGAGATAAGAACTTGTCTTTGTAAATTGGGGGTGCTAATTTCAACAAGGCTTTCGTAGCTTTTTGCCATCTGAGTGCCTGGGTGAGTGGCCTTTTTGAAATCAATAAGTTTAATATTAATGGGCAAGGAGGAACGACGTTTGCGAAGTTGAGCAAAATAGTCTTTTCCGTCCAATTTAAAGTGAGTGGGTGATTGTTCTGTGCCATAGAGGAGAACCTTTTTGGTTTCATTTTTCCATTTAAAGGTAAAAATACCTGCTGGGATGTTTTCAGCAGGATCCACTGATGCTGCATTGGGGCCGATCTCTTTTATGCCGGAGGCATTTAAGGGAGGGGGCTCGGGTTTTTTAGTTTTTAAAAAGGCATAGGCATTGGCATAATAAGTGGACTGACTCAGTTCCCAACTATTGGCCAGGGTAACTTTCTGATTATCTTTGATGGGTAAATTAATTCCATGGACCTTTCGTGGATTCTTATTTTCTGACCAGACAGATATTTCCCAGTGATGATAGGAGCTGGTAAGATTAGATGTTTGACCTTCTGCAAAAGAGAGATAGGTTTCCTCTGCATGATGGAAAGTGATGAAACTTCCTACAAGCATAGACAATATGCCAAAATGCATCAATAAGAGCCCTAATTTCTTGAAATGATAGTGCTTGAAGTAGGGGTAGGTGGCTCCTACCAGATTGAAAAAGAGCACCCACAAAACTAACCGGGTTCCAGGAAAGGGAATTACGTTGTAAATCCAGATAACCCAGGAAAAAAAGTACTTTTGCTTGGCTTGATATAATCCATAATCCACTTGATATAGGGTGCCTAGCGAGGTGAGAATAAAAAGTAAAATAAGACCTACAACCGTAATTTCCAGTGATGCAAGGGACTTCATCCACTTGCTAAATTGTTTTTCCGAGATCATAATCAGCCTCTTTGGAGAGATTGGACAAGTTTTTTAAAGTTGGCTTCTTCTTGTTCTATGACACTGGGAAGAGCTTGCATTTTAATAAAGAGGACTTTGCTCTCATTAGAAACCATCGCCACTAAAAAGCTAGGTTGATTAGGGCTTTCTTTTTTCGATAGAGGAGCAAAGTTAAATAAAAGGGCATCGGTATTTAATTGAGTTCCAAATTTGGGTGCTGACCTAATAAATTGGTCAAGCTCTTGTTCATTGCGCGGGGTGAGACCCAGTTGCTGCATCCACCTGGAAACATTGGGCCGGACTTGACTTGCAATTTGTCCTAGAACGATGATGGTACAGGTAAACTCTTCAGGTGCTCCCTTCTTTACAAAAGTTGCAAGGCGCATCGACGAGCCTTCTTTTTGTTCCCAGTCTTTGGGGGTAACCCATTTGTAAGAGCTGAAAGATTCAGTCGAGACGGCTGGCTTGAGTTTTGTTGCATTGGCTGTATGGGTCTCAAGATAGGTCCGAATTTGAGGTTCTTTTGACTCACAAGCCGTTATAAATAGCAATAGTAGGATGGGGGAAACCCCACGGTATATTTTTCTTCTCTTCATGAATTATCTCTTATAATGGGTTAGTAATCCGTTGGTGCTGTTATCAAAACTGATATCCGCTTCCTTTTTGATATTGGGGAGAATTTCTTTGGCTAAGACCTTTCCTAATTCCACACCCCATTGATCAAAACTATTAATTTGCCAAATAACTCCCTGCACAAATATTTTATGTTCATAAAGAGCAATAAGAGCTCCCATGGTATAGGGAGAGAGTTCATCAATGAGTAGAGTGTTGGTAGGGCGATTTCCCTCAAATTGCTTGTGGGGTAAAAGCTCTTCTATTTTGGTGGAAGCCATGCCGCTTTGCTCCATGGCGGACTTCGCTTCTGATTCATTCAGCCCAAAGGCCAATGCTTTGGTTTGTGCAAAAAAGTGCGACATTAAAATATCATGATGTTCTTGCCAGGTGCCTTCTGTTTTTAGAGGCCTTTTAAAACCGATAAAATCAGCTGGAATCAATTTGGTTCCTTGATGGATGAGTTGATAAAAGGCATGCTGTCCATTGGTGCCGGCCTGACCCCAGATAATAGGCCCTGTTTGGTAATCTATAAATTGCCCCGTTTCATTGACTCTCTTCCCATTACTTTCCATGTCTCCTTGTTGCAGGTAGGCTGGAAAAAGAGTTAAATCTTCGCTATAGGGAAGCACGGCATGAGAGGAGGCTTCAAAAAAGTTATTATACCAAACACCTAATAGGCCTAACAGCATGGGCATATTTGAACTAAACTCAGCTTCCATAAAGTGTTTATCCATGAAATGGGCTCCATCCAGAAAGCTTCTAAATTGATCAAATCCCAAATAGCAAGCAATGGGTAAACCTATAGTGGACCAAACTGAATAGCGCCCTCCTACAAAGTCCCAAAAACCAAAACAATTGGATTCAGGAATACCGAAAAGAGTGGCTTTTTGGGGACTTGCTGTGATGCCCATAAAATGTGAGGCAATGGCTTTCTCGTCTTTTAGCTGAGCTAGAAGCCAATCCTTCGCTGTTTGGGCATTTGTCATGGTTTCCTGGGTCGTAAAGGTTTTGGATGCAATAAAAAACATGGTTTCAGCAGGATCTAGGTCTTTAAGGGTGAACATTATATCGCTGCCATCAATATTTGATGCAAAACGGACTTCCGGGCCATCTGCAAGATGTCTTAAAGCATTACAAACCATGCGTGGACCGAGATCTGATCCTCCTATTCCAATGTGAACAATTGTTTTAATCTGCTTGCCGGTGAAACCTTTCCAATCGCCATTTCTCACTTGTTCGCTAAATGATTTCACTTGCTTTAGAGCTTTCTCAATATCTTCAATAATATTATCTTCAGTTTTTCCTAGGGGATTGCCTCCGCACCTGAGTGCGGTATGAAGAACCGCACGATCTTCTGTCCAGTTGATCGCATCACCATTCATCATTTTCTGGGCCTTCTCTTTAATTCCGGCGCTCTCTGCCAACTCCTTTAAAAGGGAAAGGGTTTCTTTGGTGACTCTATTTTTTGAAAAGTCGAGGAGAAAGGGGCCCGCTTTGGTATTCATTTCACCAAAGCGATCGTTCTCTTCAAAGAACTCTCTCAAATGAACCTCTTTCACATCTTGATAATGTTTAAGCAGTGATTTCCATGCAGCTGTTTCATTGATTGGTGTATTCATAAGTTTCCTCACTGAAAGGTCGTTATTTATCCAAGTTTAATTGCGGGTATTAAATTATGCGAATATAGAGGAAAATGCAATCCTAAAGCTCTTAATCTCAGAACTTTAGGATTTTAATGAATGGGTTTATGCGGCAATCTCGGATTTCCAAGCAAGCATCTCTTTGGTAAGACTCTGTGAGAGTTCTGCAAACTTACCATTTAAACGGGATGTGGCCTCTTCTTTCTTTCCATCGAGTGCCAAGCGCATAATATCACCTGTTTCTTGGTGAACTTCTGCATGCAGTTTTTTAACCTTATTGAAATAGGAGTATCTTTGTAACTCGCTTTGGTTTCCATAAAACCACTTTCCAAAGGGACATTTGTTATCGACTGATACAGTTGCTGGTTCAAATTCACTCTTCTGAGTATCAATGGCCTCTTTGAGCCTGGTTTTCCATAATCCATGGGCTCCGATGGCAGCTTCAATTTGACCCGCAATATCAATGGATTCACCCGATGAGCTGGAGGTGATAATTTCATTTCCCATATTAAACTTTCCAATGACATTGCTTAGGTTTCCTGCCATTTGAGCCAAACTCTGAGAGAGTTTGTGTGCGTTTTCTGCATCTTTTTGGCTTGTATCTGCCGAGTTAAAAACTTCTATGATGTTTTTAGAAACCTCTTGAGCTCCTTTGGCCGCATCTCCTGAGTTTTTAGAAATGTCATTGGCGCCATTAGCTGCTTCACTAATTGAGGAGGCAATATTTCTTGAACCACTATTGGCCTGAGTAACATTATGGGCGATTTCCGTAGCAGCTGAATTTTGCTGGTTAACCGCATTACTTATATCGTTTACAAAGGCTCCGATTTTATTAATTACCGTGGATACTTTTTCAATAACGGTAACCGCTTCAGTCACGCTGGATTGAACTCCTCCAATTCGAGAAGAAATATCTTCAGCAGCTTTGGCACTCTGGGTTGCCAGTTCTTTAATCTCATTGGCAACTACCGCAAAACCTTTACCCGCTTTACCAGCAGAAGCCGCCTCAATGGTGGCGTTTAAAGCTAATAGGTTGGTTTGCTCAGCAATTCTCTTAATCACTTCTGTTACTTTGCCAATTTCACCGGCAGCTGATCCTAAGGTGTCCATAGTGCTATTGGCATCATTTGACATTTCGATAGCTTCTTCTGAAACGGTCAGAGCATCTTGTGAATTTTTAGCAATATTCGCAATTGAAACTGTGAATTCCTCAACCGAGGTA
>CAYFLR010000022.1:17822-27551 GCA_964343805.1 uncultured bacterium | reverse complement strand
CTGACATCTCTTCCGTGGCACTTGCCATTCCTTGGGATTTACTTTTCATATCATCGGTTTTAGTATTAAGGCCATTTGAAAGAGTAGATAGTTCTTCTGCTGAAGAGGAAAGCGCTCCTGTGTCACCTTGTATTTCCTGCACGATATTTGTAATGTTACCAATAAATTTATTTAAGGAGTTTACTATCAGAGCAAGTTCTCCTCCATCTGCTCGGACTTTGATGGGAGCCAATTTTCCATTTCCACTGGCAATTTCTTCCAGTTTTCTCCTCAGTGTGATCAGCGGCAAGTTAAAGTTCTTATTATGGAGAAAGGAGAGGAGAAGTAAAAAGAGTACAGACATCAATACCGTGAATCCTATCAGGCTTAACCAAATCCCTGCTTTAGCTGAGGAGGCTAGAGTGTCCATTTGCTTTTTGGTTTCCACTGGAGACAGAGATGCTGATTTAAAAGACTTTTCATAGGTCTCGTTAAACTTTCCACTAATACTTGAGGTCACAGTGAATCCAAAAATAAGCTGGATAACAATGGTAACAACGGCTAGGATACCTGCAATCTGCATCGCACTTTTCATTATGACTCCCCTTGGTTGATAGAATTTATTCTGAATAACTCATCAATTTAATTTGTTGCTTATTGATATAATGATTTTATTAGATTATGAATTTAAATTCAATTGTTTCGATCACTTTATTTCCTATTTAATAAAACCCAGGGAAATAGAAGGGGAGAGACTTAAAAAACATATGATGTTCCGAGAGATGAATATAGACTCACTGAATTGGAACTCAATGATTTTAGTGGAAAGTGGGCATCCAGGGTTAGGTGAATACGCCAGAAGTTTTCACCAAGCTGCCATTCATAACCTATGGATGTTAGCCATTCACTTGAAAAGCCAAGACTTGGATCATATTTTACCTGAGTAACATCTCTTAATAGCTCTTCTCCTTCCTGATTTGCCCATAAGTAGTTAATTGCAATGCCTACCTTAAGTAATAGATACTCTGTATGTGGAAAACCTAAAGGTATGAGAGCCAGTTCTCCTTGAAAGGGCACTACCAGTTTATTTAGAGAGTAGTCCACCCTATTATTTATTTGGCCATTAACTTTGAAATAGCGGATACCACTAGCAATTCTTACCCATGAAAAGAGGTGGTCTCCTGCTAATAGGGTGGCACCATGCTCATACTGTGAATAATCTAGAGGGTCTTCAGCAAAGGTATATCCCCCATGATAAGATAAGGACATGAACTTACCAGAATCCCCACTCCAAGTTGTTGACTGATCACTATGGGTAGAATTCTCCTTTAAAACCTTAATTTTTTTACTGCTGGGGGAGGGGCTTCCCTGCAGAGCATATTTAATAAATTCATCCTTCTGTTTGTTACTCCACTTACTTTGATTTTTAAGGCTGGGTTTCGCAAACACAGAAACGTTTAACAGAATAACTAGAAGAATTAGATAAGAGGCTTTCATCATCATTTCATCTCCTTTTATATGGTATAATATCATAATAACTTTACCTGAGCCAAAATTCTTAAGATCCTGATAAAAGGAAGGCAATGAAAACTCTCTATTTTAAGACCCTCATACTAGGAATCGTCTTGTTTTTTCTTCCCCTTCCCTTGCAAGCAGTAAAGGAGAGGAGTGTCGGTTCTATTCAAAAAAACATAATTCGCAGCAGTTTAGACTTTATCTCTATCCCTTATGTATGGGGGGGGGCCACCCCACGTAAGGGCTTTGATTGTTCTGGGTTTGTTAAGTATGTTTATAAAAAAGAGAGTCTGGATCTGCCTCGGGTCTCTAGAGAAATGTTTAGGAAGACAGGTTACGTTAAACCCAAAGCGGTGCAACCAGGTGATCTCATCTTCTTCTCAATGAAAAAACCGGCTAGCAAAAAAATAGATCATGTGGGAATATACCTAGGAAAGGACTACTTTATCCACGCTTCTTTTACTAAAGGAGTGATTGTGGATCGCCTTTCTAAACCCTACTTTTTTAAGCGGATACTTGGAATTCGTAGACACCGGAGGCTTTTGTGAGTGAGTATGAAATCTATATTAAAAATTGCGACGAAAAAATAACTGTTCCCAAAGGAACCACCTATTTAGAACTTGCCAAAAAATATCAACCCTCTTTCCAATCAGCAATTGTGGCCGTTCGCTGTGGTACCAAACTATTCGAACTTTTCAAAGAGGTGAAAGGCTGTGGAGAGCTTGAATTTGTCGATCTTTCCAGTCAAGATGGAATCCGTATTTATGAAAGAGGTGTGATTTTTTTACTAGCCGTCAGCATCAATAATGTCCTCGATGGTCGTAAATTAAAGGTCTATCATTCTATTGCTTCAGGGGTTTATTGTGAAATAGATGACTATATCCCTACTGGTGAGGATCTCATCAAAATTCAAGCCCAAATGGTGGAGCTTTATAAGAAAGATATTCCCATTCTTAAAGAAAAACTGGAGAAAACAGCTGCATTAAAGAAATTTGAAGAGGTAGAGCTGGGTGAAAAGGTGGCCCTTTTAAAATATAGAAAAAAGCACACCGTCAATATCTACAGTATGAATGATCAAATTAATTATTTTTATGGTTACATGGTTCCCTCTTCTTCCTACTTAAGTCAGTTTGATTTGAGGAAAAAGGGAGATGGTTTTATTCTGATTATACCCGATCAGAAGACCGGTAAAATGCCAAAGTATCAGCCTCAGCCCAAAACAGCACGCATTTTTTTAGAGCAAAAAAAATGGGCTCAAATTATGGGAGTGAAATATGTCGGAGACTTAAATGATCGCATTGTGACAGGAGATGAAAAGGTCGGAGAGCTTATTCAGCTTTCTGAGGGCTTTCATGAAAAAAAGATTGCTGCCATTGCAGATGAAATTGCCATTCGAGGAGGGGTGCGAGTTCTTTTGATAGCAGGGCCTTCCTCTGCAGGAAAAACCACCTTTTCAAAAAGGATGAGCCTTCATTTAAGAATCAATGGCTATAAACCTAAAGTTCTTTCTTTGGATAACTATTTTTGTGATCGGGAGAAATCTCCAAGGGATGAGGAGGGCAATTTTGACTTTGAGAATATTGATTGTCTTCAATTAGATCTGTTAAATGATCAATTGAATTCTCTTTTAAAAGGGAATGAGGTGGCTCTACCTAAGTACGATTTTAAAAAGGGTAAAAGCCTTATTTCCAAAAATAAAATGCGACTGGAAGAGAATGATATCCTGGTAATTGAAGGGATTCACGGTTTGAATGAACAACTGACCAAAAATGTTCCAGCAGCTTATAAATTCAAGGTATTTGTGAATACCCTCACTCAACTTGATTTAGATCCTTTAAACCGAATTCACACCCGTGATACTCGTATTCTGAGAAGAATTGTAAGGGATTATCGATACCGAGGGACCTCCGCATCTGAAACTCTTAAGTTATGGCATAATGTCAGGAGAGGGGAATATCGGAATATTTTTCCCTTTCAGGAGAGTGCCGATGTGATGTTTAATTCGGCCTTGCCTTATGAATATGCCGTATTAAAAATGTATGCTGAGCCCGCCTTGCAGTCAATTAGTCCCTATGATGAAGAAAACTTTCCAGAGGCGAGTCGGTTGATTCGCTTTTTAGATTACTTCCTACCTATTACCCAAATCCATGAGATTCCGGGAACCTCAATCTTAAGAGAATTTATTGGTGGCAGTTTCTTTAAGTACTGATTGAAATCCAAGGAATAATTATTTTGAAGCCGATTCTCCTGCACTTTTTAAAAAGGGTTTTTGATTTCATCTATGAAGAGTTTTTAGGTATTTGTGGCATCAATTGCCAAATGGATAGCGAGGGGGTTTCCTTAATAGGTCATAGAGGAGTGATGGGCCATCCGGAGCTGAAGGAAAATACCATTCCCGCATTCGATATGGCTTTATCGCGCTCCGCAGGGATTGAATTTGATCTTCAATTGACCAAAGATGAAGTGGCTATGGTTCACCATGACCCTAACTTAAGGAGAGTTCATAATTTGCAGGGTGAATTGTCATCACTTACCTATAAAGAGCTTCGTGAAAAATGTCCTGCTGTTCCTTCTCTCCATGAAGTTTTAGACCGTTATCAAGATAGTGCCCCACTTTTATTTATTGAACATAAACTACAAACCTCCAAAGAGAGAAACGAGATCCTTGCCTCTCTCGTTTATGAACAAATAACAAAACGGAAATTGCTAGCAAAGTGTGTTGTGATTTCACTTAAAACAGAGTGTTTAGAGTTTTATCGAACCCAATATCCCGAACTTCAATTAGCCTCAGTCTATTTAATATCTCCGAAGAAGTCTATTTCTTATGTTAGGCAATATCCGGGGGTGGGTCTTTTGGGCTGGTACTTCTGGTTTCCTATTAATTGGATACCCTATTTTAAAAAGAAGGATCTGCCCTACGGTGTTGGATTTATCAATTGGCCACGCTCTTTTAACAAAATTAAAAAGCAGGGTTTTACTTTGATTTTTTCAGATCGAATCGATAGGCTCTTACCCCCTAATCATTCCGGTAAGTAAAAAGTGAAGTTGAGACTAAAATTCACCAATTCCAAAAAATTGATGGGGGCATCGCTAAATAATAAACCCAAATAGTAGTGGTTGGTGGAGAAGAGAAAGCCAATATCGGCAAAGGGGATATCCAAGTAAAAAGGCATGGTTAATTTGGTACCAAGAGCATAATGAAAGAGCCAACCACCTAACCAATCATTATCAAGAATGGTTGTTTTGGATAGACCCAGTATTAAACAGACTGGAGTTATAAAGGATTCACCCCAGTTAATTCTCCAAGGATTGAAAGAGTTTTGTATACTGTAGTTAAAAAGCTCCACTTGGATAAATGTAAATGGAGTGTAACCAATGGAGGCATCGATTTGCCATATATATCCTAAAGGAGTGTAGGTCGCACCAAATCCAATAAAGCTAGTTCCTCCAATGGAGGTGAAGACTCCATTGGGATTATAATCATGGTCAAACAGGTGAAACTTTTCTAGGTCTAATTTTGCTTGAGCCTGTCCTTCCCAGAGAAGGAAGGGGAGTAATAGCATCCATCCATAACAACGCTTGAACTTTTTATTTAACCAACTTTTGCGATACTTCAAATTCTGCCCCATTGACCGTAATGAGTAAATAATAAGGCTCTGCACCATCAAACCCTAAATGAAAAAATCGGGTTTTTTTCTTAGTGGTTTCCTCTAGGTATTGGCTATTGCCATGAAATGTTCCTTTGACATCATATTTCTCAAGAGATGCAAGAAAGTTATCTTTGAGAGTATCTCCTTCCATTTTTAAGGGAGAGAGATTTGAAAATACAAATATGTTGTTATAGGAGACACTAGCGGCAAGTTCCCCCTCTAGCCAAATAAGGTCTTCTTCTCCATTCATATTGTGAGTTTCAGTTGTGTCAAAGAGGCTATCGAAGAAAATAATTTTGGTATTGCCGTAGGCCATAAAATCATTTTCACTCCCAAACATTTGTTGATATATGGCTTGGCCATTATTCCCATATTCACCGATTCCCATTACCACGAAATAGGGTCTTCGGAGAGTACTTAAAAGTCTCAAATTGGTCCGATACTGTTGCTTGATTCCACTTTCCACCAAATTTCCAAGGTGAATAACAAACATAATATTTGGATTTTCGTTAATAGTATCAATAGTGGCTTTTAAAACATCATAATTATCTTTAGTGCCTGCCATGACGGCAAATTTAAAATTATTTGGTGTAAGAACACGTTTGGTGGCGTTGGTTTTGGAGATAGAGTGCTTACCAATTTCATCCTCTTCTAAATTGACACTATAAGGGGATAGTTCTAGAGGAGGGTTATCAGAGCAGGAGATTATAAGTAAAATTAAAGATATAAAATAGGCTGTATACTTCATTTTGGAAACAACTTTTGAATAAAATGTGAGAGTTGAGAATTATAATCATCTATCCGATTTTGGTTCAAAAAGCTGGCATAGAGAGCAATAGCGTCTATAGGGGCAAACTGCTTTTTAGTTTCTAAAATGGCTTTATTAAAGGAAAGAAACCTATAGGCAAAGAGGGATTGCCTAAGTAAAGCTTTAGGGGATAAGCTCGAAGTTGTGTTGGGCTTTGCATATATATTCCGAATTCGGATCGTTTGGGAGGTGTCTCCGCAGGTATGTCCGGCCCCTTGTAGATCATCTAAATTGATCTTTGAAGGTCTGCTGCCATCAAGGCAACTAAAAATATAGGCTCCAAACTCATTTATTACATCTGGATCTGGAAAGGGTTGGGGGATTTCTGTTCCGCTTAAACCTAATAGATCAGGGTTTTGATTAAAAAATCCAATTACGGAGGGAGGAAGCATAGCGAAGACTTGCTCCATTTTACTTTTCTTCAGCGAGCAATAGGTCAACTGACTGAGGTAGGAGTACTCTCCATCTGTAGTTTCATCCATTTGCATACAGTTCCATTCCTGATCTTGATTAAAGTCATCATAGTAAGGAGAAAAAATGGCCAGGTCTTGATTATTTTCATGAAGAATACTGCTCACTCCCTCATGACGAAAAGTTCGAATATCTTCTAATTGAGTGGGAGTAAGGTGATTAGTAAGAAAGGATATGGGAAGCTGAAGGACTTTATTAAGTATCTCTGGTGCTGGAATTTCATGCAATATGGGATGAGGGTTTCTACTATCTCGGAAAATGGGGAGATGATTTAAAAAAGAGATGGGAATTAAGGGGAGTTTATCTTCCTCTGCACTGCTGCCAAAGGTGGTGAGATAGTAGAGTAAGTCACGTGGATGGTCTTCATGGCAATAGACTAATTCGATTTGGGCATCTAAAATTTCCCCTTTCTTCATCGCCTGTCCGGGATCAAAAATACATAATTGCTGTTGGCTGGGCTTTTGATCGATACTAGGTAATACCACAGTGGAAAATTGATGGGGCTCCCCCTCGATCAAAGAGGTCAATTTGTTGCCAGCAGTCAAACGATAGTTTTTATCTTTATTTATAAAATTAAACTCTTTACAAATAATGAGTACTTTTTGAAAAACTGCAATTCCTTGCTTCCCATGAATCTCCATCATATGGGAGAGGGGCTCGCTTTCCTCTTGCTTGCAAGTGGAATGGGCTGGATTTATCTCTTGTACCAATAATAGCTGTCCTTCAACTTTAACAGGTAAACCATTCGGATAAAGAACCCTATAAATACCTTGCTTAGAAGATAGTTGGTCAAAAGAAAGCATGTAGGACTGAGGTGAGCCATTGATGAGGGTGTATTGATCAAAAGAGAAACTATAATCTGCAGGACGGGTACAAAAAATTCTATTACTTCCAAGGTGGCCATTCATTAAATCGGGAATTTCGCAGAAGAGAGGAACCTTTTTTACTTCTCCCGGAAATGGAATGGTATGAGCCACCACTTCAAAAGAGGAGAGACCTCGAGGATTTTCGTTGATACTCGTGTTGATTTCCACGGTTTGATTTTTGAGGAGATGATAAGTTGGAAAATTGGATAAAGTTATTAAAAGACCATCTAGCTCATCACTGCTTAAATTTGGTAGAGAAAAAAGTTCCTTACCTAGGCTCTGGATTTGTTTGAGTGAGAACTTGGAGGGGGTGCTTTTTTGCATAGAATCAGTAAGATGGATGAGTTTGTCTAGTCCCAAGGTGATGATAAGAGGGGAACTCTGGGGATAATCATCCATAAAAACTAAGTAATTACTGATGCATGTACTGCTGTCTGCCAATTCTTCATTGCAATAGGGAAACTTTGTATAATTAGGGCAAATATTTGCCACGGTAGCATCCAGAAGGAGAAGAGCGGGATCTATTGTGGGTGAAAAATAGGAAACCTGCTCTGTTTTGTGTGAGGTTGTTCTAATTATTTGGACACATTCAGCATGACTATGATGGAAGAGGCTGTCCTCATTTCCTTGTAGGGTTGTAAGGAGGGTGTTCTTGGCATCCTCGGCAATTTTAACTGGAAGGGATGGCGAAAAAGTTTCAACATTTAAATCCCTTAGGAGGTCATCTGTGATATTAAGGCTCATTCCTAAGGCGGTTATGGTATCAATCATATAGGCAAAATTAAAAACTTCTTCATAGGCGCGGGCATGGTGGAGGGGAATCCCTTGTTGGTCGATATTATCGTGGATAATTAAGCCCTTAGTTAAATGAAGAAATGATTTAATGGAGGAGTTTTCCATCAATTTGAGGGTGCAGTCATCATTTTCGGATGATTTTCTACATAAAGCAAGATGGGAACTAAATCTAAAATCAGCCCTTTGGAAGGTATCAATTTTTAAAATCATTGTGGCGGCAGTTATTAAACTAGCTATAGGAACTTTATCGAATTGGCTATCTAGTAGAGTGAGATCTAATTCACGCTCAAAGTATTTTATAACCGCATCCATATAAGGATCACAAATAAGGTTCGATTCTCCTGCTTTTGCCACACACTTCAATCCACATTCTGGAATTTCAATCAATACCTCTTTATCCTCAGGAACCCAGCCTGTAAAAGATCCTACCTGGTCTGTAGTACCTGTGGTAACAATGATTCCTTGACTTCCAATCTGAAAAACCTTGTAGGGCTGTTCACTACAGATGGTATGAGAAAGTTTAGGGTTGTCATTATAATTAGATGGAGAGAAGAAGTAGTCTTCCGTCATCTGCTCACGAAGTAGCCTTAAATGGGAGTAACTTTTACCAGAAAGAGGATAGTGGAGAGACCCTGGTGAAGTCGGAGAAGAGGTTGGATCCTCAGGCGATTCTGGGATCCCAACTTCCGGTTCATCAGTAAACTCAATGTCGTTAGATGGATCCCTTACGCAATTATGGAGTAAAATTAATATGATAGTGAGTTTTAATAATCTCATCATTCCCGTCCCAGATTAGAGAAAGGTTAAAATCAATGAATATACTAATATTTTGGTATTTCCCCTTATCTTTTATTATTACAAATAAATAAATATTAGGGAAGTGTGAACTCAAAGTTTGACAATGTTATACAAAATATTTAATATGTCCGCGATTTGGAATTGGATTTGTCGGAGTGATTCTAGTTGCTAAAGGGGGGGTATGCGAACCTATATAATACGACGTCTTCTTTTGATATTGCCCACGTTCATTGGTATTACCTTTATATCTTTCGTTATTACTCAATTTGTTCCTGGTGGTCCTATTGACCAGCTTCGTACTCGTGCTTTTGTACAGGGTGAAGGTGGAGCTAGAAGTGCCGGTGGATCAAAAAGTAAAATGCATGATAGCCAGCTTTCAGAAGAAGATCTAAAAGTGATGAAAGAGTTCTATGGTTTTGATAAACCTTGGTATATTCAATACCTTAGATGGATTTCTCGTATTTTTCGATTTGATTTAGGAGACTCATTTAGATACACCATGCCGGTGATCGAACTGGTGGTGAATAAACACCCGGTCTCTACATAATATGGGGTGATCAATATGCTCCTGGTATACCTCATATGCATCCCGCTCGGGGTGCTGAAAGCTATTAAGCATAAAACCGTGATTGATAATGTAACTTCTGTAATGATTTTTGCTGGTTATGCTATTCCTGGCTTTGCATTTGGAATTGTTTTATTGATGGTCTTTTCTTCTTGGTTAGATATATTTCCCTTGGGAGGCTTCGTCTCAGATGACTTTGAGTTTATGGAGAGTTTTTGGGAAAAAGCCTGGGACATTATTACTCACTCGGTTCTTCCACTTATTGCCTATATGATAGGTAGT
>CAYFLR010000022.1:8655-17812 GCA_964343805.1 uncultured bacterium | reverse complement strand
TAGTTTTGCTTCCATGACGATTTTAATGAAAAACTCCGTTATTGAGAATATGTCTTCAGATTTTGTCAAAACCGCCTTAGCTAAAGGTGTTAGCTACAAAGGAGCTATTTTTAAGCACGCCTTAAGAAACTCGCTTATTCCTTTGGCCACCTCTTTTGGAAACAATATCTCAATTTTCTTGATGGGATCTTTTATTATAGAAAAGATCTTTAATATTGATGGCTTGGGTTTGTTAGGCTTCACCTCCGTGATTGAAAGGGATTACCCTGTAATGTTAGGTATCCTGGTTATAGGAAGTGTGCTGAAACTTATTGGGAACTTATTATCTGACCTCTGTGTGGCCGCTGTTGATCCACGAGTCCGATTTCGCTAATATTGGGAGACGAGAATGCCTTTAATCAAATTTACTCCAGTTACTTTAAAACGCCTCAGGCGATTTAAAAGCATAAAACGGGGGTACTTTTCACTCATCATACTTTGCTCAGTAATCTTCTTATCCTTTTTTGCTGAATTTATTATGAACAGTCGGGCCATCATGGTGATTCATGAGGGAAGTGTTTATTTCCCGACCTTTAAATTCTATCCAGGAACCACCTTTGGTTTAGAAAATGAGAGTGAAACCAACTACCGAGAATTAAAGAAAGAATTTAAGAAAAGAGGAAAAGGTTTTATATTAATGCCTTTAGTTCCTTATAACCCTTATGAGTATGACTTTTCCACTGGAGCTCCACCTCCAAATTCACCGAGTAAAACCCATTGGTTTGGAACAGATGACAGAGGGCGTGATATACTAGTTCGCTTGTTCTATGGGTTTAGAATCGCTATTTTATTTGCACTGATGCTCACCATTTGTGGCTACCTAATTGGTGTTTCCATTGGGGCTATCATGGGATATTTTGGAGGCTGGGTTGACCTCTTATTACAAAGATTTATTGAAATGTGGTCCGCCACCCCCTTTCTCTACCTCTGTATTATTATTTCATCGCTGTTGACCCCAAATATTTACATCCTCTTTTTTATTCTATTATTATTTTCTTGGATTGGTATGACTTACTATGCCAGGACCGAGATTTACCGTGAGAAATCAAAAGATTACTGCTATGCAGCCAGGTCGATTGGTGCAGGTCATTTGCGAGTGATATTTAGACACTTGCTTCCCAATTCCTTAGTTCCAGTAATTTCCTTTTTCCCTTTTGCTGTAGTGGGCTCCATTGGATCTCTCACCAGTTTAGATTATTTAGGATATGGACTCCCACCACCAACTCCCTCTTGGGGAGAGCTCTTAAGTCAAGGTGGTGAACATTTACATAATGCTTATTGGATTATTTTATCAACCTTTGCAGCACTGGCTTGTACTTTGCTCTTAGTAACGTTTATTGGAGAGGCCATCCGAGAAGCGTTTGATCCCAAACAGTACTCTAAATATCAATAAAGGAAGGAGATCTAGATGAGAGTTCTAAGTTACAGTTTTTTTGTTTTAAGTGTTATGGGACTATTTTTTATGCCGGTGGTGGAGGCAAGTGCTAAACTACCTAAAGACATCAAGTGGGTTACCAACACTGATGAGAAGCCTTTTTCTTCTGAAAAAGCCAAACAAGGGGGCATTTATCGTACCTTCATGACCTCTTACCCATTGACTTTTCGTCTTTACGGACCTAACTCCAATGATTCTTTTGCGGGTTGGAACCGTACTAACTGTATGTATTTTGCACTCGTTGAGCGTCATCCCTACACCTTAAAACCGATTCCTGGTTTAGCCACCCATTGGGCGGTGATGCCTGATCAAAAAACCATCTATTATAAACTCGATCCAGATGTAAAATGGAGAGATGGCAAACCCGTAACAGCTGATGATTACGTGTTTGGTTATAATATGATGCTCAGTAAGCATCTCAAGGACCCTTACTATAATAAGTACTTTAAAGAGAATTTTGAAGCGGTAGAAAAAGTAGATAAATACACTTTAAAAGTTGTAGGTGCTTATGCGAGTTGGCGAGCTATTTTTGAATTTCAAATTACTCCAGAGCCAAAACACTCCATCAAATTAGATGAGAGCTGGGTAAAAAGAACTAACTGGAAAGAGCCTAACTGTGTAGGTCCTTACTATATTTATTCCTCTAAAAAAGGTCGCTATGTTCGTTTTAAGCGTCTCAAAGACTGGTGGGGAGATAAAAAGAAATATTACAAAAATCGTTACAACTTTGATTACTTAGATATTAAAGTCATCCGTGATCCTAAAATGGCTTTAGAGCATTTCAAAAAAGGTGATCTCACTGCATATCAAGTAAGAACAGCTTCTTGGTGGGCAAATGATACTGATTTTGACGCAGTGAAAAAAGGTTGGGTGGTAAAGAGACGAGTTTTTACCAAAAGCCCTGAAGGAAAATACGGGATTGTAATGAACCTTAAAAATCCCATGTTTCAAGATCAAAATTTCCGAAAAGCCCTTCAGCATCTGTTTGATTTCGATAAAATCAATAAAAACTTGATGTACAATGCCTATACTCGCATGGTCTCCTTTTTTGGTGGTACTGAGTATGAGAACTCCAAACTTAAATCCTATCAATATGATCCTGTGAGAGCGAAAGATCTTCTCAAGAAAGCAGGTTGGACCAAGCGCGGATCCGACGGTATTTTAGTAAATGATAAAGGGGAGCGTTGCTCTTTCGTTTTAACATATGGAAGTAATGGTCTTACTCGCCACTTAAGTGTCTATAAAGAAGATTTAAAAACAGCTGGTGTTGAAATGCTTTTCCGTCTGGTTGATGGAGCGAAAGCTTTTAAAGATGGTTTAGAGAAGAATTTCCAAGCTCTTCTCTTCTCAAGATCTGGTGGTCTCTATCCTTCTCCTGAGCAGTATCTGCATACTGACTATGCCAAAGTAAAAGATAACAACAACGTCTTCTCTTTTGGTATGAAAAAGGTCGATGACTTGATGCAGATCTATAAGAAGGAACTCGATCTTGAAAAACGTAAGAAGGCCATGTGGGAAATTGATCAAATCATCAAGGAACATGCTTTCTACATTCCATTTTGGACCGGTTCTTTTACCCGAGTTCTATTTTGGAACAACTTAGGTCATATTGATGACTATGAACCTCTCTATTCAAGCTCTTTTAATGGAGATTGGACATGGTGGTTTGATAAAGAAAAGGACAAAGCTCTTAAGAAAATTAAAAAGAGTAAAAAAGAGATTGCTGGTGTTAATAAGACAGTTGATTTAGATCCACATAACTTAGGTAAGTTGTAATACTTGCGTAGGGGATGCTTGATAATAAAGGGAGCAGACTTTGAGTAACGAATCGATTTTGGAAGTGAAAGACCTCCAGGTGGGTTTCAATGTAGAGGGTCGTGAGCTGATTGCGGTCGCCGGAAGTAGCTTTAAAGTACCAAAGGGAAAAACCTTAGGTATTGTGGGAGAATCTGGTTGCGGTAAATCGGTCACTGCCTACTCAGCAATGCGATTGATTCCTAATCCTCCTGGTGAAATAAAATCAGGTCAGATTATTTATCACGGTGATGAAGAGTCCGTGGATATCCTTAAGATAAATATTGAGGAGATGCGGAAAATTCGTGGTAAAGAGATCTCCATGATTTTTCAAGAGCCCATGACTGCTCTGAATCCGGTTTACACCATCGGTCATCAATTGGCTGAAGTTTTTAAGATGCACTTCAATTACAGTGCTACTGAAATCCAAAGGCGATGTGAAGAAAGTCTGCATCAAGTAGGAATTCCTTCAGCAAGACAAAGGCTGAAAGATTATCCCCATCAACTTTCGGGTGGGATGAGACAGCGTGTGATGATTGCCATGGCTCTCTCCTGCTCACCAAAAATCTTAATTGCTGATGAGCCCACCACTGCGTTGGACGTTACTATCCAAGCTCAGATCCTTGATTTAATGAATAAGTTAAAAGATGAGCTTAACACTTCGATCATTTTTATCACCCATGATCTAGGGGTGGTGGCTGAGATGTGTGATGAAGTGGTGGTCATGTACGCTGGTCAGATTATTGAGAAAGGCAGTGTTTTCGATATCTATGAACGACCACTGCATCCTTATTCAAAAGGTTTGTTGGAATCCATACCTAAGCGTGGGCTTTCTAAAGAACAGAAACTCCCAACGATTGAAGGAATGGTTCCTGACCTTTTCAATCTCCCCGTGGGTTGTCGTTTTGCGGATCGATGTTCTAATGCCCAAGCCCTGTGTAAAGAACAAAATCCAGAGTTGACCAACATTGATAGTGATCGGGAAGTGGCTTGTCATTTTCCCCTTAATTAGATGTGAACAGGAAAAAAGATAATGAGTGATGTTTTATTGCGTGTTGAAGGTCTGGTAAAAAGATTTCCTATTCATGGAGGGATCCTCTACCGGAAAATTGCAGATGTTCATGCTTTGAATGGTGTCTCCTTTTCTCTTAAAAAGGGGGGAACCCTCGGTGTTGTTGGTGAGTCGGGTTGTGGTAAGTCTACTTTAGGTAAAACCTTACTTCGCTTGCATGAACCCACCGCGGGAGAAGCCTATTATAACGACAAGAACATCTATTCCTTAGATGGTTCTGAAATGCTGGCCATGCGCCGCAATATTCAAATGATTTTCCAAGACCCTTTTTCCTGTCTGAATCCACGTATGACAGTGGGCCAAATTTTAGAAGAGCCTCTTATTATCCACGGTGTCGAGAGCAAACAAGAGCGTTATAAAAAAGTCTGTGAGCTGGTGGATGTGGTGGGAATGCGTGAAAATGCTCTCCAAAGGTATCCCCATGAGTTTTCAGGTGGACAGCGTCAGCGGATTGGTATTGCAAGATCTTTGGCTTTGAATCCCAGTTTGATTATTGCTGATGAACCGGTCTCTGCTTTAGATGTATCCATTCAGTCTCAAGTTTTGAATTTGATGTGCGATCTGCAGAAGCAATTTGATATCACCTATATTTTTATCTCCCACGATTTAGCTGTGGTGGAATATATTAGTGATACTATTTTGGTGATGTATTTAGGTCATGTGATGGAAATCACCAGTAAAGAAAACCTCTTTAGTAATCCTACTCATCCCTATACTCAATCTCTCTTGTCTTCCATTCCCAGGCCTGATCCTCGTAATAAGACTAAACGCACAGTCCTTCAAGGAGATGTGCCATCACCTATTTTTCCTCCTTCGGGTTGCCCTTTTCATCCAAGATGCTACAAGGCCACCCCTGAATGCAGTAAGGAACTGCCTCAATTAGAGCAAGTTGGTAATGCAAATGGAGAGCATTTGGTTGCCTGTATAAATAAATAGAGAGCAATTATTTTAACCCTAGGAGATTAAATTATGAGTCAAAAGATTTTATTACTGCTGGTTTGTCTACTGAGTTGGGGCTATTTTATAAATACAGATCTACAGGCAACTTTATCCCGTAAATATGCTTTAGGTCACGATGTCTATCGTCGTGGTGTTTACATCGGGGATACCCCTCTTGTTACCAATGAACTCCTTATGCCAGGGACCTACCTCCGTGATGATACCGATCCTTTTTATTTTCCTTCTACCATGATCCGTTATTCTAATAATATGATTGTGGAACTGAAAGATAACGGGAGGGCTTTAGCTGCGACTGCTCAGGGTCAGCCTTATGCGGGAGCTTTTGTTAATCTTGCTCCTATCACGAAAGGAAAGGGCCATACTCTTGGTTTCTTCTTTAACCGAGTAGAAAATATCACTCCTTTTCCTAAAGGGATGCCACCAAATACCTTCTTACCAGCCGGAAAACCAATTGATGTATTTTTTGGGATGCCTTTTGACAAAATTAGAACTGGTGTTCATCTTTTCTATGCATCTGCCAACAGTGAAGATGAAGCCAGGGAGTTAGAGCGAAAAACTAGCCTGCTTGATCTAACTCTGGGTGCCGATATGAAAACCGGTCCTGGACGATTAGAATTGGCTCTCATGCTTAAATCTTTAATGGGCAAAGCGGAAGTGGAAGATGAAGGAAAAAAAGCAACCCTGACTGATGGAATCGGTTTTGGGGTTCGTTCTCGATACTTTTATCCGCTCAGCAGTACATTAGCTCTAGTTCCTCATGTTCTTTACTTTCAGCAATCTCCTAAGTTTGAAGATGAAACAGGTGGTAAAGGAAAAGAGGTGGAAGTAAATGGTAAAAAGACCGCTTTTGCTGCGGGTCTTGGTACGGTGCTAAAAACCAACGGATCATTACTTCATGGAGGCTTTCAATACTTCAATGAAGGCTCAACTATTGAGGTTAAAGACGCCAAGAATGATACTGAATTTTCAGCCAGTGTGATCCATTTTAATGCCGGCGTTGAGCATGATATTTATGAATGGCTTGGAGTGATCTTAGGTATGCAATATGAGCTCTCCGGATCTCAAAAGAAAGAGGTGGAGAAAGAAGTTGAGGTAAACAGAGGAGCCACAACTCCTGCCAATTTCTTTTCTGCTGGTTTAAAATTCGCTTTAGGAAATTTGAGATTAGACACTGTTATCAGCGAAACTTTACTCTACACAGGCCCCTTTGTGGTGACCGGACGAGCGTCCAACTTTAATGCTATGCTATCTGTAAGCTATAAGTTTTAAGGTTAACAAAATTTAAAAAGGTGGGGCATTATGAGAAATTACACAATTAATAATCGTCCTTTGAATATGCTGATTCGTCAAATTTTATTCGTCTCTTCTTTGACTCTATTGATAGTAGCCTGTTCTGGCGGGGGAAGAGTTGATTCTTCGGCTGTTCCTGCAGGGACAAGAGTCTCTACCACTGCAGCCAAAGAAAATGGAAGTTCTGCCAGCTCTTATCACTATGGACCTTCTAAAGAAACCACTGAAACCCATGGAGGTTTTGATTCTCCTGATATGGATAAATATCTTCCTGAGGGCAGTGAAAATAACAACACCGTTTCGGACATACTGGAACAAATTAAAGATAAAATGGATAAGGCCATATCTTCTGGAAGTAACAATAATGATGCTTTGGGTACGGTGGGAGTGAACGTATCAAAGAAAGATTACTTTGAAGTCAAAAGCTCTGTTAACGAAGTGATCAATCAAAAGTACACTGCCAATTCAACCGCATGTAGTATTACTGAAAATGATGGAAAATCTGTTTTGACCTTTATGTTAACTACCACCACCAGTGACTTTGTTCAGATGGCCTTTATTCTATCTGAAGCTGTTGTTGGCTCTTACGATAAAACCGCTATCAATCGAATTTCTGCGCTTTTTGCTTTTAAACACTCCTATAGTGTTTTAGAAAATGGTACAATTGAAGTGACAGAATACACCAAAGATCAAAAGGCTGTGGGAACCTTTTCTGCCACTGTGAACTCAGCCAGCGATCAGATTGAAATTGTAGGCGGTACTTTTAATTGTGAGTTATAAAATAGCTATCTATTTTTATTTAGGTGCTCTTCTTGTAACGGTTCTCTCTTGTAGTGGAGGAGGGGGCCGTCTTGATTCTGTTTCCATCCCTTCTCATATGCGACCTTCTGATATATCTGAAAATGCTAATCATAATACGGAAGGGAACGGGTTCTTTTCACCTGAAGATGATAAGTCTGAGGAGTTTAAAGGAGCCTCTTTTGAATTAGAAGGAGCTGTTAACCCTAAAAATGATGGAGAACACCAAACAGAGCAGATCAATTGTGGCTTTGATCAACTCAGTCAAGGGACCTTCACAATTCTCCTTTCCTTTGATGATGAAAAATCTAAATACTTTCGCCTGACCCTTAAACTCACCAAGCCCTACTTGTTCGAACAGCGGAAATTGGAATTAAAAGTAGTTGAAATTGAAGATGCGGTGATCAAGCTTTCTAAGGTTGAGTATCACTTTGTGGTAAAAAAAGGTCAGGTTAAACTTGAGTTAACAGATAAGCAGGAGGTATTGGGAGAGTTTTCAATCCAATATGAGGCCTTAGATAATGGCAATCCCATTATCATAAAAAATGGCCGTTTTATCTGCTTTCAACAATGACCATGTCTAATCCTTTGCTCCAAATTAAAAATTTATCGGTGGGTTTCTATTCCCAAGACAGCCAACTTTTACCCGTGGTAGATAAGGTTAATTTAGAACTATTATCCAATGAAACCCTCGGTATTGTGGGAGAATCGGGTTGTGGTAAGAGTGTTACTGTGCGCAGTATTATGCGACTCTTTCCTCCTGAACTCGCCAAAACCGAAGGAGAGATTCTCTTTCAGGGTGAAAATCTTATGGCCTTAAGTGAAAAGGCTATGCAAAAGGTGAGGGGAAAAAAAATCGGCATGATTTTTCAAGAACCCATGACCTCCTTGAACCCTGTTTTTACTATCGGGAATCAACTCATTGAAACCTGCCAGCTGCATCTAGAAATGAGTGCCCAAGCAGCCAAAGATCATTGTATTCAGCTTTTAAAACAAGTGCAAATTAATGATCCTGAACGAGTTATGAAAGGGTACCCCCATCATCTATCGGGTGGGATGAGACAAAGAGTCATGATCGCCATGGCCCTTTCATGTAATCCCCTTCTATTGCTAGCAGATGAACCCACTACCGCTTTGGATGTGACAGTACAAGCACAAGTTCTAAAGTTATTAAGACAGTTAAAAGACAGACATCAAATGTCTGTGATATTTATTACTCACGACTTTGGAGTGGTGGCAGAGGTTTGCGATAAAGTGGCTGTTATGTACCTTGGCTCCATTTTAGAATATGGCGAAGTGAACTCTATTTTAGATAAAGCCTATCATCCCTATACCCTCTCACTTTTAAAATCAATTCCTCAAGGGCAGTTTAGAGAGGGAAAGAACGATCGCTTATTTACCATACCTGGTAACGTTCCAGCTGGATTTCAGCAATCACCAGGTTGTCCGTTTGTTGAAAGATGTTTCCTAGCTAATAACAGAAGAAAATGTTATGATTTGAAACCGAAATTAGTTGAGAAAAATGGACGATTAGTGGCGTGCCACTATACTGCAGAACTGGTTTAAAGCAATTGATGGACTCTTTACTGCAAATTAAAAACTTGTCGAAAATCTTCCCTGCCAACACAGGGCTATTTGCCAATAAATCTGAAGGAGTTCACGCTGTAAATCAGGTGAGTCTTCAGGTTGAAGCGGGTAAAACTTTGGGTCTGGTGGGTGAGTCCGGCTGTGGCAAGAGTACTTTAGGGCGACTTATTGTCAAGCTGCTT
>CAYFLR010000022.1:7034-8645 GCA_964343805.1 uncultured bacterium | reverse complement strand
CTTGAACCTACGAGAGGGCAAATCTTTTTCCAAGGGCACGACATTCATTCCTTTGATCAGCGAGAATCGAAAAACTACTGCCGGCAGATGCAAATGATTTTTCAAGACCCCTATGCCTCACTTCATCCCAGAATGAAGATTGGTAAATTGATCGGGGAACCATTGTGGATTCATGGAGAAAAAAATAGATCCACCATAGATGAAAAGGTTTTAGAAATAGCTGAGCTGGTGGGCCTCCGGAAGGAAGCCCTTAATAAATACCCCCACGAGTTTTCAGGGGGGCAGAGGCAACGAATCGCCATAGCAAGAGCTCTCATGCTTAACCCAGCTTTTATAGTTTGTGATGAGCCAGTTTCTGCTTTGGATGCTTCCATTCAATCTCAAATAATTAATTTGATGCTGGATCTCCAAGAGCGTTTCCAACTGACCTACCTTTTTATTTCTCATGACCTGCATGTGGTTCAGTACATTTGCTCTCATGTGGCAGTGATGTATATGGGGAACATTGTCGAACAAGCCCCCGTAAGAGAGTTGTTTGAAAATCCAGAGCACCCTTATACTATTACTTTGCTAGACGCAATTCCCACGGTGAGTAAAAGGAAACCCCAAGAACCCCTATCAAATGGTGAGTTGGAGGAAAGAGAGTTGCCTCAAAAAGGATGTCTTTTCTATCCTCGCTGTAAACAAGCTCAATTAGAGTGTCAAACCAATAGGCCTCCCTTGAAAGAAATCGAAGCGGACCATTTCCTTGCCTGCTTTGTTAAAGGGGGTAGGCATGAATAAAGTGATGCTCTTGTTAAGCGTGATTGTTTTCTTAATGGGGACACTTAGCCTTGATATAGTTGCTGCTGATGAAGCAGCCATGGACAAACATTTTGCTAAGGCAAATAAGCTTTACAAAAAGAAAAAATGGAAAAAGGCAGTCAAAGCCTATAAGAAATTACTGCCCTCAGCTGCCAAAGCAAATATCCCCATTTCCGATAATTTAACTCGGCAAATTGCCCATGCTATGTTTAAGGCTAAAAAGAATAAAGCGGCTTTAAAACTGTTAATGAAACTTTTAGAAAATGACTCTTCTCCTTCAGCCACTCTGTTACTTATGGGGCAAGTGCTGATCAAGTTAAAGAAATACAAGAAAGCTATAAAAGTACTTAAAAAGTGCATGGCCAAAAAAAATGATGATGCCATCCTTGCAACCTATCACTTAGCAAAAGCCTACGCTAAAAGGAAAAAAAGAAAAAAAGCTCGTAAGTACTATAAGATTTTTATAAAAATGACATCGGACAAGTCTTTAAAGAAAAAAGCCAAGAAGGCCATTAAAAAACTTAAAAAGAAGAAAAAACGTTCTTTAAAGGGAAAGCAATGGGATCCTAATAAGGCGAAAAAAAGTAAGCGAAAAGGGGTTTTCAAATACCTTTACCTTAAGCCTTCATTTGGTTTGGAATTCTTGTCGGTTGTTAGAACCACCACCACCGCCGGTGACCTCACTCCTGGAAAAAGTGGAACCTCTGAGGAGGCTATGTGGCCCAATTTCTCTATGGGAGCTGGTCCCTTTGAAACTCACTCTCTCTCTAGCCGAGTGGAATACAATCTAAAGAATCGTTTTTTTAC
>CAYFLR010000022.1:4411-7024 GCA_964343805.1 uncultured bacterium | reverse complement strand
AGCCCGGTAACTACTGGCTATAACTTTTTGTATGATATTGATTTTCTGGCTATGTTCGCTGGAGGACAGAAAGAAACCAGTAACAGGCGGATTGTTCCTTGGATCAGTGTTAAATATGCTGATAACTTTAGAAGTCGTTTTTTTCATACCTTTTATTTTCATCGAAACTACACAGACTTACTCGCAGCCAATCGAAATCTCTCTTATCACTTTAGCCAGGATTTCTTTATTCCTAGTATCAAGTTTAATCTCTATCTAGAGGGATATTATAAGCAGAGACGTTTTGAGCAATCCATTGATAACTCTGGTAACTGGGGGGGGATGTTTGCTGTGGATAGCCAGCCTTGGAGTTGGTTTGTAGGTCGGCTCGTTCTTATTTATGAAAGAGCTATCTATACAGATACTCGTTTGCGATTGCCCAAACAGAGTTGGATGGAAGCCAATGATATGGATGATATGAAAAAAGAGTGGGAGGAAAATACAAACGCTCAAACAAGAAAACTATGGCCGCAGCAAATTGCATTGGTTACCAACCAATTTAGTGTTGAACTGGACCTCCTCTTTATTATTGGAGATTCACACGGGATTCGACTTCATGGCTTTTTTGATTGGGTGCAACCTGAAGATGATGCCTTTGCCCAGGATGGAGTTCAGCTCTATGACTATGAATTTAATGAATTAGGGATTCAACTGGACTACTCTTTTGCTTATCCTGACTTTGATAAGATTCGCCGAAGAATTCGATATGGTATTTTTGGTCTATTCTAATTCAGATTCTATCTCTTCTAAGAGACTACCAAAATTAAAGCTCTCTTCAAAACGATTGGCAATAAGCTCTTCTTTCTTTTTTAGAAATTTTTTATGAGGAAGTTCTTGCTTAAAGGTTTCGTACTCAGCAATAATCTTTTTTTGGAGCCGATCGGAAAAGACCTCTTCAAAGGTGGTTCTCTTCACAGTGAAGCGAAAATTCTCAGTTAAAAGGATCTCTGCGATCCTCTCTTTATAACCATCCCTTCCTGGAAAGACATTTTTGAGCTGGTAATCGCATTGGGCGTAGACCGTAAAAGACATTTTAGATTTATCTGGTGGGGCCTCTTCTTTTTGGATGTACCAAGTCCAATTATCTCCATTGGCGTCCTTTAGTTGAGGGTAGGTAATTTTCCCTTTAATAAAAAGGTCTGATGGAGAGGTATGATTGTGTACTTTATTTCTATAATTACTCATACCATTAATTATAGCAACATCCCTTGGATTTTGTCCACTCTTCTAAAAAGACTTTATAATATGCTTCTCAGCCATTCCAGTAATTCGAGTAATAGCCCTAGCCATGATCTTAATGCCTTCCGCATTATTTAATTTGGATCTGGATTGGTTAATACTGAACCACCCTAGCTTAGCAATTGATTCATGCTTTACTATTTTAAAAGGGCGAGTTTGAGCACAGTGAAAAGCTCTACCATCCTGATCTTCTTCATAAAAATCCGGTAGTAACTCTACTTTGTCATAGCCTAGTAGGTGAGAGATAGAGCGCACCGCCCCATCTTCTACTGATTCTTCAGCATCCAGCAGCACATAGGGAAAATACCAATTGTCGCTCTGCTTGTATTGAACAAGTAATATCCGTACTATAGTTTGCTGATGCTGGACTAGAACGGTGCCACTGTAATCAATAAACATACAGGTGATTAGGATCTAAAAAACTTAGCGGTGCTCTTGACAGATTTTGTACGACGAACAGCTTTATTTAATTTAGCCTTGAGTCCTGCTTTTCGACGAGCTGTTTTACTCTTTTTCTTTTTGTGTTGTCTGTTTTTTACTACTTTTCCCATTCTCATAACGGTCACTTCCTTTCATATAGTTCGCAGCGCATTATATTCGACAGAAGTCTAAGATAATGTCAAGCTAAAAATAATTTTTTTATAAAATAAGTGTTGACAAATTGTTAACGCTTGGATATATTCGCTTCATATTTTGGATGAATAAAAGTTTTCGAAAGCCTCCGAAAAAATTTATTTACCATTATAACGACCATGGCATAGCAAACAGGCAATCTTAAATATGAAGATTGCCTTTTGTTTTTGGAGCTCCTTTTATCCGAGTCTTTCTCTTAAAACTTCAGGTAAAAAATCTATTATATTTCTTGCGGTTAAACAATTATCTGTGAGTTTCCTGCTCCCTTTTCTCCCTGCTTCACCATGGAGATAGATAGCTAAAGGGATGGCCTCTTTTTGCGCTATACCTTGGGCAAGTAGTGAACCTATTAAGCCTGCAAGTACATCACCGCTGCCAGCGGTGGCTAGCCCAGGAGTGTCTCCTATGTAAATAGCGCTTTGACCTTCTTGTGTCATATAGTGAGGACGACTGCTTTTATATACCAGGTGAGCTTTGTGATGTTTTGCCACCTGCTTTAAGGTCTCTTGAGGATCATGGATATATTCAGCTTTTTTCTTTAAACTTAAATAGTTACGAAATTCCTTGGGGTGTGGAGTGAGGGTCACCGGGTATTTAGAAAGAATGGGCGACCCTTTTTCATAGACTCGCAGTCCATCGGCATCGATGATTAATGGACAATGAGCTGTTTTGATAAATTCCTTTGCAAATTTAAGGGTTTGA
>CAYFLR010000022.1:0-4401 GCA_964343805.1 uncultured bacterium | reverse complement strand
CCATTCCCATTCCTATGGTGGTGGCGGTGACTTTCCGGTCGTTAACAAATTGTGAAATCAGAGGGAGAGATTGGGAGGAAAATAAGTTTTCATCGGGACAAGGAAGAAACATAAGTTCCGGTGAATGACTTGGTAATTGGCTTAGGCACTTTTGTGGTAAGGCAATGGTCACCAGCCCTGCTCCCATTTTCAGTGCCGCTTCCCCTGCTAGAATCGGAGCCCCTGGCATAGAATGAGATCCTCCAATAACCAAGAGATGTCCAAAGTCTCCTTTATGACTTTCAGGTTTTCTTTTAAGGAGACACCAGTTTAGACTCTCTTTTGTAATCAGGTGGGTATCTAGCTTTACCGATTCTGTAGCTTCTCGAGGAAAGCCAATATCCACAACATGCAGCGATCCAATATTTTCAGCGGCTGGATAAATTAGTTGAGCCAGTTTGGGAAATCCAAAAGTGATGGTTGTTTCAGCTTTTACGGCAAGATCAAAGGAAGCTTGTTTGCACGACAGACCGGAAGGAATATCCAGAGCAACCACTGGAACTTGACATCGATTCATGGATTCTATTAAGTTATCGAGTGGGTTCCGAAGAGTTCCGGTGAAGCCGGTTCCCAATATGGCATCTACCAATAGGTGATTAGCAGAAAGTTGCCTACTATTAGGTACTCCTTGTTTAATGGTAATAGGAAGAGCTTTGACCATATTGAAAGCGATTTCTGCTTCGCCTTTGAGCTGCCTAGCAGGTTTTAAAAGAAATATTTGAACTTGATAGCCTAGCTTATGGAGTTCACGGCCAACAATAAAACCATCACCTCCATTGTTTCCTCCCCCACATACGATAGCTACTTTGCCATAGTTATTTTGTGAATAATGATGGCTTATTATATTCGCAGCCTTCACACCTGCTTGGTACATCAGAACAATGCCAGGTGTTTTCAATTGTTTGATGGTGAATTGGTCTATCTGTGCCATTAGCTCACCAGTAACAATGGGAAGCTTGATGGTATTTGGATTGTCAAAATGAATCATAACCTAACCCTTAAGTTCTGAATTGAATGTGGCCAATTTTCTGATTTATGATACACTATTAAACATAATCAATCTAAAAAAATGTCTACCAGAGGATGGTTAAAATGACCCGTGCAAAATGGAAGGGAGTCCTTGCTCCATTGATTTTTTTACTATTACCATTCGGTTTACTTTATGGTTCCTGTGTCAATGAAAAAGAAGCCACATTTGAAGGAAATCAGCCCTATAAAAATCTAGATGAAGCCTCTGGTTTGGTTGCATCTCGAGCATATCCATCACTGCTATGGTCACATAATGATCATGGAGGTCGCCCTCGTATTTATGGCTTTACCATTGAAGGAGAAAAACGCGGAGTGTTTCATATTGATGGTGCCAAGAATCAAGACTGGGAAGATATTGCCCTCGCCCCCTGTTATGACGGGGAAGGAGATTGTCTTTATATTGGCGATATAGGAGACAATGATTTAGTAAGAGATCATCTCTATATATATGTAGTACGTGAGCCGGCTCCTTTGCATAGTTTAAAGCCGATGCATATTCCGCTCTTAAGAAAATTGAAATTTAAAGTCAAAGGGGGAAGGCAGAATTTTGAGGCCATGACCTATTTTCCCAAATCTAAACAGCTGATCCTCTTCTCTAAAGGTGATAATTTTAGCGGTAAAAATCACTTGAGCCGGGCTTATGAGTTAGACATTGATAAAGGTTTACAAGCAAAATCAGTAGGAACCTTTGATTTTAAGAAGGTTGAAGGGTTCGAATGGAGCGGTTATTGGTATCAGTTAGCTACCGCTGCAGATATTTCTCCTGATGGCAAATATCTACTAATTGGTACTTATGGGCATGCCATTGAGTTTCCTCTAAAGGGAGGTAAGCATCCTTTTGGGTATTTAAAAAATGGAAAGAAAATAATCGTTCCCAGTCAACCTCAGTCAGAAGCTATTACTTACACTGCTGATGGGGAGCACATAATCACCACCAGTGAATATGATCACCAACCTATCTATAAAGTTTATTGTAGATAAACCATGATGAAGGCTATTTACTTTTTATTATTAACAACGCTCTTACCTTCCATTTTTTCCTGTGGCCATAGAACAGATGACGATGCACTGGCTCAATGTACTTTCTTAAAAAAGGAAGGAGTGTTTCTAAAAATATTGAGTGGGGACGGGCAGAAAGTGAGTTCGGAACAGCCCACCAAAAGAGATGTGGTTTTTCAAGTGCTATTCGAAGAGAAACCCATCCCGGATATTGAAGTCCTTTTCTCTATCGAGGCATCCTATGCAGATGATCCCACCAAGGGATGTGAAGGTGAGGTAGGAGCCTTAACCAATAAAAAGGGGAAGACTGATAAAGATGGAAAAGTGAGTACCCGAATCCACTTTGATGAAATTGATGGCTGTCAGGTGGGGCTCAGAGCCAAGATTGAATACGAATCTTGTGATGCCGAAGACTATTTTAAAGAAAATCAATTAACTCTCTCTAAAAAAGCCAAATTTGTGGTGGAATCTCTCCATAAAAACTACCTGGCAATTACCACCCAACATAACGGAACTGAGAAGGCGGGACAACCCTTTACTCTATTATTGGAAGTGATGACCGAAAAGGAGAATAAAAAAGGAAACTTTAATCGAAAGGTTCAATTGGGTTTTACTCTTTCCAGTGAAACCCCATCCCCTAATAACTTCACTTCAGTCATACCTAAAGAAAAAGAGGTGACCTTTGTAAATGGTGAGGCCACCGTTTTCAATACAGAGTTAGGAGGCGAGGTCCTAACAGGAGAAAGATTGGCCAGTTTGAAAGATCATGCGATATTTTTTAATACCAAAGAAAAGCCCACCATCATTGTAGATGCTCCCCATGGAGAATTTAAACCTTCTTCCAGTGCTCAAATCATTGTGACACCGGGATCTCTTGATAAAATTGAAATTATGAGTGGAGCCAGTGGAGGAGGAGAGGTGTTAGAAGAACTCTCTTTCTATCCTAAGCTCGGGTTATACGCTGTAGCATTTGATAGTTTTGGAAATTATATTGAAGATGTGAAAGCCAGTTGGTCGGTGAGTCTGGGGAATCAAGAAAATTTAAAGCTACCCAAATCCTATACAGAATCCTCCTTTTTGGAGAAAGCTCTCAGTTCCATCAATGGGACTAAAACTTTTCTGCAACCAGTGGCTCCAGCCAGTTTTTATGTAGAGGCAGAGTTTGGCGGCTTCACAGCTGTAACAGGCCTACTAACGGCACTTTCAGGTATGACTTCTTCTTTTAAACTCACCACCGAGCATGATAATAAAGAAACCGCCGGTCGTGCCTTTCGCATGAAAATTACCATCGTAGATTTAGAAGAGTTGCCAGTCTTAGACTTTAACCAACTTCTCAAAGTTCAATTAACTTTAGAGGGAAACAATTCTCCCAATGGAAGCAAACCCTCTTTTCCAGAGAAGAGTATGGAAATCCAATTTCAAAACGGGGTGGCTTTCACCCCTGAAATGAATGCGGATAAGTTTATGCTACCTGAAGCTGGTATTCAGAATAAGGTGACTATCTCACATGCTAGCTATGTTGATCCATCCACTAATGAAGAGGTGATCATCGGTGGTTCAGAGTTAAGTGGTATTGAAGTGGAAGCGGATGAGCTTTCCACTCTAGAGCTTTATCGAAAAAATAATGACGGAAGTGAAACTGTCCTCAATGAGACTAATTTTGAAGTGACAGGTGATGATAACTTTAAAATTTACAGTCGAGGATTAGATCCCTCTGGTAATTTGATCGGTTTGTTTAATGCCATTTGGGCCTTTGAATCTATTAAAGGGAAAAGTGATATTCCTGTGAGCAGTCTTTCTGATTCATCCACTCCAGAGGACAATAAATGGTTTCACCCTGTAGGTTTAGGTCAAGGTATTTTGACTTTGAGTTACAATAATCAAATCTTGGGGAAAACGGGTACTATTACAGCACGCAGTGGGGCTCCTGCTCGCTTTACTTTGAAGACCGAGCATCAAAATATAGAGTCAGCAAACTCTTATTTTAAACTTCATTTTACTGCCTATGATGCCAATGAAAATATGGCATTGGATTTTAATGAAAACACTCCTGTGCAATTGGTATTTAGTAATGTACCTGCATCCTCATTAATCGGAACAGATTCCATCGTGAATGGCAGTGTGTACGTTGAGTACATTTCTTTTGAAAGCGGTTTATCTGCTCAAGTCTCAATCAAAATGGGAGGGGTTTCGGGGAATCCGGCACCCAGTGTCCAAGCCACATTTGTGGATCTAGGCCATAAGGTGGCGTCTATTAATTCCATCTTAGTGCAGTAGCTTTACTTTGTGCAGGGAAAAATGGTGTAACTAATAGTCTCAAAATTGGACGGTTCA
>CAYFLR010000021.1:72674-82359 GCA_964343805.1 uncultured bacterium | reverse complement strand
TCAACACAGCGGATGTGCTTTTTAGGACGCCAACTAGTTATCTTTGAGGATAATTTCCTTCTTATCTACCAAATCCCTGAGCTTCTCTAACATTTGCTTTTTACACTCCTCTGCTCGAATCCGGGTGGCTCTTCTATTTTTAGTAGAGTTACGAAGGGTGGTGATGGTGTCTTTCACAATGGCTAAATTCCGTTCACTGAGCAAGGGAAAGAGAGTTTCTTCCATTTTCTCACCGGTGATCAGGATGAAATGGGCAATGGTTCCCGGTTCAAATTCGGAAATAAAAATGCGCAGACTTCTTTGATCCATCTGATATATGGCAGAGACAGTAATAAACTGCCTGGAAATGGAGTGATGTAATTCAGGATTTGATTCCAGCGCCTGCAGAAACTCTTTCGAGTCGTTATCAGGCATGGACTCAAGTAACTCAACTATAAAAGGTTCGCCACCAATGGGTCTTTGTCCCTGACTGGTATTGAGAAATTTTTTATATTTACGCAAAACAGACTGAATAAAAGAAGCAGTGAAATCTTGGGAATGGGAGAAACCGCCATAGATCTCTTTTTTACTCTTTTCACTTAAATTATCGGTTAAATTTTGAATAGCTTTGGCAGGTAATAGGGAAATCAAAGCCGCTCCCTCTTTACCCGAAATTTCGTTTAAGAATTTGCGTAGGGTGTTTTCGTCTTGCTCAACTAATGGAAGAAGAAGTTCATCTTTGGCTATGGTATAGCAGCGCTTCTTTTCTACTACAATTTGAGCTAGTAAATTTTGGAGAACTTTTATACTTTTCTCATAATCAAAAGAGAATTCTAAATCTTTGTTTTTTAGAGCGGACAACAATTTTCGATTGGTGTCTGCCGCCAAGCCTCTAAAAAGGAGGTTTTGCTCTTTACCTAAGAGAGCCTGCAGAAGGCGGATACTCACTAAGGTTTCATCTTGCTCCATGAGATTCTCAATGCACTTGCTCAAGGCAAAGACACAATGCCCGTCCAATAAAATGGTGGTGAAAGATTCAAGTAGGTGCTCATCGTCACGTTTAAAAATGACCTCAGCAGGGGTTTCTAAGATTTCTGAATTTTGAGCATCCATACTCGTTGAATTTTTCCTTTCTTAGCGTAGACTAAAGGCAGAACCAAAGCCTCCATCATATGAGGATTCTGAACCTCCCCACTCGTTTAATTGATTATCGGCCATAACAGCGCCTGCTTCGACTCCTCGCTTTTGCGCAGCCAATTGTTTTAAGATGCTAAAAGCCACTTCAGGTCCAATCTTTAAGGTCATTCCTTTATCTTCTTTAGTAAAATAAAAACTTTTTGCTCCACTGGAGTAGGGACCAATAGCTTCTAAATAGATCAGTTCAATTAACGAATTGAGAATTTGATACTTGGGAAAACTAGCTAACTGTGAGAGGGAAAACAGTTTAATATCTAAAATTTCTTTTCGCTCCTCTGAAGTGAAAGCGAAAGATTCTTCTTCACTTGCTACCAACAATAGTCTTCCTCGAGATTTCTTAAATTTCCTAATACTGGAAGCCAATCTTTTTAGCAGATTGTAAGGAACCTTATCTAAACCACCACGGTTACTAATTATGGAACAACCTTCCCATTTACTAGAGCTAGAATCACAGGTATTGCCAATGAGTCTTTTTAGAAATCCCATCAATCTTTTGCTTCTTCTGTCACTGCTTTTTACCAAACTGAACCCGGATTCCGCCCCATCGATGAGATCAAAAACTCCTAGTAAAGAAACAAAGAGATCAAGGTACTCCTCATCTGTGAGTTGAGATAGATCCGCATCGCTATTCACCGTATAGGTTCCACTCTCTTTGGTAAAAACCTCAGTAACACCAAAGAGCTCTCCATAGGTTTCATTAAAAACACTAACCAGGGACTCTTCGGAAAGCAGGGCCGCTTCTAGCTCACTCACCGTCTGATCTAAAACTTTGTTGAGGAATTCTTTGTCTTTAAAATCATAAACAAACACATCCTCATAAGATCCCAAGGGAGCAAACATATCAACTTCAGGCTCTTCTGATTTTAGACTAAACAGATCCAGTTGATCAATATGATGAGATTGTAAAATAAGGAGACGAGATACATTTGAATCTACCATCACCTGCTCTCCATCAAAAGCCACATAGGGTGCATAGCTCGATGGCTCATAGCGCATTATATCTTTTCCACTGGGACTGGTCAAAGTAGCATAACCGGTTTCGGCCCCTACATAATAGGAGTATTCAGGATTGATAGTCCGTGCCTCTTTTTTGTCATTGGACCTAGGGCCAATAGCCTTAGCCTCACTATCTTCCTCTTTATCGCAGGCGGCTAAAAACAAAATCATCATCAAAGTAAAAAGGGTGTATTTCATAAGAGTCTCCTTTTATTCGGGCAATGCCATTTTAGGGGTTACATGCCGCTTAATTCCAGTTTGACCTTCAAAGGATTCCTTAGCAATGCCTCCATCCAAATAGGTGGTGTAATGCTCAGATTCAGGTGGAATACAAACCATTAATCCCTTTTTAAAATCACCTGAATTTTTGGCTTTCTGACGGTCAATCTCTGCTTGGGTATATAACTTTAAAGCCTTATCTTGCAGGCTTTTATCTAATGAACTCACAGATACCACAATGGAAGGTTTTTCCCCTTGATGATCAATGGTCGAACAGGAGTACCAAGTTGAACATTTAGGTGCTGTTTCAAATCCTTTATTCAATCGCAGGACAACATCAGTGACTCTAGAAGGACATTTTAAAGTGGGAACAGTGGTGACTTTCGGTTTGATTGGAGCATTCGTACAAACAGCGGTAGGTATGGGATCATCGCCCGTTAAATCCATCACACTATCAAAGATACTGTTTACTTGAGCTGAAATACCATCATTTTCAGTACTAATACCCACTCCTTTAGCCACAAAGTTGTTAAAGAAACCATCAATATGAACATCAAACATACCCAGCTCTTTACGGCAGAGATCCCTCTTCATACAGGCCCCAGTGACCACATTATAAGAGTCTTTATCAAAGGCGGTGGCATTCTCTCTACAACCACCTGGAACTTGCTCTTGCACAAATAGACGAGCTGGGTAAGAGTAATATTCTTTGGCAGTGGGTAGATAACTATTCACAGCAGCAAACTGATTTTTCCAGGGAATATGGGTGGTAGCTGCCACCTCTTTTCCGATAACTAGACTCCAAAGGGCAATGGCATTTTTAATAGCATCATAATCATGAGATGAGGAGATGGCCACCTTAGGTATTTCTGCTAAGGCTACCTTTTTATCAGTATTAGGGAGAACTTTCTTCAGTTTAATAGATCCCGTCCCATTACGACCTTTTTCTACACTTTCAATTACGCATAAATCAGCAGTGGATTCGAGGGAGATGGGGTCAAATTGACAAAGATAGAGACTGTAAAGATGCTGGATCTGCTTTTGAGTATCAGAGAGTTGATCTTTGCTTGGGATCTGATAGCGGGTCTGAAGCAGATCATAGTCTTGAAAGAGTTTATTCCAGTGAGTTTCGGCTCTAACTACCCCTTTCTCATCTTTGGCAAAAGCACTTGGAAAGAGTTGCTTTTCATTTAGATTAAAGGCATTTAAATAACCCTTGGCTTCTAGATGATCAAAGGCATCTAACCAAAAGTCAATTTCTTCAAACTCTTCATCAATATGATCGTAGAATTTTTGTTCGAAAAAACTAAACTCTTCCCGCATAAAGCTATCTTGCAAGAGAACCTTTTTTTCCTTTTCTGGAGTTCCATGATTGGTCAGTAAGTTATTTTCAAAATTTTGATAAGCAGTTGAGGTATATTTTCCTATAATAAGTTGCTCTTCCCTTGTACGATCCTTATAAGTGGTATAAAAATAGACATTAAATGCTTGATCTTCTGACTTCAGTGGATCTTGAATAATTCGAGCTTCAATTTCCTCACCATCGAGAATCGCTTTATAAATATTCAAGTTAGGGTTATTGAAAACCTTGGCTTGCTCGCCCGCACTGAGAGTTTCTCCATTAGCAAATTTTACTAACAATTCATTAATTTCCTTGCTAATAGCTAAACCGTAGGGAGCTGGATAAAGAGTTGGTTCTCCCCCCCCCATTGCTTGGATGATGGCTTGATTCCCATTGGTATTACTATTTTCTGCTGAATCCACTAAGGAAGCTTTAGATGAGGTAAAGGCTTCAATAAAGAAAACCTCATAGGTATCACTTCGATCTATAGTGTCTTTCTTATGGAGTAAGATATTCATATGATGGAGATCTAAACTACCTTGGCTCCCAGTGATATTAGTTTTGACATCTGAACTATCTTCGGATGAGCAAGAGGAAATAGAGAACATCATTGCCAAAGCCAAGACTGAAAGAGTAGTAGTCTTCCCATATTTCTGAAAACGAACCGCCAACAAGGGTAATAAGATCATTAACATATATAGCCAATTAGCCATATTCCCTGCTCCACTGGGTTGACTTTCGATAGAGCAACCAGAACGCTGTTTAGGCTTAGGTTTTTTAGTACCTCCACCATCTTTAGTTAGCTTTAAAGAAAGACTCGATTTAGGTGGAACTTTAGAACAATCCATTCCTTGAGTGCGACAAGTACAAACCTGCTCTCCCGATTTCACATTGGTTCCAATTTTTAACCGTTGCCCCTCAAATAGACAAAATTTCTCACTTTCTGTCTCTTGACAGGCGGTCTTTCCGTCTGCACTGGCATCGGAAAGCTTTAATGTTCTTCCCGGGCATGTTACCTGATCGGCTGATTGTCCATCTTTCTCACACACTTTCCTAGTTTTATCATTCCCTGCAACCGGAGTGGCAGAAACATCATCAATTTCATATTTACAGAAGTTAGTGATATTTATTTCTTTATAATCGGCCGGCTTAATCACTTTGAGATTGATATGTTGGTTAGGTTGCCGGGCATTTTGCATCAATTTTTGGATCATTCCTTGGCTGGGCGCTCCCCACATATGAGATCCCAGCAAAAAAACCGTTATTAAGAATCCAAACTGGATTATTTTAGTAATCGAAAGGTTCATTATATGCTCCCCGAGACATCAAATTAATCGTACTTGCTTATCGGGATTTGGCAAAATTTACTTAAGCTTTTTTAGGAATCTCCAATCTTTCCTTGTAAGAAGTTGGAAAGACTAGTAAAATAATATGTATTAAGGTCCCTAAAAATTGAGAAAAAAGCAATGACGATAAAACAGAAGATCAGTTTATTGATTGGGGTGGTGCTTTTCACATCATTTATTGTGGGATCTCTGGGCTATTTCTACTCACACCACCAACTCCTGCAAGAAAACATATCTAACATCTTCACCAAAGAAGCTCACAGACAAATCTTCTATCAAGTCATATCGCTACAGAATATTAATAAGAAGGTAAGTCAGACTCCTAAGAGCTATAAAACGGTTAATTTTAAAGCTTCATCTACGGAAGGAAGTGACAGTAAACCCACCATTGTTAAGCTGAAAAAGAAACAAAAAGTGGAGGTTCCGCACCTACCTATAAAGGGGGGGGTTATCTTTCAGATGGGCCCCGATGAGAGTCTTTATATGCTCTCCCAGGGAAAGGAAAAAAAATCTCGCAAGAGAAAAAAGAGACGAAAAAAAAGAAAAAGCAAAGCTCCCAAAAACCAATATACCTTATCTCAGGTTGCAAAATCTCAACTTTTATATAAGAAATCGAATATTCCCCAAAACTCCCACTTGGTCCTCTTATTAAAGGACAAAACCCTCCTCTACAACCATCAAAAAGCACTTTCCACCGCCACTAGAAAAGAGCTGCTCAGCCAGACCAATATCAAAAGCCTTAGAAACCCCTTTAATACACCCATCTTAAAATATAGTGGAGATCCCGAGACACCCTATTTAGGCATGATCATGCCAGTTCCCAAATCGAACCTGCTTCTCCTCTATGGAAAACCGATGAAAGAGCTCACCTGGCAATACTATCAAGACCTTATTTTAATAGCTGGTGCCTTCTTAGCAGCCATCATTTTTCTATTACTCATAGTTCTACTCACCATTCATCGTCTGTTTGCCCCCATTAACAAACTCAAAGAGGTAGTTAAATTACAGAAGGAAGGAAAAGAAGTGCCCTCAGATGACCCTCTTTTGAGCAAAAAGGGAGAGTTTCAAGAGATTATAGAGCATGTTGTTAATGCTCCGCCTAAAATTGACCAATTCACTCCCACCGCCGAGGTGAAGAGTGCTGAGAAAGTCCATGTGGATATAGATCCGGTCACCGGTTGTTATCATAAGCAGCATTTTGAAGACAGTGCTGATGAATTTATCAAGAAAACTTCTAAAGATAAATGCACCAGTGCCTTTATCATTGTGACCATAGATCACTTCGAACAACTCAATCGGGATTTAGGCTATCGCCAAGTTAAGCCGGTTCTCATGCAACTTCCCACAGAGGTTAAAAAGGTTTGCTCCGAAGAAGATATGGTCTTTCGACTGGATGAGGAAAAGTTTCTAGTCTACTGCCATAATATGGATCCCAAAAAGGCAATCTTAATGGCCGAGGAGATGAGATCAGCTCCTTCTAAGGTCCATATTGAAAAAGTATACAGTCCCTGGGAATCCTTAGAAATCACCCTGAGCCTGGGCGTGGTGATGACCAATGGGAAAAACTTTGGGTCTTATGCCGAAATTCTCCGTATGTGTGATCAAGCCCTTTATCACAGTGCTGAGAAAGGGCATAATCTAGTCTCTTTATGGACACCCGATGGATCTAGAGAGCTTAAAAATAACGAGGCCACTGCCTCATAACTTTGATTTAAGAGGTCATTTTGGCTGAGAAAAATGAATCCTTTAATAAGATTATCAAGCATCTTTCCTCAATTTATTCGGAGTTTAACCGAAGTGATTCCTTTGAGGAACTCGCGACCTTTATCTCACTGATTACCACCAACCGACTGAAGTCCACTCAATACCTCTTTTTAAGAGTGAATGAAAATAAAACCTCTTTCTATATTCAGGACCAGAGAGAGATCCCAGCTTCTGTGATTGAGCAGGTCAACTTCCTGGAAATTAATGTAAAAACTATCCGAGTCTTTCGCAAAGCCAAAGGCATTCTGCCCATCGAGAATGCCGCCAAAGATAAAACCCTGGGACGATTTTTAAAAGAATCGGGCATTATGGATCTTCCTCTCAATATCGTACTCCCCTTCAATCGAGGGCGTAAATCTCCTGAGGGGCTTTTACTGCTTACAGTAGGTACCCCATTTGATCAATTACCTAAAGAGATTTTAGATCTTTTTTCTCTTTATAAAGCGATGTTTTCCGAAGCACTCTACCGAGTAAGAGTAGAAAAAAACCTGCTCACCGAAAACCATAAACTAGAAGCCCGCTTAGATGATCTCAAAGTTTTAGTTAATGTGGATGAAACCCTCGAGGTTTTCAGCAATGTCCGTACTAAAGTCATTGGCAGTCTGGAAGACTTAACCACCATGCTGGGTTTTGAAAGCATGTTTGTGAGCCAAAGAGACGTTGACTCAAACGCACTAGTAACCCGTTTTCTAAAAGCAAAAAACAATCCTAAATTAGAGAAAGAAATTAACAATGGAGAGAATACCTCCTATACCTTTGATGAGGGAGATGATCCTTTCAAAAAGGTAGGAAATTTAGGAAAATCATTGATCATCAATGAACCCAATGAAGAAATGGAAAAACTTAAATACATCATTCATTTTAATAAAACTCTCAATCCCCAAGATGAAAACAAAACCATCCAAAACTTCGCTTGTTTCCCTATTAGGGACGTTAAATCTAAAGAAATCGTAGCCTATTTAGGTCTCATCAATAAAAACCGAAGCTATAATGATGAAGATGTTCTCAAAATTCAATTGAGTACCGTATCTATCGCTGAAAGCTTTGCCGAACTAAAAACAGCCGAAGAAACCCAAGAGAAAAAAGAGGATCAAGAGAGTGAAGACCATCGAAAAACAAATCACAAAGACCGTGAGAGACGCCTTCTCATCTTTAGATATTGTGGGCTTTGATGATGGAAGTTTTTCGGCTATCTTAGTTGAAATAAAAGAGTTTCAGGCTATTTATATCGCCGATAAAATCAGAAGAGAACTCAAAAGAACTCGCTTTTATGATAAAAAGGGGGATGAACTGCCCCTCTCACTGACTTGTACTGTAGGTGTTGCTGAAGCCACCCGAGAATTTGATCGAGCCAGCCACCTGCAAAAAAGAGTAGATGAACTCACCACCCCAGACAAAGAAGTGGATAAAATATACTATCAGTTTAGTGGGAAAACCCGGAGTTATCAACCCGCCCCTCTCATTATGGATGACTTGGATAACCTAGAATTATTTGATTAATCCTCATCATCCTCATCATAGAAGGAAGCATCTCGCACTTCTGTTTCAGAGACTCGCACTTCTCGTCTTAACATAATGTTTCTTAAATGATCTAAGATGGCCTTCTTACACTCTTCCGACTTTACTCGGATGGCGCTTCGCCCCTTGGTGGCTGATCTTAGGCTATTGAGCAAATCTCTAATGATGGCCACATTTCGTGAGTTTTGCATAAACATCACAACTTTTCTAATTTTATGGTCGACGGTGAGCAGAAAGTAAGCGATGGTTTTAGGGTCAAATTCAGCAAAGAGTGCTTTAACACCCGCATCATCAATCCGTAAAATGGTACTGGGAGTCACATAACTTCGAGAAATCTCCATCCGCATATAATCATTGTCAATGGCTTCGATCAGAGTATTGGCTTCCTCTTCACGCATAGCCCCCAATAAATTAAGCACCAGTTGCTTACTTTCGGTAACCGGAACTCCTTTATCTCGGACGTATTGCCTGAGGCGGATGAGTGTCTCTTGCACCCGCTCTCCATTAAACGTCTGGATATCAGAAAATCCAGCAAAAATAGCTTTTCGATTATGGGCTGGTAGTTTGATTAAAAGATCTTGAGATTTCTTCGGGGGAAAGAGAGAGAGCACCACGGCCGCATCTTCAGGAGTGGCAGAAATCAAATACTGTGTCCACGAATACTCATCAAGATGAGAAAGAGCTTTCCGGTCCTCCTCTGTTCCATAGAGTTCCATAATCTTGGACTCTATTTCATACTGACTCCAAAAGACCTCCATAAAGAGCAACGTTTGTTCAAAGTCCACCGAAGAGGTGAGGGACTCCTCTTTTAATATGGTATTAATTTTTTCCGTATTCTCGCGATTCACCAAGGACATAAAACGCTCTGCGTCTTTTCCCAAGACTTTGAGCATGTCACTGATCAACTGAGAGCTTTGCTCCTTTTCAAAAATAATGGCCAAACAGAAGTTTAAAGCGTATTCATTGCTGGTCTCTAAAATAGAGCGCAGAAAGGAGTTAACGAAGCCAGGATCATTGCGAGGAATGCGGATGGATGAGATTTCCGCAATGTCTTTCCTGGTTTGATCGATAGCTTTCTCTTCCTCTGTAAAAGCTTCTTCCTTATCAGGATCCTTATCAAAAATTTCTGTAATATCCATTGGCTCACTGGGGGCCAAAGTGGTGCCAGCCGTAGGCACCACCTCGTTCTTCACCTGCTCTCGATCGAGAACTATATCTTTTAGCTTTATATATCTTAGAGCCATCAGATAAAGTAAAACCCCAAAAATAAGAGCGGCTAAAGGGAAACGTACCGTATAGAGTAAATTGAAGTTCTCTTGTATAC
>CAYFLR010000021.1:66533-72664 GCA_964343805.1 uncultured bacterium | reverse complement strand
CTTGCGAGCCTCACCATCTGGTGCAAATTGGAATACGGTATGGCCCATCGCCCATTCCATGTCTTCTTTTTTAGGCAGCTCATAGGTTTCATTTTCTTTCACCAGACGATCGAGCATCGCTTCCAATTGATCTTTCGCTGTCAATAGGGGTTCTGCTAATTTCTTTGGATCCTTTTTCTTTCTTTTTTCTACCCCTTGCATAAAGGGCATAAAACCCACCGGGTCATCTCCCTCCTTGACAGTCTCGTATTTATCAGGGTTTTTGTGACGAGTGATCTTAATCCGACTGTAGCTCACCTCGGCAAAGTCCGATTTAAAAAGAGCTTCTAGTGAGTTTTTAATCTCAGTTAAATGGTTATCCGTCACCTCTTCGCTCACCACCATCTGAATTTTTAAATTGGAAATAGCATTTAGTAGGCTGGATTTTGACATTTGGATAGATTTATCTTTGGCCAGCGCCGCCTCTAATTTTTTGGGATCAAAGTTTATGGCAGAGTATATGAAATATTCAGAGGGTTTTAGATGTCCCCCGAGGACATCATGAATGCGCTTTTCTACCTCAGTCTCTAGGTTCATTTTCTGCACCAAGGTGAAAAACTGTTTATCTGAAGAGGATTCAGGAGCAGCGAGAGATACGGATCCCCAGGCTATACAAACTATTAAAATAAAAAGGTATTTCATCCTAAAATACACCATGCGCATCCTTGCTAAAAAGATCCATCTTCTCTTTCGGCAAATGAAGGAAATACTTTAGATTTTTGGATTTAGAGCGAGGTAGGTGAGAGTTTTAAGAGAGAAATATCCTATTGCACCCAAATGAGTTTACGATGAACCCAGGCTACATCACCGAGCTCATGCTTCACTTTGGCCCAGCCGTCCTTGATCTCAAGGACTTTAAAAGACATATACTTCTCTCCCAGTGGTAAATTGGGAACTTTTTTATACTTTAAGCCAGGTCCGGTTCGCAAATTGACCTTATTCACTTTCACGGTGGCACAGTTCACAGAAGGAGTGACTAGGTTCTTATGGATCCAATGATGGTCTCCATCCACATCTCCAATCTTGTACCACATCCCATGTTTTTCTAGGATTTTGAAAGGCATGTATTTGTAGACCTGCCATGTTTTCTGATAGCTGGTCCCTGGCCCCTCTCGTAAGTTAGCTTTAGGTGCTTTTACACAAATGGCCCAAAGGTTAGCACTAGAAATGAAGAGTGATATAAGTACAGTAAGCGGTAAGGCGAATCGATTCATCAATTGACTCCCTAGGTTTAGAAATTTCACTAATTACTTTTAAAACCATAACATATTACCCTAGACAGGCAAGTGAATTTATCAGAAATCATAAAATGAATGAATAATCCAATATAACCAGATACAATGATAACTATGCAGTACTTCTATCAGCATAGGATATTTATCATCACCCTAGGGGGTTTATTATACCTATTTTGTTCTCCTTTACTTCTTGGAGCCAAGGTTCAAAGTGTAGAATTAAAAGAACTGGAAATGGGTGCGGTGGAACCTCAGTTTAAAATTCACTCGCTAGCAAATACCCCCAACCGATTTGATTCTATACTCAACAAAAAACCCTTCACCGAAAATGAAACCCTGGTCTACAACGCCTACCACATCACGATGGTGAGTAGGATTTTAGCAGGGCACTGTTATATGAGAACCTTTAAACTTGGCGTGAAGGATAACCGCCCCCTCCTCCACTTTCAAATGGATGCCATTTCCGCCGAATGGTACTCCTGGTTTTTTGTAATCAAAGACCGAGTGGTAGGATATTTTGATATCGAAGAGCACTACACCTATTTTCTCAATATTCTATTAGAGGAAAATACCTATAACCAAAACAAGACCATTGTGTTTGATCATAATAAACACCATGTCATTGAAAAAAGTATCACCAAAGGCCGACTCAAATATCATCAGTATCACACCGGGGAAAAATTATTAGACCCTTATTCCTTTATTTATCATATACGCTCCATGGAGTTTAAGTCAGGCAAGGTTCTCCAGTATCCCGTCTATGCCAGCGGGAAGAAATACATTTTAGATGCCACCATCTTAGATGAAGAAAAAGTGACCATTCATGATAGAGAATACCCCACCTATAAAGTGGTTCTCAATACCAAACTACAAGGATCTATGGAGCAGGCCGGAGGCATTTTTATCTACTTTACCAAAGATAAATATCGTATACCTGTGAAAGTGGAAGCGGATGTCAAGGTGGGTCGATTTGTTTTGGAACTGGTTAAACACCAATTCTAGACCCCAAATTAGATCTTTTTAATCTAAGATTAATACTTTCCTAATTTACCATTTGCTAAACTTGTATTTAGAATGTGAAACCCAATCTTGTTTCTAAGGAGAACAAAATGAATACGATAAAACTCAACTATAAAAAGCCCCTATTAATCATGCTCATCTTCACCCTCGCCCTGCCACTGCCGGCATTAGCCAAAGGAAATTATCAGATCCCTCATGGTTCTTCCAAAGGAAAACTCGCTGACAGTGTGTCATTGTTAGAAAAAATGGAAAAAGCATTCCGTTCTATTGCCAAAACGGTACAGCCTGCAGTAGTTTTTATTAGTATTTCTAAGAGTGTCAGCGTCCCCCAATTTTACTATCTAGATCCTTTTGAGGAGTTCTTCTTCGGTAGAGGGCAAAGGCATAAAAGAAGAGCTCCTGCCCCTAAGAAAAAGTACGAACAAAAGGGAGTGGGGTCCGGCTTCATCATCGACAACAAAAAAGGTTACATATTAACCAATAACCATGTGGTGGGCCAAGCAGATGCCATAACTATCCGTACCTACGACAATCAAACCTTTGATGCGAAAGTCATTGCAACCGATGCCAATACAGATATTGCTATTATAAAAGTAGATAATCTCCCCTCTGCCTTAGGTCAGATTTACCTCGCAGATTCTAAAGATATTGAGGTGGGTGATTGGGTGATGGCAGTGGGTGCTCCTCATCGATTGGACCAGTCTGTAACCCGTGGTTCTATTAGTGCTAAAGGCCGAGGCAGTCTCAGCATCACTGACTATGGTGATTTTATCCAAACTGATGCCGCCATTAATCCTGGAAACAGTGGAGGACCTCTGATCAATATCCATGGAGACGCTATCGGAATGAACACGGCTATCTTCTCCAAAAGTGGAGGGAGTCAGGGACTTGGATTTGCCATACCATCTAACCTACTACGAGACATAGCTCATAAGTTAATTAATAAAGGAAAGGTTGAACGAGCAAGACTGGGAGTATACATCCAAGCATTAGATAAAGATCTGGCCAGTGAGTTTGGCCTCAAGCAAGAAGAAGGAGTTCTTATTTCACAAGTTGAACCAGACTCACCAGCTGATGAAGAGGGTTTAAAAACCGGAGATGTGGTAACCAAAGTGGATGGCAAGCCAGTTCGTACTCCCGAACAGTTAAAAATGGTGATTGGTATGTCCCCCCTCGATCGTGATGTAAAGATAGAGTACATCCGTAAGAAAAAGAAAAAAATTGCTCATGTCCGACTGGAACCAGTTGGGGGATCCTCCAGTAAGGGAGGAAAACAGAGCAATCTGATGGAGAATTGGGGGCTGTCCTTAGAACAAAACAACCCTAACCTTAGAAAAGAGTTTAATCTCGGATTAAGCCGAGGAGTGGTAGTTACTCAGGTTGAACCTAATTCCCCTGCCTCTCGCGCCGGTTTAAGAGAAGGCGATGTGATAGTCGAGGTCAACCATAAAGAGATTGAGTCTCCGCGAGGGTTTCAAAAACATGCTCAAACCAAAAGCAAGCTGCTGCTGCGGGTAGCAAGAGGAAACTACTATCTTTTCTTTAGGTTGAAGAAATAAAAAGAGTGCAAGGCGCCCTCTTTTATGGCACAATTATTATGTGACACATGGTAATTTACGGTAAAGGAGTGCACCTTGCAAAGTGAAAGAGAATTTATCCACGATATGCTCAGTCCCCTCATGGTAATTCAAGGTCGAATCAAAATGATTCTAAAAAAAATGGATAAAGATCCCAATGCCATGGATATGGAAAAGCTTAATGTGGACTTAAACAAAGTTTTAACCGCCTCAGACAAGTTGAACGATATTATTCAAACCCGACGCAGTGCGCTAAAATCGGAAAGTTCATCCTGAAACTCTCTACAAGACTTACAATGCAAAAGGGTTTTTAGTAAACCCTGATCATCTTTTTTCCCCTTCAATTGTGGAATAGCAAATGCCTTCAAACGAGAGACTATTTGTTTATCTGGCCGGCCTCTTTTAAGATACTCATCCATTAAACAGGTAAAAAACTCAAGTCTCTGCTGATAGCTGATGGGAGAAATACTCTTTCCTTGTCGATGCTCATAAGCCTGTTTAAACACCCACGGATTTTCTAACATGCCACGGCCAATCATCACCGCTTCACAGCCTGTGACGGTTATCATCTCACTCATTTTTAATAAACTAGTTATATCTCCATTGCCTATGATCGGAATATTAAGAGTCTCACAGGCTTTGCGAATTAAAGACCAGTCGGCACTTCCACGATAGGCCTGATTAGCAGTGCGAGGGTGAATGGTTAAAAAGTCAATAGGAAGATCCTTAAGCATATCAAGAATTTGATCAAAGGAGGAGGAAGAGGTCAATCCCGAACGGATTTTAACCGAGAAACGGATGGACACAGTAGAGGCTATCATCTCAATGATGGATTCAAGCAGAGATAAATCAGAAAGCAGATAGGCTCCAGAACGATGTTTTACAACCGTTTTAGCCGGGCATCCCACATTCAAATCCACCCAACTAAATCCCTCTTCTTGAATCACCTGAGCGGCTTCCGCTAACAAATCGGCCCGGTTTCCCATCAGTTGAATGGCTATTTTGTCAAAATAGGGAAGATTCTGATAGATTGTCAGAGATTTAGCTAAATTCTTGCCTTTAAAGCCTTCTGTAATCCGAATAAAGGGCGTAAAGAAATAATCAGGAGCTCCTATTTGATAGAGCACTTCAAAAAAAGGCAGATCGGTGTAACCCTCCATGGGAGCTGCGATGATAGGGAAGTTAAGAACATTGTTGGAGGAAGGTATGTCTAATTTTCGCAATATTTTTCCCTCAAAAGAGCATACCTATTGGCATCATCATAGCGACCATGTTTACGGCAGCCCATCTCTAGAATATGAAGCTTTTTAAATAGCATATCTAATGTTTTTTCTCGGAGTGAAGGATCCAAATCAAGGTTTTCCAGTGCTTTTATCAGAGCTTTCACTCGATACCGATCATTTCCCCAAAAGGCGGTTGAAAGCTGATCTTTATGCCCTCCGTACTTTTTAATGAGCATTTCATCAATGTAGCCCACCGGATAACGATGGGTAATACGCAGCCAGAGGTCATAGTCTTCGCATACGGGCAGATCTTCATCAAAGACTCCCACCTTCTCAAACACGGAGCGATGAATAATTATAGAAGAAGGACTCATAGCACAAAGAGGAAGACACTTTTCATATATCCATCCCCCATATTTTTGATGATGTTTACAGGCATTCACTCTTTTGCCCTTACGAATCCAAATCTCATCAGTGTGAAAGATTTTTAAATGAGGAAATTCTTTCATAGCCTCTACTTGTTTGGCTAATTTCTTAGGCAACCATTCATCATCTGAATCTAAAAAGGCCAGCCAATCACCTTTAGCTTCAGCAATGGCTTGGTTCCGGGCATGAGAAACACCGTGGTTGCTCTGTTTGATCACTAATAGCTGCTCTTTATATTTTTCCAAAATGATATGGGTCTCATCATCGGATCCATCATCCACAATAAAGAGTTCATAAGGGGCATAGGTTTGGTTCAAAACGGAACAAATGGCTCGTTCCAGCGTCGCCCCGCGATTAAAAGTAGGTATAATTACAGATATTTTTTGCATATTGGCAGTAATTAGATTCGCACTAATGATTTTCTCTCCTTTACCGATAGATAGGTATGGAATTATTAACTACAAAAACTATTGGGGGGCTTATTATTGGGCTCTTATTCTTATTTAGCCCAATTCATAAAGCCCAGGCTTTTACAGCAGATAAAGTTAAATTTCACTTCCTCGCTGATAACGTATACCGCATCACTATTTCTTATATCAACCTCGAACTGT
>CAYFLR010000021.1:43181-66523 GCA_964343805.1 uncultured bacterium | reverse complement strand
ACAAAGAAGCTTATGCCTTTTTCCGAACGAAAGAGGAGGCTGAAAAGGTTTTTAACCAACTCATCAAAGGGGTTGATTTTTATTTTGGTCCGGCCGGAACCCTTGAGTTTCAAACACCAGAAGAACAACAGCAAATTCCGGAGCCTTGGTAGCACTAAAAAATCTCTAAAATTTCTACTTCCATCTCCCCCTTGGGAGGATGAAAAAGACAGATATCGCCCACTTTTTTCTGCCAAACAGCTTTAGCTAAAGGGGACTTTAGGCTGATCTTGCCTTCATTTAAGTTGATCTCATCATCACCCACGATCTGCACCACTCGTTCATTTTCATCTTCATCAATGATCCGAACTCGACTGCCAAACCCCACCTTATCGGTAGGAAAGTCTTTACTCTCCACCACCTTAAAGACTTCAAACTTCTTTTGTAAGACATAGATCTGACGATCAATTTCACGGAGTTTTTTCTTACCATAGATATACTCCGCATTCTCTGAGCGATCACCATGAGCGGCAGCTACACCCACTTCGTGAGCAATTTTGGGTCGATCTACTTTTATGAGTTGATTAAATTTATCCCGCAGAGCCTTATATCCCTCTTCGGTGATATAAATATCCTTTAGCTCGATACTAGTGGGTTTGATCGTCCATTTTTTACCCATCTTAACCCCGCGTCAAGGTTTGATATCTCACTCGGCGAGGATTCTGGGCATTTTTCCCGAGACGTCTTTTACGATCCGCTTCATATTCTGAATAGTTACCATCAAACCACACCACATTACTCTCTCCTTCAAAAGCCAGAATATGGGTGGCAATCCGATCGAGGAACCAGCGGTCATGGCTGATCACTACCGCACAGCCCGCATAGTTTAAAAGACCCTCTTCTAAAGATCGGAGAGTGTTTACATCCAGGTCATTGGTCGGCTCATCGAGCAGAATAAGGTTGGCTTCTCGTTGCAATAAGAGAGCAAGTTGAACCCTATTACGCTCTCCCCCAGAAAGGACATTCACCGGCTTTTGTTGATCGGATCCATTGAAATTAAATCGTGCCACGTAAGCTCTGGAATTCACCTCTCGTTGCCCGAGTTGCAGAAATTCCTGCCCACCCGAAACCACTTCCCACACCGATTTATCGGTATTTAGGGCAGCCCTCGATTGATCCATATACCCTAAGGCCACGGATTGACCGATATTAAGTTCGCCATTGTCCGCCTTTTCTTCGCCCGTCAATATTTTAAAAAGCGTACTTTTACCCGCTCCATTTCCACCGATCACTCCCACAATTCCACCAGGAGGAAGCTGAAAGTTAAGGTCTTTAAAAAGGAGTTTATCATCATACTTTTTGGAGAGCTGCTCCGCTTCTATCACCACTTTACCCAAGCGGGGACCGGATGGAATAAAGATATCAAGATCATCCAAAACCTTCTCATGACTCTCTTCTAACAGCCGCTCATAGGCAGAAATTCGGGATTTATTTTTAGCATGTTTGGCTTTGGGGGTCATGCGGATCCATTCTAATTCCCGTTCTAAGGTGCGAGCATGTTTCGCTTGGGCTTTCTGCTCATGTTCAAAACGCTTTTGCTTTTGCTCTAACCAGGAAGAATAATTTCCCTTCCAGGGAACTCCATAGCCGCGATCCAGCTCTAAAATCCAACCCGCCACATTATCGAGAAAATACCTATCGTGAGTTACAGCCAAAACTGTTCCGGGATAATCTTGTAAATGACGCTCTAGCCAAGCCACCGATTCGGCATCCAAATGGTTGGTGGGCTCATCTAATAAAAGAATTTCCGGTTCAGAAATTAAGAGACGACAAAGCGCCACACGTCTTTTTTCACCCCCAGATAGATTCTTCACTCCCGTATCTCCAGGAGGACATCTGAGGGCTTCCATGGAATACTCCAGACGATCATCCAAACTCCAGGCGTCCATATCATCTAGTTTGTCCTGCACTTTGGCCTGCCTAGCCATCAAAGCATCCATCTCCTCTGGAGACATTTCTTCAGCAAATTTTTCGTTGATCTCATCGAATTCTTTAAGCAAGGAAACCACCTCTCCCGCTCCTTCAGAGACCACCTCTTTCACCGTTTTGTTTTCATCAAACTCGGGTTCTTGAGGAAGAAAACCCACATTATATCCGTCAGATAGGTGAAGTTCCCCATTGAAATCCTGATCCTCTCCAGCAATTATTTTTAAAAGTGTACTTTTTCCCGCCCCATTCAGACCTAAAACACCAATTTTAGCTCCATAAAAGAAAGAGAGGGAGATATCACGAATCACCGGTTTATTGGCGGTTGGAAAGGTTTTACTTACTTTAACCATTGAAAAAATTATCTGTTTGTCGTTCACTCTCGCCTCCAAATCGCAACAACTCTATTGCTTTAGGATCTATTTACTTATATAAATACTCTAAATAATAAAAACCATCTCTTAACACAGTTGGAGAGAGATATCATCAATTTCTTTGGTATAAAATTATGAGAATAAAATGGATACCCTCAGCACTCTTAAAAATAGTGATCATTTTTACGGTGGTTGGTTGTTACTCCTTTTTCCCTAAATCGCAAATAAAAACTAAAAAAGTTCATATCACCGTCCCCTATCCCTCTTGGATGAACTCTTCCCAATTTCATCTCCTTGATCAGACAGAATTGGTCTATATGAATCTAAAAGTTTTAGAATCCACCACCGGCAAACTGGCAGTAGAGCCTATGGCTCTTGGATTTGGAGACAACGTGATAGAAGTTCCCATTTCCCAAAATGATTTTTATGCTTCTCTTATGATTAAGCAACCCAAATCCCAAGAGGACACTAAAAAAGCTAATTTAGTAGCTTTCAATACCAATTCAAATAGCAACATCTCTAGTAATAACAACAGCAATAGTAACAGCAATAGCTCAGATGATGATTCCACCGAAATTGACCCATCCACTGTGGATTACAATGCGGAAATCAAATTAAGGAAAGATGAGACTGGAGCCTATATTTTATTTGAAGGCTGTGTGGATGGCAGTGATACGATTTTATTACAAAATAAAGTGTTATCCATTGTTCATGGGAGCGATATGGAAATGGGACTGCACAGTAAATGTGAATATCCCTATTATGATGAAGCAGGTGGCTTTCTCCTCAATGGTAAATTAGTTATCCTGAGCCATACCCCTACTTTGGTCCCACTAAAATCCATGACACAATTCAAAATCCTTACCAGCCGAGGTCAAGTGAGTCAAGTGACAGGTGGTTTTCTGATGGATGACACCGGCGTTGATGCGGCAGGTCTTTATCAAATAAAAATTTATGGTGAGCCCACCTCTGATGCAGAATTTGAAGATGATGACGACAACTCTAAAGGAGATGATGACGAAGAAGATAAAGAAAAGCAAAAGGATTCTGATAAAGATGGTCAATCCAATAACAATCAACCCAAATCCTCAACGACCGCATCGCTTCCTTCCACCGATCATCTTTATGACAGTTCCAACCAGTACTACCTTTATACGATAAAACAACAAGTAAAGGTGGATTCATCCACCAATGAAGTAGTGCTTCGCTTCAATAAAAGTGACCGCAAAGAGGTCACCTTTTTAACTGCTTTTGGAGAACTTCTCTCGGCAAGTGGTGAGCCATTTAAGAAAAACCAATTACTCGACCCCTTTACTGAAGGTGAGTTACACCCGATGGATCAACATAAATTAGGACCGGATTCCTCCTCCATTCCCGCTAAGGGAGGCTATCTTTTAGCCGCGATCCCCTATGTGAAAGATTCTTTTGATAGGATCCTATTCAAGTTACAAGATGAGAACAACCAAACTCATAAGTTTGAATACAAAATCACTAATGACGACCTTAAACGAGGAAACTTTTTCTTCTCCACCCTCACTGAAAATGCCGGTTTAGCTGATTGGGATGAAGATGGCACCTCCAATTTAGATCAGGTGGCAGGCGGATTGTTCCCTTATGGTGAAGAGGTCAACAAAGAACTGAAAGACTTTTACCGAGGAAGTGAAGACACATCCTCCTCTTCTTCACCCGATTCTTCCACTTCCAAAAGCTATCCTCTCCCTTTTGAAGACCCACTTAATGATGGTGAGTTTAATGGAGAAACAGCAGGTTCCTGGTCTTTTGGCAGTGATGATCAGGTGGATGACTATGTCTATCCCAGTGGAGAAAGTGAGAATGCCGCCCTCAGATGGGGATCTACAGCAGGGGGCAAATGGGATTATGTGGTGGCGATGATGATGGTACACCATGAGTGGGATAATATGGATATGCATTTCCACGACAATGGAGAGGGCCTCTTTAAATTTAGTGTGAGGCAATCAGGATTTGAGTTAAAAAATAAACACTACGAAAGCGAAATTGAAGAGCTCGATTATGACAAAAAGGTCCTGGACCAGATCAAAGCCGACTGGTTCACCGTCTGGTTTATTAGCTATAATGGAAAAATCCTGGTAGGAATCAAAACCAAACCAGGAACCGAGGAAGAGGAGACTCACCTCCTTTACCGTATCTACCTAGCCAAAGGAACTGCCACCTGGGGCCAATTTGTTTTTGATTGCAATAAGCAAGAACAAGTGGGAGGACGGATTGCTTGGTTCAAAGTGAGACAGGCAAAGTCTAAAGATATTGAAGGATACAATGATGAAGAAAGTGCAAGTTCGGCAGGGGAATATAAAAACACCAATCCGCAAGAACTCCCCTTTAGCCATGACTATGCTGATAACACCTATTACGGCTGGACTGATGTAGACTGGAACTATGGCACGGACGATGAGGTCGGTAACTACATTTACCCCCCCACTGATGCCAATAACACACGAATTGGCTGGGGAAATGATGGCTGGCAAAATCTATTTTTTAAGGTGAAAGTTCGCTTTGCCAGCGATAAAATGAGACTGGTTTTTCAGGGCAATGAAACCTTAGAAAATTATACCATGCTGGACCTTACCAAAACGACCTCCACTCTTGAAACAACTTGGCTCACCGATCGAGATAATTCCTATTCTCCTGATGAGCTGGTGAGTGGTTTAGATGATGGCTTTTTTACCATTTGGTATGCCCATTATGGAGGAACTGCACTCATCGGTTTTAATGACAGTCTTGCCTACCGCCTTGATTTTTCCGGTGGAAATTATCCCTATGGAGGATGCAGTTTAACTGCCGATTACTCTCAGGATAAAGCCGCTGACCTGGCTTTTATTGAAGCCAGAGAGATAAGTTCGGAAGAATTTAATGAATTGAAAGCCCAATATAATCAATAAAGGAACTGCTATGTCCAAGAACATCCTGCTCTGCCTCTTCATTTCCCTCATTTTCTCAAATAACGAAATGAAAGCTCAAAGCCCTGCAGAAACCCCCTCTTTGAAACCTAAGGAAGTGGTCAAAGAAAAAAAGCAGAAGAAAAAGAAGCATGCAACCAAAAAGCCCTCTAAGAAAAAACTCACCCCTCTGGAGGAGCTAAGACAGATTTTACCTTCCTGGGGAGCCCCTGGATTTGATTGGGCTTTAGCTCCTCATCTCAACTTTTCCATCGTGGATGTAAAACTGGAAGGACTTGATTCTAATGTCTACTCGGTTTTTGAATATGGCGGCCACTTTAAATTAGCCCATATACCTCTTGATCCAGGAAATCCTGGTTTCACCATTTCTCCGGCCATCTCCTTTATCAGAGAAGATCATAAGACGGGAATTGATTTAAAGAAAGGCACTCTCTACGATAACTATCTTTTTAGTAATCAATTTCTTTACCTCTTCTATTTCCTTTGGCTAGAAACAGATGTCTCTTTTGGACTGCGGAACTTAGAAAACCGGACGGATCTGGGATATTATTTCAAGATCGCTCCCCACATAGCGTTAAAAGAGAGCCGTATTTTTTCCACTCATTGGATCTGGGCTCATCACCGTCATTATGATCATGTGGATCGAAAGACTCATCTCACCGCCACATTAAATGATATCCGACTCTTTGAAAGGATTTATCTACCAAGTTTACGATGGAAATTGGATGTGGGCCCCGGCTATTCTCTCTCCCACTTTACCAAAGATGACATTTCCTACCACTCTATCTTTCTATTCGCAGATAGTAGAAAGCGTTTTCCTTTAGGGATTAATTTCATCCTCCAAGCGGTGTATGTTTTATTTAGTGAAATGGAATCATCCGAATCCATACCCCAACCACCCATTAGTGACCCCATTGCTGTTCCTGGAGCCAATCAGCCCGATAACAGTTATACCTTTAAAATGAGTTTAGGACGTAAGTTGGGATTTGTCAGCGCACACTATATTTACACCTATAAGGTGGATGCGGTGGGATCAAAAAAGGAGCAAACTTACTCCTTCCATGGTTGGGTGGTTAGCGCCGGCTTTTAATCTTTTCTACTTTTTCTTCGAGTAAAGTTATTAAGCTATCGACACCTTTTCGGCGTAACAAATTGCGAAATTGTGCGCGGTAGTTTCCCAGTAGGCTCATTCCCTCAATAACAAAATCATAAACCATCCAGTTTTTTCCACTCTTGATGAGACGATAGTCAACTCGCGTGCTGCTGGATGAGGTTTTAATAAGGGTTTGAACTTGAGCCATTCTAGCAGAGAGCACCTTCTCTTTTAAATACCTGATTTCAATGGAACTGCTCTCATTGAGAGTTTCAATGCGATCTTTAAAACTATGCTTCATCATTTCGGTAAATAAAGCAGTGAACTTTGTTCTTTGCTCATCCGACATCCTTCTCCAGGTGCGTCCAATGGTGGCCTTTGACATGGATAAAAAGTCAAAATGGCTAAAAAGTTCTTTCTGAATGATTTCCTTTTTCTCATCATCACTTAATTCTTCGTCCTCGAGTATGGAAAACATTCCATCCACGGTGTTTTGAACGATGGATAAAGGCTGATCAGCAAAGCTGAGGGGGGCAATAAAAAAACTAATAACAGCTAATAGGGCAAAAGTACGTAAATAATTCATTTTCATCTCCTTTTTTCGAGGCAGAACACGCCTCTAACAGGGGATATTACTACACTATTTACCTAATTTTGTCAAATATTAATTATTTTTTATACTTTTTACCAATTTTCATAAGAAGGCAGAGCCGGGCTTCTGTTAAGGAATACTGCCAACCATCTAATAATATTAACTTACCCTGTTTACATTCCCTGACAATTTGATCGGTGAGAAAGGTATTTAGAGGCAGATCAGGCTTCCAGCCCGCGAGGATTTTCTGTTCCAGCAGGGTTTCATTAGCTTCATCAGGTCGAATCAATTGATACTTAGCTCCAACCTCCTGAAACCACTTACCTCTTTCTTTTCCAATCGCATCAAGTGCTGAGATTTTAGGAGCCGCCATCATAAAACGAGGGACACTTCCTGCAGCGAGGGAAGCGATAGCAAATTCTATAAATTCTCTTCTATTTAGATTCAACAACATCAACCTTTCAAAGATTTCTTTAAATGATCTGCCAATCTCACAGCCAAAGCCACCGCCGTAAATGTAGGGTTCACCGCGCCTGCGGTAGGAAAGACTGAAGATCCTGCTACAAAACAGTTTTTAACATCAAAGAGCTGGCAATTGGCATCAACCACCCCATTTTTAGGGTCTTCGCCCATGCGAGTCACTCCCATATGGTGAAAACCTCCCATGGTAGGCCAGGTATAATAAGATTGCTTAAGATAGGTTTTTAAATCGGCTTGGAATTTCATCCGTCCACCGTAGGCAGCAATGAGTTTTGAGCCGATCAGCTCCATGGTGCGTAAGGGACTTTTAATATCAAGTTCACTTGCTTTCCAATTAATCCGGATGCGAGGCAATCCCAAGGCATCCTTGGTGGAATCAAGAATAATCTGACTCTCTTTATTGGGCATTTGTTCAGTAATCATTATGAGAGAGTATATACTTCCAGTACCGGTGGTTTTATTTAAAGTGGGTGTCTGTTTAATCACGGATCGATCAAAGGAGTTCAGTCGACTGTCTTCAAAATCAGTCTCTTTGAGCATAGCATAGCTATTTAATAATCTCTCATTCTCTAAGAACTCTGGTTGCACTCCCAGCAAACCGAGAGGTTTTTTATCCACATCCATTCGAAATTCGTCAAAGAGTTTAAAAGCGGATGGAGTGGGCTTTTGGTTTAAATAGAGCATATTCATTTCGGTGTGAATATGCTCCATAAAATAGGCTCCCAACTGATTAAATTGATTTCCGATGCCTTTTTTATGAATATCATTGGAGCAAAGTAAAAGCCGGGTATTTTCAATACCTCCAGCTGCTAACACCACTTTTCGGGCTTTCACTTTGAACCCATGTTCTTTGGTTGATTGAACCCGCAGCACTTCGATTTTATTTCCAGATGAACTAGCTTGTAAGTGAGTCACCGTGGCATGATGAATAAGATCCACCTGGGTTGATTTTTTTATCTCTGGTAGATATTTAAAATGGAGGCGAATGGGATGGCGATGAAAAATTTTAGTTCGTATAACAGAGTCACTCGAGGGAAAAAAGGGAGGGTCTTTTTTATTAAATTGTTCACTTTGAAAGTTTCCTAACTCCATCCATTGAGCAGCTCTCTTTTCAAAAGGAATTAGTTCTTCTTTGGTGATGGGCCACCCACTCCCCGGAATCCAACTGCGTTTTTTAAAATCAAATTCATCAAAGGGGGCACAGTAGCCGCCCCAAGCGTTACCAGTGCCACCTATACTTCTCACTCTCCCTTGAGTCAGATACCCATCAATTTTTTGCTTAAAATTGAACGGTCCCTGCAACTCGACGTTTCCTTCATTAAGCAGTTGCTGCTCTGGCAAAGGCATTTCCCCCCCACTTTCTAAAATCACCACTTTGTAGGGAGAAGAAGCTAATTCAGAAGCTAAACTAAGACCGACTGGGCCACTACCAATAATGCAAATATCACATGAAATGACTTTATCAGAGGGAATCTTTCTGGCATCAATAAGCATGATCTAGCCCACCATTTTGCTAACTAACCGAGGGTCTACCTTCACACCCAAACCATAATTTTCTTTAATAGGATTAAGGCTCGCCTTGCCTGCCATACCAAAAACTACGGGAGCAGTTGTAAGATCGAATTCCAGCAGATGTTCACCAAAGGATCCTTCATGAAATAAAAAGGGCTGTGCCAAACAAGAAATAATCCGTCCTGCTGAAGAGAGCAGAGAGGTCTCTCCCACTTGAGCTCCCAACTGACAATCAATGCCATTCTCTGCTGCCATTTTAGCTAAGGTGAGAGAGTTTAAAATGCCCCCATTTTTAGAAACTCTTAAGTTAAATAGAGTCGCTCCCTTATTTTCCACCAGCCATTTTCCCTCGGCAATACTGCAAAGACTTTCATCCACCGCAACTTTCATAGAGTCACCGAGATGGGCAACCAATTTGGGGTAATCATCCCGCAGGGAAACCGGCATAGGTTGTTCCACTGAAACCACTCCCATATCAGCATAGGTAGCGAGAGCATTTTTAGCCTCTTCTAAATTCCATGCGGCATTGGCATCAATCCGAATAGAAGCGTCCTCACCCAAGAGCTTGCGAGAAATTTTAACATTCTCCTGATCCACTTGCAGGTTTTCTCCCACTTTGAGCTTGACCTGTTTAAAGCCCATCTGGGCAAATTGTCCGACCATCTTTTGCACCACTTCGGGTGCTTCAGCAGAGATCACGGCACTGTAAATAATTTCTTCTCGTTGAACCTCTGGAAATAAATTCAGCACTGATTGCTCAAAAACCTGACCTCCTATATCAAGCAACGCAAGCTCAGCAGCACATTGCACACAAAGATCTTTCTCTTTCAGAAAGGAAAAGTGCTTTGGAAAATCTTTGAGCCAATTGTAAAGCTCTTGATAGTCAGAAAACTCTTTACCCTCTAGTTGAGGAGCTATCTGCCTGAGGTGCTCCAACACAGTTTGAACCGTTTCGCCGGTCACATAATCACGAGGAACACATTCACCATAACCCACTTTTCCATCAGTAGATTCTACTTTAAAAAGAACGGATTCCACCTCTTTACGAGCTGCTAAAGAGTGTTTAAAAGCCACTTTAAAAGGAATATTCAATTGCATTGCTTCACATGATTTAATTTTCATAAAGTATCACCCTTGAGTAGATTCATAAGAGGATTATTTTTTATAAAGTTACACTCTGCATGGAAGAGTGTAAACTCTTTTTATACTGACTGATGACTAAGAGCAAAAACTGTCAAAGATAGTAAGAGCTCATCGTTCTGACAAAGAAGGATGAATTTTAAAAGAAATGCAATCAACACATTAAGATCTTGGAAAAAGAGTCCAACCAACAACGCATTAGTAGTTAAAGGTGCTAGACAAGTGGGAAAGACCCACCTTATTAGGCAATTTGGAAAAGAGTTTAATACCTTGCTAACAAATAAACCCAAATTCTACTGGAGATCATCTCTTTAGCAACAGTTAATACCTTTAATGTTGTCGGATTTTAGTGGCATGCTAGCATTTCTTTTGTAGGGTATCAAACATCAGGCTCATCAGAAAAAGGATGATGAACTTTCTTCTTCACTGGCTTTAGTATCAATAGTAGTAAAAGAGGCTACCAAACCAAAGATTATCTTGATTCCATCTTTGATACCTTGCACCAAATGCGGTATTTGTTGTTAGGCCATAACGAAATTCAGCTGAAATATGAGGGAGATGGTGTTGTAAATCTACTGGTAATGTCAGAGTCGGATTAATAGATAAATCCATTTTAAGGTTATCTTTGAAGTGAACTAGAATTCCAAATGGGAGAGAGAGTCCTATCCCTAGACCCAAAGGAGAATCTATGGGCGGAGCCCCTAGTAAATGCCCATCTGCCCAGCAATATAATACATAAACCCATTTTTCAAACTTAAACTTCTTTGCAATCCCATATCCATACTTAAAATATCCCGATAAAACTGATTGAGAACGGTATAAAATAGTCCTGAGTCCCAAACCAATTGACCAGCCCCATTTGGAATCCAGTTGGCTCAAGGGAACCAGGGATTGAGCTCCTATAATATGAATATGGTCTATATTTATTCGGGTAGGATTGTAATCTAACCTCAGGGCGGTCGCTAAAAATTCAATGGTCGCATTTTCAGGATAAGATTGACTAGCATCTAGTTTATCATGAAATGCGAAACGGTGACGAATAAGGGTTGAAAAGTCATCACGTCCTCTGTTTCCAAAGTGGAGACTAAACCGAGCAGACTCATGCCCTAAGTGAGGTAATTCTTTGGTAGGAAGAGGTACTTCAATTTTCTTACTTTTAACAGGGAGACTATTTCTTGCTTTTAAAAGTTCATAAAATTTTTGACGCTCAGAGTTTTTCTTCATGGGAGGTGATGAGTCATCAACACCTCTTTTCTTATCATTGATTTTATACCGCTGATATAAAATTGCCGCATCTAAAATTTTTGCTTTGATAAGGGGCTTGATTTCCTCTTTTTGAACACTTACCCCCTCTCCTTCTTTGAGTTGAATGAAGCGATCCTTTGATTTGGGATCAAGTAGGTTGTACTGGTGATAAAGCTCTGTTCGAAGTGAAGGACGGTAGGTTATATTTTTCACTAAATCAGGAACTTGAAATAAGACTCTCACAGAATCACTGGGGATGACCCAATAAGCCAGACGGTCAGTTAGCTTTAATGAGGGCCGGGCCACTTCAAGAGTTGAAAGGAGATGGTATGCACAGTTTTCAGTAAAAAAGTAGTAATAAAAATAGGTCCGTCCTAATTCCCAGAGGTGTTTTACCACCATATTGGTTTCATCTTCAGTGAAATTAATTTCATATGACCATAGATCTCTTGCTTCGTAGTCATTATATTCCCTTATTTTGTAATAATAAGGGACAGAAGTGAAGACGCCATTAAAAAATCCCGCAATTCCATACACTGGATATAAAATAGGATTGTTGGTAGTTGGGTTTGCAGCATAACCCACACCATAGTCTAACAATTCGTCCTGTTTATTAGTATTCTTTCTATTGATTATTCGAAGGAAAGTATGCCCAAAAGCACTGCCCGAATTTCCAAGGTAATAAGAACTAAAGACAACGGCGATCCCTTTTGGGTTCAAGTTGTCCAAGAAGATTTTTAGATACTTACATTTAATATCTTCATAGAATTGTGCAATGGGAATTGAGGTATTAGCAGCCAAGAATTCCATCCGTGCTGGAAACATACACAAGGGATGGTAATCTTTTTTACTAAAAGGTTGAAAAATCCCTTTAATAGTGGCAATCAACTCCTTTTTAGGATTACTCTTACCCTGGTCATCCAAAAAGAAATCTTTGCCATCAACCTGGCTTATAACTTGGCCCCATATATCTTCTTTATAATGAAGAAGGTTTCTCCAAACCGGGTGCTGGTCTAGCCCCTTTTGAAGTGCATCAGAAACATAAGTTGATACTTCACTTTCTAAGGTCGTCAAACTTTTTACTTCTTGCCCCCCCAGAGAATGGGCGACAAAGAGTAAGCCTGCAAAGGTTGGTAAAAAAGAAAGAAGGCACATCCTTAAGGAGTTTAAGAATGTACCTTGTTGTATGCTTTGGATCATTATATACGTTCAGTAATAATTACAGATGAACTAAATCATTTTACTGCAACTATCTTGTAGATTTGGTGTACTTCTAATGATGTGAACAATGGAATCAGTAACAGCCATAGTATCTACTTGAGCATTCTTATAGATTCCTGAGAAATTTTCTTTAAGCACTAATTGTAGCTCTTCAGATTTACTACATCCTAACAGCTTTGCCAGACCATTTACAGTCTCACCTTGTCCATGGGAAATGTCAGAAGCCAGAGACAGGTAGTTAGAGTGAATGTACTCATCGAGGAATGCGAAAAGATCTCTATTTTTTTCATCAATGCATTCGAGAGTTCCAAAAGAAATCCCTAACAACTGACTAGCAAAAGTACCGTTAGTTGTGGCAGCAGAAATTTGACCACCATCTTTACCCATTACAACAGCTCCTAAACCGCAGCCAGCCATACCGTAATTACGAACTATTTTTTTTGCTTTTTGTGCTGCAAATATCTGGGTGCTCATACATACAATAAAAAGAGCCCCTGCAAAGTATAACAAAACTTTGATAAAACTATTTTCACATTTTTTCATAATGATGCCTCCTTTAATTAATCAACTTTAGCTAAGGTCAGAACAAGTTTTTTGTAAATATTCATCAGATTTTATAAGGTGGAAAATACGGTCAACGACCTCTTTTTTAGAGGAGCTAGAGTCAGGATAGATCACGTTAAAGCTCTTTTGCATTTTTTGAGAAAAATATTGAATATCTTGGCATTTATATATTCTGGCTAAGTTGGCAACGGTTTCTCCTTGCCCCTTTGAAATTTCAACCATCAAAGCATCGTGGTTAATCATCATATAAACACCCGCACGCTCGTCTTTAATTTCACGGCAGTTAGATGTTCCACTTGTGATGGATGATGTCTGACCAAAATACTGATTGGTGGTAGCCGCAAAAAGTTGGATTTTCCCGGGCTTATCTTTTAAAATAAGTGAGCCAACTCCACAGCCAGCCATTCCATATGGCGCTGCAAAAACCATTGAAGATGTGGACATCGCAAAAAGTGACAACAACACAATTTTCCATTGTTTCATTTAATCCTCCCTAATAAGATAAATAAAAAGATAAGAAAGATTACCACTTTTCATCTATTAGGGTCTATATAAAAATTAAGTAATATCAGCAAAGTCAGGGTTTAGGTTTATTTTTTCACATTAAGGTTGAGGTGCTTAGACATTATTCTCAATAGCTTTTCTTGGTTTGTACTATTCTGCCAAAAGGCATTAATGTGTTTTCCACCAGGAATGATCCAGAGTTGCTTGGGGTGCGGGGCTTTTTTAAATAAATCTTTCCCCAAAGCTACATCAACAACTTGGTCTTCGTCCCCATGAATAACCAACAGCGGAGTGGGGCTAATCTTGGCTAGATGTTCACCAGGGGCATGTTCATCACTAAGGAGCAAATAAGGTAAGTGCTGTATTAAATAGGTAAACCAATTATTTGCCAAAAGATTTTGTGCCACATTTTGATAAGAACAAAAGCTGGATTCAATAATTAAAAGAGTTACATCAATATGCTCTTTCACTTGTAAATAGGATTGTAAGGCAATTATTCCCCCAATACTTTGAGCATGAACAATGAGAGGTACTCCTAAATCCTTTGCTTTTGCTTGGGCCCAATAAAGAGCAGCCTTACCATCTAAAACCGTCCCTTCGGGAGTAGGTATTCCCTGAGAGCGACCATATCCACGATAATCAAAAACAAACAGGGCATAATTATGATCTAGTAACCAAAGGTCATTTAAAAAATGAGCTGTCATATTCTGAGCATTTCCATGAAACATAATCACTAAAGCTTGTGGGGTCTTACTTTCAAAATACCAACCACTAAGAAGTCTCTGGTCTTCTGAATAAAAAACAATCTCTTCTGGACTTAAATCTAATTTGGAGGGGTCTATATACTGGAAGGCTGTGGGGTAATAAAGGAGGGCCGTACAATTAGATAGGGTAAAAAATAAGGTTAACAATGATGTATATAAAAAAGTCCGCAAAACCACTTCCCCAATTTCAATTTCAGGAAATATATCAGATGACAAAAACAAAAGCTATGAAGGACTCATTGTAAAGTGTTATCTAAATAGTTTCCACAACCTGGAACATCCCCACTTTCAAAGGATCCTCCGTTAAAGGTTCAACCTTTAGTTGAGCCTCTCTCACACCTTGGGAAATTCTTTGTTGCTTAAAGAGCTCAAAAGCACCTGGAGTCAAAACTTTAAGAGCGATGGGTGCTAATCGTAAGGACTTTCGTTTTGCCTCATATTCCAAATTAATTTCTGATAGAGCAGCATCTACCCTTTTTATGAAAAGTTCTTTTTGAGCAGTGGTGATTTCTTGATGATTAAATTCGGTAAAAAGCTCATATTTGCTCTTTTCAACATTGGCGAGTGCCATGTAAAAATTCACCTCTAATCCCGTTTGTTCCGAAACGTTTTTCACTGCAGCCATAAGCTGTTCTTCATAGAGTTTTTCACCGGTAATATTGGTGACCCCCTTTCCTTTTTGCACAAAAACAATGGAGGGAGTGTCGTTATAAAAGCCGGTGACTTCAATAATGTCATTGATATTGTAACGGTAGAGACCCGCCTTGGTGGTTATAAAAATATAGTATCTTTGGCCTAAGTGAAGCTGATCGGCAGTTAAAAAGGTGGGATTTTCATCTTCCATATCTTCCACTTTAACAAACTCAAAAAAGTTTTGATGAATGGTCAGGACTCCTGAATTGGTCTCACTCCAAAAGGGTATAGATCCACGAATTTCCGAAGCAAGATAACCTAAATCTCGAAGTAGAGCCTCTCCGTAGAGGCTATTCAACTCTTTAAGGAAAGTTCCAGAGTTTCCCCCTGTCCAACAACCGATGGTACTTAGGTTTGACCAATAGTGTTTAGGGCGAAGCATTTTTTGCTCATCATTTTGCCAACTTTTTTCTAGCTTATCAGCTAATTCTGGTTGAGGTGTGATAGACTCTAGAAGCTGATTACGAAGCTCTTTATCTAATTTTAAATCAGAACAGAGAGTTCCTTTTCGAATATCCTTGATCAATCGCTCTTTCCATTGATTGGATTTTTTGGCAAGCAAGACTAAAGTACTTGGATTGGCAGTGCTTATGAAGGTCACATCTTGCATCATGGCTAATCGCAAAATGGTGTAATACCTGGAATCGTAATCTTCGATAGTAAACACCTCATAGGGAAGAGCATATTTTTTTCTTATTGCCCTACTCATGCCTTGCATAAATTGCCCCGATGTGGATCCATAAACCGTTCCATCAGGAGTTCTCCCCTCTTCCGCAGGGGATACGATGGTTAAAATTTTCCCTTCAAAACCTTTGGGGTTGTCTTTGTAAAGTTGATAAGCCCATAATCTAGAAACTGCCTTATGAGCTCTCTCCTCCGTTTTGGGAGTGATAGGAATATATTTAGGTTCGCCGGTAGTTCCACTGGTGGTGGCATAACTGATGGGTTTTCCCTTCACCAAGGAATCTTTTTTCCCGTTTAAATGCTGATCTATGTATGGTTTTAAAGTTTCATAGGTCTGCACTTCTATTTGAGATCTAAAGCTTTCAATAGAGTCGATTTGATCAAAGTGGTGATCTTTACCAAACTGGGTGGTTTTATTTTCCTTGATAATATCCTTTAAAACTTTCTTTTGAGCTTCAATTAAATGGCTGCTCTTAAAAGAAAATCGCTCTTGCCAACGCACACCGTGGAAGATGAGTCCGAGTTTGAAGATAAGATCTCCAGCAAAGTTTTTGATTAACTTGGCTAGATTTGCACTCTTTAGATGGTTTTTTAATTTATAAAGCTCTAAGATAAAAACCTTATCCAACTCCCATAAGACCTTTAAAATCACTTTTATTTTGTTACCAAAATTGATGACCTGATAGTCACCGCTCAGGTTTAGTAAATATCTCTCTTTGTTTAATGGCCTGATCTCCATCTCTCTCTCCCAGCTTAGTTTTTTTGCGGTATCAGCGCACTTTCTAGGGAGTATTAATATCATATACCATTTTTTTTAGTCAAGTTTTTTTATACTTTTTACTGTTTTTTTACCAAATTTTATTTGATTTTCCAATATTTTCAATCACTTAAAAACCTATAACCCTCCACCATCAATGGTGTACTTTTCATACTAACCATAAAACTAACCATGAATAAACTTTGTGCGCGGAAAAATGGTGTTAAATTCTGTCAAACCATTATTATCATTGCTGGTTCATAAAATTATTCGGTAAAATTTTGAAATCAAAGGGGAAATCCTATAACGAGGCTTTAGAGAAGAAAAAACACCAATTTTCCGCGCACAAACTAAAAAAAAGGCCGCTCCCCAGGGAGCAGCCCTTTCTCATTCAAAGTTGAAAGACACGGAGAGAGTTAATTATTCAACATCATCCTCATCCACTTCATCTTCTACTTCCTTATCCATATCTTCTTCACCCTCTTCTACAGAGTCTTCATCTAACTCGGCATCCACATCAATACCGGTGGTATCAATTTCGCCGCTGGCTTTCTTTTTACCCATTCTAAAGCGTTTTTTGATGTTAAAACGAATTCTCTTAAGTGCTTTTCTCACCACAGGATCTGAGCTTAGACGAGGATGAACAATCAGATCGATGTCTTCAGCAACATTGAGACGCTCACGGATTCGATCTTGCTTTTTAGCTTCCATCATCATCTTTTTGGCTTTGGCATCAGCAATTTTGCTCATAGCCTTCTCTTTCTGAGCCATCATCTTTTCTTTGCGCTCTTCCATCTTAGTCTGGAGACCTTCAAATTTAGCTCCGTCGATTTTTCCAAGACGCTTATCCATATCTTTTTTCAATTTGTCATAATCAGAGTGCTTCTCACCAATTTTGGAGAGTTTGTAATTCACGCGATCAAAAAAGCGTTCCATGGCCACCGTTTTAAATTTAGTAAAATCTACGCCTTTGAACCATTTCTTAACATCAAAGACGAGGGCAAATTTATCTTCACCAGAACTTAATTTAAAACCTTTAGGAGATACAATACGGATCACTTGAGACCCTTCTAGAATCACTACAAAGGTCACTTTTTCACCCGCATCATCTGTAAAATAACCGGTAATATAAGCCACATGTCCATTTAAAGGATCGGTCTCTTTTCCACGATGTTTACAGAGACGAAAACCAAGACGCTTATAGGTACCGTCATTGAGTTCCACTGGCTTGATGGCTGGTGTAATCTCGTGAGTCATTAAGTCAACCACATAAGGTCCTTGGTAACGGACATTCTTATTAAGATCTTTTTGCTTTTCCAGTTGCTTTTTAGACTTAGCTTTGAGTTCTTTAACCTTCTTTTCCATTTTGCCTTTGGCATCAGCAATTTTATCTTTTGCCATACCGGCTTTGCCTTTTCCAGCTTGACCTTTTTCTCCTTTAGCAGATTTGCCTTTTTCAGCCTTAGCTTTGGCTTCAGCCATTTTATCTTTTTTTACTGTAGCTTGTTTATCAACTGAAGCAATAAGTTCTGCTTCTTCTTCGTCTACTTCTTCTTCATCTTCTTCCAGCAATTCCTCTTCAGCCGCATCTTCCTCTTCTAAGATTTCCTCTTCCTCTTTTTCACTCTCTTTGATCATTTCCATGATCTTTTTAGAGAGTTCTTTCTCTTTCTTAGAAACCTCACGCTTAACATGAACACCAATACCACACACGCTCACTTGAGCGCTGGTGATGACCACGCCACTTTCTAAGTAAATACCATCATCCACTACCACATCATCATCCGCTGTAGCATTAGAGTTATCACTAGCAGATGCACTAGCGGAGGCGGTTGAGGTGTTATTATTATTACTACTGGTTGTACCTGAAACAAGGTTACCAGTGATCGCTTTTAAAGCGCCACCCAAAGAGAAGTTAAAGGCTACTTTACTGCCAGAGGAATCATCTGGTTTTCCCTCTTCAATCACATCCAGGCCAGCAAACTTTTCGTCCACTTCTCCATCCACATCCGCTTCATCAGCCTCATCAGTGGTTCCTTCTTCCCCACCCTCTTTTTTCTCTACCTTGGTGTCATCCACCTTCTCTTCATCGCTATCCCCTTTAGGGCCACAGTTTCCAATTATCAAGATGGAAAGAAAGAGTAATAAAAGTGTTAATAGTTTCTTTTTCATAATTCCCCCCCTACAAGTAAATCCACACTAATAATGAAATAGAGCTAATGAACCATTGTACCATACTTTTGTATGGTGTTCCTAATTGACCTCTTTAGGCACTTTTTAGATTCACCCCATACCATCGTGCCTGTAGCTCTCTTTTTTAAATTTTTACTATTTTCTTTTAGATTATAGGCTGCTAGGATGCCTTATTAATGAAACACAATCGCCAACAATACCCCCTTCATCAAGATTACTTTTTTGCCTTCACCACCAAAAATGATTTTTATAGCTCGGAGCACAGTAAAAACATCAAGAAATACCTTGATAATCATAAGGTTAGAGTCAACTCTCTCTGGACCGCCCACCAGATTCATAGTAATCAGGTCAGTAAAGTAGAAAATAGCCATGAAGGGATAAAAGTTGCCGAAAATTGTGATGCACTGATAACCAATGAATCCCTTTGCTGTTTGGCTGTTCGCACTGCTGATTGTGTGCCAATTCTACTATATGACTCGGTCAACTCCGCGGTTGCAGCCATTCACAGTGGTTGGAAAGGAACTGGGCAAAACATCCTTAAAGAAACTGTCATAGCCATGCATCACCATTATACGACTGATTCCAGTCAACTGACCTTGCTCCTAGGGCCTCATATAGGTTCTTGCTGCTATGAAGTTCAAGAGGATGTAACTGAAAAGTTTGCGCCCTATCAAGAGGGGGTAAAGCAGAAGCAAGGAAAAGCCTTTCTCGATTTAGAGAACATCATTTTGTCTCAAGCAAAAGACCTTGGCATTACAAATATTTCAAAACATAACCCCTGTACAGCTTGTGAATATCAAAGTTATTACTCCTACCGAAGAGACAAAGAACTCCTAGGAAGTCAATACGCCATCATAATCCTTCGATGAGTTTTATTTATAGGAATGACAAAACACTTGCATTTTAAGAAGTCTCTATCTCCTTAAAATAACAATTCTTTTCTGAGTACTTTAAGAAAACTCCCTACCCGGCCGATTTAAAGCATTAGAAGGGGAGGTTTTAGTGAAAGTTATTGATCTTAAAAAAGTTTTCGAATTAAAAAAGGAGCTTCAGGAGTTATTAAAAGACAAACCTGAGTTACAGGCTTTCCAAGAGCAAATTGCTGGCACTTTGCAAAAAATGGGAAATAATAAGCAAAATAGAATGGTTGCCCTCTCCCAAATGATGCAAGACCATGTAAAATTACAAATGGAAGCCTTTAGAGATATCACCACCATCTTGGAAAAATCATTTGTGCCTCCTCCAGAAGAAGAAAATAAAGAAGAGGAAGAAGATTCCACCGTTATCAAATTTCCTTCTAAATCAGCATAATACCTCAAAATATCACTCTAGTTTAAATATTAATTAAACTCTCTAATTCTCAACCGATAAGAGGCACATGAGTTTCTTTGCCTTTAGACGAACAATCTTGATCCCCTTATTATTTGCGGTGGGCTTGTGTTTACTTCCTCCAACTATGGAAGCCGATCAAACTCCCACCCAACCTCTTTCAGAATCTCGAATTTTTTACCAAATGATCCAAAGGGAAGTGGATGAAACCCTAAATACCATGGCTCTGGAGTCACCCTTCCTCGAAGTAAGAGTATTAAAATCAGTCTCTAAGCATGTGATAAAACGCATGGAGGGACTAAATTTTAGAGAAAAAATACTCTCTTTTGTGCAAATTCATGGCTTTACTTTCTCTTTACCACTGGTACTGCCCACCATAGTCTTTGATATTATCCTCCCCATAACCCTCTTTGTGATCGGCAAGCCTGAACTCATTTTGGTCACCCTCCCCCTCATTCCCAGTCAGTTAATTGGTGTAGGCCTGGCCAGCGTTTACCTAAAATATCTAAAGCATAAGGAGCATAAGGGTATTGCCGGGGAGTTGGGACTCGATTCATTGAAAGAGCTCAATGATCTCCGAAAAAAACTCCTCGGTTTCTATGCGGAAGAGTATCTCTATACAGCCCTTATTCCTTCGAAAGAAGAGCTCATAGAGCTCAACATATTAAAAGGTAGTAAAAGCAAGAAAGACCACCTTTTTAGAGTGGCCGATTTTGAAAATATCCTGCAAGGAAGTCCTCTTGGTAAAGCGCTTCTTAAAAAGTTAAAAAAAGTTAAATCCAAGGATTCTCTACTTTATGCCTCATTACTTTATCGTGCTATCGCTCATACTCCAGAGACTTACCAAGACCTGCTGACTTTGGTCAGGCAGAAAAAAGAGCACCCTATCTATTCCACCAATCAAGATATTCGAAACCAGCTGTTGCAACTTCATGAAGATAAACAAATGTTAGAACGCATTCAAAAAGATCTATTTGCCCGTTATGACTTATTAAGAAAGCAGGTGGCTCCTTGGAAATCGGAGCTAACAAGAGAGTTAAGAAGCTTAAAACTCTTTCTTCACGATATGAATGTGGAAGCGGCGGCCATATCTAATAATATTTCCCGTACAGAGTATAGCCTTCTCTTCTATTTACGACATCAACAAGAAAGAGGGGTTCCAGAACAACAGTTATCCTTTCCGGAAAACTTTCAGGCATCTTTAGAAGTGCAACATGAACGCAGTGAAAACCTGAGTAAAAACTGTCTTCGCCTGGAGCTGGATGTTAATCCTAAAATTGAAAACATTAGAGCTGTTAAACGGAAATTAAATAATTTACTCACCCGCATACCTCATACAGCAAGAGAATCTAGTTCCTATTTAAATGTGTGCAGACAGTTAAGGAGAGCCAGGTATTGGTTTCCTACGAAATAGCCTAGATATTCGCCCTCCAACCTTTACGATCATAAATCGTTTAAACCGAGCCAGCAGAGTATATTGTAAAGGAATAAAGAGTAAGGTAAAAACGGTAGAACTAAAAAGCCCACCGATCACCGCTGTGGCTAAGGGTTTATAGTCAATTCCAATTTCACTGGTCCCTAAAAGTGCCATGGGTAGTAAACCACAGATAGTGGTAATTGCGGTCATTAAAATCGGCCTTAATCTAGTTAGACAGGCTCTCACAGTGGCATGAAAAAGAGAGTACCCCAGCTTTTGCAACCGGATAATAAGATCAAGTAAAACAATGGCATTATTTACGACAATTCCCACCAAAATCACCAGACCTAAATATCCCATTACACTCATTTGAATGCTGAAAATATAAAAGAACCAATAGGCCCCTAAAAAGGCCATGGGAACGGTGAAGATAATGGAAAATGGCAGAATAAAAGATTCAAATAGCACTCCCATTAATAAGAAAACAAAAGTACAGGAAAGCAGGATGGCAAAAATAAAATCCTTCTTATCCTCAGCGCTCTTATTAAAATCTTCTCCCCAATCAAAACTATAGCCGGGAGGAAAGGCAAAGCCTTTAACTCCTTGCATAATGATTTCTCTTAGCTCGTCCACTTTGTCATTATCTACCTTAATAAAGATATTCATGCGGTTTTTGCCATTGCGGCGAAAAATTTGACCCGGACGCTTCTTCTTAGTCATTTGGCCGAGGACATTTAATGGATAAAACTGATCACGACTTCTTAGCTCAATAGTCATGAGGTCATCCAGAGAATCAATTTCATCTTCAGCCACTCTCACATAAATAGGGACCTGAGAGAAATCATCTTGTTCGATGGAACCCACTTTTTGCCGGCCTAAATAAAGAGAAATATTGCGGGCAATCTGGGCGGGAGTTAATCCCACCTGCAATAAAGAATGATTATGAGGATTAAACTCCCACTCGAAATCATCCACCCGATCTAGTTCGGTTTGCACCTCTTTAATACCATCTAACCTTTTAAATCGCTCCTTCAGGCTGAGCAACACATTGTTCAAACCTTCTGAAGAAACACCCACTACGGAGAGAGTGATAATTCCATCTTCCAGCGAGGTGCTGGAAAAGAATCTCTCTATTTGAACTCCCGGTTCATTTATCTGCTCTCGCAAATGCTGCACAATTTGCAGTTTGAGCTCATTTCTCTTCGGTAAGCCAGGGCGATGGGATTTTAAATAGAGGCGAAAACCGGCCCGATTACCTTTACTTCCCATCCAAACTCGCACATGCTCTAAACCAAATCTATTTTTATTTTCAAGCAGAAAATTCTCAATTTGCAGAACAACTCTTCGCTTTTCTTCTAATTTAATCCGAGGTGAGAAATAGGTCTGAAGTCCGATTCGGTTATTTTTATGTAAGGTGGTCATGCCGGTAGAGACTTTTTTAAATGGAAAATAGATAGAAGCAAAGCCTAAAATAAAGAGAATCAGTACGGATTTAGCATAACGAAGAGATAAAAATAAACATCGCCTGTAAAAACTTCGCAGCCAATCTAACACCTTACTGCTTTTACTTATCTTAAAAGAGATACGAGCAGACCCGGCGGGGATAAATACCAGGGCAATGAGCAGAGATGCAAAGAGAGCAATACAAACTGGAAACCCTAACTTCTGCATGAAAAATGAAAAAGTTGAACCTTTCTTCATTAAGATTAAGGGGAGGAAAACCACAATGGTGGTAGAGGTGGCCATCAAGACAGGAAACCCCACTTCTCGCACTCCTTTAGCCGCAGACTGGAGTTTTTCTTCCCCCTCCTCTCTTTTTGTATGGATACTTTCCATCACCACTATAGAGTTATCCACCACCATGCCAATGCAGATCATA
>CAYFLR010000021.1:24889-43171 GCA_964343805.1 uncultured bacterium | reverse complement strand
GCCCCAACATAGAGAGGATATTTATATCGTTGCCCATGAAAAATAAAACGAGGGTGGTAGTCAGAAGAGAGAGAGGGATAGCCATACTCACCATGAAAGTGGTAATGATGTGCCTTAAAAACCAAAACAAAATGATAAAAGAGATCACTCCACCTAAAAGAGCGGTTTTAAAAATGTCTTTTAAAGCCGCTTTGATTAAATCTGCCTGCGCGAAGATTTTAGAAGTGGTTATCTTGCCTATTTCACTCTCCCCTTTCTCTCCCTTTTTTTTGGGTTGATACGGGGCGAGAATTTGAGGAAGCCTTTTTTCAATTAACTCACTGGTTTTAATAGTATTGGCGGTGTTCTCTTTAATAATACTGAAAGAGTAGCTCCGTTGGCCATCAATATTGCGAATATCCCCCGTGTCTTGATTTGAGTCTTCAAACACATCGGCAATATCTCTTAAAAGGAGATCTCGCTCATCATCAATTTTAAGGAGTTTTAAGCTATTAATATGAGAAACTCGGGTGTAGATGCGAGCAAAATACTGCTTTTCCTCATGATGCACCACTCCCAAAGATTTTTTAACAGAGAGGCTACGAATCTTTTTGATGATTTTATCAGGTGAAATACGGTAATCTCGTAGCGCTTGCAGATTCAGACTCACAGTGATATAGCGTCTAAATTTTCCATGGAACTCAACTTTTCCCACTCCCTCTACACTTTCCAACTGCCTTTCAATTTCTTCAATCACCTTTTCTGGTTGAGAGTAAAAAAGAGGGAAGGAAATTGCGTAATATAGGACCGGCATCTCATTACTATTAAATTTATAGATAATCGGTCTTTCGGCACCACTCGGCAAATCTGGGATCAAGCGTTCTATCTTATCTTTTATGAGATTAAAAGCGTAATCCATATTGGTGCCATCATCGTACTCGACGGAACCCCAGACACGATAGGCCGAAGAGTAAGTATTTATATTCTTCACATGAGGAAGAGTGGAAAACATGGGCTCAATGATAGCGGCAATCTGCTGTTCATTTTCTTTGGGAGAGGGAGACTCACTGGGAAATTCTATCCAAAGATGAGGACTTTGAAAACCACTGGGAAAAAGCTGAATGGGAATTTTATAAATGGCAATACAGCCTAATAACAAGAGTGAAATGAGGCTCATGGTCACCGTAACCGGACGATGGTAAACCAGGTACTCTAAGGACTTAGCCCATAAATTAGTTTGCAGCCTATTTTTCATTTCTTGCATAGATCCAGTCATAGGTAATAGGAATGACAAACAAGGTTAAAAAGGTGGAGCTGATTAAACCACCAATCACGGTGATGGCCATCGGCATCCTAAGTTCGGCTCCATCACCCAATCCCAAGACCATCGGCAATAGGCCTAATATAGTAGAAAGGGTGGTCATCAAAATAGGGCGAAGTCGAATCTTACCCCCTTCTATGACTCTGGCTCTAATACTCTGGTTGTTTGATTTCGTACTATTTATATAATCGATCAAGACGATGGCATTGTTCACCACTATACCTGCGAGCATGATGAGACCGATAAAAACCATCACACTCAAATTCACTTTAAAAACCATCAATAAAAGAGCGGATCCAATAGCCGCAAAGGGGACCGTAAAGAGAATAATCAATGGCTGGAGGAAGGATTCAAACTGAGAAGCCATCACCACATAGATAAGGAAAATAGCCAAAATGAGGGCAAAGAGTAACTGCTTCTCCGCTTCTACTCGCTCCTCATCTTCACCCTTAATATGATAATTCACATGGCTACTCTCTTCTCCCAAAGACTCTATCTCGCGGTCTATAACCTTCTTCAGCTTTTTTGCAACGCTATTAAGATCATGACCTTCCACTGGATGGATATTCAACACAGTCCCTCTCTGCCGACCAATATGACGAATTTCTGAAGGACCCTCTACGATATTAAGATCTGCCAAAGATGAGAGGGGTAACTCTAAACCACTCTCTACCTTAATGGGCAAGTTGGCTAAGTCTCTGATAGATTTAATTTCATTTTCATCAAGTTTAACAGTTAAATCATAGGTCCGGGTTTTATAGGTCATTCGGCTTTCAGCTTTTCCTTTTAATTGATTGCGAATAATGGTCGCTAACTGCCGCACATCTAATTTAAATCGAGCCAGCTGCTCTTGCTTGAAGGAGATAATAATTTCAGGAAAGCCCTTGCCCAATGAACTTTTGACCGATTTTACCAGTGAGTTTTCATTCAGACGGTTAAGGACTAATCGATTGAGTTTGGCTAAGAGGATTAAGTTCTCACTGAGTAAAGAGATTTGCAAAGGAGCTTCATAGCTCATAATCTCGGGTGTCTTTATCTCAAATTGCAGGTCGGGGATACGGGCAAAAAGCTGCTTTAAAAGAGAAGTTACTTTCCTTTCCTGATGGGCTAATGTTTCATAGTTATCTTTCGTCAAATGAAAATAAAAGCGGGTTGAATGAGGTCCTTCCTGTAAATTGGTCACCTCCACTTCATCCACTCCGGATAGAGAACTAAACATCTTGAGATTGGAAATAGAAGAAAAATAATCATCCAGCTTGGTGATTCGCTCTATATTTTGAGAAATAGAAGTCCCTACCGGAAAGTGAGTATTAGCAATTAAGACTCCTTGATGTACTTTAGGAATCAATTCAGCACCCGACCGCCCTAAAATAAGCAGAGCCAAGCCAAAGGTGACCATCGTTAAAAATGCCACCAGCAACCGATATCTAAATGAGAGGCGAAGGAGTCGATCATACAAATTCAGCGCCCAACCTGGCTTCTGCCTAGAGGAGTGTTCTGCTTGGGAATTAGTTTTACTGCCAAAAAACTGATCCACCACCACAAAGAAGGTAGGAATAACAAAGAGGGCCACCAGCAAAGAGGCAACGAGGGAGAAAACCACAGTTAGGGAAAAGTCTTTGAAAATTTGCCCGGCTAAACCTTCCACAAAAACAATAGGGAAAAACACCGCACTGGTGGTTAGGGTGGAAGCGGTAATGGCAGAGTAGACCCCCTTCACCCCTTTAAATGCGGCTTCAAAAGACTGGAGTCCCAGCTGTCTAAACCTATATATATTTTCCAGCACTACAATAGAATTATCCACCATCATACCAATACCTAAGGCAAGTCCCCCTAAAGACATCATATTGAGAGAAACTTCAAAGAAGCTCATGGCACCAAAAGAGATGATGATGGACATGGGAATGGATAGGGCCACGATAGAGGTAAAAACCCATTTTTTTAAAAATAAGAAAATTACAAATATGGCTAAGATTCCCCCAAAAAGAGCGGTAGACATGAGCATCTGAACAGAGCGCTCAATAAAGACAGCTTGGTTAGACATCACTTCTAACTTAAAGCGATTTTGACTTTTTTTCTCGATCGCTTTTTTTACCTTCAACACTCGCTTGGCTACTTCCACAATGCTAGCATTGGATTCACGAAAGATCTCAAGCCCCATCGCTCTTTGACCATTCATCCGGACGATCATAGTTTCCACTTTAGGCTGATAAGTGATATTGGCCATATCTTGTAAGGTGATGGAAGCTTGACCTAGAGATTTGATCGGGAGCTGGCCCAAATCTTCAATCGCCTTAAAAGAGTTGACCACTCTAACTAAAAATTCATTACCCTGGGATATGACTTTACCCCCAGCCATATTGATATTAGCGGCAGCTATCTGTCTGGTCACATCACTGACCTTTATCCCGTACAAGCTCATTTTATGACGATCTAATTGGATGAGGACCTCTTCTTCAACTCCCCCTTTCAGCATGACCGCAGCCACACCAGGGACCACATTAAGCAGCGGTTTAATTTCGTTTTCTGCCAGCAGATGTAAATTTGATAAGGAAGACTCCTGCTCTCCTTTAATAGAAAAGGCCAAGCGAATAACCGGCTCTGAACTGGGGTCATATCTTAACACTAAGGGGCGGTCGACTCCTTCATGAAAAGAGAGTCGCTCTACTTTTTCTCTGACCTCTTGAATGGCTTTTTCAAAATCAGCCTGCCAAGAAAATTGTAAAATAACATCCGAGACACCTGCCGCCGAAACGGAGATCACACTGCGTAGATGAGTGATGGTGGTCAATCGCTCTTCTATAACCTGTGAAACCACTTTTTCAACATCCTCGGGGGCGGCAGCGGGGTAGGCAGTCCTTACCGTAATAGAAGGATAGGTAATATTGGGAAGTAATTGGAGTGGTAATCTAAAATAAGAAAGGACTCCAAACACCACAATTGCCAAGACAATCATGGTGACCGCAATGGGGCGTTTTAAAGCAAGTTCGATCCACATTTTTTGTCCTAGCTATTTAAGTTCAGTCAAATTCATAACCCTAATTTTGGCTTGGTCTTTGAGGCCATCAAACCCCTCGGTGAGAATCAGTTCTCCCGGCTTAGCATCTTGCAGCAGTTCCACCAACATTTCATTTTTAATCCCTTCAACTAATTTCACTCTTTGAGCTTTATAAATATTAGTATCCAGCTCGGTAGGTCTGGGAGGGGGAGGTTGATCAACAACCTTTTTGGTCGCTTTTTTATCTTCTTTTTTTGGTTTATGTCGTTTGTCCCACTCTGATTGCAGACGTTTCAAAAGTTCTTCTTGCTCCTTTTGCTCCAGAGAAACCGCCTTATAAAAGTATTGCTTACCCCCAACAAAAGAAATGGATGTCCTCGGTAGAACGACGACACTCTCTTTTTTCCCTTTGGTCAGTTTGATCTGGACAAAACGCCCGGGTTTTAAATTAGCCTTTTCATTATCCAAAGAAAGAGCCACTTTGACTGTTCCACTTTTCGCATCAATAATGGGAGAGATATAATTAATATGACCTTCAAAAAACTGATCTTCCGATTTATTGACCTTTATTTGGACCGGATCATGGACCTTCATGCGGCTGACCACTTCTACTGGTATGGAAACTTCCCCTTTCAGTTTTCTTGGATCTAAAATTGAGAAAATCAATCGTCCTGATTGGAGTAAAGCAAAAGACTCCACCTCTTTTTTTGCCACAAGGCCTTCAATTGGTGAGCGAATTTGGGTTTTTTGAAGCTCTTGCTCAGCCACTAACCATCTTAGCTTAGCCTCTTCGACACTCAGCTCAGCTTTATCCACTTGATCTTTGCTGGTGAGCTTTTTTTCCCATAAAGACTTTTGATTGAGAAATTCAGATTGAGCCCTTTCATAAAGAAGCTTCTTAACTCGTTCTTCAGCGCGAATTTTATCATCTTCAAGGCGCAGGAGCAGCTGTCCTGCTTTGACCCACTCACCTTCTTTGACCAATAGCTTCTCAACAATACCGGTGGTTCGTGAGAAAATTTCAACTTTCTTATCGGCCTGTAAAACCACATAGGTCATGTAATATGAGCTGATTGAATCCCTTTTCAACTGATGTACAAGGACAGGAACAATGGGTTCAGGTAACTTAGCTAGATCAATTTTCTTTCTACCTTTCCGTTTTCCTTTTTTGCCTTTCTTTCGCCTTCTATTTTCCTTTTTGCTATCCTTCTTTTTTATCTGACTCTCTTGCTTATTATTTTTTTTATTTTTTGATTCTTTTTTTTCTACACACCTCCCCAAAGGAAGTGAGAGTATTAAGAAAAGAATAAGAGTCCATAAACGGTATTGACTCATAGGTGACTCCTTGATGAGGGGTATTCTAGTGCGATTGCATGATCCATTGCCCAGTGGAAGTTAAAGGAATTCCCACCTTCAAAAGAACAGTGGCGATGGCTTTAAAATAATCCACCGTTCTTTGCACTCGCTCTGTTTCAGCTTTATTTAAATCCAGTTCAGCTTGGTTAAGATCTTCAGAAGAAATCAAGCCTAGTTTATATTGTAATGAGGCCAGAGTTCTCCTTTTGGTAGCTTGACTCAAAAGTTGCTCTACCATCTTTAATCGGGTTTTTTCATGAGCTACACTGAGCATAGCTTTTTTAACCTCTCCCTGATAAACCCTGCCTTTGTCTTCATTGTTCCACCTTTGACGAGCCATTTCCATTTTCGATCTTTCCATTTGGCGGTATTTTTGAAAGCCATCAAAAAGATCCCAGTTCAAATTCAAACTGATATTCCAGTTTTCTTCCACTTGGTCTTCCTTTTGATCTTGCATCCAAGATGAAAAATCCCAGTTGTATCCCCCTTGAAGATAGACACCGGGGAGAAAAGATCGCCAGGATTGATAATACTTTTCTTTTTGCAGATCTAGTTGCAAGATGGCTATTTTATTGGAGGGAGCATTTTCTAATCCGGTGGCAAGAAGATGTTCTTGGCTTTGTTGCATAAAAAGAGTCACAAAATAAGGTGTCTTCTTTAAATTTAAAATAGAAAGTTCTGGGCTGGGCTCAAAATTTGGCATAAAGCGCTTCAATGAAAGGAGTGCTAAATCTAATTGATGATTCATCCTCTCCTGCTGCAGCCGAGCTTTTTCTAAATCGATCTGAGCTTGCAAATAGTTAAGTTCACTCATCTTACCGATACGGTTAAGTTCAAAAGCGCGTTTTAAGGTTTGCTGTCGATTTTCTATTTCCTGCTCGGATATCTGTTTTTGAGAACGCGCCAGCAGGAAGTCATAATAAGAGGAGATCAATTGAAAAATGAGCTGATTAATCTCTTCTTTTCCCTGCTCTATGGTCATTTTCCATTTTAAATGAGAGCTCGCCAGGTTATAAATTTGAGCATGATTTTGATAAAGGCTCTCCTTTAAGGTCAATGAGCCTTGAAGACCCTCTGGATCATAATGAGGCTGCAGAGGGTTTTTCTCTTGATCATTCCACGGCTTGGTGATTGTTAGTCCTAACTGGGGTAAAAACTGACTAACCCCATCTTTCCAGTCCATTTTAGAGGCTCTCACCTTGGTCTTAATAGCACTAATCAAAAGGGATTCTGCTTCAAAATTTTGCACCAGATTTTTTAAAGAAGCCCCCTTACTTCTCTCAGTAATTGTTGGAAAAAGGAGGAGGGCAAAGAAGATTTTTATTATTACATTTCTCATAACCACTCACTCTATGATTTTTTACTTATATTTACTAGGTTATTTTTCTGGGCCGTCCATAGAATTAAGTTGACATCATCTAACTATCTGAGTAGTATCGACTGCCTTGAAGGGATCAGATTCCCTGTGTTTTAGGTTATGATGGAGGAAAACATGTGGTTACGTACTAAGCTACGAACACTCGACAAAAAGTTAAAGACAAACAAAGACCTTAAAGTTCCTAGCGATTTCAAACCCGCTTTAAAAAGACTTAAAGGAAAATTGAAAAGCCTACGTGGTGATGTAAAAAAACTTAAAGAAGAAAATAGTGAAGAGTATTACGCTGTTCGCAGTAGTTACCGCACTCTACTAGAATCATTACGTTCCGGTAAGTCCATTAGCTCTTTAGAAAAAGCTAAGAAAGCTAAAAAAGCAGCTCCTAAAAAAGAAGAAACCGAGGAACAAGCTGAATCTTAGGCACTTATTACCTGTTCAAGCGGATTTTTCTATCTCCTTCTGGTTTATTAGTAAAACTTGAAGATTAAAACCTTACTTGATAGGTGATATATGACACCAAAGACATCAGAGAGTGGTCCATCGAATTTGAGCCTTGATTTTATTAAAGAGTACCTTATTGGTTTATCTTATATGAAGAAAGGCTTTTCCTTTATAAGGCAAAACCCAAGTTATATTTCCTTTCTCTCATTGCCCTTTTTACTTACATTTACTATTTATGGTCTATCCTTCTACTTTTTTGCCCTCTACAGCAATGATTTAGTATCCCTTATTTTCCCTAAACCCGAAGATGGTTGGTTTTGGATTTCTATCTGGTACGCAACCGTTGCAGTGGCTTACCTGGTGGTACTTACTCTGATGCTGTTCACCTTTATGATCTTGACCAATATCCTCTGCTCACCTTTTTATGATGTGATCTCTCAAAGGATAGAACGAACCCTGCAAGGAAAACCAGAGAATCCCAATTTGACCCTTTTTGGCGAAATGAAAAAAATCCTAACCCTGGTAAAAGAGGAGATAAAAAAAGCTCTTTTTGTTGCCATATTGCCAGCTATAATGCTCCTCATACCTGTAATTGGAGTCTTTCTTGCTGCCACCATAGGAGCTCTTTTCATCGCTTGGGAGTATATTGATTTTAGCCTTTCGCGTCATAGACTCCATCTCAAAGATCGTTTATCAGTACTTAACCAAAACAAATTTTATTTCCTCGGCTATGGCACTTTGCTCATGGTGCCTTTTTTAAATCTGCTTCTTTTTCCTTTTGCCATTGTCGGGGCGACCTTACTTTACTATGAAAAAATCCACTCACCTCATTAAGGAGACCATGTATGTTAGATTCTGTTGACAACAATAAAGTCAAAGCCATTGATTTAGCCTTAGCCTCTATTGAAAAGCAATTTGGTAAAGGCTCCATTATGCGCCTGGGCGATGGAAAAGATCAACAAATTCAAGTAGAAACTATTCCTACTGGAAGCATTTCTCTTGATATTGCTCTAGGAATTGGCGGATATCCCAAAGGTCGTGTGATTGAAGTTTACGGACCTGAATCTTCTGGAAAAACAACTCTGACTCTTCACGCTATTGCTGAGGCTCAAAAAAACGGTGGTGTATGTGCTTTTATTGATGCAGAGCATGCGTTAGATATTTCCTATGCTCGTAAAATTGGCGTTAATACTAATGATTTACTAGTTTCTCAGCCTGATACAGGAGAACAAGCACTTGAGATTGCCGATATGCTCGTACGCAGTGCCGCTATCGATCTCGTAGTTATTGACTCGGTAGCTGCCCTTACCCCACGCGCTGAAATTGAAGGAGACATGGGTGATTCTCATATGGGTCTGCAGGCCCGCTTAATGTCCCAAGCTCTTAGAAAACTCACCGGAACCATGTCCAAATCTAAAACAGCAGTAATCTTCATCAACCAAATTAGAATGAAAATTGGGGTGATGTTTGGTAACCCAGAAACCACAACTGGTGGAAACGCTTTAAAATTCTATAGCACCATGCGACTCGATGTCAGACGAATTGGCGCCATCAAAAAAGCGGATCAAATTCTCGGTAACCGAACCCGCATCAAGGTCGCTAAAAATAAGATGTCCTCTCCTTTCAAAGAGGTGGAATTTGACATCATGTTTGGTGAAGGTATTTCTAAGTCGGGCGACATTCTGGATATAGCGGTATCTAACGACATTATCAATAAGAGCGGAACTTGGTACACCTACGGCACTGATAAGATCGGTCAAGGTCGAGAAAATGCGAAGCAGTTTTTAAACCAACACCCTGAAATCAGAAACGAAGTGGAATTAAAGATCAAAGAATTGTATAATATTATGCCAGAGCAATCCAAAAAGGAGGCTCCCAAAGAGAAGGGAAGTAAAAAAACTAAACATTAAGTGAAAGAGATCGGCTTATGAAGATTTCCAAGGAACAGCAGGGATTTACTTTAGTTGAGCTTATGATTGTTATTGCTATCATGGGAATTTTGGCTGCGGTGGCCATGTCTCAGTTTGGTGATTACATAACCAAACAGCGGCAAGCCACAGCTCGTAGCTTTATTACTCAAATCTCATCCTTGGAAAAAACCTACTTTGCTGAATACTATAAGTATTGGCCCACAGGAAATGATACCGTACAACTTATGAAGGATGGGGCCTCTACGGGTCCCAACCGACTTAATTGGTACCCCAATGATGCCCCAGCGGATGTTTTCTATGATATCTGGCTCGGTGCCACTGATAGCGGGGAAGGTGAAAGGAAATACAATTTCGTAGTGGTGGCTAAAGATCGCCCCACCTACCCGGTAAAAAAGCTTCCCCCTGTGGTTCAAGCAAAGCGAGATATCTGGGCGGGAGACTCCAAATGTATGTGCAATAGAGCAGACATTAAGACTATTACACCTGAAAACCCTGCTGGAGTAAACCATTGCACAAGAAGATGCTCTGATCACACTGGCAGTTGGAGTGGCATAAATAATGAGTATCCTAGCGACTAGAATTAGCGAACACTTTCTTATCTTCTACGAATTCCAAACCATAAAGCAGCTCCTTGAATAATGAGCAGCCAGAGGATAAGTGGGGAGTTTGCCTGCAAACTGGATCCCCAAGCAATATTACATCCTAAGGGAGTGTACTTTAGAATTCCCCGTTCTTCATACTCTGGATCATCTTCAATGGTTTCCTCTTCCTTATCCCAAATGATTTGTTGTTCACGCAGGACATTTTGATAGTTGCCTTGATTTGCAGAAATACGGCTTTTAGTTAAACTGGCACAAGTACTGAGGCCCACTCTTTCGGTAGTAAAATGAAAGCCTCTACCGCCAAGCACACTGGCAATTTTACATCGATACCGACCATCCATGTATTCCTGGTCAGCTAATAAAAGACCATTGGCATAATCAAGAAAAACAGCTTCTGGATTGAGAAATGCCAGTCCCCGCGCCACTATAATATCAATGTTTTTTTGCTCTTCAGTTACCACTGAATTTCGGAGCTGCCAAAGAGTGGAGGACCAGAGATTACCCCGAGTATGAATATCATACTCAAAATTCATGGGATAGGTCAGCTGATTCTCAGCTGTTCGCAAGTAATCACCCATCACAGGGGCTCCTTCTGCTAAATAGGGATCTCCGGTGAGAGCATATGTGAAATAATCAGCTGTCCCTTCATGGATAGCTCCGGATTCTCCTTTTAAAGAATGCAGCCCTCCATAGTTATAAATGATATGATGAGAGGTTTCATGCGCAATAACATCAATATCTCGACTTAGATTTTGTAAGATCTGACCATCCCCATCACCAATATGAATTGAGGTATCGAGAGGATCATAATAGGCATTATTCATGGGAACCCCGGGAGTCTCTTGATCATGGATATGATAAGTAAGAATGATTCCCCCCAGAGGAATATTCATACTATCAAACCAAGAAAGGGTCAGATCCCCATAGTAATAAGCACTCACATTGTCAAAGCGAGGGTCACTTAAACTGTAGACAAAAGCATGCTTGTCATCTTCCACTTTTAAGCCTTTATGAGCCCCTGCACTGTATACCCGTAAATACTTACCATATAAGATCCCATTCCCCAGTAGATTGGGCAAATCCACCATGCTTACATCGGGTGTCTTTATCCAATTTTGCTTGTAGACCTTGGCTTTACCAGTGACAAATGTCACATCACTCTTTTTTTCAATTCCTAGTTTTTCTTGTAAGCCCATATGGATAGCGAGGGAATCCTCTGCCACCACATCACCAGAATAAGCAGACATTAAAACCCTTACCGGTCCATGAATGGGTTTCATATCCTCTCCTTCAGTTAATTGAAAAAAAGAAGTCTTAGGAAAAGCTGCCGGGGTAAATTCGAACTGATAGCAGAGTTGTAAAGGAGTTTCTGAGTCTTCTTTATAGTAATAGACCAACTGAGGCTGAGTCTCATCTGAACTTTTATAAAGACTCTGAAATTGCTGCTTTGCTTTCTCCACAGAAAGAGGATCCACTTTATGATCAAAATGTTCATGTTCATTGATTAAATCTTGTATAAAAGGCAGTATCACTCCATTAATTAATAGTACCTCTCCTTCTTTTATGTGCAATGCCAGAGCCGTGTTGATTATTGGAATTTCATTTAAAGCCATTTGATAAACAATATGGTGGCCAGCCGGATCTTTCATCATACGCATCACCGTCAAATCGTAACTTTCCGGTGCCACTTGATAGTACTGCCAGAGATAGTCTTTAGCGGCTTGTTTGTACAACGAAACCTCCGTTTCGGTCTCATCAGATAACAGGGAATAGGTGTAAGTACCCAAGGAATAGGTGCCTCCTTTGGGGCCATCCACTCTTTGCAGTTCTGCAAATAGATTTCCACCCAGTAAGCACATAAAAATATGTATTTGGAAGATCCGGGGTATCATCCGGGCTAGATTTAAGGCCATGAACATTCTCCTCGGGCGTCTCACCCGTCCAGTGAGAGTGAATAGGGATTTAACAGGCAAAATTCTTTACTTTTGCCTTCAATCCCATCATCGCCTTAATTTAAACTTTCTTTAATTTATTTTTGATAATTTGATAAATTTAAATATATTACACAGTAATATTAATATATTATGGATAATAATTTTAACAAATTAAGGATTTTGGGAGAAGAAGAAGCTTAATCGGAAGAGTTTAAAAACTTCATTAAAAAGGCGACAATTTCATCTGGATCACCAAAAGGCTTATTGATAAGGCCACGACCACCTGCTTCAAGAACACCTTTCACCATTTCATCCTCTTTGGAAAAACCAGACATCACCACCACCGGAGTTTCAGGTTGGTACTTCTTAGCATTCTTAGCAATATCTAGACCAGTAAATTCAGGCATTTTCACATCGGTGAGGATGAGGTCATACTTATTTTCTTTTATCATTTCAATGGCTTTACCCGGATTATTCTCTTCAATCGGACGGAAATGATCTTCAATATAGAAGGAAACCACTTCACTCACTTCAGGCTCATCGTCCACCACCAAGACCACCGGCTTCTTACTCATCCTCATCTGAGGAGCTGGAACTTCAGGTTCATCTTCCTGAGCCTCAGGCTCAACACTCTCTTCCATCTCGAGGAGTGGAAAATTGATTTTGAAAGTGGATCCTAAACCCCATTCACTTTCCACTTCCAGCTTGCCTTTGTGGTTTTCAACCACACCGAGTACAATCGACATACCCAAGCCAGCACCCTCACCCGCTTCTTTAGTAGTAAAAAAGGGTGTGCAAATATTATCTATCACTTCTAGTGACATACCACAGGCGTTATCTTTGAAGAGAAACTGAATTTGATCTCCCTCAATGCTCAACCGAACATAAAGTGTCTTATCTCTCTCCTCTTCCAGTTTGATAAAAGCCTCAATACTATTGGTAATCAAATGGTGCATCGCATTATCTAAATAAGCTTTATGCCCCCAAACTTGACATATCTGATCACATATTTGAAAATCGATTTTAACATTCAATTCTTCCAACTGAGTATTAAAGAGTTGAAAGCTGTCTTGAATCAACCTGTTTAAATTCACCGCCTCCCAATCTCCATCTCGGCTCTGTCGCACGAACATACGAAGCTGCTCAATGATGGATTTCATACGCTCAGATAAACCGTATATCTTATCAGACAGATAAACTATATTATTAGAGTCTTTAGTGTTCTCCTTCAACATACGGGCATAGCCCATAATACCAGCTAAGGGGTTGTTCAATTCATGAGCTATCCCGGTAGATAAGAATCCTAATGAGGATTGCTTCTCCGCTTCCACCAGCTGTTTACTTAATTTAAGACTCTCTTCTTGCATCCTTTTTGTGTATATAATCCGAGCAATTGAATTTGATATAATAGTTAAAAAGCGCTCTTCGTATTCAGAAGGTTCATGACCCAAGGGTACATAAATATTCAAAACACCTAGTAGGGTATCTTTCTCAATCAAAGGCAAACAATAATGCCCTGATATTTGACAGTGCGGCTTGGCACCTTTTAGGGATTCTTCAGAACTAGCCAAAATGACCCGTTTCTCAGCGGCAGCTTGACCACAAATACACTCTCCCATTTTGGATACAAGGCAATTGTTAACTGCCTCGTTGGAAATCTGATGATGAGAAGTAAGTCTTAAAGTTTCTGTTTCTTCATCAAAGAGATAAATACTCCCTTTGGGTTCAAAGTGAGCAATGGAAGAAGAAACAATCACCGAAATACACTCACTTAATAACTCGTCAAGAGGAGCATCCTTCATAGCACTGGCTAAGAGGTAGTTGATCATTTCTAGCAGCTCATAGCGTCGTTCCAGTTTGATCTGAATCTCCAGCTGTTCGAGTTCATAATCTTGTTTTTTTAAGTATTTCTGATGTTGGGCATTGATACGATAACGCAGCTCTTCTCCCACAATGGGTTTTGAAATATAGTCGGCAGCTCCAACAGAAAAAGCTTCGGCAATATTGGTTACTTCATTTTGGGCGGTCAAAAAGCAGATCGGAATCTCTGACAAACCGGGAATTTCTTTGATTTGCCGTGCCAGATCTAGACCGGAAATAGACCCCATAGAGATGTCCATCAAGATAAGCTGAGGCGGATCGTCCAGCAAAACATCAATGGCCATGGCAGGATCAGGAACCGGTGTTAAATCATAATCCTGATCTTGAAGAAATTTTTTCATTAAACCCAATTGAAAAGGGTCATCATCCACTGCCACAATTTTATATTGATCCGAACCACCGAACATATTTATTCACCTATCTCATCAATACTTCTGGACTGTTATTTTCATATCATCTCGGGTTTCAATTTGACCATCCGGTCCCCCGCTCACCACAATTAACTCTTGATCTTTATCAATTAATATATACTTGTTACCCCAAAGATCATTGGCCATATCTCGCCCCTTCTTTTTTTTCATGGAAGATCTAAGATACTCACTGAACTCGTCAGGGTAGGGCCAACTTTCATCGATGGAATCGAGGCGCAGAATACGAGCTATGTTAGTGAGCTCCATCTGGGTTCCCATTTTCACGGGATAGTTGGCAATGTCCTTAATTTTGTCTTTCCCCTTGTAAACCCCACCGGCCAACAAAGCGATTGGTAAAAGTTTTGCTACCATTCCTATCATGAGGCCCCCGCAATTCTCTCTTCAGCCATGGCTTCTACACACATAGCTAGATTAACATTCTCGGTTAAGACATCCCAAAAAGCATCTGCTTCTAATTTTAGCAGCATACAGTCCATCAAAGTTTCAACCGTAGCAGTTCTTTTTTGATTAGCAATTAAAGCAATTTCTCCAAAATAATCTCCCTGTTTCAAAGTGGCTATTAATTTACCATCCCGTTTAATACTCACTTCACCACGCACCAGCAGATAGAAGGTTTTATCATCATCACCCTGTTTGGTGACAATATAATTAGCAGGCTTATGCTCAACGATCCCTTTACTTAAAACCGCATGGATTAATTCATGAGGCATACCCAGAAAAAGTCTGGAGCTCGATAGGTAGTTTACTAGAGCAATCCGGTCCATAATTTTTTTATAGTCTTCTTTGTTTTCCCCACCACCTAACAGAGTATGGATCTCCTCTTTGGTGATTACCAGCACATCCACATCTTCGGAGGCCACCACATCAGCAGTCCTCACACAATCCTTTAGAATCGCAATCTCTCCAAAAATAGCCCCTTGATAGAGGTTTCCAATTTTTCTTTCTTTCCCTGTGGGTTCTCTTCTAAGGATTTCCACCACCCCATTCAAGAGAAAGTACATTTCATGACCAGGATCTCCTTGAATAATAATCCGGGTCCCTTTTTTAAAGCTGGTGAGCATGCTGTTTTTGATTAAACTGCGAACCGAATCAGGATTCACTCCATCAAAAATATGAGTTTTAGATAGAAAGTTTTCCATGGCCGGAACATCATCTACTTTCTTTTTCTTAGAAAAAACCATTTGCCGGGCTTTGAGCATGGGACCTATAAAAGGATAGATAAAATTATTGAAGATAGTAGAAAAGAGATCCACCATTAGTGAGAAACATACATAAACTAAAAAGAATAGTATAACTGAGGCTCCGAGACTTTCTGTCCAGACATCGTAACGGATACTTTTAATAAGAGTCGGTAAGTTCCCACTTATGAGATCTAGAAAAAACAGGGTAAAAGCAATCGCCCATAATAAAGAACAGGAAGCATACAGCAAATACAAATACTCTTTATCAATCTCTTTTTTCCGATCCAAAATAGAGAGCAAGGCTCTATTTCGCAAATAGGGGATCAGGTCAGTCATCTGTTCATCATTGAAAAAGAAACTAAATACCCGAGTCATTTCACTCTTTTTATAAGGGTTCAGCGCAAAGAAGGTAAGTATTATTGCTAAAATAGCCATAGAGTGAATATAGGCAGGATCTTTAATAATCAAGGTTAATATAGCCACCCCAAAGAGATAAAAGAGGGAAGAGTTGATGGCATAAAAAATGATCTTATTCTTGTCAGACATGGAATAGATTGATTCATCCGAGACATGGAAATAGATACCAGCCCAATGCCACTTAACACCCGGATTAAAAAAGTGCCCCACTCCTAATCCCAATAAAAGACATTTTAAGAAATAACGAAAGGAAAGCAAAATGCAAGAACCCACAAAGAGAAGAAAGACTCCCATGGAGTAGCCTTCTTGTAAATTAAGAAATGAGCTGTACTGGAGGTTGGGTAAAAAGTTAATCGAGAAGGTTAAAATAGAGAGAAGGACCACCGCACCAAGGGTATAGAAAAGCTTGACATTTTGAAAGGGCACATCCACTCTTTGAAATAAAGATTTTTGATAAAATGACTGCATCAAACCTTTTTCTTGTTTATCGTAGGGGTTCTCATCGGTCGCCAGTTCAGCAGTATTTAAAGGGGGATCCAGTAGCTTAGCATCATTCAAAGTTTTAATGGTAGAGTAGAGAGATTTAAATGGCAGGGATTTACTCTCTTGATAGACCTTCTCCATGATTTCACGGATTGATTTTTTCCCGTCCAGATGGTCTATTATAGCCTTCCGTTCCATTGGTAAGACATGATTTTCATGGGTTTGCTCATTTTCTACGATCAACTTAAGACCACTGGTATGATACTTACAAGGTAGTATTTTAGGTCTTAATTTAAAAAAGTTTTGATTGGCTCCTTCTGCTGCACTGCTCACAAAGCCCCCCGACAGTTAATTTAATACATATATAAATTGGAATATAAACTATTTTACCACTTTAAAAATGGAATAACTAGCAGATTTAACAAGAAATAAATCTGAACAAGTTCTGTTTTTTTTGCTAGAATTAATTCTATGTCTACCAAAAAATTTAATATTTTATTTCTCGGGTTCAGTCTTTATTTTTTTACCTCTCCCCTTTGGGCATTGGTGACCTATCAAACCACCTTGGGAGGGAGCTACTTTAAAGACTTAAATGAAAATCAATATGCCAAGGTTATGCTCGATTGGGAGTTCAATCATGTCCTACCCTCTGGAGTAGAGACATACATCGAAATGGGCATTGATAACAACCTGAGCAGTGGAGAATGGAAGATTTTTCCCTATCAATTCTATCTAACGGCTCCCTTTGGCTATGGATTTGAGGAACGCCCGTTTCACAAATCAAGAGTTCAAGTAGGCCGTCAATTAATTACGGAAGGTTTTCAAACCGAACTCATTGATGGGATAACCCTCCCCTACTACTTTTCCCCTTCTTTGAAACTAAATAGCTTTGCTGGGCTAGTGAAAATTGTGGAAGACCTCTACCAAATTGACAAAGACTCCAAAGAACAACTCTATGGAACCTCATTAAGCTTTGAGAAGTGGTTAACTACATGGCAGGCAGGAATCAACCACCACAGGGTAGACGATGACAACAACAACCTGGTGTTTAGCCAAATAACTACCAATTGGGAAATGCTCCCCTTTTCACCACTCACCCTCTTAAAAGGGGAATGGGGAAACATTGGAAGTGACAAAGAATGGGAATTTTCTCAAAGTATCAGCTCTCTTTATTTAACCCTGCATAAAAGTCTTCAGCTCCATTTGGATTATAGTGTTCGTAAGCCCGAGCTAAATTTAAATAGTAGTAAAAGTTTTCTTTATAAATTATTTGCCCTAACCCCTACTAAAACATGGCAAGTGGGATCATCTTGGCAACCCATTTCCACCATGGTAATGAAAACCAACTATCAACAAATCGCATTTGATTCCACTGCAGGTGAAGAAGCGGGTGTACAAAGCTCTACCTCTATTTCTTATCTAGGTTCTCCTCATCGGATAGATACCACTCTTACCTATCTTGCATCCTATGGAGGAGATGTTTGGAATATGAACGGTCAATATCTGTATCGCATAAACCGTAGTTGGGACCTTAAACTACAAGGAGACTTGGCCAAAATTAAGAAACTAAATTCTATTAGTGGTTGGGCCAGTCAAATGCAAAGTGGACTTCAATTAAAACTCGAACCCAATTGGTTGGCTTTAGCTTCTATTGAAATGGAAAGAAATCATCAGGTGAACTTTGATGTAAGGGCTGTCTTTTATGTATCTCACTTTTATTATTAAATCGAGCCTGTGGCTATTATTAAGTTTCTTTTTCTTTGGTCCTTTTATTTATACTAAAGAGTCACCGAAGGGAGCCTCCAGACAAATTTTTCACCACAAGAAACATAAGCTGGCTTTTGAGCAATTAGATATTTCCTGCGATGATTGTCACCGTTTTTCTATCAAGAGTGACACTCATAATGCTCTACCCAAACCGGTCAATCAATTATTCTTAAAGCCTCCAGAGA
>CAYFLR010000021.1:23388-24879 GCA_964343805.1 uncultured bacterium | reverse complement strand
CCATAATTGCCATCTCGGTAAAGTCAACTTACCTAGTCCCAATAAATGCTCCCTATGTCATGACAATGTGGAAACTTTGCAGCCCTCTTCCCATCATCTAGCATGGACAAGTCGGCATGGTATTGCAGCGGGAACAGATAGAGATTCTTGTGCGGAATGTCATAGTAAAAGAGATTGCTCGGACTGCCATCTCCGCAGAGACTTATTAAAAACCAAAGTTCATCCCGGTAATTATCGATTTTTTCACTCAATTGAAGCCCGAGCCAAGCCGGGAAGCTGTACCAAATGCCATCAATCATTACGTTTTTGTACCGATTGCCATGTGGGGAAACAACCATGAATTATTTAATAAGTTTAATTCTCATTTTTGCAGGTCTCTTACACTGCGCAGAGAAGAGACAATACGAAGAGTATAAAATTAAAAGCAAGGGTGATCTAATCTTAACCAAAGACAATCATCCCCACGGATTTAGACAAGCCGATTGTTTTTATTGCCACAATCAACAAAATATTCATCAAGATGACACCCTAAATACTGGCCTTATCGAACTTGCAAGAGAGATCAGTACTGAGGGTTCCACCTCGAAATGTTACAGCTGCCATGGAGACAATGGAGGGAAAAAATGAAATTGCTATGGATTGTTTTATTTTCAACTCCTCTGCTGGCCGCCCCAAATCCGTCTCCCTTTAAAAGACTTGACCCCCACGGATCCCCTCATACTCAGTTAAAAAATCCAGCCCTATTCCAAAAGAAAGAGTGCAAAAGCTGCCACCTATTCCAAAATCAGAAACTCACTTTAAAAAAAACCACCACCTCCCTTTGTAGAGCATGTCATAACAGAAAGCCTCATAGCGGACTTACTGAACATTTGGGCAAGGATTTATCACTCCTTCCTCATGCCAAGCAGCACAACCTCACTGGTAAAATTGATTGTTTATCCTGTCATCGACCCCATCGTGCATGGATCAATCAAACCACTCCTCGCTTACCCGACAGAAAAAAATCACCCTCTTTTCTCTATCAGAAGAGTTCTTTTAAGCTGCCAAAAGGACTGGTAGAAAAGAGAAATAACACTCCAATGCTCTATCGAAAGTGCACCTTTTGCCATAAATGGGATGATTTGCCATGAAAAAAAACTGGAAGCTTCTTTTTCTGTTATTGATTTCCTTCCAACTCCAAGGAAAGGAAAAAAATATTAACACCATTCCCATTTTAAATCTGTCGATACCAGCTCCCTCTCTCATCGAATTTTGCGGGACCCACTTATGGAGCTACTCTTTAAGTAAGCACTCACTTTATCGAATCAGTACTAGACAGCAAAATACTCGTATCCCAGGCCAACAACAAACCATCTTGTTAAAAAAACTCCTACCAAACACTAAAGTTACCGCATTGGGTTGTAGGCAAGGGAAACTCCTTTTAGGAAGCTGGAATAAAAAAGCCAAACTATGGCAACTCCAATCCAATAAAAAACTAACTCCATTACCCCC
>CAYFLR010000021.1:14540-23378 GCA_964343805.1 uncultured bacterium | reverse complement strand
AGAAAAAAGGGCGATTAAGGATATTATCTGCCTTCCAGGCAACTGTTTGGTGATACAAAAGCGAGTCAGTCGATTGGTAAACAATAAAAAATGGCAGCCATTTCCTATCGCCCCAGCCACTTCAATTCCATCTTATAAACTAAAAAGTGGTATAAATCCGTTTAATGATTTGCAAGATAAATACACCCTAGCAACTAGCTCCTACTTTAAAGGGACGATCACCTTACAAAGAGATCTCCTCCTCCTGGACCCCATCAATGTACAAATAGCCAACTTAAAACTAGAAAGCGATCAGCTAAATATCAAAGATGCCTACAAGTGGGGAAGCTGGGGCAGGTGGAATGGCAAAATGATGAATCCCAAAGGGATCTGCTATCTTTCATCCTTTGATCTAGTCGCCGTCTCAGATAGCCTTCTGAAAGTTGTTCAGCTCTTTGACTTAAAAGGAAATTTTATCTCTTTACTCCATGATGAGGCAGGCACTGCCAATTACCCCATTGATTTAGCCTGTGTCGAAAACCAAGTTTATATAGCCGACTTCTTAAAAGAAAAAGTGACCGGTATTGAAATAACGGCTCTTCATCGAAACGCTCTCGATTCTAAAGTACAGCTGGAAGACCTGCTCCATCGCAACCTGTACAATCATCCTCAAATTCAAACAGGAGACAAAATTAGAACCTGCCTCAACTGTCATGATGGAATGAGTCGCTTTGATTTAGATCACTTTCTTCCCAGCTCCAATCAACATCCCATTAATATCAAATACGGGAAAGACACTGACCTCCTATTAAATAAAGGACTCATAGATTGCACCACTTGCCACAATGCCCATCATGGTCAAGAAGGAGGCGCCCCTTTTAACTTACAAATGCAACCCAAACAACTTTGTCTCTCCTGTCATGAAGAAATGAAAACTCCTTCCAAACATTATAAAGAGGAGGATTCCTGCTTAAAATGTCATCAGGTACATGGAGGCCATCAACACTTACAGAATATGCCCCCTGCTAAGAGCTGCATCAAGTGCCATAACAAACAAACCAAGAATTTAACTCACCCTATTTCCTTATCTGAAAATCCTCAAAGTACTCGACCTGTGGCCTGTCTAACCTGCCATAAGATGCATGATGTGAATAAACACCCTAATTTTGCACGAATTTCAAAAACAGGAAAAACCTGTGAAAGCTGTCATCAACAGCAAGCGGAGAAACTGGGTAAAAATTCCCATATAAAAGCTAATAAAAAAACCCAAAAGCTAGAGTGGCCTGAACCTGGTTCCAACTGTTTAAAATGCCATCATCCCCATGGATCAAAAAAAGTAAAGAGCAATTGTATCAGCTGCCATCAATCCCTAACCCAACGACATCCGGTAAAAGCGGGCATAATACCTCGAAACAAAGATTGCCTCCAATGTCATGAAGCGCATGGAATTGAAGGACACTCTAAATATCTCATGCAACCCAAAGAACACTACACTAAAGAAGAAAGTTGTAAAAAGTGCCATAAAAGACTTCAGCCAATGCTCTCTCATCCTTTAAACCAAGAGGTGAGTTGCCAGTCATGTCATGCAACTCATGCCCCTAAAGAAAAAATGAAAAGCTGCCAAAATTGTCATCAAAAGATTCACCGTCAAGTAGGGCGCAATCCTCACATGCAAAGTAAAAAAAGCAACCAACAATTGGTCTGTTCTCATTGTCATAATCCTCATGCCCAAAAGAAACCTAAGAAAGAACAATGCACTCATTGTCATAAAGAGAAAAAAGGTGAACATGAAATGGTGGCACCCATTGCTGACTCGGCTAAAAATCAAGGGTATGATATTTTCCAAGATCAAATTGTCTGCACTACCTGCCATGATCCGCATCAGCATTTTGGCCGCAAATTCTTAGCTCGTCCTAACCAACTCAAAATACTCTGTGCGAGTTGTCATGGCAAAGAGACTGAAAAGTTATTTAACAACTACCATCAGCTGTTAAAGTAAGAGGTAATTATGAATGAACTGTCCCCGCTTCCTCCATTCTGGCAAAGTGCTTTAGGGCGCTTTCTACTTCATAGTTTTGGACTCCTACTCGGCATAGTAATAGGAGCATTGATTGTATTTCATCTCTTTTTCCTATCTCGGGTCTTACCCCATGGAGGATTCTGATGTTAAAAAAAATCTGGCAATTGGGTGAAAAGTTAAAGCCGGTTTTTATATTTCTAATTCCCTCTCTTTTAATTGGAGCAATAATAGGAAGTGTTCCAGGCTATAAGGCTTATGAATATGTTTGGAAAGATCCTGATTTTTGTACCGCATGTCATGTCCATGACTATGCCACCATAGCATGGGAAAATAGTAGCCATAAACAGCTGACCACCTGCCATGACTGTCATCATCAATCTCTACGGGATTATATGAAGTCAGCTTACTCACTAATTTTACACCAACCGAAATTCCCCTTTGATTTAGATCATGTCCCTCATGTCCCTAAAGGAATATGCAAAGCCTGCCATTTTACCAATCCAGAAGATACCTCTACTATAAGTGGACCATTAGGTCCTGATATGGTAAAAAAACTGCCCAAAGTGGATAAAACTTATCTTCATCAAGTTCACCTGGCACAAACCACCAAACTCCAACTGTTGAAAGAAGAAAAAATTGCCCCTGAACTCCGGATGGGAACCAAAAGCTTTCTTCCCTCCAGCCATGAAGGAGATTTAAGAAGTATCACCTGCAGCGACTGCCATGGAGGACCATCAAATCGAGCTCATAACTTAACCGTCACCGACTCTGCCTGCCTCAGGTGCCATGAGCAAAAACATAAAACTCCTGTGGTAAAAGAGTTTGGCTGCCGCCAATGCCACTTTCACCAATTTATGCTCACTGCTGATTAAGAAACTGAATTTATATACTTGGATACAAAAGCGAGGGTTTGTTCCACATCAGTAAAGGGTTTACTCAAAAGATCCACAGCTCCTTCACTTAAGGCTTCCTTCACCATTTCGTTATCTCGAGCGAAACCAGACATGACCATCACAGGAGTATCAGGCTGATGGGTTTTGGCATGTTTTAATACTTCTACTCCTGTTAAATCAGGCATTTTGAGGTCTGTCAAAATGAGATCATAGGTCTCTTTTTTAATGGAATTAAGCGCCTCTTTTGGATGAGAGCACGAGGTGATTTCAAAATCCTCTTCCAAAAACATGACAATGACATCTAACACATCAGGGTCATCATCTAGAATTAAGATTTTAGGAGGACTTTCAAACTTGATCGGTCCAAGGTCCTCCGATCCATTTGGTAAAACCTCCTCACTCACAGCCTGAGAAAAACCCACCTCCTCTAAAGCTGGAAGAGTAATAATAAAAGTACTCTCACTACCAAGTTCACTTTGAGCTTTGATATCTCCATTATGAGATTTTAAAATATTTCTAGTAATGGACATACCTAAGCCGGTCCCCTTCCCCGCTTCTTTGGTGGTAAAAAATGGATCAAATAAATGAGTTAATGTCGATGGAGCCATTCCTCCCGCATTATCAGCAAAAGTTATCACCACTTTATCGCTTTTCCGAGCGGTGGTGATGCGAATCCATTTATCAGATATGGAACGATTGGAGGCAAAAGCATCCCGACTATTGGAGATCAAATTTTGAAATACACTTTCTAAATTGATAGGCTCACCTACCACGAAAGGGAGTCTTTCGGACAAGTTCAATTGAATTTTGATATTTAAAGTATCTAAGTCATGCTGCAATAAAGTAAACGAGGTTGCTATAATTTCATTAATAGCCAGTGGTTTTAAATCATGATCACTTGGTTTGCGACTGTAAATTCGCAAATGATTGATTATCTTTTCCATCCGCTCGGCTGATTTGACGATTTTGACAGAGCAATCATGCTCTTTACCCTGGGGTAAAACCTTAGCCAGTTCTTGCCCATATCCTTTAACTGCAACTAAAGGATTATTCAGCTCATGAGCCACTCCAGTAGACAAAATACCGATGGAAGCTAATTTAGCCGATTGAAGAAGTTGAGCTTGCATCTGCTTTTTTTCCTCTTCAGCCTGCTTCTTGCTTGAGACATCCCAAAAAACCAGTACCATGCCGAGAACTTGATCCTGATGATTTTTTATCAAGCCTCCATTTAACTCAATATCTATCTCTTGACCGGATAAAGAACGAATACGGTTCAACTTTTCCATCTGTCTCAACAAAGATTGTTTTGAAAAATTATTAATCTCCAATGTTCCACTTTCAATAGCTGAAGAACCCATAAAACTGAGAACCCGAAATAAATGAGCCCCCAGTGCTTTTTCCAATGAAAAGCCAGTAAAAGCTTCCGCAGATGGATTAATATAGGTGATAACACCTTCGTTATCAGTAGTAATAACCCCACTTGTAATACTTTGAAGTATGGTAGAAAACCAGGACTCTCGATCTTTTAAATAACTTTCTGATTGCCTCACAGCAGAGAAATCTCGGGCAACACAGAGATATTGATTCTCTCTACTGAGTGGATTGCGCATTTTAGAAGCGGTCATTAGACAAAGCCGGACTCCACCGTGAGAGTCCACCAACATAGCTTCTCCGGCTTTAAATTTTTCAGAAGTGATCTCTACATATAATCTATCTCCGAATAATTTTTGAGCTTTTAAAGGCTCGACTGAATTATATCCCAGAGCTTCAGTGGTGATTTCATTGACCATAACCACTCGCCCTTCCTCATTGAACACAATCAGAAAATCGAGCATAGAATTTATAATGGAATGCAGGTACTCACGTGAATTATAGAGATCACGTGTGGCACTCTCGATCTCATCCTCTAGAGACCTGCGAGCTGCTTTCTCTCTTTTAAGAGCCGCCTTTAATGAATTAATTTCATCTTGTTGTGACAAAATAACTCCACTTATCTAAGAAAAATCGAGTTGGAAAAGACAGTACGGAGCTCCCTGGTGAGAGCATTCCAGCTGTTTCACATTAATCTCTACCCCATAATGTTTAGCTACCCCAGCCAGCATCCCCTCCATAAATACGCATAATTTTCGAGCGGAGTGATATTCAATTTGTAGTTGGTTAGGACCCAATTCTTTATAAGCCAGCCTTGGGGGTTGAGACTCTGAAAAGAGTTTTTTAACTTCCATATGAATCAAAGAGTCCACACTGCAAATAAAATCTTTGGCGGTTTTATAAGGTTCGATCAAGTTAGGATAACGCTCGATTAATTGGCCAATGGAGTAGACCCCAAAAGCTCGAACGGTTTCACCCAGATCCAGCTTGTTTTCTTCTACCGCAGTGGTAACAAGAGCTAAAAAGTCAGTATCTGGGTAGGTTTTAGGGGCCACAAATATATTTCCGGAGGAGGGTTTAGCTTTTTTTAAAGTGTCCTCCCAAACGGCAAGTCCAAAACTATCTGTGACGAAATCTTCCAATAAATTAAATACGATCCCCTTCATAGCCCCCCCCAGATAAGGATTTTCCTTTTTATTCTAACATAGATAGCTATTTTTTAACTCAAGAATTTACATCAAATCCCGATAAAACGGGTTGAAGCTTTGTCTTCCTCTAAACCTTTAATAAAAGGAATTTTTTCATGGGTTCCAGATTAAAAAGAGGACTTTTACCTTGGTTAGTTATTCTCACTTTGATGGCCATTGGAAATTGTATCAGACCCAATTCGAAAGGAAAGGTGGATAAAGAAAAAATCAACCTCATAGCCAAAAAGCCTTCATTAGTGGGCATATATCCTCACAGTGAAGAATTTACTAAGACAGCAGCTCATGGTAAGCCCTTTTTGGAAAACGGTGAAAATTGCTCAAGCTGTCATGGAAGTAATCTGAAGGGAGGACTCTCTCAAGTTTCATGCACCAGTTGTCATACCAACTACCCTCATACCGAGGAGTTTATGAAATGTGACGATAAAGAGGGAGCTTGCGAACATGGAGATCAATTTCTAAGCAAAAAAAATGATTGCTATAAATGCCATACAGCCTTTAAGAGTGAAGAACCCAAAAAACTCGCTACCGGACCAACCGGAGATAAAAAAACTTGCAACGATTGTCATAATTATCCCCATATGCTCACCAATTGGATGAAAGGAGAGAATCACGGACAGCAATTTCTGGTGGAAGTGCAAAAGGAAGGGGCTGCACCCAAGGCTGAAGTAGGCCCATCCTGTATGGATTGCCATGAAAAGGAAAGCTCTTTCCGCAAGTCTTTTGAGGATGTTTTTATTCCCAACTGCAAAACCTGCCATCAAAAGGAGATTCCTTTACAAAAGCCGAATTCTCCAGCACCAAGCGCTCATTATCCTCATTCAGGACAATTTTCATCCACCGCCCTGCATGGAGAGCTCTACTTTCAAAATAAAGAAAGTTGTACCACCTGTCATGGTAAAAAGTTAGAAGGTGGATGGGCTAAAGTATCTTGCAATGATTGTCATACTCTCTTTCCCCACAATGAAAAATTTGCTGCTTGCAGTGATGGAAGTACTGATTGTGAGCACGGGCAACTCTTTCTGAATAATCAGGATCAATGTTATAAATGTCATCAGAAACCTTTTAGTAAATCCACTTTTGAAACTGCATTTACCGCAGGAACCAAAACCCAATGTACTGATTGCCATGACTATCCTCATACCACTTCTAATTGGATGTTAGGAGAAAAGCATGGTCACAATTTCTTACTCGGGCAAAGTGGTATAAAAGAAAAGCAATGTCAAAATTGTCATGAAGCAGATAGTGGTTTCCGTAAACGAAACCCATCCAGTTTTATTCCAGAATGTAAAAAGTGCCATCAAAAAGAGGTTCCTTTGCAAAGCTTTGCTCATGGAGTCCCAGAACATGTTTATCCTCACTCGGAAATCTTTACAGGAACAGCTCTTCATGGAGAAGTATTTTTTCAAGATCAACAAAAATGCCAGGATTGCCATGGAGAGAAATTAGACGGAGGAAAAAGTAAAATTTCATGTAATGATTGCCATCAGCTTTATCCTCACAGTGAAACCTTTAAAAAGTGCAGCTCTTTAAAAGAGGGATGTGCCCATGGTGAAACCTTTATAAAAGATCGAGATTCCTGTAATAAATGCCATGAACTAAATAGTGATAAGCCTGGGAAATTAGGTAATACAGTAGTTAAGAGCTGTCAACAATGCCATGATTACCCCCATGATATTAGCAATTGGACAGATGGAAATGAGCATGGAAAGAAATTTGTAGAACTTTGGAATAAAAGTGACCCTCATAAAACGCCACGGGAAGTTTCATGTAACGATTGTCATGCGAAGGATAGCGCCTTCAGAAAGAGACATGAAAATATTGCTATTTCTGATTGTAAAAAATGTCATAAAGTAGATATCCCTCACCGCAGGACTTTTATTGATATGCAGCATCATGAAAATCACAGCGATGTGGTGGAAGCCCATTTTGCTCAATGTCAACTATGTCATCTAGATAGCAGTTTACCCGAACCTCATACGGTTAAAAAGTATAGAAAGCTTTTTCCTGAAAACTACGTCATTGGTCCTATTGAAGCCTGCGTCAAATGCCATCAAAACGAACGACCTGAAGAGGAAGAGACGTTGACCATGAGTCAGAACCCTTCCTGCTTAACCTGCCATGAAGATGATGAACATGTATTAGAATTGGATTACCCTCTCAATGATGAGGGAGAAAAAAATAGAGGGTGTGCAATGTGTCATGATAATGACCGAATTCCAACCATAAGAAATAAATTGAGATGGCAAAGGCAATAGACTTTTGATTGAGGTAAATTATGAGTTCGCAAAAACTTCTCTTATTATCAAATCATGGAAACTTTCCAGTGGATCTGGAACTCCAACTCAAAGCACGAGGTTATTCTCTGTTCCAAGTAGGTTGTGCTTTTGAAGCAGGTCAAATCTTTGCTAATGAAAAGCCTCAGTTTTTTATTATTGATATAAACATGAGTGAAGGGTTAGCCACTCTTTTTCACTTTTTAAAGGCCAAAAATGGTATCGCCCATGAAGGTATTATAGCTGCAGTGAACCCTCTCAATAGTCATCAGACCCAGTATTGTAAAAGTTTTGATATAAAAACCATTTCTCATCCCCTCAATGGTGAAACCATTTTAAAGTCACTAGAGAAGAAGAAAGAAGAAGATGTCACTTCAGCCACCAACCAGAAAGTACTCATTGTAGATGACGATGATGCTATCTTAGAGCCTATGCAAAAAAAATTAAACCGGAGGGGGTATCAAACAGACTGCGCTTCCAATGGATCAGATGTAATTGGAAAAATGCTCACCTTTAGTCCCGATGTAGTTATAACTGACATTATGATGCCAGAAGTGGATGGCTATGAAACAGTCAATATTTTACTCAATATGGCTTCTGTGCGCTCGGGGAACAAAAAGATAAAAATTGTGGTAATGTCTGGTAATACAACCCCTGGTAAGGAATGGAACCATCTGCTTAATGAAAATAATATTCCCTTTATCACCAAGCCAATTAACTTTCCGAAATTGATTGAATTATTAGAGGCAGGTGCAAGTTAAAATATAAGCCGCTGCCAAATGATCTGGTTGATAAGACCTTTTAGCCTGTCTAAGCCCTGGATTATCGGTATCATTTTCGCGATTCACAAAGGTATATTTCCCCTGTAATTTGAGAGCTACCATTTGATTTAATACCTGATAGGCTCCTTTTACTTGAGAAAGAGTCTTTTCATAATGAACAGCTAGAGTACAATTATTGAGTCGGGTTCCCATGGTAAAACCGGCTACTTTTTCATTAATGTTAAAGGTCCAGCCTAGGAACCCCAGCCGATCATAATATTTTAAAGCGATCTTGATGGACTGGTACTCTCTCTCAATATCAGGGTTCCAGCC
>CAYFLR010000021.1:14149-14530 GCA_964343805.1 uncultured bacterium | reverse complement strand
GGGGTATTTCTGGTTGAGCCAAGTGGTGAGGATGGGCTCTATTTTATTCCAATCTTGTCCACCCAAAGGGACTAACTGTACCTGGTCTGGTGAGTACTGCCTGTAAAACTGTTTGATCAGATTACGCTTTTTGGAGAGTTTTCGCCCCTCCAGTTGAGCCAATTTATCCACTTCATAGTAGTAGTCAGATAACCCCTCAGCTAAACGAACCTCGAAGCAGGATGCCCAGCAAGCTTCGTCAAATTGATTTAAATACTCTTCATCGACTAATATGACTTGAGAAATTTTGAGTTCTCCTAAAATGGCTGCTAATTCTTCAGGTTCCACAGGCTCATGAGGTGTCAGGGGTTGAAACAGATAACGTTTACTCCCATCAGTGCT
>CAYFLR010000021.1:13219-14088 GCA_964343805.1 uncultured bacterium | reverse complement strand
ATGGCATATTGATATGTATAGGTCCCCTGATTCCAACATAAAAAAGTATCAAAGGTGTATTGATGAAGGACTTGATAGGTTTCTTCAAAAAAGGGAGTCAATATGGCCTGATCATCGATAGTGATATTTTTAAACTTCATGTTTATTCCGAGTCAGAGGACTCTTTCTTTAATTTGATTAAAAGAACCTTCAGTTCATCTACTGTGGGTATGTGATCCAGTTGATGACCATTAATAAAAAGAGACGGAGTTCCTCTTATCTTCAAATCATCTCCTGTTTTTCTATCCTGGCGAACTTGCTCCAAACAGGTTTCTTCACTGAGACATTTGTCCAACTGATCACCATCAAGTTTGGCCTTTTCTGCGTAGTCATTTAAATAGTTTTCCTCTAAGGCTCCTTGATTTTCAAGGAGTAAGTCAGACATTTCCCAAAATTTGTCCTGCTGCCATGCACAACAAGCATAGACTGCTGCATTTACAGCATGTTTATGAATATTTAAGGGAAAATGAAAAAGGGAGAATTGGATATCTTCAGACATTTCATCAAAGAGCTTCTTGATAGGACCGCTATAGAATCTACATGCCGGACATTGAAAATCCATAAACTCTACAAGATGAAGGGGAGAAGCCTTATTACCAAAAGTAACATTATTTTCTGTGAGGGTTACAAAGTCACGTCCCTTTCGCATCTTTAAAACGGTTTCTCGATTGTAATTTGAATTATCTAAAGAGCTAGTGTTAGAGCCCTTATTGCTGCTTGAATTATTCAAATTACTGTTATCTAAATCATCTTCGGAAGAGCTCCAACAGGAGACAAATAATACAAGGCTAAAGCTAAACCATAAAAGTGCAAATAACTAATTACCAAGC
>CAYFLR010000021.1:8619-13209 GCA_964343805.1 uncultured bacterium | reverse complement strand
ATGGGGGGTCAATGATTTTAACGGGAATAATTCTTATAGAGAAACTTTTTGATTGTTCTTTCTAAAATGAAATTGCTATGATGTCCTTTATGAAAAAAACATATATGGCCATGTCCGAACTCCAACGAATACCTAGTGTAGATAAATCTACTGCAGAAAAACTGATAGCCTGTGGTGTGTATACTTTAGATGACCTTAAAGGGGCCAATGCCGATGACCTTTTTGCCAAAGTACAAAAAAAGCTGGGGCAAAAAGTCAATAAATGTGTTCTTTATACCATTAGGTGCGCTGTTTATTATGCTTCTACCGACAATCCAGACCCAGAAAAACTCAAATGGTGGAATTGGAAAGACTAGTCTTTTAATCTAGGTTCTACAGATGAGTTAAAACTTAAAATATTTTTCATAAACATCTTCATTATCTAACTCTTCAAACTCTTTCTCTTTCATCTTATAATTGGGAGGAGTTTTAGGAGCCTTTTTAAAGAGCTTCTTAACGGTAGCGGTATTGAGTTGGTCTGTATTCTCTACCGGCTTTTTCATCTCATTGAGTTTTTTATAAAGTTTGGGATCCTCTTGTTTAATATCTTCTAAAGTAGTTTTTACAGCCTTTTTCTCAAGCTTAGCCATCTTTTTAGAAAGTTGCTTTTCTTTTGAAGTTGTGGGCTTTTTCTTTTTAACGACGGTGTTCTTTTGGATCTTAAGAAACTCAACTTTGGAAGTTTTCCGAACGATTATTGGAGTCGGGGAGGCTTCCTCCTCAACCTCCTTTAATTTAATAGGGGTTTTAATAGAAGCCGAAAATCCCGAGGTGATAGGAAATGGTTTGGCAGGTGAATTTCTCTTTTTAACAGCTACTTTTCCTCGTAATACCGAAATTTGAGTACCTTTTGTCCCACCCCGAGCTGAAACAAAAAAGTCAGTCCCCCGAATACCCATCGCTGTGAATTTGGTTTTTACTTCTAAATTTTTCCGTGGACCTATTTTACTTATCACCCCTCTTACCTTCCCATAAAAGAGATCCATAATAACTCGTCCCATTCCTTTTTTCCAATTCACTTCATAGGATGTGCCGGGACCTACCGTAATTTGATCGCCATTGGGATAAATCAGTCTTGCCCTCCCCTTTAAACTGGATTGAATGATATTTCCATTATCTAGCTTAGAGCCCTGCTCCACTTGTACGACAGTGTAATACTTTCCTTTATATTTTGCATGAGGGGGTTGCCCTGTTACAACGTTACTCGGGTTAGTCAGAATTTGAACTTGTCCTTCAACTCTTGTTACAGTAGCCACCTGAGCCGTATTATCGCCATGTAAGGGAGTGGAAACCAAATAGGATAAAACCAATAGATAAATGACACAATTCATCAAGCTTGTTAACATAAGCTGCCTCATAGGTTATAATATTATTCCAGGATATTGATCCTATACCCAATCATGATATTAGATTGGAAAGTTTGGTTAAGCAAGCCTAATTAGGGAGCCCTTATGAAAAGTTCTCAAGTATTTTTCGGCCTATGTCTCATAAGCCTTCTTTTTACTATTTGTAAGAGTCCACTCATGGCTCAATCAAAGCCCGGGATCAAATCCCTGCCTTACCCTGAACTTTTAGTGACACCCAGTGCAAGCAAACGTCTCTATTTAGAAGCTAAGGGAGAAAAGTCTAAGGCCTGGACCACCCATATTCCTATCCAAATTTCGGCCTTGAGCACATTGATGACAGGTATTTCAACCATTATGGATGACCCCACTCGTCCTGATGATAAAGAAATGGAACAATCAATTTTTTATGCTGGCTTAACTGGCATCGGCATGGGAGCCTCTTGGCTAGGAATCACCACTGTTTTGGCTGCGAGTTATCGACCTTATAGTTCAGGTATTAAAGAGCTTTCAGTTTTTTCCAATAAAACTAAAAAAGGCCGTCTAAATAAGGAAAGACGGGCAGTAGAGGTCATTGCCAGACCCGCTAGTTTAGGAATTAAACTTCGCTATCTCTCACTCTTTTCTAATTTAGGAACGAACATTTTTATGATGGCCACCACCCCCAACCAAACTTCTAAAGTTTTTGCCGGAGTGGGAGGATTGCTGGCATTTGCCCCCATCCTATTCACCTATCACTGGGAAACGGTTAACTGCCTGCAAAGCAGCTATAAAAAAAGAATTTATGGGCCGATTGTCTTTTCCAAACTATTTATGGATAGGACCCGTTCTCACTTGATTCCGGGTATGGGACTCCGATTTCAATTCTAATTTCCTAGACCCAAATCGAGTCTGCTGAGCAATTTTGTTCGCAAATCCGATGGCTTTTCCTCGGCCTAATTCAAACCCTCGCTTTGATGCAGCAAATAGATAGGCCTGCTGAAAATTTGCCGGAGCATAAGGACTAATCTCTACAATCCTGGTGGCAATTTTTAAAGCCTGATAAGAAGGGATTCGAGGACCCTCTTCATCCGATCTCAGAAATTTAAACAGCAGAATGAAAGGCTCAGCCACGGGCTCTACAAAAATTTGACCAAAGCGGGTCACTTTTTCTGCGATCTCTGCACACTTTGGCTTAGGGAGATCAAAACCTTTGGCAGCCAGACAGTACTTCACAATTTCACCAAAATCTTTCATGGATTTTTCTGGTTTCCCTTTGTAATCAATACTGAGAGAGCGCGCTAAACGCAAGGCGGCTGTAACATCCAAATCTAAATATTTGGTTAAGAAAGATTTGGCAAAAATTCCTAGAAATGCTGTGCTAGTAGGATCATCACTGGTGGCAAACTCTACTCCCATAAAAAAGGCCGAACGGGCATCCACATTACTTTTTAACAATACTTTTGCCACCTGAATAAACCTTTTAGCTGCTCCAGAGCACCCTCCAGCCACAGACAAAGCCAGTTTATGAGCTTCCTTCATCGTGACTTTGGATTCGGGCAGTGAACGTAAAAACTGATAGGCAGTAATAAACTCTCTCGCTGATGAACAGTTATAAATTACTTCGGGTTCAGGTTCTTCAACCAGGATTTGGGCATGATCACCTCCTTGCTCTGAGAAAAAGGAACAGGAGCTTTGAAGTAAAATTAAAAGACCAAAAATAAATCTAAGGTGCAGTTTCATAAAATGACTTCCCTCAATCTAATTTTTCATTGAAGAGACTTTGCTCTTCAAGATACAATATCGTTCTTAGGTATATCCACTATAACAGACTGAAAGGGAAGTTCAATAATGAAGAAAGGGATAAATAAACTGCTCCTGTTAACTGCTTTTTTTCTGATCCCCCAAAGCTGTACCAGCAGATCAGCACCGGCTTTAAAAATAAAATCTCTGAAATTCATTGGTGATGTAAATCTAACCAGTGATACTAAATTCAAAAACACCCTATTGGGAGGCCTTTCCGGACTGGTCTACCATCCAGAAAAAAATCAACTCCTGGCTATAAGTGATGATCGCAGTCGCATCAACCCGGCTCGGTTTTATCAATTTAAAATCCAGCTCACAGATAAATCCTTCACCTTGGAGCCCCAGGGGGTTATCTTTTTGAAGGATGCCAATGGACAATATTTTAAAGAAAAATCAGTGGACTTTGAGGGGATCACCCTCCTTAAAAATGGCAATTTACTGATCAGCTCTGAAGGAGACACTAAGAATTTTCCCCGACTGCCCCCCCGTTTAATAGAATTTAGATTCGATGGGCAATTTTTAAAAGATTGGTCCGTACCAGAAAAGTTCATTCCCAACCCTGAGGGAAAGCAGACACAAGGCCCTTATAATAATCTAGCCTTTGAAAGTCTCTCTTCTTCTCTAGATGGAGAATTTGTGTTTACGGGCACTGAGGCCGCTCTTCTCCAGGACGGTAATCCACCCAGTCTGCAATCGGGCAGTAATGCACGTCTCATTAGATACAATCTAAATGCCGCTCCGGAATTCAGGACAGAAGAGTATGTCTATCCCATCGAACCCATTCCAAATCCCACTCAGTTGGAAACACTACAAGGAGACAATGGTTTGGTGGATTTCCTTGCCATCGACCCCTATCACTTTCTCTCCCTAGAAAGAAGCTGGCTTTCAACACTTAGAAAAAATGTCATTAAGATATTCAGCAACACCCTCACAGAAGAGTCTACTCCAGTACAAAAATCAGACTCTTTGAAAGAATTAACCTTCAAACCAGTAAAGAAAAAACTACTTTTAGACCTATCTAAGATTGTGGAGCAACTGAATTCGGATTGGGCAAGATTGGATAATATAGAGGGGATCTGTTTGGGTCCTCGTCTAAAGAACGGTAATTATACCCTTTTGTTGGTGAGTGATAATAACTTCAACAAGAGGCAGAGAACCCTATTTCTCGCCTTCGAGATCCTACCCGAAGGATAAAAATACTAGAAGTGCAGCTTGCAAGTATTGATGGCCTGAGCACAGTAGGCGGGATCGACCTTACCTTGACAGTCCATAATAGCATGGCTCTCAGCTTCGATTTGAGTTCGGCCGGATCCACTAAAAAACCACTTGGCATTGCCCGCAGTGACTCTTTGTGAACAGTTAACTCGATTGATGCCAACAAAATCTTGCCAATTGTCACACTTATAAACTCGCTCATTTGCAT
>CAYFLR010000021.1:6720-8507 GCA_964343805.1 uncultured bacterium | reverse complement strand
CATTTGCATTGCAGTTACCCGCATGGTTATTAGCGGTCATATCCATGATACAAGCATCTAAAGCTTTCGCTTGAGCAGAGGCCAGTTCGTCACCAATTCCTAAGAATTGCTTTTTAGAATGAGTGTCCATCATAAGACAGAAGTGCTTATTATAGTTAGGAATGGCATGGGGCTCTTCAAGAGCAGTTAAACGTTCTCTAAGATTAGAAATTGTATTATTAGCATTGACCTGAACTCGGTGAAGAGCTCTTATGTTTTCTGCCAAAGCATGAATATCACCCTCTCATGGATTCAAACGGTTGACCACCGCTTGATTTACTTGATTTGAGGGGGTTGGTAGATTATTTAATTCATTTTCTACTTGAGTCATCCGGTTTTCCAAACGGCGAATACGCCTTCGATTACCGGTCACAGTTGCTGAGGCCCATATAGACTCAGAAAGTATTAATAAGCCAAATACGGTAAGTATGAGAAATTTAATTTTTCTTTTAGTATTCATCCATCTCCTCCACTTTTTAGACACACAAAAAAAAATTGACAATACACCATCTTCTACTTTTTTTCAACTAAAAAACAGTAAGTTCCGACAAGCAAAAAGATCAACTAGATCTGAAAAAAGAGTTGAAAAAGAGTCCTGATCATAATAAATGAGCAGGAGGTTTTAATTTAGAAGGGTAAAAAATTATGCCAATGTATGAATTTCAATGTAAAGAGTGTGGCGCCAAGTTTGAAAAACTGCGCAGCCTCAATTCGGATGACCGTGAGGTGAGCTGTCCCGATTGCGGGAAATCCAATGCCAAGAGGTTGATATCTGCCTCCTGCACCATCAGTTGTGGCGGCAGCGGCCAAAGCCTTTGAGGCAAATAAATTAGAAGGTCGGTCTGACTTTCACTAAAATTAATCAACCCCTCTGAGTTTGGAGAGTAGAATTAATATCTCAACATAGAGCCAAACCAGGGTTACCACTAAACCAAAAGCTGCGTACCATTCCATATGCTTAGGAACTCCAGCTTTAGCGAACTCCTCAATTCGATCAAAATCGAGCAGTAATGCAAATGCAGCTACACCCACCACAATTACACTAAAAAGAATACCAATTGGTCCATTCCCATGAATAAAAGGAATAGACATACCAAACAGATTCAGAATAATGGTGAGCAGATAGATACCACCAATTCCTAACACGGCGGCCATCACCCCTTTTTGCAGCTTAGGAGTCACCCGAATGGTCTCCGAACGGTACATATAGAACATAGTACCAAAAACCGCCACGGTTCCTAAAAAGGCTTGAAAAGCAATGCCGGGCCATTTCATTTCAAAAATAACAGAAAAAGATCCCAAAAAAAGCCCCTCAAAAGCCGCATAGATAGGCGCGCTAAATTTAGCAATGGATGGTTTGAAGATTGTTGCCAATGCAGCGACAAAACCTCCAATAACACCTACCCACAACCAAGGAGATGATCGCTGGGCTAAGGTCAATTGCAATGTTTGAACCCACCCAAAACAACCTGTAGCTAAAATAATAGCTAAAAGCATATAGACTCTATCTACAGTTCCCTTAATGGTCATTACTTCCGCGTCCGCTCCATAAGCAGTTCTCTGTCCCTGAAAGGCCTTAGCCGATAATGCAGGGTTATTTGAATTAAACATGATTCCTCCTATCAGATGTTCAATATTCACAAGTCATTGTTTATTACTTTAAGCTGTATTATTAATTTGTCAACCGATGAAATCTCCTGGTATTCATTGTCTTTAAATTTAAATTTTGATAAAGATTATAGACTTGC
>CAYFLR010000021.1:4497-6707 GCA_964343805.1 uncultured bacterium | reverse complement strand
TGAAACAACTCAGTAGTGCTGAAATTCGAGAAACCTTTTTACGTTACTTTGAAAAAAAAGACCACCTGCGTATTCCTGGAAGCTCTATCATTCCCGTTAAAGACCCAACCCTACTCTTTATCAACTCAGGAATGGCTCCCCTCAAGAAGTATTTTCTTGGAAAAGCCACTCCTCCTCAGCCAAGGCTCTGTAATGTTCAGCCCTGTATTAGAACCAAAGATATTGATGATGTGGGTGATCGACACCATTTAACCCTGTTTGAAATGCTAGGCAGCTGGTCTATTGGCGATTACTATAAAGAAAAAGCTATCGAACTCGCTTACGAACTCCTAGTCGGTCAATTTGGATTTCCTAAAGAAAAACTCTACGTAACAGTATACAAAGGCAACCCCGACCTTAATCTTCCCCCTGATGAAGAATCTATTGCCGGCTGGGAAAAGGTAGGAGTGCCTAGAGACCACATAATCGCCTTAGGGCAGGATAACTTTTGGGGACCCGCTGGAGATACCGGACCTTGTGGACCTTGCACCGAAGTCTTTTTTGACACCGGCGAAGAGTATGGTCCCACATACGAACCTGGTAAATACTTCGATGATAAAAATAGATACATCGAAATCTGGAATGCCGGGGTATTTATGGAGTTTAATAAAAAAGGAGAAAACACCTACACTCCCCTCCCCCTTAAATCCGTTGATACCGGCTCCGGTCTTGAACGAATGTCCATGATTATGAATCGAGGACAGACGGTTTATGATATCGACCTTTTAAAAGGTATTTTTGATAAGTGCGGCGAGCTGTTTGCTGGTAAAAATATGGGAACACGTGAGTTTCGAATACTCACTGATCATATTAAAGCCACCACCTTTATCTTAGCCGAAGGCATTATTCCTTCCAATGAAGGACAAGGCTATATACCTCGACGACTCATTCGTAAATGCGTTTCACTGGCTGTGCGTGCTAATACCAATTCCCCCTTTGATGATTCCTTTGTGGGATTATTAGATCAAGTCATTCATGGAATGGGTGACTTCTACCCCTTGCTCAAAGAAAAACGAGAGCTAATTATCAAGAACTTTAGAAATGAACTCAGTGATTTTGAACCCGTGATGCGTAATGGACTCAAAATCCTCCAGGATGAGATCCGTAAATCTCCAGGTAAAAAACTAAGCGCTAAATCCACCTTCGATTTGGTCACCACCTTTGGAGTTCCTTTAGAAATTATTAAGAGCCATCTTGAGGAGAAAGAGGTGGGACTGGATGAAGAGGGCTTCAATCAACTCTTTAAAGACCATCAAAACATCTCTCGTCAGGTAAAAAAGAATGCGACCGCTTCAAATTCAAGCGGTTGCTCAGAAAGTGAACTGCTTGAACTCATTGGAGATGCTAAAGCAACTGATTTCGTTGGCTATGAACAAACCAGTGCCCAGAGCGAAATTTCCAAACTGATAGTTGAGAATAAAACAGCCCAAGAGGTTACGGGACAACAAGACTTTCAGTTTCTCTGCCCCGCAACTCCATTTTATGGAGAGTCAGGCGGCCAAGTGGGAGATATAGGAACCCTCACTACTGAAACAGGTCAAGCTCAAATAACTGATACTCTAAAGGTAGGCGACTACTTTATACATCAAGCCAAAATGAAAGAAGGAACCATAAAATTTGATCAAAAAGCAGATCTCAGGGTGGATCAAGAGGTGCGAAGTTTAATAGAAAAAAATCACTCAGCCACTCACCTTCTTCATTATGCACTCCATCAAGTCATAGGAAAACATGCCACTCAAAAAGGATCTTTAGTTGATGACAACAGGCTCAGATTTGACTTTCAGCACACCCAATCTCTATCAGATCAAGAGATCTTCCAAATAGAGCAGTTGGTAAATAGCCTTATTTGGAAAGCCCTTCCTCGGGTAACAGAAGAATTAAGCTATGACGAAGCAGTGGACACTGGAGCAATGGCTCTTTTTGGTGAAGAGTACGGTGATAAGGTTCGGGTTGTTAAATTAGGAGATCACTCCATCGAATTGTGTGGAGGAACTCATGTTTCGTCTTCTAGTGAAATCGGCCTGTTTACCATTACATCGGAAGGTAGCATTGCCAAAGGAATTAGAAGAATAGAAGCCATCACCGGAACCACTGCTCTTAAGCAGGTACTCAGTCAAAAAAGTCTGTTAAAAGAGGCTTCCACCATTTTAGGAGTGAGCACCGACAAGATC
>CAYFLR010000021.1:0-4487 GCA_964343805.1 uncultured bacterium | reverse complement strand
TTTTAAATCGTTAAATCCCTTAATCTTCAAACCTAAAAAAGCAACTTTCTAAAAAGGATAAAGCCCCGCTCTCTGCAGGGCAAGCTGCTGGTTCTTTATCGAGTGAAGAGACAATCTCTATCTCTGATGATATTAGACTCTTTATTGGAAGGGCCAATCAATCTATTGAAGTCCTTAAAGGAATTGCTGATTCAAAAATGGCAGAAAAGGCAGCTGAGATTGTTTGCCTGACAGGAGTATTCGAGGAGAGTGTCCGATTGGTCATTTCCCTCGACCCAGCTCTCTCTAAAAAGCTCAACGGCAACAAACTTATTCGACCTCTCCTAGAGCATATTGACGGCCGAGGCGGTGGGAAACCCCACTTTGTGCAGGGAGGTGGCAAAAAGGTGGATGGACTTGATGCCATGATCAAAGATATGAAACCCACCGTTAAAAAGCTGCTTAATTTAGAATGAGGATTCAAACACTAGCGCGGCCGGAGATCCACCCATTTTGTAGTGTGGGTTTCCTTCCTTATTCACTAAAATAGAAAACTGCAATGTTCCCATATTAGCGTATCTCTCGTTTAATTCCTTTTGAGCGGTAGTCCTATAAGGGTGAGATATAAGTACATCCCTCACAACATAGCCGGCCTCATTACTTCCATTATCAAAAGAGACAACAAAGGAGAATTCCACTGTACATTCAGTACTAGCACATATGGGAGGAAGTTGTGTTTCAAAGCCTGGCAAAGTAAAGCTTCCATCCTTATTATTTATATTAATAACATCTTCAAACAAGCCGGAAGACTCTGTGAGTAATTTCTGTCCATTAGAAGATCTACTTTGGTAGAGAACCTGTCCAAAGTAAATCATCTCAATGGATCTTATCTCTTTGATGTTAGTAACTTTTCCTTTGGTTATAGGCACTTTTATAGACATATCTTCTGAACTGGGAAGTTTGCACCCGAAAAGGGCAAACATCAGCACAACTAATACTCCTAATTTTAGTATCATATTAATATACCCATCTATACTTAGCTCTTTAAATAGTATTCGTATGTTCAGCTCATTTGGATTAGGGGTTTTTTAAAGGTTTTTAATAATCTTGTAGGATCAATAGGTTTCCGTTAAAGGAGGACTTTATAGAAGGAGTAAAAAAAGTGGTCTATATTATCGAAATAAAAAAAGAGCTGTCTCATTTACAAATTAAGCTCAGCAGAGAACTGACCGCGGGCCACTATTTGCACATCAACATCATGAGAGGTGGGGTATACTCCAAGAGGCACCAATTGGGAGACTGTCCCTTTTAGCTTCACCTTATCTAGCTTAATTTGATTCACTGCTTTTTGAATTGTGAGACGAGATTTGGAGATTTGCTCAGCAAGAGATAATTCCAGTCGCTGTTTCATCTCTTTTAAGAATTTTTTATGCAGCATCCAATCAGCCACTTCACCAAGTACGTTTTTGGTATTCACATCATAGGAAAAAGATTCTACTGTGAGGACTTGTCTCTTGGGGTCATATATCGGAAGTCCCTGAAGGAAAACGTGCCCTTCCATCTCAAAAAACTTATCTGGGACCTGTGCATTAAAAAGGACCTTCATGACAATAAACTTTCCATTGCCAAAGGTTTCAATATCTTTGAGCTCCAGCTTGACCTTATCTTTCACCCAATACACCTGGCCCATCATCTGCTTTTTTATTAATTCACTTAAACTGTCATAGGTAGCCACAATAGGAAGGTTGATATAAAACTGCTCCGGATTTTGTTGAATATGTTTAAGTGGTGGTAAACCCATTTGACCTTGTGCTGGGGGTTTGTTTCCCAATACAGTTTTTAAACGAGCATCCACTCCCATGTTATAGATTAATTTTCCCTTATCATACTTAGCCTCCGACATTCGGACTGAAACAGGCTTAATAATTAACCAACTGGGAATAGCTCCCGGTATGGATATGGGCTCTTTTAAGGAAGACCAGAGTTTCTCCACCTCTTTTTTCACATTAAAAGAACGAGCAATAGCTAAGTTTATTTTCTGATCAATGATATTTTTGTTCTGAGAGAGCAAGCTGTCCACTAATTCTTCAGCTCTAATTTTTGCTGGACCAATGGTTAGCATGGCCTTATCCACCCGAAAATCAGAAGAGGTGGTGGGAACTAACTCCCACTGCTCATTGATATCCAAGTTCGAATGAAGGGTCATAACTAATTCTGCATCCCCTTTTTCTTGATGCTGAATACAAAACTGCTTTCCACCAGCTAGAAAGTTTACCTTTTTACAAAAATCCCAATCCACTTGAATTTGGGCTTTTAAAGGAATTCGACTTCGTAATTTACCCTTCGCACCAGACAGCTTAACTTTTCCATTTCGAAAGATTTGATAGCTGAGTTTAAAGCTATTTTTCAAAACCTGTTTATCAGTGGTATAAAGCTTTTTAGGTAATACCTTATTAAGGTACTTTTCCAGGCCTTCCAATGGAATTACAAAGGGCAAATTAAGAGAAGAAACGGATGGATCGGGCGCCTTGATAAAAGGCTGCAGCTTAGGTGGTTCGGGCTCCACATCCTTGCAAGCTAAGAGATTTAATAAGAGAACGATAATAAGATGAAGCACACGCTGGCGCTTTGGAAATAATATATTCATAGGCTAAGCCTTTGTTTTTTTCTTTATACTTCGTCACAGTTATTTTTTCACCATATTTTATGAAAATAGAAGTATTTAGTTTCAGTATACGCAAGAATGAGACTAAAGATCAAGTATCCCTTTTAAATGTAAATTCAGCCTCTTCACAATACACATTACCCTGTTTGGTGAAATGGCTGCTAAACAGTGAAAAACCTGCTATTTCCCAGGAAGGAGCAGTGAAGATATTATGGGTGGTAAGATATTCACCGACCCTTCGGCTAGGGCATTCTTTTAACCTAGCAATCGTAATGTGGGGAGTGTATTTTCGACTTTCAATGGGAAGACCTTCTTGTCTAGCCAATTGCGCGATCTTTTTTTGCAACCTGAATAGTTTTTCTTCTTTCTTAATTCCAACCCAAAGAACTCTAGTCTCACCACGAGAAGAGAAAGTATTTACCCCCTCTAATTGAAGATCAAAGGATTGCACTTGGATTTGACTCACAGCCTCACATAATAAATCTGCAGAGACCCCATCAGTGTCTCCTAAGAAACAAAGTGTTAGATGCATGTTTTCTGGTGTAACCCATCTAGCCCCTGGAATACCTGCTTGCTGGGCTACCAGTAAATCCTTTATATGGGGAGGAAGAGGTAGGGCAAAAAATAATCGTCTCATAATTCTTTCCTTAATGCCTTTATCTTATATCTTAATTAGGATAAAAACTAAAGAAACTTTCTGCTTGTAAAAAAGAGGAGTGTATTATGAAATTTTTAACCATCTTGTTGACATGCTTTATTCTTACAGGAACATCTTTCGCTAACAACACAGAAACACCCCCTGCTCCAAAAGCCCAGTCTTTATTTGATCTTTATTGGCTTTCGGTTGAGTTAGGACCCGCATGGCAATCCATGAACGATGTGGCCATTCCTTCCAAAACAGGCACTCGTTTTTCCATTTCAGATCTTAGCCAAGGACCTTTTTTCACCTATCGTATCTATGCCGGCATGCAAATGAAAGAACACCACCAAGTGAGACTCCTCTTCTCTCCATTAGCTGTGACAATTAAAGGTAAACTAAAAAAGGACACCAGTTTTCAAGACGATACCTTTTTAGCGAAAGAAGAAGTAGAGAGCTTGTATCAGTTCAATTCATATAGGCTCACCTATCGTTATCGTTTTCTTCCTCATGGTCCTTGGGTTTTTTACCTTGGCTTCACCGGCAAAATACGAGATGCTGAAATTGCCCTCACTCAAGGGAAGAAAAAGGAAACACGCACCAACGTAGGGTTTGTCCCCTTGCTTCACTTTACAACCCACCTTTATCTGCCCCATGGATTCAATCTCAACTTCGATATGGATGCCCTTGCAGCTCCTCAAGGTCGTGCTGAAGATATTGCTCTTCGACTGGGATATGACTATGAAAACTGGCTCACCTTCCGTGCAGGATACCGGATGGTTGAAGGTGGATCAGAAGGAGGCGGCAATGTCTATACCTTCGCCTGGTTACACTATTTAACATTCGGATTCACGGCTCGTTATTAACCCCACTTTTTTTCTAGACAAAGGTTTATCTTCTTGCTAGTGTATCTCTCCACACGGGGCATTAGCTCAGTTGGGAGAGCGTATGACTGGCAGTCATAAGGTCAGCGGTTCGATCCCGCTATGCTCCATAAAAAAAGGTCAACCGAAAGGTTGGCCTTTTTTTGTGGAGTAAAGGAAGATGGTTTCCGAGCGGGTCGAAAATCAGGCAGAGCCTGATTTCACGAGACGAGGACGTGAGTCCGAGCGAGCCCGAAGGGGGCCGTCCTGCAGGACGGCATATCCCGCTTCCGAATCCTCCAAAGTTTTTTTCAAACCCATTCGTTAAACCAGATTGCTTAAT
>CAYFLR010000020.1:76802-86583 GCA_964343805.1 uncultured bacterium | reverse complement strand
AGCAAGGCAGCGAGAAAATCTCAGCCAAGATAGCACGAACATAGTGCGGATTGGATGAGATTTTTGAAGCTAACACAGCTGATGTTCATTTACGGACGCAAATTAGTAGTAGACGATTTCATCTTCCTTACTCGGCTCCCTACTGGACTTCTTGGGAAGTGTTATAAGAAAACAGGTATTTGCACATTGATTGTCAATTGAGAGTTGACCTTGATGAGAGTTGATGATTCGCCTTGAAATGGAGAGCCCTAGACCAGTCCCTTTACCCACTTCTTTGGTAGTGAAGAAGGAGGTAAATATTTTTTCTTGTTGGTGAAGAGGAACTCCACTGCCACTGTCTTTTATCATGATAAGAATATTATCTTCTTTGTCACTCACCGAAATAGTGATCCATCGCTCTTCCAATTCCCTCACGGCGTCCATAGCATTGTGAATGAGATTCAGAATCACCTGTGATATGCCCACCGGATTGCATTCGATCTCTAAATTATCTGGGATGGGTTCGACTGTCACTTCAAGTTCGTTAACCACAATCTTTTTATGACAAAGAGCTAATACATCCTCTATGATATTTTGCACTTTGACCGGCATAATTTCTTCAACCTGCTCTTTGCGAGCCAGATTCATTAAACCACGAGCAATTTTAGCAATGCGCATGGCTGTACTTTCAATCCGTTTACCGGTATTGGTTATTTCACGAGGGGAGATTTCATCGCTATTAGCAGAGTCAATTAGATCTATACATTCACCAATAATTAATCCCAATGGACTGTTGATCTCATGGGCAATACTCGCTGCCATCTCTCCGATGGTTGCAAGCCGATAGGCTTCTTCTAAGCGTAGTTGGGAATCAGTATACTCTTGCATAAGAGCTACATACTCCCTCTCTTTTTTGACCTCTCTCTCATGCATAAGAGTGATGGAAATAGAGGTGGCAGTCTGGGAAGCCAGGGCTTCAGCTAATTTTAAATCCCGTGCAGTAAAATCTCTTACATTTTCTAGTCCTACAATAAAAACCCCAAAGACCTCTCCATCTAAAGACATGGGTGCCACAATGAGGGACCGCAGCATCTTATCATGGGATACAGAGAAGCGATTTATAACTTGGACAGTGCCACGAGAAATGGTTTTGTTTACTAAAGACCGAAATCGATCTAGCTCTTTCATCGAAATAGTTTTGGTGTTGTAGAGTAGGTCTTCTTTCCCCTCTTCTTTTTTTTGCATAAAGATGGCCACACCGTTGGCTTTAAAGAGCCTTATGGCCTCTTCTGCCATCACGGCAGAAACCTTTTTTAAGCTAAGGTCGGTGGTTAACTCTTTACTCAATTTGTAAAAGAGGTTGACTTCGCGATAGGCAGAAAGAGTTTCAGCCATCAACATTTTCATCTCTTTTCCTATCCGAGCTAAGAGCTGTAAATGATTGGCCAAGATACGAGCACGATGGGTTCCAAAAATTACCCCAATAACTTCACTGTCAACATAAATGGGAAACCCTTCAACCTCTGGAGTAAGATCAGACTCCTCTCCATATATAAAGGAATTCTTGTCATCTTTGACCCAAAAGGGATCCTTTAAATGGGGCTCCATGAGTTCGAGTAGATTTTTAGTCTCAGGTGATTTAAAAATCTTGCTTAATTTTACTTTTTTATCTGCCATGATTTATCTTTATTGATCGCGCGTAACTACCAAATCAAAGGTAATATATTCTACCTGTGAGGCTGTCAGCATGATTTGCTTAAGTAGTTTAAAGGGTATACGTTTATCAGCATTAAGCACCAGCACATTCTTTCGTTTTTTCAATTTAGAATTGTCTGGATTCCTTTTAAGAAATGATTTCATATTTTTGCGCCACTGTACGAGAGCCTGATAAAGAGGCATAATGGCATTTTGCCTGATATTCTTTTTAGGATTTACCACATTAAACTTAGAATTTAAGGGTACCACAAGGACATCATTGAGGAGTATTTCCTTTTTGGTAACTACGATATTAGGTTGAGTAGCAAGAGTGGATTCAATATTCGATTTAGGTGGATGGAGATCTTTAGTCACATCTAAACTAATGGGATCGGTAGAGTAACTCATCAATAAAAAGATGGTCAAAATAGTAAACATGTCCAACATGGGAACAACATTTAAATCTATATCATCGCCGTGGGATTCGCCATGCATAAACTATCCTTTTAGTTAAAGTATCACTCCACCCATCACTACTTTGCTAATCAAATAATGAGCAGGGAGTTCTGTGCCATCTGGCAGTTTAGTGACCAATTTAGGATCACCTGGTTTTAACTCACGGGCTGCATCTAACAACAGAATGATGGTCTGATACTCAATGCGATCACCGGGAAAGACGGTCATTAAATCCACGTCTGGATGAGCTCTCTTTATATCTGCCACTTCTCGATGAAATCGCTCAAAATCATATTGGTTCGAACTCTTCTTGGGAATAGAGATACGTTTGTCTTTCCTAGGGTTCACTGAGCTTTGAAGCTGGATATTTAGACCTTTTTTAAGGATTTCCACATTCAAGGTGAAGCTTTCTTTTTGGGGACCCTTTGGGGGCATAGCAGAAGATAAAAAGGGAATTTCCACTCGGATTTGACCAAAGGCAAAAAAGGAGGCTGAAACGAGCAGGAAGGCATTTAGAATAGTAACTAAGTCAATCATTGGAATAACGTTAATACTAAATGACTCTTCTACCTGCTCACGTTTTTTAAAGCGAAAACGACTCATTTAAGCCATCCTAATTTTCTGAAAAATTTTGTCCTCTTGAACTAAGACGATCGATTAATCTAGCTGAATATTGATCCACATCAGATAAGATTTTGTTAGACTGACTTTGAATGATACCATGGGCCACCATACAGAAGATAGCCACCATCAAACCAAAGGATGTTGCAAAAAGAGCTGATGAAATACCTTGAGCTAACATGGTCTGTTTTGCTTCACCTGTAACAGTAGCTAATGCACGGAAAGAAGCAATCAATCCCACAATAGTACCAATCAATCCCAAGAGGGTAGCCACATTAGCAATGATTCCTAAATAGTGAGTTCTTTTAGTGACCAGTGGCTTTACCTGAAAGAGTGCAGCTTCAATCGCAGTTTGAATCTCTTCATTTCCCCGATTGGCCCGGAGCAATCCAAATTTTAGTACGTGAGCCAAAAGAGCTGTTTTATTGGTCTCACAAAGACGAACCGCCGCCTCTACGTCGTTCTGTTTAATATAATTTTCTACTTCATTATAAAAAGCCCGAGCGTTAATATTATACTTTTTAAACACCAGAAAGAATTTTTCAATGGAGATAGCCACTCCAAACCCACCAGTTATTAAAATCACCCACATCACATAGTGGTCTTTAAAATGCCGAATCATGTCTATTAAGAAATCCATATCTCCTCCTTGACTGGAGCCATCAAATGTCGTTAGTATGCATCAATTGTAAAGTTTTTATTGGTTCAAGTCAATGGAATCCCTTTCGGAATTTTTTACTACAAATGGTTATTTCTCAAATCTTTTCCCTAACTTTGAGATAAGACCAGATCAAGAAGCAATGGCTAAGGAAGTACTTCGGGCATTAGAAGAAGACTCTTTCTTGGTATGCGAAGCAGAAACCGGAATTGGTAAAACTTTTGCTTATCTTATACCTGCCATTCTTTATTCTGCATCCCATGGAGAGCGGATCATCATCTCTACCAATACCATTAATTTACAAGAGCAAATATTTAGAAAAGATATTCCCCTGTTAAAAAAAGGGGGATTGGAATTTAATGTTGTTTTGTTAAAAGGCATGCAAAATTATCTCTGCCGAATCAAGGTAGAAGATGTGGAGAGGGATCTCACAGAGAGTCTTCCTTTGGGCGAAGAGGGAGCAAATCTAAATCAGGAGCAGCTTAAGGAAATAATTGAATATTCTTATAATACAGAAGATGGAACTAAAGAAGGCCTCTCTTTTGTACCCTACTCACATGTTTGGGAAATGGTAAGCACTGATTCAGATACTTGCCTAAAAAACAAATGCCCTAGACAAGTTGATTGCTTTTACCTCCTACGAAAAAGAGCTGCTAGTAAAGCGAACATCATAATCACGAACCATGCTTTACTGCTGTCAGATGTGACCCTTAGAAGTCAGCAAGAAAAAGACTCTCAAGGAATTTTTCCATCTTATCAAAATTTGATTTTAGATGAGGCTCATCACCTTGAACAGGTGGCCACTCAATTTTTTGGGCATCGATTTTCTTGGCGGGCAATAAATAAGTTTTTTGCACGCATGTTAAACCCTAGGCAGCCTAAACGGTCCTACTTCAATCAAATTGTTCCAGTTTTGAGCCAGATTCAAGGCTCCCCCTTAGAAGCCTCTGCTTCTCTGCTTTCAGAATTTGTCAATGAAGAGCTTTACAGTGTTTTTGCCTTAGTCAGAGAGTCATGTAACTTCCTCCTAGAAGATGTTTACGATACTCTTTGCGAACGTCAGGCTCCCTTTTCTACAGAGTGTGCGATAAAGCAGAGTCTCAGAATCAACAACACCATTGAAAGTACCGAATGGTGGGAATCTCGAATGATTCCTCTGCTGAATGAAATAGGTGTTCATCTTCGTTCTTTACTAGAGAAATTAGGCTATGTCCTGGAAAAGCTCATTCAGATAGAAGAAAAAGAAAGCCCCTCAGGTGAAAATCAGGGAAGAGGGACACTTCCGGCTAAATGGTCTTCTTTAATGTTGACCACTCGCTCCCTGGTATTTTCACTATCCAACATGACCGCCTCACTTATTCCTCTTCTTTCCAAAAAACTCGATATGGATTACATTAAGTGGTTTGAGTATGGTTCGCATCCCAAACATGGAAAATTTCTAGCCATCAAGAGCCACCCTCTCTATCCTGCTCCCCTGCTTAAAAAAAATTTGTATAACCAGCTACAATCTTTGATAGCCACTTCTGCTACTTTGACGACAAGTGATAATTTTAATTTCTACCTAGAGTCCACAGGACTCTCTTTATTAACCGAGAAAAATCTTCAGACAGCAGTGTATAAAAGCCCCTTCGACTATCAAGAACAATGCCTTATTGCCATTGCAAGTGACAGCCCCATACCCGGTTCAAATGATTTCAACAACTGGACAGCAAATACTATCTTAAAACTCATGCCTATTACCAAAGGAAAGTCCCTTACTCTACTCACCAGTTATCAAAGTATGAATGCTCTTTCAAATCAGCTCACTCACCCTCTTGCCCAGCTTGAAATTGAAATACTGATGCAAGGTCAAAACAGTCGGTCTAATCTGCTCTCAAATTTTAAGCAGCATGAGGCCGCATTACTTCTAGGAACTGATAGTTTTTGGGAAGGTATCGATATTGAAGGTGATGCTTTGAAGATGGTTATCATCCCCAAACTCCCCTTTCATGTCCCCTCTGAACCCATCCATGAGGCTCGCTCAGAAGCGCTTAAAAAGGCCGGAAAAAACCCTTTTTGGGAGTACGCTTTACCACTGGCTTTAATTAAATTTAAACAGGGAATGGGGCGGCTCATTCGATCCACGAATGATACCGGAGTGATTTTAATTCTTGATAGCCGTATCAGCTCCAAATCTTACAGTCGGCTCTTTATGAATGTATGTCCTTGCCCGCCCCAAATCAATGGTTTTGAACAACTGATTCCAACTATTCGAGATAAAATTGAAGGAAGGTTCTAGCTTACATATCCTCGAGTTCCAATTTTGCCAATTTTCCCAAAAAACCCTGCTCATCAATGGCTAAGATATCTTCTAAAACTTTTTTTCGTTTCTTCTTTCTACCCACTTCGGCTAAAAGCTCCCCATAACGATAAAGGGTTTTTACATTTTTGAGTTCAGAGGGGATCTCTGAAAAAACCTGCTCATAGACCCCGATAGAGCTTTTCCATTTCTTCATTTTGGCCAAAGCTTCCGCTTTCACTAGGTAGGTTTTTAATAATAAATCCTGTGGCAGCTCTTCTTCCTCAACCACAAGGTTCTCTTTTTTAGAAGATTCTTTTTTCTCATCTTTTTTATCTTCTTCTTTCTCATCCTTTTCTTCAGCCTCTTTCCCCTTATCCTTCACCTTCTCTTTTGCCGCTTTTTCGGCAGATGCTTTATCCGCTTTTACCTGCTGATCTTTCAAATGTCTTAAATATTTATCTGCCACCCGAACCACATCTGGATATTTCTTCAGATCCCCATAGCGTTCTAGAAATATTGGCAGGTATTTGGAGTGATCAGTAACAGAAGTCTTTACCAAATAACGTTCCTGTAAACGTGATATAGAGTAATTTTTGGCTGATTTGCGAAGTATCCGATCAAATACTTCTGGTTCAAATTTTAGTTTACGCTCTGCTAGCACCTGTTTCAGATAGTTTTCACTGGCTTTAAACTGACCATTGTTAATGGTGATTTCTGCAATCCGCAACAAATAAGGTTTCAGCTTATGAGCAGGAGCTTTCCATTTGAGGGCATTTTTTAGGTTTTTATTTGCTTGCTTATACATTTGAAAGGTTCGATAAGTATCAGCCACTTTCAAAGCCATATTTGGATCTTTTAGGGTTTTATAGAGATTGTCGTAATTCATCTCATAATAAGAGAGGGCTAATTTATAATCTCCCAGGTCATAGAGTTGTTCAAATTTCTCATGCAGAACCCTTAAAAAGTAGGGGCGAAAAGAGGTATTAAATTGACTTTCCGGATAGACATGGATGAATCGTTTCATTTTTTTAGTCAAATTGCTGTCAATAGGTCCCTCTTTTATTTGACTTAGCAAAATATAGTAAGCTGCCAGCTCTCTAAAAAACGGATGACGATCAGGGTCATCTTCAATAGCTTGCAATTCAGCGCGATGATCTTTGAGTAATTTGACATCCACTGGTGATAATTTTTTCAAAGAGGGTTTTCTAAGAAAACGAATATAGGTGAGCATCAACTTAGAAATTTTACCAGTGGTGTGTTCGTTATGTAAAAAAACCGATTGGTTATACCAGTACCTGGCCTGTTTTTCGTTTTTTAATTCAAACTCTAGATCTCCAAGACGAATCAGTGCGTATCTGCCATAGAAGTGGTTAATATAATCCTTTTGCAGAGCCAAGTAATACTTTCTGGCCTCATCATAATGCCCTTGCCAAAACTTAATCTCAGCCACATTCCAAAGGAGTTCTGGTTTATCATATATAAAGTTAGGATCTATGACCAAAGCCATATCCACAACATCGTTGGCTAGCATGTAACTATGGAGGTAAAAGTAAATCTCTGCCACCCGAAAAAAAGCCTGAGCCACATTACCCTGATCGCCAAAAAAACGAATGGCATGATCCAAAACCTGAACAGCTTGCCGAAAGTCTTTATTGCGCGCTAACAGATCGGCTTTAATAATAGAAAAATAGTAGTGATACTCAGTATGTTCGAATTCTCTCAAGAGGCGGTCAACTGAATTATAGCAAAGTTCATAGTGCCCCTCTGAATAAAGACCAATGATGAGATTATAAAAAGCAATGATGGCTAATTGATGTTCATAATGATCAACCAAGCTGGAATAGGCATAGGATAGCCCCACCATCACCTTATGGTGGCCATCGGGGTGTTGCTCAATAAACTGATAGTAGGGTAAATGATAGTTATCCCCTAAGCCCCAATTGAAATTGGCTACACCAATTAAAAACTGGTATTTCCAAGTAATGGGACCTTGCCCTCTCTCCTCGGTATATTTCAATAGAGTTTCAATAGCTCGTTCAAATTCCCCTTGATTATTCAGTAATATTGCTCGATTGAGCATCTGATTATCCCGCCCCTCTCCTTTGGAATGTGAAATTCTGGGATAGGGTGTGAACTTTAAAAAAAGAGGGGAATAAACGGGAGGCGGTTTAAAGTAATGAGCGTATTTTTTATTGGGTCTGGGTTCCTGTTCTGAAAAGTCACCAATAAAAATATAATTATCTAGTACATCCTTTTTATTTTTATACTTTTTTCCCCATAGATTGGGGCTGCATATCAGAGTGAGAATAAATATGAAAAGTAATCGGAGCATCCTAAAACCTGACCTTAAAGATCGTTAGGATCATATATAATTTGGATATCTACTCGGCGATTGAGTCTTCTCCCCTCTTCAGTAGAATTACTATGGATTGGTTTATAATGGGCAAACCCTGAAGAAGAAATCATAGTAGGAGGAAAGCCATGTTTCTCAACTAAATAACGAGTGACACTGATAGCTCTCGCCGTAGATAGTTCCCAATTATCTCGAAAGCGTCCAGCCCTGGGAGGTGATGGATCCGAATGCCCCTCAACCCGGATAGGGCGTTTTATTTCTTGTAATATGCCGGCTAAATGGTCCAAGGCTTTATGAGCGGAAGGACGGAGTCTCGCTTCACCAGCACCGAAAAAACTACGGGCAAACAGAGAGAAAATAAAACCTTTTTCGATAGGACGAATTTGTACTACTCGGCTCTCTTTTCCTCCTTTCTGGCTTTGAGACTCTCTAAAGTACTCCTCTATGGAGGTTTTTAATTTTACTAAACTGCGGTTGATCTCAATATATTTAGGGTGGTCACTGGGGTATCTTTTTATCCTCCGTGAAACGGGAGAATTTCCCTTATGATCGGCAAAAATACCAATTCCCTTACCCCCTTTTCCTGCCGCAGATGACATATGCTCTGAGTAGGGAACACCAAAACTTTTACGCATGGACTGCTCTACCTGCTCAGCTTTTTTAGCATCGGTATTACCCTGCGCATATAGTACTACAAAGAGAGCAAACAGTAAGGTTACCATGTCAGCATAGGAAATTACCCAACGTTCATGGTTTTCAAATTCTGGGCACTTATGTTTATTACCCATCTACTCTTCTCCATGATCCCCGGTGAATATTTGGAGTTTCTCCTCTATGACCCGTGGATTCAGGCCCTCCAAAATACCTAATATCCCTAGGATGATCATTTCTCGACTTTCCGCCTGCATTTTGGCTTTCCTTTTAATTTTCTTCCCCATGGGCATGAGAACAATATTCGCCGATCCCACCGCCGCTACCGTCGCAATAAACGCCGTCGCAATACCAGGACCAATCATATCCGGGTTACTTAAGTTTTCCATTACGTGCATAAGACCAAGTACCGCTCCTAGAATTCCAATAGTTGGTGCAAAAGCTCCTGCGTCTTCCCAGAACTTAGCTGAGACCTCATAGTGTTCTTCAATCATAAAACTCTCAGTTTCTAGAGAGTCCTGAATCACAGCCGGATCCATTCCGTCCACCGCCATCCTTACCGCTTTGCTTAAAAACTCATTGGAAATCTGTCCTCTCATCTTTTCCAAGGCCAAAATACTGTCTTTCCTAGCTGTGTTAGCTAACAAAATCACATCATCTTTGATGGAGTGCACATCGGGCATATCTGCATTGGAGATGATAAATTTAATATGTTTAAAAGCGTTTATACAGTCCACCATCGGAGTAGACAAAAGCATAGCTCCCGTGGTTCCTCCCAATACAATCAGCCAAGCAGTCCATCCCAGAAAGATAGGCATGGGATGTCCACCCTCCAAAATATAACCTACAATTACGAAACCCCAGCCTAATACCGGACCGAGCAGGGAAGTAATGTCCATTCATACACTCCTTGTTAGGGCATTTTGTTAATCCTCAGTTGCTGGCGTCAAAATGCTTTTTTTATAATCCACGACCTTCTCAATCACCTGTTCCATTGCTTCTTTAATAAGGATTTTCTCTCCATTAATTAAGGTCACAACAGTGTCTGGGTGCTGTTCTAGAGTTTTGATCATCTCCGCATTAATCA
>CAYFLR010000020.1:72466-76792 GCA_964343805.1 uncultured bacterium | reverse complement strand
GGACTGATCGTTCAATTTCGTTAATAAAATCACATCTGTTCCTTTGAGAGTTATCTAATTATACCTTAGTCCGAAAGATTTCGTCAACCAAACAGCAGACTTACAGGCATTTGGTTTTATAAGGAATCAGACTGCAGACGGTCAGACCTCAGACAGTCAGACCTCAGACAGTCGAACATCAACAGTCAAGCTTCAGCAGTCTGTGAGATTTATCGGGTAAGGTAGGTATAGAAACTTTTTAAATGTTTTGGCATTTGTTCGTAGTTGAGCATAGAAATATAGACAGAAGAAGCATCTAATTCCTTCAATGAGTGTCTAAAAAGTTTCTCATCTTTTGCTAACATGTGGGAAGGAAGAGCCGCCACTCCGACTCCATTACCTACCATTTTAAGAACAGCAGTCATGGAGTTGATGCGGATAATTTGCTTAGATTGTTGTTTGAAGTGAGTCATAAGAAAGTCATCTTTTGCGTAAACTACCCAGGGCAATTCCTGGATTTTAGCAAGATCCACTTCCTCTTTACTAATTAAGACCCACTCCTCATCAAAAAGCTTTACGGAAGAAAGAATGTCATTTTGAATATCTTCATTAATCAAAATAAAATCATATTGCCCCTCTTCCATTCCTCGCCGCAAAGCATCAGGAGTATCCACCGTGACCGTCACCGGATTATCATGATCTTGGCAATAAGTTGAAATCACATTCACCAGCCAATTCTCTAGCACACCATGCAAGGTCCCTAATCGAACTTCCCTTCTCTCCTCTCTTGAAAAAAGTGAGGAAGTCAAAGCTTCAAAACGAAAGAGCAGGTGATAGAGCTCTTTTCCTCGAGGGGTTAAAACCAATTTACGTGATGAACGGATTATTAACTGCTCTTCAATAGATTCTTCTAGCAGTCTTATTTGTCGGCTAACTGCCGATTGAGCTATTCTGAGTTGCTTGGCTGCCTTAGTAAAACTTGAGTATTTGACGGTGAGTGCAAATGCTTTTAGGTATTTATATTCCATTGTCTCCCCATATAATTATTAGATCAACGACATACAAATAATATATTTTACATTAAAATACTATTCTTTTATCAATATTCTCCACAGTTGAATAATCTTGATCATGGAGGGGGCTCATGATTCATCAAACTATTCATTACATAACTCTGCTCTTTTTCTGGCAAGTGCTTTTCACCCCAATGGTGTTAGCTCAACCCCAGCTGCAGGATCATAATGAAATTCTAGGATCTATTGAAGATCTCTACTATGATAAAACCTCGCATACCACCTATTCAACATTATGTATTCTCTACTGGTTCAACCCCGAAACAGAAGAGATTATGGGTCTCATTCCAGATAAAGTTCACTGTGAAATCTCCCCCACCGATTTTCATATGCTCTTAGGGGAAAAAGTCCATGTCTCCCCCACCCATCTCCATCCAATTAAAGACCAAGAACTTATCACCATTGTAACGGACCTTGATGCTTCGGTCAGATATTATCACTGGCAAGAGAAATTACCGGAGATGTCCCCAGTTAAACCTGAGAATTTGGTCCAATTTAGCTTGAAAGAAATTCTCACTGCCTACCACCATCATTTTACCATCCGCCTGCAAAAAGACCTTGAAGTGGTACCATTACTTAGTGAACTCACTTTACACAATGCCTGGCAACTGGAAAAAGTAGGTTCTGAGGTGGAACAAATCTTAAGATGGTCAAATAAAGAGATGATCCCCCTTGAAAATCTGGTTCATTTTGCTCTTAAATGGGCCTCACATTATTTTTCAGAATTTACTTTAAAGTCATCTTTTACTCATGAATATCTGAGTCTTCCCTACGAATTGAAAGTGTTTTTAAAACATCTCAGACAAAAAGAGCTCTTAAAGCGAGCCCCTAATGCCCAAGGTATAAAACTGCAACAGCTTTATGAAGCATGGCAAATTCTTGTGGAAGATTTTAAAGAGTCTTCCAACCCATTTCTCTTTCCGAAGACCCTGGGTAGAGATTTTAAACTCCGAGCCGCTAGAAAGCACTTTGGAATTGAAGTACCACTGCAAGCCACTGGAGACTACGCACTTGAAGATTTTCTAAACTCGTTGGAAAACAAATTTTCCTCGCATCCGAGGCTAGCTACTTTAAAAAAACAATTCTTTGCCAAAGGAGTGACCAACTCCTATCTCTTTACCGGATGGAATGAGGGGGAGTCCTGCTATCAAGAAATCCTTTTAATCCAAGATCAATATGGCCAACTATTTGGTTTTGTGTTAAACAGTGCGGGGAAGAAATTGTAACCCTGACGATCCCTTAGCCAGTATGCTAGACTTTAATTCCAAAAATTTAAAATCTCCCTTAGCAGAGAAATTACGCCCCCAATCCTTAAATCAAGTGGTTGGACAAGATCACCTTATTAGTGAAGGTGGTCCCATTGGCCAAATGCTGAATACAGGGCAGCTATCCTCCATGATTCTGTGGGGTCCTCCTGGGTGTGGGAAAACCACTCTCGCTCGTTTGTTAGCCCAGAAAACCAGCATCGCTTTTCACCCTCTATCTGCTGTTTTTTCTGGCGTAAAGGACCTTCGACAAGTCTTTCACACAGCAAAAATGGACCTGACAGAGGGTATTACAACTCTCCTCTTTATAGATGAAATACATCGATTTAATCGAGCCCAGCAGGATGCTTTTTTACCTTATATGGAAGATGGCACCATTATTTTAGTAGGTGCCACTACAGAGAATCCTTCATTTGAACTGAACTCAGCCCTCCTCTCAAGATGTCAAGTTTTCCAATTAAACCCCCTCGATGAAGTCGCCTTGCAACAGCTGATTGACAAGGTGGAAAATAAGTACCACCCCCTTCCCATCAACAAGAAAGCTAAAGAAATGCTGATTCAAATGGCAGATGGTGACGGAAGATACTTACTTAATCTTATCGAATCTCTTTTACTTCAAGATAGCGATCAAATTCTAAAACCCCAGGAGCTCACTCAATTCCTACAGAAAAAAGCCCCGCTTTATGATAAAGGACAAGACAATCATTATAATTTAATTAGCGCCCTTCATAAATCAGTCCGTAGTTCAGATACGGATGCAGCCCTCTATTGGTTTAGTAGAATGATTGATAGTGGTGAAGACCCTAATTATATTGCCCGTAGAATGGTCAGAATGGCAGTGGAAGATATCGGGTTAGCTGATCCAGGAAGTATCATTCAAGCAAATACAGCTTGGGATACATACAAGCGGTTGGGTTCACCAGAAGGAGAACTTGCCCTTGCACAATGCCTCATATATCTAAGTACAGCTCCTAAATCTAATACAGCCTACATCGCTTATAAAAAAGCCATGCAATCCGCTAAAAACAACTCTTCTCTTACCCCTCCCAAACATATTCTTAACGCCCCTACTGCCCTGATGAAAGATATAGGGTACGGCAAAGGTTATGTATATGACCATGATGTAGAGGGGGGATGCTCTGGTCAAAACTGCTTCCCTGATAAAATGAAACGCGAACAATACTACACACCAAAAGAACAAGGTTTTGAAAGAGAGATTTTAAAAAGAGTGAATTATTGGAAAAAAATGAGAACCAGAGTGGAAGATTAGGGAATTAGAAAGTCAAAATACTCTTCGTCATCTCCAAACTCACAGAAGTTAGAGCATTGAGTGCATTGATATTTTTCATTCAGACCTTCCACCGCATCATCTTCATCAACATCTGCTGTGATGAGAAGAAAAGTTTCATCACTATCACAAGACTCACAGTAGAAAGGAGCATAGAATGATTCTACTGCCACACCTTCACGTAACATTGATACAATATTGAGTTGGTCAACAATAAACACAGGGCAGTTGCGGTAAGTTATTTTACGCCCCTCTATCTGCCCTAACATTTCAATCCATTTTTTGATTCCATAGGAGTTCATACGAGATACATCGCTCAAATCAATGATCACGGGATCTAAAGTGGAGTTTTGAAAAGCGCTAAGCTCTGCTTTTTCTGTAATGGGACCATGGACATAAAAGATGTTATCTTTAATTTCTATCTCAATCACTTCAGTTGTCATCTTTTCTTTTCTCCCTTATGCTGAAAGATAGATTCCATAAAACGGGCACTTTGCTATCATATCAAAATTTCATCGTTTTATTAATAGTTTTTAAGAAATTATTTATGAGTCTCGCACAAATACTCCCCAATTTATGTATGTATCTCGTTTAAAAAAAGTCTGGGTGGTCCGCGTCTTCGCCAAACGATTTGATAAGTTTTAAAACTCTCTCTTTATCCTCCGGAAGGCTATATAAATTGATCATATGTATTTGCTCATTGTAGCGTTTAATTAGTTTA
>CAYFLR010000020.1:51909-72456 GCA_964343805.1 uncultured bacterium | reverse complement strand
GGGCTCGAGAGTTTTTCGCCCGAAGGATCGTTTGATCACATAGAGAGCACTTTCTCCGGTAGGAACGGCGGGGGTATACTCTTGATATTCTAGACGACTTAAATATTGAGAAGCCCGGACAATAAAGGGCTTACAGCCTTCATCTCGAAGTTTAATTTGCCAGGAGTCCACAATCATATTCGTTTCTTCAGGAGTATCAGTATTAAAACTTCGTATCAGTTTAGCCGGTTGTCGACGATAAATTTTATTAATCCAGAACCGGTCATGATGTTGATGGATTTGTTTCCATAAGGCAGAATCATTAAGAGCGAGGTAAGAGTCTAAATCCCCTTCAACCTTCACCTCTAATTCTTTTTCAACAATGGCTCTTTTAAGATAATAGTCAAAACACAGAGGGGTTTTGTGAAAGTACACCTGCAAAAACATATGATAGCGAGCCAGTAAAAAATCCTCAAAAGTGTAGATGGCATTTTGATCAATTGAGAGTTTGATACCCTCTTGATCTAGTGCTGACAAACTGCCAACGACTCGATCTAAATCAAAAGTCCCATAAGTCACGCCAGCAAAGTAACTATCACGCAGGAGATAGTCCATGCGATCCGCATCCACCTCACCAGAGATAATATTTGACATCATTGAGAAGATGCCGGATTTAGCGAATTTTTTAATAAATGATTTAGATGGTCTGATATTGTGATTTATGAGAGCACAAATATCTTGCGCCTCTGGTTCCTTTAAAATACCATCTTTTTTAACTAAGGCTTCATAAATCAGCCAGACACTAAAATCCTCATGAGAGGCCATTCGTTCACCATCATAGTGATTGTACCAAGACTTAGGAATAGATAGATGAGAACGCTCGGGCATCATGCTCTCAAAGCTGTGGCTAAATGGAGCGTGACCCACATCATGAAGTAATCCCCCCATTCGAATCACCCGGTACAAATAATCCACCTCATCTTGGGTAAAACGTTTGGCAAAAAAGTTGGGACGACTATTAACAATATGTCGAAAGATGCGACCAGCCAAATGCATCACACCTAAGGAGTGAAGAAAACGAGAATGGGTGGCACCCGGATAAGCTCTATCCACAAATCCTAACTGACTAATAAAACGCAGTCGTTGCATAATGGGGTGATCAATGAGCGAACTCTCTAATTCACTAAACCAGATACTCTTGTGGATGGGATCTCGCAGCTCAAAAGACTTGTCGGGCATAATTAACATGAAAAATCCTTCTTGTTATAGCTAAATTCTCGTATAGACTCTCACTCATTTTTACGGTAGATTTTCAAAGTAAATCATTATACCTAATAATATTTCATTGCCCACTGCAAACTGGAGCGAAATTGTACAATTTTAAAGAAATGAATCAGGGTTATTGGAAGAGTAGCAAAAAAAGCCTTCTCCTGTTGGGAGTCGTGCTCATATCCTATTCCCCCTTACTACAAGCTCTATGTATCAATAAAGAGGCCCCTCTTAAGGCGGGGCCTTCTTTGAAATCCCATACCACTGAAATTGCAAAAAAGTATACCCCCGTCAAGCAAGTCTCCCGAAAAAAGGGATGGGTAGAAATTGAAGATATTTTTGGTTATCGCCATTTTATAGCAAGCCAACATCTTTCCAAGGATATCCGATGTAAAACCATCCGTACCCGCTCCTTTCGCATTAGAAAAGGACCGGGAACAGGTTACGCCAGAATACGCCATCACAAACTCAAAAAATGGACTCCTGTCAAGGTTATTGGCACCAAAAACCAATGGAGAAAAATTGCTTGGGCACAAAATAAGTGGGGATGGTTACATAAAAAGTTTTTAAGATAGCCAATCTATATTTAATAATGAATATATAATTTTTATAATTTTACATAAATCTTGTTGCATTTTATACTAATTTCATATATATAGCATCGAATGAGTAGACGAGATCAAAAATTAATAAAAGACTTAACGGGATATCTCACACAAATCATTAGTGAAACCAATGGGATATCTATCCAAGAAACCTTAGAGCTAGCATCTGCCAGTTATCTTATTCGCAGAAACCTGCCAATCCACAGATTGATTGTAGAGTTTCGCCAACTGCTGTCCACCTATCAGCAGGATATTGTGGAAATGGAAACTCTACTGGATCACCCGGTATCCCACGCTCTTTATCGCTTTTTTAATTCATTCCCATTGAAGTATAAAGAAGAACACAGCCACCTTACTGGATCACTCAATGCTGAATTTATCTATCCTCGGCTGAAAAAACTCCTAGAGGGACCCAATAAAGCCATCTATGAACAAAAGATTGTTGATATATATGGACCTAAAAGCCTACCTATCAAAGACATAGAAGATGTGGACCATTTGATCCGCCTTCAAGAAACTGACATACAGTCCTCAACCCCTATTTTGGATGACCCCTTTACCAGAGAGAATAAGCGAAAGGGAGCTCACTTCTCAAATTTCGATCGTTATTTACGTATTTTGACACTACCAAAACTTATCTTGACCGATCGAGCCGCTCATGTGGAGGCGGCTTACCATATGGCCACTACTCTCTATAATAATTTTAATGTGGGTCAAGTTCGTCTCAAGTTCACCCTCTCTCGGGTGGCAAATATTAAAGCGGATTCCATTCCAGGCATTGAGGGGTTAAAACCTGAAGATGTTCTGCTCGGACTTTACGAAGGGTTTAAAAGATTCCATGACGAACACCCTGATTTTAACTTTGTGCTTTCACCCTCTTTTAGAAAAGAGCCCAACTTCTTTAATGCAGAACGCTTTAAAACCAAAGGGGAAGACTTTTTAGATCAGGTTAATTTCATCCTTGCCATACTCAAAAAACATCCTGAACTCAAACCCTTTGTTTGCGATGTAGACACTGTGGGAAATGAAAAGAACTTATACAAGAAATCACACTTTCTCGAAATGCAAGAGGGATTTCGGAAGCTGCAAGATAATGGTATCTGTATTCGTAGTCATCATGGAGAGATTTGGAATACTCTCCGACTGGGTGTACAAGCCGTTGATAATGCACTGAATATTTGGCATGTGGACACTTTAGAACACGGGATAAGCCTAGGTATCAATCCCAATTATTACTTTCACAGCCTTTTCGAACGAATTCTGATGTGGAATAAGCAAGGTATTCACTTAAAACCTGGCCGGATTGAAACCAGAGAGCTTAAAGATATGGAATGGGGTAACCAACAGGCTATCTGTAAAAAAATCCTTGAAGGGGAAAAACTCTCTCCTCGTGAGATCAGTCAATTTGCCAAGGTAAAACTAAATACCGCCCGTGAGATAGAGCACTATCAACACGACGTACTGAATCGAATGATTTATAAAAGAGTCGGTTTAACTTCCCTCCCTTCTTCCAACATAAAACTAACTGGTCGCTTACCAGACTATAAAGACCACCCCTTTTCCTGGTGGGAGAAAAAAGGAGTTCAACAATCGGTGGGTACGGACAACTATATTACCCTGGATACCGATATGATTAAAGAGATGTTGATTCTTCTCTTTTCTGACTCGAAAAATCTAAAAATTACTAAGCTGCTGATGGTAACTACCGGTGAGCAAAGAAGACCTTACATCAGTAAACTCTTATGGAACATGAGAAAGAACCTTCCCCATCGTAAAGAAGAAGAGGCTTTATAATTCCGATCCGGCTTTCTTTCTTACTGCCAATAAAGTAAAAAATACCAGCATAATTAACAGGAATGACCCATTACCCTTTCCATTTTGGGAAATAGAGCATCCAAAGGGACCTTTACCATCCACTACTGGATTGGGGCCTTGAGCTACTTTTTTAGTCGCTTTTGCAGTGACCGGAGGATTTACATTCTTTTGATAGATTCCCTCCGGAGGAGGAACATCCCCATCACTAGCCCCCTCTTTGGCGGGGGGAGTCGAAACTGTTTTTTCTACATCTGCTTTAGGAGCAACAATCTTTTCCGGATTAACAGTTAGCTGCTGCCCGGCATTGAGTTCAGTAAATTGCCGTTTAACCTCTTCCTGAACTTCTACTGGCATCTTCTTAATAATATCTGGTTTCCCTAACATGAGGCTGAGTCGGTCTGCCACAATATTACTGGAAATGACATATTTGGGCTGCTCTCCTTTAGCGAAAGAGGAAAATTTAAAATGCAGGGCTCCAATACCTCGATTAATGATCTCGCCCTCTTTCTCTTCAAAAATAAGTCCTGACCCTTGAATCAAGCTTGGGCTTCCTAGGATCTCATAGACAAAATTATCTTCATGATAGACCATTTCAATGCTCTGTTGATTGGCGATAAATGGATGACCAAATAGAGGCAGATTCTCATTTTCGGTAGTAATATCACCTTTGACTAAAAAGTATTGCATAATCGGGTAGTCCACCTGCTTAACCGATCCATAAAATAAACTGTTTCGATGGAAGGCTTTCTCTTCATTGTTCAAAAGCGGTTCTAAAACGGTGTCCGTATCTCCTAATGAAAGGATCACATAACCCATGGGATTAGCACCTTTTCCTTCTTTACCGCGAACAGTTGAGCCAAAGCCTAAAAGAGAGATTTTTACCAAGTTACCTTTGATTTTCTGATTAAGAAAGGTCACCTTGGGCATGGAATCATTCTCGATACACAGCTCCTGCAGATTAATCCCGGCCAGTGGATAAAACTCTCCATCTCTTGGAACGAAATCATCACCCGAATTAGCTCCTTGGGTTCCAAGTAAGAATTTGTTCACCGCTGTTTGGATAGCAGGACAGTGACTGATTAAATAATCATAGGAAGTGATAGCGTATACTCCCCCTGCACTTTGCAATAAATATCCTAAAAAGGCATTAGGAACTCCATACTCGTTTTCAATGGAATTATAGTTAGCCAATAGGTCCATATTAGGCTGACCTTCTTTACCTGGAACTAAAGCAACTTCAGCTAACTTAGATAGAAAAACCACTGCATTGGATGGGTTTTTTCCCGGCTGATAAGCATCAATTTGATTTAATATTTCTTTGATTTTGGAAAGGGAAACCGCGGGCTCAAAAGAGTCATTACTGTTGTTGGAATTATCTAAGTTAGTATTGGTATTTTGGTTGGAATTACCATTTTGATTACTATTATTTTGCCCTAACACTTCGGCTTCTGTTTTGCCACTCCCAGCAAAAGTCCCAACTATTTCAGCTAATGAGGAAAGCACCTTAAACTTAGTTTTATAACTGACCCCCACAGGAAATTCTGCTGCTTTAGGATCATCCTCAATGATACTCTGAATCTTATTAAAACTGCTACACTCAGGCACCATAATACCGGTACAAAACTTAATCATAGGGGTTATTAACTTTTGATACAGAAGACCAATTGCCAAGGTCCCTTTATCATCCATTTGAACATTCCACAGCTCAGCAGTGAATGAGTCACCATAAGGCACATTGGTTTTTACATCCCCATCCACGGCCCGTTCATAACTCCTTTGAAAAAGCAGCATACTGTCTTCATAGTCCACCAGATGTTGATTTAGAATTTTCATCCGGATTCCTTCAGTTAAAGTAACGGATGTCACTTCAGAGTTTTCACCACAGGAGGTAAAGCTCAGCCAGAAAAAGAAGAGACCCGCCAGTAGAAGAATTCCTCTTAGAAAGGTTTTACCGGTGGAAAAATGGTTTGTTTTCATATGATTATCCTTTATTTAGCAACGATATTTTTCTCTTTCCATGGTATAATATAAATTCTGACAAAGTTCTTTTCGGCTATAACCATAAATACTTTAGAGGATACTTACAGTGAGCCTTATAAAGCGCCCTTTAAACCGTTTCAGCCTGTTCTCAACCTTATTAATCCTTATTTTTACTCTTTTCCTCCCCCCTCTTCTGTCTAAAGAGAAAGTAAAAAAGAAGCCAAAGAAAGTTAAAGCCAAGGTTGAACTAAAGGTCTTGCGTCCTCAAGTAAAGGAATTTCTTCAGAAAAAACAGTTTCAGAAAGCACTAAAAGCTATGAGATCCTGGTCTAAAAAGGAAAGGAAGAATGAGCGAAGATTTCTATTAGGTCAAGTTTATTTTGGCTTAGAAAAGTATAACAAAGCGAAAAACTATTTCAAGAAGTTATTGAAGGACAAAGATTACACTCATCAGTCCCATTTTTATATGGGCGTCCTCTATTTCAAGAAGCAACAGTATCAAAAATCTCGGGATATGTTTCAAAAGGCTAAAATATTGACCTTGGTACAGGCAGAAGAAAAAAACCGTATCCAAGATATACTCTATAAGCTCGAGCGAGAGGCCGCCCTCAGTCAGGCCAACAAAAAAGAGCACCCACCTGTTTCCGGTTTTCTCAAACTCCAGTTTCACCCGTCATTCAAAAATACCCGATACTCTCACCCTGAAAGGTATGGAGTTTTCAATATAGAACAGACTAACTACAAGTTCATACCCGTAGCCAGTCTAGAACTGGCTAAATCAATAAACGGAGGGGTCAAAGGTGCGGGAGGAAAACTTTACTTCAAACCTCTTTATACCTTTACCTATCTAGACCAAGCTAATTACAATGATGTATATCCAGAGTTTCCACCCGACCGATATCCCACAGGAAAGCCCTACTATGAATACCCCAAAACAAGCCTAACTGATCTTGTACAGGTTGGAAAACTGACATTAGGCTATCTTTCTGAACTCTTTCATGTCTATGGATATGGCTCCTACCTTCAAGACCGCGTTGATGGAGAGAAAAAACTAACCACCCTTTCTGGGGGAGCTTATCTTAAGGTAAATATCAATGATATGGTGAAGGTTCACACTGACATTTCCATGTCCGATGACACCAAACATCAGCCGGAAAACCATTTCTTTACCACCCGTAAGATCAATAGCGGAATATCCTATAAACCTTCTGGTAACTTTGAGTGTGGCTTCCAATATAAATTTGCCTCCAATATTGACACAACAAGAGGAGGTAATTTAGCCCAAAGTACTGATAACTATATTAACGACAAGATCTCCCTTAATTTTACTGTGACCCCTCCTCTGTTGACTTTGAAATTATCTGGTTATTACTCTCCCCAGATTGCGACGAAACCCAAGCTGTCAAAAGTCTCAGATGATGTTCTGCAACAAGATGGGAGCGAAGATGATGGATATCAATTAGTAAAAATCATAGGTTTTGACGATAAGTCTGGTATGGGAAGTTCTTTTAGTGTCAAGCTCAAACCCTTCTCCTTACTGACTATAAATGGAGGCTATGTGGTAGATAAGTTTGTATACGAAACATCCGCCAGTAATTTTACCTCCAATACTCTATATAGTAGTTTGAACTTTAAGCCATTTCCATTTTTAACGACCTTTGGTAAATATAAATACGGTTGGACTTCTAAGAAGAGTAAGGTCAATAATTCCACCTCCCACACCTTTTTAGGTGGTGTTGAAGGCACCTTTAATTTTTAAGACATTTTGCGGAAATCTTTGAGTAGTTCTGCGGCTCGATCAAGGATGTGCTCTAGAGAAGCACCCTCTTCAACCATCTCTCTAAATAAGCTGCGCACGATAAACTGGCTGTTTCCCTCGGTGAATCCCATTCCCATAAATTCACTTCGCAGGCGTTCAAAAATAAGACGACGTTGCTTTCCTGCTTCGCTCTGATCTCGACGATCTTTAAATAGAATAAAAAGGGTAGATCCACAGGTGCAGGTTACATAGTTGGCCACCACCACATTCTTGGGATCGTTATCCTCTTGCACTGGATAATCGTACTCGATCAAAGCATTTCTTTTCTTACCGGCAAAGGCCTCATCAATAGCCCTTTTATTAGGGTAAACTTTACCACATTTTTCACAGATCTTAGGAAAGGTATCGTCATAAAGGGCGACGAGATCCTTACGAATTCTTGGTTCGTTGCTCATGATATTTATTAAACTCCGTTCCAAAACTTTCTGGTAAAAGCTCTTTTAAAGTAGTGACCCGATATTTCTTCTTAGTATCACTGACTATGACTTCCATATTGAGATTAAACTCGCTCATAACTTCACGACAAGCACCGCACGTGGTTATACCGTTGGGCAAATCACCCACCACGGCTAAAGCATGTATTTGCTTACAACCATCACTAATTGCGCTAAAAATGGCTACTCTTTCAGCACACATGGTGAGACCATAGGAAGCGGTTTCTACATTACACCCCTTGTAGATTCCTTTTTCTGTTAAAACAGCTGCTCCCACCTTGAATTTCGAATAGGGACTATAGGAGTTTTTCCGCCCTTTGATTGCCTCATCAATTAGCTCTTGATAATTTACCCGCATGGTTTAACTCATAAAAAACATTGGTTCATATGTGTGTGCGGATCTATTTGAACATAAATCAAATCCGAAGTAAACCCTGGACATTTTAACCTTGATGAAAGTTAAATAATACAATACTTTTAGGAGTTAAAAAGATAACCACATTTATAAAGAGTCTAAGAATTAAAAAAATCGTCTATTTCGTGCTTATTACTGCTTTTATGTTAGTTGGACAGAGCTGCTCTTCCAAAAAATCAGGAAGCATCTTTCCGGGTCTCGATGTCTTCTCTAAGGATAAAGTCAGAAAGAAAATTGATATCAGTGAACAGATTGATGAGGTGATTGACGACTTAGAAAAGGCTGAAACTGAGTCCGCTCTCGATTATCAAGTGGAAATGGAAAGAAGAGCCAAAATTGCCAGAGCTAAAAAAATCGCTGAGGCCAAACGTAAAGAGCGAATGGCTAAACTGGCTGCAGAAAAAGCCAGACGCGAACTCGCGAGAGCCAGTGCGGCTAGAAAAAAAGCACTGCAAAAAAAGTTGGCTGAGGCTGAAAAAGCACTTAAGCTCGCCATGGCTAAAAAGAAAGCTGAAGAGGAAGCTAAAAGATTAGCTGAAGAAAGAGCGAAGCAAGCCATGATTGCGAGACTGCGAGCGATCGAAGAGGCCAAAGCCAAAAAGAAAGCCAGGGAACTGGCTCGAAAACAAGCTGCAGAAGAAGCAAAGCGCTTAGCTATTCAAAGACAAAAAGAAAAAGAAGAAATGGCCAGGCTCCAGGCCGAACTGAAAGCCAAGTCTGAAGAAAAACGAAGACTCGCTTTGCAAAAGGCTTTGGAAGAAAAAAGACGAAAGCAGCAAGAAGAAAGAAAGAGAGCTGAAGCGGAACTTGCCAGAAAAAAAGCCAAGGAAGAGAGAGAAAAAAAATTAGCAGAAGCCAGAAGAAAAAAAGCCGCCGAAGAGAAAGCAAAGAAAAAAGAGAAGCTCCTTGCCAATCTGATGAAGAAAGAGTCTTGGGCCTCTTCGCCCAACATTAACAAAGAGATTGAAAATATAGCGGGCATCAAACAAAAACCAGCCACCAAAGAGTGGAAAGTAGCCGCCGCGGCCACTGAAGTGATCGATGAAAAGGGAAATGTGATGGGTGTGGTTTCTGCGGATAAACTCTCTAACACAGAAACCCTGATAACCGCACTTCCTCAGCCGAAAGAGAGTATTGTACCCAAAGAAAAAGCGGTGGTTATTCCATCTATTCCAGGTTATAAACCGGTGTATAAGCCGTTCTACGGTCATACTTATATTGTAAGATCGGGAGACACATTAGAAAGTATTTCAAGATATGTTTACGGCAATAAGAGCCATGTTCCCCTCATTATCTCTTATAATAAGAAATTTAATTTGAAGCATAAAATCCAGGTAGGAATGTTGCTCTATATGCCTTTAGTGAAGAATCAAGTGAAGTATATGCCTCGGTTCTCCAACCATGGGATGGGCAAGCTGCAAGTTACCATCGATACCACTTTACAGAGAGTTTCAAATTTTCTCTTTGGATCAGTTCATGATTGGCCTTTTTTACTACAGGCCAACCCCCAAATAAAAGATCCCCTTAATATTCCTAAGGGGACCTATATTTTCTATCCAATTTATAAGTAGAGTGAGTAGATACTACTCCTCATCTAACTCTCTGAGCAGAAGCTTCAGAACATTGGTCAAGCTTCCGTTCTCCTCTTTCACCTGCTTAATGGTTTTAATTTTCCATTTGCTATCTTCATAAACAAAGGTCATCTCAAAGGCTTGAGCCTCCATGAACACCTCCTCAGGATCACGAGTACTCACATCCATTTTACCCTTGGCTGTGGCGGTTTTAATATCACTCCCCACAGTCACCTCATAGTCTTTATAATCAAAGCTATAGGTATTGAATAGACCACTGGAGGTAGAGTCACTGGACTCAAAGAACTCTTCTTTCTTAATATATTGATAGTCTGTTGCATCCTTAGAAACATCATCAATGATTTTTTTCTTATCTTTCCCATTGATATTTTTTTCAAAACTCTCTATTCGCGCCTTTATGGCAGTGGTAGCTTCCTCTTTAGTTTGAGTAGTTGTGCCTGCCTTTTTCTCCTCTTCGCCACAAGCTAAAAAAGATGCCACCAACATAGAAATCATAGACCATTTTACAACTTGCTTGATCATCGCCCACTCCTTTAAATAAAATATTATCACTTAGTTTAACATATTAAGTAAATCTGGAAAAGAGTGGAACTTCCCTCTTAGCCATTGATTTTCCTTGTAAATATTACCTTTCTGCTCACGAATTAAATTATGTAACAAGGTGACTCCTGCCTCTGCCTTAATCTTTAGATAGTGAAGTTCGCGAAAGCGTTGATGGCTTTCAACGGAAAGCTTATAGCCTTGCTTGCTCAGCTCTTTAAACTTATCCTTATTTCCTTGATTGTAAAAATCCTTGGCCTGCTTATTGAGGGCCTCCACCTCTTTGTTTAGATCAATATTAGATTTACGAAGATGCTGCATAATATTGGTAGTGGATTCAATCAGGGCTTTAGCTGACTTAATCAAAGAGGGTCCATTTTGCACCGCATTCTTTTTGGCTTTTGCAAAAAATTGATCCCATTTACGCTCATCCCCTTCTACGGTGGCCCGCATCATTTCACGATTTCCTACAATCCCTGAGATGGATTGATTATGATTCATTCTCCCGCGATTGTAATAATCATCTTGAAATTCTACTAAACCATTTGAGGCAATGGCTTGATAGGAGCCATCGACCCCCGCTGACATTTCTAAGGTCGTCCCTCTAATTCCCATAGATACTGTGGGACCATGGACATCCACTCCATTTTTTCCTTTGTTTGCTTTTTTAACTTTGGCAATAAGACGCCCAACAAATAAAAAGACAGAAGACTTTTTGGTTTTGGAGGCGCTGGCGGGCTGCACCACCATTTTACTATCTGGTTTGACTGCCACGGTATTGCCATTCTCCATTTCGATTTCCATCTCACTGCCGGCACCAGTTTTGACATTAAGTTCTTTGGCAAAGGAGTCTCCTGATTTGATGGCATTCCACTTGGCCTTTTTCTTACCACCCATCTCTTCCCAAGTTCGATACTGGCAGATTCCCTTACAGGTCGTAACCGTAAAGGCCTGCAGATTAAAAGAGATCATTCCTCCGAATATAAGGCTGAGTACAAACAACTTGATTGGCATAAGAATTCCTTTCATCGGCTGTTTAACTAAGAGTCTGGATCTGATTCTCATCAGCACCCAAACAAAATAATATGAATTATGTAATTAATATTAAACTAAAATTCAGCTCGAAAGAAAAGCCAGTTTTGCAATAAGATACTAAAATTATTGCCGTCGGCATAGAGGGATAGAAAGGGAGTAACCTGAATACCTAGTCGCATCAGCCAGACATTCTTAAAAAAAGTAAAATTTCCACCCACATCTAATCCGGTGAGGGTGCGATCATTTTTATGATATTCGTTATAATTGATTAATCCAGAAGAAAATCCAGTGAGCAGACCGGCTCTGATTTCAGTTTTAGTGCGCCTGTTGATAAACTCCTTATTCCAAATAAACTGCCAACTGTCTAAATCGTAAGATCTTTCCCTTCCTCTATCATAATAATAGCTTCCCACATAGGCCACCGTTAAAGAGGTCTCAATGAATACTTCTCTGAAATGGAGGTAGATTCCCCCTCCATCAATGAATTTCTTTAACAAAGGAGTATAGAGAACTCCCATCATAAAGCCCGCATTCCATGAGTCCTCGGAATGATCCCTAGTAAAGTAATTTTCGCTTTTCTCCAATATAGCCCCGGGAAGATCATGAACCGCATAATCTTGGATTGAATCCATTACCCCACTCCAGGTTTTTTTCTCTCCACCTCCCTTCACTTTAACGGAAGGGGCCTGGTTCAAGGAAACCGCGTACTTAATTTTGGGAGTAAAGGTGTCATTGGACTCTAACTTCACTTGCCAGATGTAGTGTTGATCTTTAGTAGGGTCTTTCATAGAGATGCTATATTCACCGGGGGGAAGGTGGATCACCAGCTCTTTTCCCTCCTGCTTTTCTAGTTCATGGCCATCTTGAGTGACTATGTTTTGAATAATCATAGTCCCCCGTAAAGGCTTACCAAACACCACTCGTGACTTACTTTGCTCTAAATTTGCCACCACCACTTTCCCCGCCCCCTTAAAATGAATCAGGTAGGAGGGATTCTGACTGGGAGCAAAGGTACTGGCGGTTTTATCTAAAACCTGAGACTGGGTAAAAGTATAAAGTTCCTGAACAGACACAACCTTGTCATGGTTGGTATCAGCAGCTCCTTTTAAACCTGTCACTACATAGTGAGTAAAGAGGGATGATTTGAGAGTATCCCACTCCTGAGCTTTTTGATTCGCAGAAGAGGAAGCTAATATGGCCATCCCTTTCACCGCATTAGAGTTTTGAATGTGGATACCAAAGTCCTTTCTGGCCACTCCTCCTTTAAGGGCTATGATGTTCCCACTGTAGCAAGAATCTAAAATTCCAATGGAGATCGTAAAGTCGGGATTCTTCAAAAACTGCTTAATCAAAGAGTAAGAAATCTTTTCGTTATTGATAAGCAAACCTTCGGTGTCTGCATGACCGGAATAGTAAAAAATGATCTTACTGCGTATTCCACTCTGCTTTCTCTTGGCCTCATTCACTCTTTCCCTAACCCGATCCATCATGGATAAAATGGTCTCTTTAGATTGATCCACCGCATAGAGCATATTTTCAGGTTTTATGGACCCCACCAATTGCAGGGCGTCATAAAATCTTTTGGCGTCTAAATGGGAGTACTTTAAAACAGGAAGGGAGTCCCCCCCTCTATGCTGGCCAATGATAATGGCATAATCATGAGGAGAGGCTTCCAAAGAAAGGGGTACCAAGAAGGTAACTAACAAAATTATATTGATCAGGTTGATGTTCATAATCCACCAAAGATTGAGTTAACTTGGTTATTCTTCAATCACTTCAATTACAACTTCCTCGGATGAATCATCTTCATCTTCTACTATCACCATGGGCGAGTCGGTAGGATCTTCGCGAGTTGCTACTATCTCATCCTCAACTCCATTTATTTCAAAATTGTAAAGTGGACAAGGACCAGAGACCTTTCTATATTTATTCTTTCCCGCCAAGTAGGTCAACCAAATATCGGTAATGGCATAGTCACCGCTGGAAAAGAGATTTTCATCTAGAAAGATGGGCAGAACTTGAACCTTAAAAAGAAAATCAGAGTTGTCGTTGCGTTTGATATCCACCGCCATAGGGTTTTTTATCTCGTAGGTTTTAACGGGAAGAATCTCTTTTTTACCCTGCTCATCTTCTCTGATTCTTGAGATGGTAAAAGTAAGAGTGGATCTTCTTAAAGCTTGCTCCAAACCGCTCTCATCATCTCCAATGATGGATAGCTCGTCCATGTTGGAGGCAGAAAGCATCAGGTGCATATAGGTGGGTGTCTCTAAGTCGGCTAAATACTCTTGAACTTCATATCCCTTCTTTCTAAAAGGCTCTTTTCCATAACAGGCAATGTCCACCCCTTTAGGAAAGTAGGTTTGAACAACAGTTTCTTTTCCTTTTATTTTTGTTATTTTTTCCTCTTTTTTTCCAGGATTCACCTTTACCACGGTGATATTCCCTTCCGTGTCCACTTGTCGATAGGAACGAAGAATCACCTCTTGCTTTTCGCCCACTTGTAATTTTAAAGTATCCTTACGGGTTACCTCTTCTTCAGGTTCAACGGGAGTAGGTTCTCTTCGCTGATAGCGCCCTGCTTTCTTTCCATCTTCATATCCTTGCTCATATCCTTCATCATATTGCCAAGGTTCCGAATCATGCTCATGGACTGAAATACCGCAGGCAGCTAAAAGATATAAAAGAACACAGCTTAAAAGGGCCAACATCCATAAATCACTTTTACGTTTTTTTTGTACTTCTTTTGTCATCATCTCTGACTCCTTCAAAAATTGATTTTAATTTCATCTGTTAGTAGTGAAACCGTTTCACTCGCAAAAAGGTGAAAAGTTTTTTTTTAATTTTTATTTTTCACTTTTTCGGCTTATAACTGGTTCTTTACTATAAGAAGCCGGATCAAGGTAAAATGATGGATCTTGAACAACTCTACGAAAAGTATTTTAATTACATCTATTTAAGGTGTTATCGCATGATGCAAAACAGGGAAAAAGCCGAAGAAATGACCCAAGAGGTCTTTATCAAAGCTGGAAAATCCCTTAAGCGATTTGTTCCCTTTGCCAGCCACAAAAGTTGGCTCTATAAAATTGCCACCAACTGCTGCCTGAACGAGATTGCCAAACTTTCTAATAAGCGAGAGCATGTAGCCAAGGACGATCAAGCTCTCCTGTTGGAGCAAGAATCAGAAAACCAAGATGATCCTCACTCTCAAATCGAAATTGCAGATTTTCTAAACAAGAAACTCAACTCCGAAGAGAGAGAGCTCTTTACCTATAAGTATATTGACCAGATGACCCACGACGAGATCGCCCAACTGTTGAAAGTGACCAAAAGAACCATCATTAATCGAACCCAAGTTCTAAAAAATAAGTTTAAGGAGTGGTACTATGAATCCCAAGATTAATCCTGAGTCCGTTTTAGGAACTGAAAAGGAGGGGATTTCCCACCAGCAAATTGACGAACTTCTAGGTGGCTTGTTAAAAGAGGAAGAAAAAGCAGAACGGCTTGCAAAGATTATGGCCCAACCGGAAACTAAGGCCTACTATGAAAAGATGAAACTGTTTTTGCAGGATGCAGAAAACACCAAAGCCAAGCTCAAACAGCGAGTACTACCAGAAAGGTCTACCCCTACGGGCTCTTTTTTCGCACCTGTTCACATGCGCTTTGCCTTTACCATGAGTATCGGGGTTGTCTGTCTTCTCGCCTTTTACCTGGTATCTCAAAAGCCCTATGAAAGAACCGATTTATCCCAAATTCAATTTAAGGGGGGCGAGACTCCTCAAATTTTTATTCAGCAAGAAACCCCATCAGGAACCATTGCCACCACACCTTTACCTGCAAAAGTCGCTCAAGGAGATCGGCTTAAGTTTATTCTTTCCCCGGCATCCAAATACGCGCTTATCCTCTCCGTACAAGAAGATGGCAGAGTTTTTAACTTTCTCCCCAGCCAAGACTCACAAAGCATTCCGCTTTCTGCCGGGGCTTATCAAATTGAGTTAAAAGGGCACATGGTCATCGATGATTATAAAGGCAATGAAAAAGTAATCATTATCTACTCTGAGAGCCCCATTCCCTTTGCTCACGCAGAGAAGGCTCTCTCCAATTTTAGAGAGATGAGTGATCAATGGATAAGAGACAAGTTTAAAATTTATGATATTAAGAAAACCGTGATTCACTCTATCTCAAAGAGAACCAAATAAGAGGCGTTTGTGACTTTCAGCCAAGGTAAATTTCTAAAACTTCCCACCAAACGTAAGATTAAATGGCTTTTGCGGATGATAGAAAAGCTAGAGGACAATTTTGAGGATGAGGACAAGCGCATATTACATACAGAAGAATTGGCCTCATGTCTCTCTGTGATTGAAGACTCAAAGGAGAAAGACTTACAATTATTTTCCCCTCTAAACAAACTCTTACAAAAATCTTTTACCCTGGATCAGTTGCTAGTAGAAACCCATCCACTGCCCATTCAGTTACTTCCTGCTTTAAAAGATCATCAATTAGAAATTCGCAAATACGATGGTAGCCCAAAAAAGCACGCTCCCATCAAAGTCACTGCCATTCTCCACAATCTTCGATCCGCTTACAATGTGGGGGCTATATTTCGCTCAGCAGAATGCGTCCAAATAAAGGAAATTATTTTAACAGGTTACACTCCAACCCCCGAAAATATAAGAGCAAAACGCACCGCCATGGGGACTGATGAGCTTATTTCCTGGCGTCATGAAGACGAGCTGGACGTAATTTTGCAGCAGTTTAAAGAGAATAATTACCCCATTTACGCCCTAGAAACCGTAAAAGATGCCCCCTCTGTCTTTGAAGTAGAATATCCCAAAAATCCCTTTGCTCTTTTAGTGGGTAATGAAACAGAGGGGATTGCGGAAGAAACCCTGAAGGTTTGTGATCATGTTATTCAAATCCCTGTTTTTGGAAAGAAAAACTCTTTAAATGTGGCTACGGCATTTAGTGTGGCGGCTTTTACCATGGGAGAGCAAATAAGAAACCTCTGAATCAGTCAAGTCGGAAGTCAGATGTCCGCAGTCTGAAGTCAGGATCGGACCTCAGACGGGGTATATCCAGGGAACATAGTAAACATTTTATTCCGGGCACATCGGTAACTAATAAGATTTGTCCGCGAAGGCCCCACGATAATCTATCGTCGCCATTTCGCAAACACTTTTGCCCCTATTTTGTCCGCGAATAGCTCACGATAATCTATCGTCGCCAATTGGCGGACACTTTTGACCTTGTTTTGACCGCGAACGGCCCACGATAATCTATCGTCGGCATTTGGGGGACTCTACAGAGAGATTTTCATGAACCACCACTTTCCACCACCCTCAACAACTTAATAACACTATATTATTCATCTTTTTTTACTATTTCTTCAAGTTTATTCCTTGCCAACCGATAAGTTCAAACGAGACTGATCCATCACCAATTAAAAATGGAACTTTACAAATGTTTCAATGGTTTCGATATCTTACATTAATTGTTAGCTTAGTCACTTTGAGCTATTGTGCCGACGAGGAAAGTGACACCCAATCTACCGATATGGGACCGAGTGAACATGCAGGACTCCTTAGCCCGCTCCATTTAGAGCCCGCGCACCAAAGATTGATGAATTCCACTGCCATTGTCTCAGCTAAAATGGGTCCGGCCATTGTCAGCCCATCTATTATCTCTAGTCCAAACACCATAGGAATAAAAAGCTTAGCCGATCCGAGTCAAGATGCCACTCTTATGGAACTCATCTTTGAGAAAATTTATAAGCCCATGATGAAGCCGGTGGAGGAGAAATTCAAAGAGCTCCTTCAAACAGATCATGAATACAAAGAGGGCTGTTACGAAGTAGAGGGTTTTACTCCCACCAGATATAGTGCAGGGTGTTTTAGCCTCCTAATCCATGCCTGTGAACAAATTCAAGAGGCCTATAGCTTAGGTTATTCCCACTGTTGGTTGGCAAATCATCATCAGTACCCTAAATACACAAAAGCAGAAATGGAACAGCTAAAAGCTGGTGGACAAGCCGAAGCATTAGCAGAAATAGAAGAGTATGGAGAGGATGGAATCTATTACATAAGATTATCACTCGATCATACTCCAGTTTGGTCAGCCAATGTTTTAAAAGAAAAGCCTCATGTTTCCCACATCACCTTTGGCCAGATTAACGATCTTGACTTTGATGAAAAGCATAGCATTGCAGAACAGTTCACAGACCCCGATGAATATGCCATTGCGAAGTCCTATGTGATTGAAATATCACTACTCGAAAGTCTCACCAATACAGGAACTGATCTAGCTCAAATGCGCCTGGATGGGCAGCGCACTGTCAGTCATGATATTGCAGAACCCGGTATTTCATCCGAGAATCTGGAAAAACTTAACAACATGCTGAAAGAGATCAACAAAAGGGAAAAGGCGGATGCCAATACCTTAGAAAATGAGTTAGAGAAAGTTTACCTCCTGCTCATTGATCAGTCTTTTCGTAAGGATGAAAACTTTGGGGACTCCTTAGCGGTAGTGATGACAGATATTAGATACCAAGTTTGTGGGTCAGGCGATGATCAATCCCCCAGCTATGCAGCCGAAATCTTTAACAAGTTTATTATCCCCATCCATAAGGACATTATCAAAATAACCAATGATAAAAAGTCCACCCCTCTAGCTGCCTGTATAGAAATTATGACTACCAACGGTCAATCGGCAGAGAAGGCCAAGGACATCTGCCGACTTTCCATTTTCAGACAGAATGTTTCTGCTAATCCTCGCCCCAAATGGACCATTGATCTCACCGGAAATGAATTCAGTGCAGTGGGTGACATTCTGTTAACTGAAGAAAAGAGAATCTTGCATGACATGGCCAGATGGATCAAGATTGTACATCCCAAAATGGATCAGGGAAAAATTTCATCTGATTTGGGTTTAAAGGATATTTCCAACCGACCTTATTTTGGTTTTTCTTTCTCTTGTAGCCATCTAACTAAGTTAGATCAACTCTTAGACAAGGTCAGCGACCCATTTGCCTCTCTCAAAGAGCTGTATGCTTTAAGCGTGATCGAAGCTGCGCCAGAAGAGGATAATCCCAGCGCTCTTTATAAATGGCGCTACAATATGCTAAAAAGAAAATCCAACAGCACCTTTGCCTATATTGTTGATAGTCTGCACGAAAAAACCGATCCTAATGAGCCCTTAGATTACTATGCCCTTATGCCACTCGACTTCCTACTCTCACATTGCAAATGGAATTTTAAAAATGAAGTATTAAAAGTACTAAATAGCAGTAAAGATCGCGGAGCTTTAACCAACCAACTGCTTCCGGTAGATAACCTCATTTGTCAAAACAATGATGGTTTACCCATTGAATTTGATATTGATATTATCACCGACCATAAGAAAGAAATTGAAGTGAAATTCAATCGAATTCTCGCCTTAGGATTGGTTCTTTCTAAGTTTAATATTGGTAGCTATGTGGTAGTGGAACTCAATATCCAATTCCCAGAAGGATTTTTCACTCCTAAGGGTGGATTTCCAGTCTATGATATCGGCATGAACCTATTGCCACCCTATGCCACCTTGCAAAAACTCAATCAAAAGCCTGAAAATATTTTTGGTCACGATGGCAGTTTAGGAAGTTATAAAATCGCCCATTTCCTCGAAAACAGTGGACCGGGCAGTAAAAATCTTCCCTTTGGCACTCCCTATCCCCTTTTCTTTACTCCAATGACCCTGCAGTTTTATCCGGGTGATAAGTTTAAATTTGATCGCTATGTAAAAGAAATTGACTCACTGGTTATTTCCGATGGAACTTGCCAGTTTGAAAATGTGGATGCGAAAAGCAATATCCCCACCAGTTTTAATTGCAATGGCGGCTATCAATTAACCGGTCCTTTAGTTCATCAACCTTCTGGATCCATTGCAGGTCTCAAATTTAATGTATCCACTATCAAAACTGATATATCCAGATACCATTATTTTGAAAGTCCTGATGATTTAGCAAAAAATGGTGGCTATATTGATGTTCATGCTCTCTTGCAAAATTTCACCGAACTCTGTTTCAATGATCAAAATCAAGGGCTAGTGCATCGTAAAGAGCTGTGTAATAATATTTTTGGTTACTATATCAGCCGCCACTTCCATCTCAAAGATATGGATTTTCAACCCACAACCCCTGAATCATTTGGTGTTTTTATGCAGTCACTGGAAGATAAAGCCAGTCATTGCGAAACCGTTTCTGAACACCCTTGTGAGGAGATCCCTGAATCCCTCAAGCAATATCTCAGTATGGCCCAAATCTTTCAGTCTCGAATAGTACCCCAGTCTCCTGACTCTTATGTGGAAAGAGGAAGCTCACAGGATGATTTAATTAGTAAGAGAAATGACTTTTTTAAATCGGTCTGGGGAAGCTCTGTTATTAATCGCAATGATCACACTTTAGAGTTTATGCCCGATCATTATACTTTGTCTGAAGGTCGTTCTAACTACAATCCAAATACTCAAACAGGGGGCCCTAAACCCACAACAGGCAACACTTCTACAGGTTCTAAAACCGGCACCTACACCAGTGAATCGGGCAGCCCAACTATTTACGAACCCACCACCAACCCCGATGACAAAGCGGCGGTGGAAGAGCGAATGAGTATCTTAAAATCGCGTGAACAAACTCAAGACAATCTAGACCAACAAATTTATCAAGAGTCTCAATCAGGTACCTTGGCAACTACGGCACAGGGCAGCACACCCTCCGCCACCCGCAAACAAGGTGTAGGATATACGGACCCCTACGATTATAGTAAGCCAACACAGGTGGATAGTGAAGGCCGGATTATTGGACCGGGTCAACCCGGATCGGTGCCCACTCGCACCCGAAGAGCTCCTAAAGATGGTTGCTCAATTGGAACCAGTTCTGAAAGTCAAGATAGAATGGGCGGGCTTCATTTGCTAATTTTAGCGGCCCCACTCCTTATGCTCATCATCTTTAAATTTCCCATTCCTCTCTTAGCCAGTTTAATGCTACTTGCCATGACAAGTTGTAAGAGCAGCAATAAGAGTAAGTTAGCCAGTATCA
>CAYFLR010000020.1:36662-51899 GCA_964343805.1 uncultured bacterium | reverse complement strand
CGAGCAAAGCAAAACCGCTCACTGAGCTACTCCCTTCAAAAGATCAGTTTAACTTCTATATAAAAGAGCTGCATGAAACGAATTACCGATATGGAATTGTGAGTGAAAGGCTCTATTCTAAAGAATCCGGTTATAAGGAGCCCTGCCAAGATCATTTTGATGGATACTCCTATCCTGATGCGACTTTTTACACCGGACTCTATTTGGCTAGCCTCGCCTTTTGGTTCCATGAAGAGAGAGCCCCGCCGCAAAAGAAGTTCATCATAAAAACGATTGATGAAATCTTAAACACTCTCGTCCGCCTCAGTCGGTATCATTCCTATAGTAGCTATCAACTTGCCAAAAAAATCCTTGAAAATAAAAACCAAAGTAGAGATCCCCTCTATCAAGATTTGCACAATCAAATTGAAGCCTTTCCCCCCTCAGGCTACATCATCCGAGCCGATGTGGGTCAAGGGTTTGAAGATTATGAATTATTAGGAAATAAACACCGAAATATTGAACCCAGTCAGGATCAATACACCACCATCCTCTATGGTTTGTATATGGTGAAAAAATACGTAAGTTCCCAAAATGTAAATATAAAACAGAAGGTGAGCCAAATAGCCAAACGGATACTTTCGTATATGATTTTTAATAATTTCGTTTTAAAAAGACCCTTTGATGGAAAGGTAACCGCCAGAGGTGGTCAAGCAGATATCGTTGGAGGACCTATCTACCTCGCCTATCCCTTTCTCATAGTACTCGCTCATTTAACCGATGAAAAACCTGAAGAGTTATTACCAGCCAAAGAAATCGAATTTTTCCGGCATCGTTATTTTATTTCTAGCAATATTTTCAACTCCACCATCAATATGCGATGTCATAAGCAAATGCCCGAGTTTGTTAAATGTAACTACTTTACCTATATTTTATTTGCCATCACTTTGGCCTGGATGGGAGAGGATCCCAATCTAGAAAGCTCCCAGGCCATCAGGCTATTTAAAGCCTCCTTTCCTGAAGAGACCATTTCCTATCACCAAAATGTATTGATTGCCAGTTTAGGCTACACCCACTATCAAATCCCTATCTTAGCTAGTTATTTAGAAGTGCTGGCCACCGCTCCCCAAAACTACTTACCCAACTCATGGAAAAAGAGTAAAGGCTGGAACCACTCCATCATGAGATGGGATCGCACCCCCCATGTATTTACTGAAAATGGCAAAAAGGTAAGTTCAAAGGCCTGTGAAGAGCAGTACCCAGGTATCGACTTCATCCTGCCCTATGCCATATTAAAGAGTCAGCTAAGCAAATTTAGATAATTTCCTTTTGGAATTAGGAATGGAAGCGCTGGGTACCTCCTTGGAAGCATATGCTTGACATTTTTTACCAGAAGACTGCATCACCCAAAGAGATGGAGTCTGTTTGGATTTAAATTTAAAATAAGCACAGCCATAGGGCGCAGCTGCATCATAAGTCATCTGAAAGTGCTTACATTTCATACAGTTAATTTGATTCATAGCTAAATTATCAGCTCCTTTCTTTCCTTAATTATGAGTGATTTTCAAAAAAAAAGCTAGATTTTGACCAAAATTATAAAAAAATGCTTAAGTTTTTTGGGACGAAAACCGATACATTGTGCAAACGAACCTCTCTGCAGAAAACGAGGTGTTAGGAACTTTGAACTTTGCTTCAATCGAGAATAGGAGAAGCTATGCATTTAAGTCACTCCCCCAAGCAAGAAAAATTAGTATCTGGGAGCAAACTATTATTCTTAATTCTTACAACCCTTATCCTCACTTGGGCCTGCTCAGAAAACGATAACAGCACTAAAAACATTACAGGCGAGGGACGCACCGTTGGAGAAGAAAGCTATGCTGTTAAGTTAGAACGCGGTATGATTTTATTTCAAGCCAAACCCACAGCAGGAATTTTACCTCAAAAAGCCGCTTGGACCCATGAAATCTACGAGCAAGAAGGAGCTATTTCAAGACTCTCAATCATTCATGATGTCCTCCTCAAACAGATGGAGGCTCTTTGTACCTATGATAAAGAGGTGAATGCCCTTACTAAATCCTGTGCTCTTTTGGCACCCATCATGGAAAATATGAATGGGGGTATCCTCCTTACAGGTGAAGACCTCAATGCTTACTATGACAGACTGGTTAAACTAGCCGAACTAGCTGATAGTTTTATCCTCGAAGCAGGCGCACTCTCTATTCAAAACTCCAATAGCAATGCTTTTCACCCAGCTTCTCACATGGAAGAGTTAGATAAAATCATTATTCGTATGAATAGTGAAAAGGATTTTGTGGAGGCGGTCGTCACCGTGGACAACGAAGCGGAGATAAAGGATCGAATTCTAGCCTATACCCAATCTCTGAATGCCAGTGCTCGCATCGACAGTAAAAAATCTTGGCTAGGAGCCCATTGGCTCATGGATTGGAATCATCAAAACAAAACCGTTGAAATGGACAGTGAGACCAAGGTGACCTATCCTAATGCATTCTTAGGTTACGTGCTTCCCTCTAGCGAAACGCACCTTTACATTATGACCTCGGGTATCTTTCTCGCGGGAGTCTGCCCTGCCTTTAATGAAGTATTTGAGGAAACGAATCCTAGTAAAGAAAATCAGGCGTTCTTAGTGACTGAAGAAAAGCATCAAAGTCTTACTGCCCTTTGTGGTGTAGAGAATGTTCCCAACCTTTACTATAACCAACCAGCTGTTCCCCTCAGTAATCAAGATATTAAACTTCATACCATCGGTTATTATGGTTCTAATGAACAGAAGATCGTTCGCTCCTATGTCATTTTGTCTATCGAAAAAAGTGCTCTGCAAGCGGAGTCGAAAAACCTCTTTCCTATTCATTTATTAGGAAAGGACGTGGCCAAAGCAGATACTTTGCATCAAACTCAACTTCAGTACTTCGCCCCTCGGAATAAAAAGAAGGAAATTCGCTTTGATGAGAACGGAATTGATCAGACCTATTCTCTCCCTTACGGAAAACTATTCGTGGCCGGTGAATACCAAGTTGCTCTGGACAACTTTTTAGTAGCAACAGATCAAGGCTTTGAAGTAGATATCGATCTGGATGGAGCTGGTTTATTACTTTATAAAGCCGTTCAACCCACTGATAACCCTAATGCCATTTTGCAGGGTCTCATATTTGATCCCACTATCAAGAATGTCCATGCCTTTAGCTTTCAAATAGCTCCATTTGATGAAGAGGGAGACGATGTGGTTTTACCATCCTCCTTGGTTAGAACCCAAATAAAACAGCTGAAAGACTCCACTCCTGAAACCGATAGTGAAAATCAGAGTATATTTAAATTATTGCTCACCACCGCTACAGTCAATACTGAGAGCCCAGATGTGGAAACCGAAACAGACACCGAAGAATCAAATAATAACTCCAATGGCAATGACAATCAAAGTGACACCACCAAGCCAGAAGTTCAAAAAACCCTTACTGGAGAAACAGGAAAATCGCAAACTGATAAATCCGCAGTGGATACTGGAAATACCACCACACCAAAATCTGATAAGCCTTCAACCAGTGGAACTCCTACTACAACTCCCGATTCAACCCCTGATAAACCCAAAGAAACATCTGATGGAAAAACTCCCCCTACGACTGAGGTTCAAGGAGCGGGAACTCCTGATGGATCAAAATACCCAAGCTCTTTAAAACCAGGAACCACTCAACCGGCAAAACCCCAAGTAAGTGATCCTTCAAAACGCCCTGGAAAAGCTAAACCCAACCCATCTACTCCCCGAATTACCTCTGTTGCTCAAGGCAAACGAGTTCCTATGAAAGATTCAGGCTGCTCCATTGGTAGTAATGCAAATGGAAGTAGCTTATCCTTATTACTTATCTTTGTTGGATTACTTAGCCTAAGATTAAAGACTCGCAAAAATTAACTGGTATTTTATAAAATATAAGTTGACAGCTACCAAACCATATGTTAGCCATCTCCTTCAATTTTTTTCAACAAAAGGAGATGGCTTACTATGTTGTTTTACCGTGCGTTTTTATCATTTATTTCTATTTTCCCAATTATTCTATTAACTTTAACCTCACCACTCTTTGCCAATGATGGTAATGAGGATGAGGACACCGCTACCGTGATCGAAACTGTTGGTAGCTATGAAGGGGTTATTTCCAGTAACCAAGATGAAGACTGGTATAAAATTTGGCTCAAAGCCAATGACGAAGTGACCGTAACTTTCACCTACCCTGCAGAACAAGAAGTTGAATTAAGAAGATCTATGTTCGTATGGTATGAAAACGATGGAATTGGAAGCTTTTTCTATCAAAAAAAGATCAAAGATAATAAGGTAACTTGGACAAGAAAAACCACTGCTTTCGATGATGGTTGGCTGGTTCTCGCCATTTATGACAGCCCCTCTAGCAGTTATCGAAATTATGAATACCCACCCTTACCCTACACTCTTACTATTTCCATCGCTGGCCGCAACATCAGTAATGAAGTGAATACAAATCAGCCAGAAAAAGGATCTCTTAAGGCAAGAGCAAAAGCTTGGTATAAAGTGACAGTGCAAGATGGAGCGACTCTTAAGGCGATAGCGGAATTTAAGCACAAAGAGGGAGACATAGACCTTGAGCTTCATGACAGCACTCAAAAGATCGCTGCTGCTAAAAGTATCAGTGATAATGAAACTTTGGTTTATAATAATCTCAAAGCCGGTAGTTATGATCTATTAGTACAAAATAGTGAGTGGGAAGGCTCCACAGTTTCTTATACCCTAAAGACCGAAGTCACCTATCAGGGCAGCTATTCGGCTCCCAAGCCAGTGAAACTCACCGCCTATTCCCATCCTTTGCAATCAAAGTATAATTTATTAAATGATATGCAAAACCAGTACACCACTAATTTACCCATCACGATGGATGAGAAATGTGATTGGCACCTCCGCAACACAGATCTTTATTATTTTGATGATGTGGATAATGACCGATGGTTCATCGACAAAAATAAAGATGAGCGATTCATTTATTTCAATGGACGCTATGGAGTATTAGATCCTGACAGCTACCAATGTCTCTATGATATTGAGCAGGATGTGACCCTCCGCATTAAAGGGGGATACCAACAATTCACCAAAGATGGCTCCTTTGTCTTTTCCGCTTCCAAAAATATGGGAATTTGGCAATACAACCCTGTAACCAAAGACCTTAGAGTGCTAGTTGAAGGACGAGAAACTGATCTAACTGACTTCTATGTCAATCATTACATTGATTCTCCCGAAATGCTCCTTTATGATGTGGATACAAATAAGGAAGGTTTAAACCTCTGGAACTATGAATATAAAAGTAATTCCTCTAAGCAGTTAACTTTTGAAAAAGGAATCACAGGGGTTTCCTATAAAGGAAAGAAGGGATCTTACCAATTTGTGTTAGAAAATCGTAATGACAGTGGAAGCTGTCGCTATGGTGGCGAATATCAATATACCTATTCCGTAAAAGCTCCTTACACCAAGGCCAAGCTAAAAAAGGAAGGGTACTATTGCTACTCTAGAGATGATGATTAAATCTCTAACTTAAGAAGACTAGGGTTTGTTCCTCTAATTTCTAGTCTTTCTTAATGAAAAGTGCCTTGTCGGGCTGGAGTATCTATATGATCAAGCTTCACAGCAAAGTCTACATCGTCTTGATCTATGGGTAAATCCAGCTCAATCTTTCTTTTAAGATCCTCACAGGTTTTCTCCAGGATCTCTAAGGTCTTCATCTTAAGTTTCGATTGAGGGACCTCATGAATGACTGTAGCCAGTTGTTTTTTTCGTTTTATTCTCTCAAAAGCTTCATCCATGTTGGTACGAATCATAGTTAGGTTGTAAAAACGTGTTAAACGTAATTCTTTTACTTTCTTCACATCTTTGTTCCCTAATAAAACTTCAAAACGATTCATGGCATTCTCCATGTCCAAATAGTTTTCACTTTAAATGACTCTTTTTTTGAGAGGCTTCATGCCTCGCTCCTTGGTAATTGCAAGGGGCATGCCAAAAGCAAAGAAATAGTTAACTACTTGTAATTATAAGTTTTAATAATTTTGGCCTGGCTAAGGTGATGATAAAATGGATGGACACATGACCTAATTTTAGTCTGATGTAAAAATGGTTTTCACCTTCCTCAGAAAGGGAGGAATGAACCTCAGGCAGTAAAGGAGACCGGCGAGCTCAAAGAGAAGCACAATGGGAGTGGTTTTTATGGCGGTAAATATAGTTAAGATTAATTCTATCAGTGACTTATCGTCATAGCGATAGGTGGGCATGAGAGGCCAAAAGGGCCAAAAAAAGTTAGTCCAGCCCAATGAATTGGCAAGTAAATCCAGAGCTAAATGACCTAAAGTAAACAGAAAATAGGTCCAATGGGGTAAAAACTTTGATTTTAGCCCTAAACATAAAAGGAGTAATATAATGTATAGAAAGAGATTATGACCAAAGATCCGGCCAGATCCGATGGAAGTATAAACCCAGGTGGCCAGAGGTTTATCTATCAAATCAGGAAGTAAGGCATAGAACACCACCCACCTATAATCCAGCTTATGTCTAATAAAACGAGCCCCGGCTAAACTCGGTCCTAAATGCCCAAACACAAACATCTTATTACCTCATATCCCCCTTTAACATCAAATACTTACACCGTTCAACCCACAACTTAAACTGAGCATTCGGAGGTTGCAGATCAGGATGCTCTATACCTTTTTGAAAGACCTCGCGGGATCTTTTTAGATCTTCTCCATAAAAATAGCTTCGGCCCCAAAGATGATAAACCTCCTCCCTAAGAGCCCGGGGAAGTTGACTAAATTCCTTTAAATTGGTGATTTCCTCTAACTTCAGAGCTGAAGTTAAATATTTACCGAGATTAAACAGCTTTCTGGCGTGTAAATATTCAGCCTCTATAGAATCATGGATGGGGGGAATAACTCCTCCCTTTTTTACATATTCTAGCATCCACTTTTTATTAAGCCTTAGAGCAAAGTCCTTAATATAAATTCTCCTTTGAAAGGAGGAGGACAACTGTAACTTCACCAATTGTTGGTATATAGGAGCTGCTATATCTTTAGAAGATAGATCCGCCAAATCTTCCAGTAACCGAATCTGGACCCAGGATTCAATAGGAGAGTTTTTCCAGTTTAGATCCAAAATACTCTTTATTTCTTTTTTAGCCTTATCCACTTTTTTAAACTGCCTCATCAGCTTGGTTTTACGATAGAAAAGCCATAGGTTGGTGGGACTATTGTCACATAACTGATCTAGTATCTCCATTTTTTCTTCATAGTTATTACGGTTGGCGTAGGCGAATTCCAGCCGAGCCCCTTTTCGTAAACAGTTTCGACCAAAAGCTCCTTTAAGACTGAATCGGGTCCGAGCCATGGCAAGAATTTCTGGAGAAATGGAGATTTGATCTATCAATTTCTCCCATTTATTTACCACCTCGGAAAAGGGCAGGTTATAAACTTCTTTAAAATTCCCTCCCTGATAGAGCTTTTTGAATTTTTCCGCACCAAACTCATCAATCAAAAAACGGACAATCGATCCTGCAAAAGTATAACTTCGACTTCCGCTTTCTGTCCAAAAAAGCAGGGACATCATATGATTCATGGAGGGAGCTCTTTTTAAAATTTTTAGAGTTTTCACCCCTTGGTGCAAGGAAAAGGAATCTTCTTTAAACTGCACCGCCATTGGTAATCCTTCTAAAAGAGCAATCTTTAATGGGAATTTATACCAAGGGGCAAAGTCTACTGAAAGGATATGAGCAATCTCATGGCTTAAAGTGGAATCAAAAGGTGAGTGATATACCATATGGATGGATCGATTGAACACATCTGCAATCTGAGTCCGCCCCGCTCCCATCCACTTTTTCTTCTCTTTTCGATTCTTATAGAAAAAGAGGGAAAAGGGGGCCGGATCAATCTGAAGTTTGTTTTTTTGAAAGTCCACAATAAATTCACACTCTCTTTGAAGTCGATGACGAACTTTTTTAGTAAATAAACCGGGAGAGCTATAGACCTGACAGAGAGACTTTCCTTTAGGACTTTCATCCTTCAAAGGTGCGTCCATGTACTCTTTTAAATTATCATAGGAAGTAGAGAAGAGTACCCAATTTCCTAAAACGAGGGGAAGTAGCAAAAGTACAATACCCCCTTGACGAACCCCTTTTATAGAAATCTTTGGCCAATGAGTGAGAATTAATATAAGGATCGCGATAGCCATATGAACCCCTCTTTGCAGCAAGAGGGAGTATGAAAATGGCACATGAGAATCATAAATGGGACCTTGAAAATAACCGATGACTGGATGAAAGAAGGCTACCATAGGAGAAAAATAGAGATAGGAAAAAACCGCAACGATACAGCCAAGAAGGAGGAGAGCGTAGACTTGATAGGACCTTTTCGGTCTGGGAAAAGTAAAAGTAATCCACTTGGTAATACTATAGAGAATAAAGATTTGAGTGACTCCCAGCAGCAGGTACCAGCCCACGCCATAGATATAATCGCAAGCAAGTGGCATCAAAAAGGGGGCGAGAAGTAATACCCCCCATTCTTTTGTCTTCATGGGTCTTTTTTGATAAATCCAGATGGGAGGTAGAAGGAGGGTGGCTAAGATACAAAAAGTAAATGAAAAGTCATAATCAAAATCCCTAAGTAAAGGGAATTGCCCGAAGCAGATGACCAGTGTGGCAAATATCCAAATCATGAGATTACTTTTGCATCTTCTTTATTTTTTCAATGTACTCTTTTGCTTTTTCATACTTGGGATTCAGATCCAAGGCCTTAATAAAATTTCCTTCCGCATCGAAGGGTTTTTTCCACCTAAGATAAGCCATACCGATGTTAAAGTAGAGAAGGTGGTGTTTGGATTTATCTGGCATTACCTCCATGGCATCTTTATAAACTTTTATCCCCTCTTCAAAACGTTGGGATTTAATATGAGAGATAGCCAATTTATTAAAATGACTCGCCAGCGACTTGGTATGGGATGAGTTCTTTAAGAGGGTTTTCGCTTTGGCCACATCTCCCCCTTGAAAAGCTATGAGCCCATGAAATTCAGCCACCTCAGGTGCTCCCGCATCATTAGCTAGAGCTTCTTCTAGGTATTTTTTGGCTTCATGCAAATTGCCCTGAGCTAAACAAATCTGCCCCATTTTGACATTCTTCGCGGTGGCTTTTTCGCCAAAAACGGGTAGGTCTTTTAGTAGCATGCGAGCTTGTTCCGGCTGGGCCATATCGATATAAACCTGGGCCAAAGACTCTTTGGCAGCCACATAGTTAGGATCCATTTTGATGGCCTTTTTAAACTGATTGATAGCTTCTTGCTGTCTTTTCATTTTCACCAGTACTTTGCCTAAAAAGAAAGGACCGGCTGGTTTATATTCGTTGGCCTTAATAAAATCCACACAGAGCTCTTTGGCCTCTTCTAAATGATCCTGTTCCATATGAAAAACGATATGGCTGAAAACCTCCATATCTGAGGTGGCGGTGGTGGTGAGAATATCATGCAGCTGTCTACTAAGAGCACGAGTATCATAGGGAATTTTCATATAACTGACTACGGAAAACCGTTTGAGATATTTTTTATCTACATTCTCCAAGTCTTTAACTAAGATGAAAACTTTAAAGTTGTACACCACATCAGCTTCTGCTAAAAGCTGATATATTTTCTCTTTCACCTTTGGCTCATTATGCCAATCTATCACAATCAGAGTGATCTTCTCCTTTTCTACGATATCCATAAAATAGTTAGGATCGTCATCCATCCACAGATTGCTTTCATCAATTCCAGAACGAAGTACAATATGCTTCAGAGATTTGGCTGAGGAATGATCATTACTCATTATCAAGGCTTTTTTAAAATCACCGGCCATTTTCTTCTCTCCTGTAGGACAGCTCGTATATTTTAATCATTTTTACAAAATGGTAAAAGGCGGCAAACAAACTGTGTACCAATCCGGGGTATCCATCTAAAAATCCCCCTAATATAAAATAACGTTTAATAAATTCAAATCCCAAGCGAAAAGGAGCTACCCATTTTATAAAAGCACTGTTTGCTTTTTCTCCCTTTAGAGCCGCAGCTTCCGAAGTGTAATTATTGAATTGATTAAAATATTCAGAAATTGAAACATAAGGAAAATGCTCTAAAGTCCCTTGATGAATTTTCATAAGTTTCCCTTGCACCATGAGCTTTTCATGGATGGGGCGGTCAGAAAACTCTCCCTTTTCCCTTCTGAAAAGACGAGGTAACCAATCTGAACCGCATCCTCCATATTTTAGCTTTTTATTCATAAAGGAAAAACTACGATTTATAAGATAGCCATCAGTTGCGGGATCATCACTTAACAAGCGCTCTCTGATAGAATGAATTAAAACCGAATCAGGAACCTCATCCCCATCGAGCGATAATACCCACTCCCCAGTGGCATATTCTAAAGCCTTGTTTTTTTGGGGGCCAAATCCCATCCACTCATGATGGTAAAATCTGATTTTGGGGTGTTTCTCACAGAACTCTACGGTCCCATCTTCCGAGCCTGAATCCACCACAATAATCTCATCCACTAGTTCTTCTATTGCCTGGACACTCAAAGGTAAAATACGAATTTCATTTAAAGTGATATAGATTGCAGAGAGCTTAACCTTCATGGCTTTTATTGGATAATAATGGAACTGCCGTCCATTTTATTTAAATCAACATTCTCCAAGTTCGCCTCCTCCTCTTTAATCTCAAACATTTGAGGTTTACTAATCATAGAAGCTCCCCCTGGGAGAACAGTACTCACTTGAAAGTAGTATTTACCGGCGGCATCAATCTTAACCACATAGTAGGCTTCTCCGTATCCATTGTCGGAAATCATCTCACCACAACAAAAAGATCCCTCCTGACCAGTGGCCCAAATTTGAAGTCGATAATCAGCCTCCACATCTTTTCCGCCAAAAAATCTTTCGAGGGCTTCATCAGACAATTTCCAAGAAAAGGAGACTTCCTCAGGCTTAGAGGAAATTTGCTCATTGTAAAAAGTAAATTTATCTTTGGGACCCAATACATTAATGGCCACCTGCCCTTTATTATACTCAGGCTTCTTTTTCTTCTTTTTATCTTTCTTCTTTTTACTGCCCGAAGATTGCTCTTGTTTCTCGGTGTAGGTGACTGGCTCCATTTTGGGTTTGGTATACTTAGCCTTTTGCTTGGGATCTTTCTCTACTTTCTTCATTTTATCTCCCTTGTTTTTGGGAGAAAATTTACGCTCCACATTACTGGCTTTAGGCAAGTTCTTAGAAAACCTTAAAATGGTATTTGCAGGGATACTGAGCTGCTTCATGGTCATAGGAATACGGAGGGTACTTTTGGAGCCGTTTCCTACATAAAGCAGATCACCAATATTGACTCGCTCTTTTTCCCCGGCGTCAAACCAGTTTAAAGATCCGAGCCGTTTCACTCTAACTGACCCACTATTATTTACCAGCTCTCCATAAAACGTTTTTACCTTTTTAGGCTCTCCATCTTTGGCTCTTAAAGACAGACAGGTGGTCATCAAGAGGGCTAGAGACAAAAGAAGTTGGATTCTAATTTTGATCATTCGTTCACCTTACTCAAAATACTAAACATCTTCCACTTTCTCGATTCCCTTGCAGCCATTGGGTGTCCACAAGGTGGACATATTTCGACCATGCTCTTTACAGTAATAAAGAGCCTCATCCGCTGCTTTAATGGCTTCTTTAATATCTGTAAAATTCTTACCATTGGTCATGGCCACACCCAAACTAATTTTTACTGATAAAAACTCACCCGGCTTATCCAGATAATCTACTTGGGTTTTTGCCACTGTGATTCTTAATTTCTCTGCTAAGGCCATGGCATATTCAGGATCCACATTGTGACTGTAGGCCACAAATTCCTCTCCCCCGTACCTAGCAACCAAGTCTTTCTCTCCCCCGCAACTAGCAAGAGCAGCGGCCACATCAATCAACACTTTATCACCTTGAAGATGGCCATAGGTATCATTAAACACTTTAAATTTATCAACATCGAGAATGATAAAGGAGCTGGTGACCCCCTCTTCGGCAGTTTTCTTTAATCCCTCTGCCGAATTGATTTTAAAATAACGGTTATTAAAAATCTTGGTTAAATGGTCTTTGTTGGCAATCTCGGTGATAGCAGATAACTCCTCCTCTCTTTTGAGAAGACTATCTACCATGTTACGAAAGCTGGTGATAAGTAGATTCAACTCATCTTTAAAGTAGTAATCAATGGACACATCGTAATTTCCAGCGGCTACCTCCTCGGTGAATTTGGCCACCTTCACCAGTGGTTTTACTATGAGACCGATGAAAACCCCAATGATCAGGATCACAATGACTAATAACACCAGGTTAAATAAACCCGAAGTAATCAGTACTTTGGTCACCGATTTCATAGCGGTTGCGAGGGGTATTTCTACATAAACGGTGGTGTTGGATTTAGGCACCTCCCTATAGACGGCAATGACATCATATCCATCATCAGAGTATTCACCTGAGCCTGAGTTTCTCTCACCCATAACTGCTTGCAGCACAATACCACGACCACTAATATCAGGCCCCGCCTGCATTAAAGCGGCATTATTAGTAGTGATTAAATCCCCAGCTGAATTCATCACCCACATGAGCCGTCGTCCGGAATTATCCATTTTGACTTTAAGGTTGGCTCCATTTTCCAGTAGGGTGTAAATAGTTTCATACTTAGCAGAGGCTTTCTCTTGCACCACAGGTGCCTTTTTCCTACGCCTTCGGCTTTTTCTTCGTCTCCGCTTTCTCCTTTTTTTCTTCTTCTTAATCTCTTTTTTCTCAGCATAAAGAAGGTGCAGCTTATCTTCCAAAGTCACCATAAATATTTCAGTGGATTTGGGATATCTATTGACTCCTAACTTTTTTAAACCCAACCATCTTTCATCGTAATCTAAATTCCCCTTCACCTTTTTAATTTCTTTACTCTTCGCATCTCTTTTGAATTTGATGTATTTAAATTTATCGGGAGAGGAGTTAAATTTGGCAATATATTCTTGGACTGTGAAGCGGTAATTATTTAATGCCTCGCCCGCAAAGGAGAGACATTGCTCCATGATATAAGCTTTTTTATCTTGCTTATATATATAAAATGAAACGGCCGCTGATCCAATGATCATACCTAATACACACATGGAAGTGACCACAATCAATCGAGTCCGAATGGACATCAACCTGAAAGCGGATAAGAAAACGGTGGCAAAAATAGAGTTCTTTTTGCTATCGCCAGACTTCTTTTTCTTCTTCTTAGCCATAGTAGCTCCACACTAGTAAAATCAAAATTGTTAACTTAGGCAGTTATTATTATATCCGATAAAATCCGAGGAATAAATGGAAAGTATATATTTTATTGGGATTTTTCTGAAATAGACCGAAATTATCTAAGGATTCACATCACAATCTGCTGATCCTTGGGTATTGGTGGTGTATCCAGTTATTGTTTCTGTATAGCTGCCATAGGTTACAGTCACCGTTATTGCTCCGGCACTTTGAGAAGATGAGGTATGGCAAAGTCCCCATAGGTCACCTATTTGCTCGGTGCTAAATTTAGCACAAGGTCCAGAAACTTCCCAAGTGGCTTTTTCGGTTACATTAACTGTAGGACCGCCATAATCAGCTAAGAGTTGAAACCTCACTCCACAGTGACCAATGCGATTATTATCTCCATAAAGGGTAAAATCATCTCCGCCACCATTGGGGTAATTCAAGGTATAACCAGTGACGCTTCCGATATTCAGTAAGACCATATCCCACTTGCCATCTCGGGAATAGACGATCCTGGCTTGACCATTGCTGGCACCGGCTGTAAATTGCCCATTCCCAGCATGAGTGACTAGAGCAGAATCATCTTCTCCTCCACAAGCGGCATGACCGGTTGCAAATTCATTGCCACAAACACCCCATGTCCCTTCTTCAGTGGATAATGCTTTTGTTCCATCACTAAACCAGGCTCGCGAAGTTAGAAAAACGGAGTTAGAAGTGGCCACTGTGGGTTGCCGCTGTTCAATATAAACACTGGTGGCAGCGATTGCTGTTACATCAATATAAGCGGTGGCTGTTTGACCATTTATAGAAGCAGTAATGGCAAAATCAGGGTCTCCCCCTCCTCCATTGTTACCACTGGGCATTTTTAGTACTTTATATCCTGAAAAGTAAGGTTCCACGATTCTTCGGGTGATAGACCTGGCATAATCAATTTTCCCATATTTATCAATGTAGGGCTCTTTCCATTCCTTTATTATTTTTTGCCCATAAACCGGGGCAATGTCATTAGAACTAGTATTCACTGAGGTCCAACGAATGATCCCATGGGACACTAGATCAAGAGGAAAATCTTTAGTAGAGGCATCAGAGTATGTCACCCGTGCATAAAAATCATCCAGGGTATTACCAATTCCTATGGTGGTGGTAGGAGTTTGAATGGTCACTCCAGTGGGAGTGGCACTAGTTACAGTAATATTAGCCGTGTTTGAAACACCTCCTACTTTTGCGGTAACTACAGTGGCTCCAGCAGTTAAAGCCGTGGCGATTCCTCGCCTTCCAGGGCTAGCATCCACTAATAAACGAGTGGGCTCATTGACACTAAATACAGCCTGGGAAGTGAGATCCTGAGTGGAAGCATCACTGAAATTTCCCGTTACCGTAATCTGCTCTTCGGCACCAATGGGTAGCTCAGAACTGGCATTCAATGTGATCGTGTTAAGAGTCGCTGAAACTAATGAGGTATCAACACTGGCAAAACTCCCTTGATAAGATATACTCACTGCAACAGTTCCAGCAGCTAAAGCACTTACCATTCCCTTGGGCCAGCTATTATTTACCAATGCTTTGGTTTCATCTTCCGATCCCCAAATTCCTTTATCAGTGATGTCTATTACTGAGCCATCAGTGTAGGTGGCTTCCGCTTTCATCTGCAGCCTGTTATTCACATAGATTTTAGGAGATGCCGGGGTAAAAGCAATAGAGCTAATGGAGGCGGCGCTAATAATTACGGTCGTGCTACTACTTTCAGAACCATAAGCATAGGTGGCTGTTAAAGTAATAGTTCCCTCATCTAAAGCTTGAAGGACACCGTCTTGAACATAGGCCAAAGAACTATCGCTACTTTCAAAAGTAGTGCGAGCAGTGATATCCTGAGTGGTGTTGTCATTATAAAAACCAATCGCAGATAGGTTTATGGTGGTTCCCTTAGCCACC
>CAYFLR010000020.1:31648-36644 GCA_964343805.1 uncultured bacterium | reverse complement strand
TGGGATCGTATGAATAAAAAGTGCGTGTTCCGGTAATAAGTGTATCTGAACTGTTTTTCATTTTAGCACTGATGGTGGCACTTCCAGAGTTTAAAGCTGTTACCACTCCTTTGGTTGTCTGTTCATTACTCACTTCCGCAATGGAGTTATCACTGGAGCTCCAAATCACCTCATCGGTCACATCTTTTGATGTTCCATCACTCATCCGACCGGTAGCGGTTAGCCTAGTTGTCAAACTCTTCACTGCTTTGGGATTGTTGGGTGAAATCTCGATGGCATCCATAGTAGCGCCGGAAACGGTAACAGAGGCAGTGGCAGTAAGGTAGGTAGAAGATATGGGATCATAATAAGTTCCCGTAAGAGTGGATGAACCTGCACTTAAGCCTTTTACAATACCTAAATAAGGATTCACATAAGAATTACTATTATTAACTTTCCAAGTGGCCGGTTGCTTAATGGTGGTTCCATCATTGTATTTCACTATGAGATTAAACTGCATCGTTCCTTTTACAGGAAGGGTAACAGAAGCTGGTTCTAAAGTAGCACCCACTGCAGCACCTGCTGTAATATTGATAACAGCACTTCCAGTTTTATCGGTTGCTCCATTTTCCCAGGTGGCAGTTACTACCAGGTCATCGATGGAAGCCAATGCTTCAAATTTTCCGGCTCGTCCCCTGGCATTGCTGATACTTGCCTTGGAGTTATTGCTCACTGTCCATTTTACTCGATCTGTCACCAAAATTTTTGTTTTATCCGAATAGAGTAAGTAGGCTTGAAAATTGGTGCTACTCCCACTGGCAATTTCGGTTAGGTATTCTGAATTAATGACTTCGACCCGGCTTAAAGAGACGGGAGTGGGAGTGGGATAATTAATAGCAGTACTGGAAGAACCTGCTGTGTTACTAGAACCAACAATCCCTTTTACAGCCAAAACCGCCGAAGTACTGGTGACTCCATCTAATTTAGCAGTAATATTAGTCACTCCATTGGCAAACCCTTCGGCCAGCCCTTTGCTGGTGAGAGAATTACTGATGGTAGCCACATCAGCACTCGAATACCAAGTCACTTTCTCGGTAATGTTATTAACAGAGCCATCACTGTAATAGCCGGTGGCTTCAAACTTTTGAGCATGACCTTCTATAATTTCTCGGACCGGTGGAGAGATACTAATACTACTGAGAGTGACGGAACCGGTATCAAATATTTCCATACTGGCAGTACCTGAAACTCCCTGATATTTAACCGTAACAGTAGCAGTTCCAGCACCGATGGCACTAGCAACACCTTGAAAGCCTTCTGAATTACTCATAGTCGCAAGAGCTGCGTCATTGGTGTACCAACTGGCCTTGCTAGTAACAAATTCAGTGGATCCATCAGAGAATCGGGCCATCGCTTTAAAGGAATAGGTATTATCTTTGGCAACCAGGGCAAAGTTAGGAAAGATTATCACCGCATCAAGGGTGACGCTATCTTTTACCGTAACTTGCAAGGTTTGCTCTACTCCACCCAATTTAGCTTTAATATTTGCGGTACCAGCGTCTATTCCAGTCACAAGACCCTTCTCTCCTTCTAAATTACTAACTACCGCCTTGGCGGTGGCATCACTCGACCATATAACCTCATTGGTTAAATCTCTAAAACTCCCATCACTGTAATAACCGGTGGCAGTAAAAGCACTTTGATCCTTTTCACGCAGAGAGAGGATGTCTGCATTTACATCAATGGTGGAAAGGGTCGCTGCTGGCTTCACATCAACAAAAACTTCGGGACTCGTAATGGAGTCGAGTTTTGCAACGATTTTACAATCTCCACCCGCTAAAGCTGTTACTTTACCCCTCGAACTATCTGCATTACTCACGGAGCAAGCGGAACTATTTGAAGAGCTCCAAGTCACTTCTCCAGATATATCTACAAAGCTATAATCATCATACATACCAGTAGCTTTTAATTGAAATTCATCACCTATGGAACCAGTAAAAAAACGATTACTCGGAGTGATCCACTCCAAAGTAGCTGCTTTCACAGTCAGTGATCCAGATCCACTCTCCCCATTATAATAGGCCGTCACAGGAGTGGTTCCAGCTGCACGACCGGTCACTCCACCATATAAATTTACACTGGCTAAATTCTTATCTGTAAGGACCCAGGATGCTTGAAAAGTGATATTCTCTTTCACCCCATCAGAATATATAGCATAGGCCTTAAAATCACTCGATGATCCCACCGCCACATCCAGAGTAGCTGGACTCACCACCACTTGAGATAGGGTGGCAGCCGCTTCAACCGTCACAGTTAAATTGGCGGTTTGCCCCTCAAAAGAAGCGGTAATAATTGAGGTCCCAGCATCCACACCCTTCACCATTCCATCATTAATCCCAATAGTGGCTTTGGCAGGTGTTCCTGATGTCCAAAGGACTCCAGAGGCAGATCTTGGTATTCCATCGTCATAAAGAGCTTCTACCGATAGCTGGAATTCTTGCCCTGCATTAATGGTAAGAACGGGCGGATTTATAGATATACTGGATGCGGTTTGAGAACCCACATTAACTGTTTTAGTTGCTGAGACCCCTTGAAAGCTGGCAGTTAAGGTAGCGCTTCCGGCAGTATCAAAGGCCATAGCTTTATTCCGGTCTCTGACACTCACCGTATTCCATGCATTTGATTGAATATTAGCCCGATCGGTTAAAGAGAGTGACATTCCATTTTCATAGATACCGGTGACTTCAATCCTCTTTGAACCCCAAGGAACTAATGATATTGGACCTAATGGATACAGTTCGATAGACTCTAAAGGAGAGTCAACCATAATGGCATCTGCTGTCCCATTTTGCCCTCCAAAGCTGGCGGTTATAGTAGTTTTGCCTTCCGTGTGTCCAGTTGTTGCCAGACCTTTTTCTTTTCCACTGTCACCCACTCTCATAATATCTGTATTACTGGAGCTCCAGGAGGCATAATCCGTTACATCTTTGATAGTATTATCACTGTAGTGAGCTTTCGCGATGTATTGACCGGTAAATTCTCTCATCACTTTTAAAGAAGCAGGAGCCACCTCGATAGAGCTTAAAGTTGCTGATGAAGCAGTGGCAGAAACAGAGGTGTTGATATTAGCACCACCCGGATCATAGGCCGCGGTAATATTGGCAGTTCCTGCAGAAACTTTGGTAAGAATACCCTTATCATTAATGGTATCACCAATGGTTAGAACTCCGGTATTATCAGAGCTCCAAGTAACTGAATCAGTGATATCAATCGCTAGTGTATTGCTAGCAAAGATACCAATGGCATGCATTTGGGGACTCACCTCATTGGTGGCTATAGCATCTACTGGTTTGATTTCTATACTTTCCAGCGTTTTCTCATAGGCAAAAACATAGTTATAACACCAGAAATATTCTGAAGCCTGATAGGGACTTTTAACAGTGCATGATAGAGTAAACCTTGCTTCATTTTGGGCATTGTCAAAGGTAGTAATATTAACAAGTCCTTCGCTACCCGCTGCATTGGACACACTTCCCCATTCAGCTTGGGTAAATTCATTTCCATTCGTAATTGACCAGGTTACGTATTCGGTTAAATCCATAGGTTCACTCGCCCCATCAAAATAGGCCATGGCTTGGTATCTAATTTTAAAACCTCCTACACCCACTGCATTTTCTAAAAAAGGTCGCACTAAGGCAAAAGATACTTTTGGATGCACAACGGTGACAGTGGCGGTGGCGGTTTTTTGCATATAGGTCCAGGTGACGGTAGCTGTGCCCACTCCCACAGGTTTAAATAATCCAAAGGTGTTTTGAGTAGCAGGGATGGGTTTCAAAATACTTTGATCTGAAACGGTGACCGTTCCAGCGAGGGGAAATACATCGTTGTAACCGGTATAGGATGCGTAATATTCTATATCTAAGTAACATGAATCACACCTATAAACCGCAGTATCGTTAATCCTAATGGAGATGGAATCTGGAGGAGACTGGGTATTATTGCTCTGATCCCCTCCACAATTAGAATAGCATTCGGAGGGATTGGTCTGCTGATTATTTCCGCCCGGATCATGGTTATTACCACCGGTGGGATAACTCGAAACATCAACAGCAGCCACTTCGGTTCCATCACATTTAATGGAGTCAGAGGTATTGGAAAGGTTCACATCAACCTGTCCTCCGCAGTTGTTCACATGATGCTTAGTTTGACTCAGCCAATCGGAAAGATTGGATTTTTCGGTGGCATTGATAGAAGATTTGGCATTCGATCCATCAAGTATTCCCTCTATAATAGATTTACCTATCCCATCTCCAAGGTTGGAACCCACTCCCACAGCAGCAGATGTTAGGTTCCGAGTAAAACTAAGAACCGACCCATCATTACTAGTGCTATTTGGAGCTCCCAACTCAAAGGCTTTTTTCATCAGTCCTTTCACTGCATTTTGTTTTAAACTCCCATTATTAGTTACCTGTTCTACTTTGGACATTCCTTCTATCACAGCGGGTGCAACCTTCAAAGCCGCGCTTCCTGCATCTATTCCAGATTGGGAAGAAGCGGTGAGAGCACTGTCTACAATCGAGGTGAGTGCTTCTACTAAATCTTTTTCAGAAGTTAAATCAGTTTTGGCCAGAGCAGCCGAAGAACCTTTGGCAATAGAACCTACCACACTTAAAATCTCTTGATCGTTTAATTTGGCCTCTTTAAATCCCTTTACGCTTCCTTTAACCAATTTAGAAACAGCTTTCAGCTGCTTACCTTCTGAAACTTTACCTCCTTTAAGGGATGAAATAGCAGAAGCCGCTACAACTTCAGATACAGCAAGAGCTTCTCCTCCTAATGAGGCTTTTGTTAAGTTTGTTGCCACACTTTTTATTACAGAATTACTTACGATACTGGAGGATTCCGATAGATCACTTTCATAGAGCCAAACCTCTTCCGAAACACCTTCCACAACCGCTCCAACAGCGTCTACACGCTTACTTTCAGAAACCTTAGATAGCGCTATCATGGTTCCTTC
>CAYFLR010000020.1:14118-31638 GCA_964343805.1 uncultured bacterium | reverse complement strand
ATAACGTAGAATGGTTTTATCATAAGCAGTTGGTACCAAGTTCAGTTTGGCTTCCTCCGAATAGACATAACTCGCCGCTGCATCTACCACCATCTGAGCCTGTTCCTCTTCAACACCCCGGTCGGTCAGTTTGGATTTCACCTTGGCAGAAAGGCCGTTCACCACCTCTTCACTATCTACCGAAGGCTGTTTATCCTCTTTATCGACCTCGTCAGTTGCTGAAGTCGTGACAGAAGTGCTCTGAGATGATTCATCTTCTTTGTCTTTATCACTATCCTCACTATTGCATCCCATGGAAAGTACCATCGTCAGAATGCCAATTAAGGTAAAAATATATATAAATGAGCGAAACATAGGGACTCCTTATTAAACCTATTTAGCCTATCTCCATAGGATCGGACGTTTTGCCGGAATCTTTATTAAAAGGTATATATAGATTTATTAATTTTTATTTATTTTAAAAAGCCAATACTGAGGGAAGGTAAGTAGGTAATAACTAAGAGAACTCCCAGTAATAAGATCAAAAAAGGAATACAAGCTCGATAAAGGACGGTGATAGGTTTTTTAAACTTCAGACTGGATATAAAAAGATTGATGCCCACGGGAGGAGTAAAAAAGCCAATTTCTAGGTTTACTAAAAAGACCACTCCTAAATGAATGGGGTTGATTCCATACTGAATGGCAACCGGCACCATAATAGGGACAATAACCATTATGGCAGAAAAAATATCCATTAAGCAGCCCACCACAATGAGAAAGAGATTGAGACCAATTAAAAAGAGCAACTGATTCTGGGTAATATTGGTGATGGATTCTAAAATAAGATTGGGTATTTCTTCCTCGATGAGAAAAGCGGTAAAACCTAAGGCTCCGCCTAGAATGACAATAATCGCCCCTGATAAAACCGTGGCTTCCACTACCACTTTGGGTAATTCCTTGAAAAAATGAACTTCCTTTCTGATAAGAGATTCAACAATCACGATGTAGACCAAAACCAATACCGAGACTTCAGCGATAGTTACAAAACCTCCATAAACCCCCACCAAAACGATGGCAACAATAGGCCATTCTGAAAGTCCCGCGACAAAAGATTCCCACAATCGCTTCACATTGAAGGAGGTGGTGGGATATTTATCTTTGTCTTTGCTTAAAAGTTGATGAATAAAGGCATAAACACAGAGTACCAAAACCAGAATAATTCCAGGCAACATGGCGGCTTTAAAAAGCTTGCCGATATCAATATTGGCAATCACTCCATAAAGGATAACTGGTAAACTGGGAGGAAAGAGCAGCCCTAGACTTCCGGCAGTGGTGATGAGCCCCAAAGTAAACTTTTCGGAATAGCCTTGATCTTTTAAAATGGGGTAAACAATACTTCCCACCGCTACAATAGTGACACCACTGGCCCCGGTGAGAGCGGTAAAAAAAGCACAGGCCGCAATGGAAGCAATGGCGAGTCCCCCTGGTAACCAACCCAAAGCTTCCACTAAAAAGTTCATGATTCTTTTGGGTGCTTCACTGGAGGTCAAAATACAACCCGATAGCGTAAAGAGAGGTAATGCCACTAATATAGGCATCGAGGCCAAGCGATTCATCTCTATCAAAATCATTTGAAGAGCTAAAATCTCTTCATCTACAAAATAAAAACAGGCGATAGAAATAGCCAAGATAACCGTAAAAAAAGGAGCCCCTAATACGAGGGCAGCTGAGGAGAATGATAATATCGTTTTCATGGCTCAGGTCTAAAAAAAAGGATTAGGTAACGAAAACCAACCAATAGAAAAAAGAGGGGAAAAATAATTGAACTTAACCCCCAGGCGCCAAACATTTCGTATTCATTATTTACAAAATCGTAGCAGGCATAAACTAAAACACCCATCACCGCTACTCCAAAGAGGGAAGTGAATTTGGTAGCATACTTCTGAATTTTTTCTGGACAAAACCTCACCAGTCCATCAAAGCGGATATGCCGATTTTCTCGAAGTGCGAGGGAGGCTCCTAGAAAGGATATCCACACCACAAAAGAGGGAGCTAATTCTAAAATTTTCTGAAAAGACACAGTAAAAAGATTGCGGCTAAGAATGTTAAAAGTGAGTAACAACACCAGAAGAGCGAAAAGGAGAATCACCAAAGCCTTTTCCGCCTTGGCAATGTATTCGTCGACTTTTAAAAGCAATTTGAGCATGCTACATATTCCTAACTATTTCCCACTTTTTTGCGGGTTATTCTTACGAAAAGTGGCTAGAAGTTTATACACTTTATCAATTAAGTTTTTGGGATAAAGTTTATCTACATTTTTAGCCACAGTTTTGGAGGCGAGCGCCTCAAAGCTCTTAACATCAGCCGCAGCGGGTTTAACAAATTGAATGCCCTGCTTATGAAGATAAAGCTTCGCATCTTGATTATCTCTACGGGTCAGTCTTACGAGTTCGGTACTGTATTTTAAAGCCAAATCCTTAAAGATGGCTTGATCTTTGGCGCTCAACTTTTCAAAGGTTTTTCTTTTAAGTACCAGCGCACCGATAGAGTTCACCACCGGAAAATCAAGCACGTATTTAATTTTGGGATACCACTGAAAGGCGAGGGCTGCTAAGGGCGGGCTGTAAAAAGAGTCGATCATACTGGTTTCTAATCCCATGTTCACATCGGCCAGATGGAGAGGCACGGTCTTCATCCCAAAAGTCGAAAGGAATGTTTCTGCCACTGGATCGCCTTTCCACACCCACATTTTGAGTTTAGATAAAGACTGATAGCCATCAAACTTTACCTTGGAATAAAGGTAAACCAAACCGGCTTCCGCAAAGCCTAAAAGAACGTAGCCCTTATCCCACATTTGCTGATAAAACATTTCAAAAAGTTCTTTCTGCACATAATCTATTTCTTGATTATTACGGTACAGCAAAGGGGTTTCTAAAACTCGAATAGTAGGTAAAATAAGACCTAGACCCACTCCAGAAAAACCGGCTCCATGAATCCGCCCCACCTTCATCTTCCGGAGAACATCCACTTCATCGCCACTCACCCCACCTGCATATATTTTTAATTTCACTCTTCCTTCGGTAGCCTCTTTGAGACTTTTGCCCATATCCTTTAGGGTGTTGGTCCAGGTGCTTCCTTCAGGAGTAATGAGAGCCAATTTAATCTTGGTGGTTTTAGCTTCCAATGACGAATTAATGCTCAAAAGGAAAAAGAAAATCCATAAAGAGGTACCCAATTTAACCATGTATGTTTTCTCCCTGATGGTGTTAAAAGTAAAAATCGGCATATTTAAGGTATAAGCTCGCTCGCTTTTTAGCAAGCTGGTTCATCAAATTTAAAGAAGGATCTTGCTGCCAACTGGCTTTTTTGGTGTTTAAAACTTGCCTTATAGTTTTGGCAAACATTTCCTCTTCTTGCTTTTGCACTAAATAGAATTTGGCAAAGAAAAGATCGTTGAATAAAAATCTTCCCTCACTGAGTTTTTTCAGTTTATGGTAGTAGGCCAAAGATTTTTTAAGATCTCCCCCCATCATTGGAGACCGTGCCCAATAAGCCATTAAAAAAAGATAGGCCGATCCATGATAAGTTTGAGGATCTATTTCTAAAACCCTTTCCATTACATTTTTGGCATTAGGGGCCTTGGATATAATCGCTACTGAATTCATACTAATATTGATGAGAGCCGCCATATTAAAGCCATACCAAAAAAGCGAACCCACGTTTTCTTTTTCGATTAATTTGAGACACTCTCTCATGGTTTTGACCTTTTCTAAGGTCAAAGAACAATCTGGATAAAGTTCTAAAAGGCTCTTTTTTCCGTATTCTAACCCCTTTTTATAAAATCCTCGGGCTCTTTTTGTTACCTCCGCCAGAGCCTCTTCATCTTCATCTTGCAGCTTTAATTCATCCAGCTTATATTCGATAAAACCGAAGGCGTAACTGCCATACAGGCGAGATAGGAGTGCCAAAAGTTTAGCATTGGATGGATCATTTGCCAGCATAACTTCTAATAAGGTAATCTGAGATGGAATAGAACTCTTAATTAACTCCGGGTCCTCACCTTGCTCTATAGCCACTGCCCCAACTTCTACCATATTTGCCATTTCATTTACCACAAGGCTTTGAAGGGTGCAGGAAGAGGTTAAAAAGAGGATAGCGGTGATACTAACGGCATTAAAAAAAACCATGGAGATTCCTATTTTTTTTTCCATCATGATAAGGTAACCTGTTATAAACAATCCGAATAATAGTATAGCAATAGTATAGCAGAGGAAAAACTATGAGCCTATTAAAACGATTTTTTTTCTTCATTTTTAAAATTACAGCCCCCAGAATTTACCTTACAATCACACTTTGTTCGATCATAGCTCTCTTATCACTTTATGTGGGCTTTGATTTCGTGGCGATTGTGGGTTCTTTAGAAAATCAGTTACTTGATATTCGTATGAGAAACCGAGGAGTTCAACCCACCTCAGAGAAAATTGGGATTGTAGGAATCGATGAAAACTCTATTGAGCACTTAGGTAGATGGCCATTTAAACGAAAAGATATGGCCAAATTTTTACAGAAGATTAAAGAGGCAGAGGTTCACTCCATCGGATTTGATGTTGTCTTCTCAGAAAAAGAAAGGCCCATTGTGAGTGACGAACTCCCTGGCTGGCTCGAACAATACAATTCCAATGTATTGAAAGGGGGTAAAACCGGCAAACAAAAATTCTTATCCTTGCTCCAAAATCCACCTGTAAATTCAGTGGGAGATATTGCTTTCAAGCAATCGATCAAAGATCTGGATGAGAAGGTGGTGCTAGGATGGTTCTATTTTGTAAACCCTGATGAAGCAGCCGCTCTCACCACTGACTTTGATGAAGAGATAAAAAAAATTGCAACGGCCAGAATTCAACCCACCGATGTGGAAATAAATACAATTTATGGTATTAGAGCGAACACCGAATTCTTAAGCGACTCATCCAAACTGAATGGATTCTTCTCTAATAGCCCAGACCCTGATGGATTCTATCGTTGGGCTTACCTACTCACTAATTATAAAGGTCATCTCTACCCCGCTCTTTCTCTGACATTAGCTAAGCACTATTTAAAAGCTGAGTTAGCAGTTGATACCGATGAGTTTGGAGTCTCTGATATTAGACTCACTAACAAAGATGGCAAGGTCATGCATATCCCCACTGATGTTCAAGGGAACAGTCGACTCCTGGTTAACTATCGTGGCCCTGAGAAAACCTTTCCTCACTACAGTCTTTACGATATTTACAGTGGAAAAGTTGGAAAGAAAGAGTTGAAAGGAAAAGTACTTTTAGTGGGAGCCACCGCAACAGGTCTTTCAGATATTAGGCCCACTCCCTTCTCTGAAACCAATCCGGGAGTGGAGATCCATGCAAGCATCACCGATAACATTATTACTGGAGAGTTTTTAAAACGAGATAAAGATATTTATCTATTTGAGATACTCTTGGTTCTTCTGATCGGTATCGTCTTTGGTTTTATTATTGATCGCATGAAAGCTCTCACCGGAGCTCTCTCTGTGATCCTGTTTTCTGTGATTTACTTTTTCGTCGACGATATACTCTTTTTCAAACAGGGAATATGGACCTATATGGGAATACCCTATTTAGAAATTATGAGTATTTATCTTTCCGTAACGATTTATAAGTACTTCACAGTGGAAAAAGAGAAAAAGAAAGTACGAGGAGCCTTCCAACACTACTTGAATGCTTCGGTAATTGAGCAAATCCTTGATGATCCTGAAGCCCTTCAGCTCGGTGGTGAGAAAAAAGAACTGACGGTATTCTTTTCCGACGTTCGTGGATTCACCACCATTTCTGAGACACTTTCAGCAGAGCACTTAACCAAAGTCCTCAATGAATACTTTACACCTATGACTGACATTGTTTTAAAAAACGATGGTTTATTGGATAAATACATGGGTGATGCTATTATGGCGGTATGGGGAGCACCTATAAACATGGGTAACCATGCTCTTCATGCGGTTGACTCAGCTGTTGAAATGTTTGAGGTTCTCATCCCTCTTCAAGAGAAATGGGAGGAAGAAGGTGTTCCACCCATTGACATTGGTATTGGTATAAACACCGGTGTTATGACGGTAGGAAATATGGGTTCCGATCAACGTTTTGACTATACTGTAATGGGTGATAGTGTAAACTTAGGTTCTAGACTAGAAGGTATTAATAAATCCTATGGAAGCCGTATTATTGTTTCAGAGTTTACCTATGAATATGTCAAAGACGAGAGTGTCAGAAAGATCATCAGACCACTTGACCTTGTTAGAGTAAAAGGAAAGAATGAGCCAGTTCATATCTACCAAGTTCTTGAACCTAAGAAATATAAGCCTTACAATGATGAGCTTATCGCCAACTTCACCGAAGGGTTCGCCAATTATCAAAAACAGGAGTGGGATACCGCCATCTCCTATTTTAATAACTGTATAAATGCCTATGCGGACGACGGAGCAGCCCAGCTTTACATTGAGCGTTGCACCCAACTGAAAGCCAATCCTCCTGGCGACGATTGGAATGGGGTATTTGTCTTTACCACCAAATAAAATTCCAAATCAAAGATAAATCTGCATTTTTTCATTGAATCTAGTGCAATAACATGCCAAAATCCAGCCAAGACCAACTAAAAGAGGTAAACTTATGTTATTTGACTCCTTTTTGGGGCTTTTTTCTAATGACTTGGCAATTGATTTGGGAACAGCGAACACACTTGTCTATGTAAAAAGTAGAGGAATTGTGGCCAATGAGCCCTCAGTTGTAGCAAGCCAAAAGGAAGGGCGAGGATATAAAAAGATTTTAGCAGTAGGTAAAGAAGCAAAGGATATGCTGGGCCGCACACCGGGCAGCATTGTTGCGGTGAGACCTATTAAAGATGGCGTTATTGCTGACTTCAGTATTACTGAGGCCATGATCAGATATTTTATTAGAAAAGCACACAATCGTAGGACCTTTATCAGACCTCGTATCATTGTCTGTGTGCCCTATGGAATTACCGAGGTAGAAAAAAGAGCTGTGAGAGAATCAGCTGAATCTGCTGGCGCTCGTGAAGTCTACTTAATTGAAGAGCCAATGGCAGCTGCTATTGGAGCGGGGCTTCCCATCACGGAGCCCTCTGGTAACATGATTGTAGATATTGGTGGAGGAACCACTGAAGTAGCTGTTATTTCTCTAGCTGGTATCGTCTATAGTAAATCCATCCGAGTAGGTGGAGACAAAATGGACGAAGCTATTATTCACTATATGAAAAGAAAGTACAATCTGCTCATTGGTGAAAGAACCGCGGAAAGATTAAAAACAACGATCGGAACCTGTTATCCTTCTGATGAAGTTGAGACCATGCAAGTCAAAGGACGTGACCTGGTTGCTGGTATTCCTAAAACCGTAGAGATTAACTCTGAAGAGTGTCGAGAGGCTATCTCAGAAACAGTTAACTCAATTGTAGAAGCTGTTCGTGTAGCCCTTGAAAGAACACCTCCTGAACTCGCAGCAGATATTGTGGACAAAGGAATTGTTCTGGCAGGCGGTGGAGCTCTCTTAAAGAACTTGGATGTTCTCCTTAGAGAAGAGACAGGGCTACCGATTATGATAGCTGAAGATCCATTAACCTCAGTAGTGATTGGTTCTGGTCGCGCACTAGACAACCTCTCCCTTTTTAAAGGGGTCACTCTTCATCAATAGATAGCCGGGCAAATCTATGCCTGTAATTAAAAAATATTTCCTGTTCATCGTGATAACTTTACTGGTGGCGATCACCCTTTTGGTTTCCTCTACCGACTTTAGCAAATCTCGTCCCGACTCTTTTGTTGACCAAATGCTCCTGGCCACCATTGCTCCCATTCAAAAGGTGGTGGTGAATATCACCGGTTCCATTTCCGACCTTTTTAAAAAATACCTTCTCCTGGTGAACACTTACGAGCATAACAAAAAGCTGCAGAGTGAATTGCAAAAACACATCCTCCGAACCACCCTTTTTCAGGAAGTTTCCAGAGAGAACAATCGTCTCCGTAAGCTTCTGCAAATGCAACCTCGTATTGTGCATTCTATGATTCCAGCTAAAATCATTGGTAATAACCCTTCTTCCTCTCTCAATATATTGCGGATAGATAAAGGAACCAGCCACAAAATATCCATCGGTATGCCGGTAGTTACCAGTGGAGGAGCTGTTGGCTATATCTATCGAGCCACTGAAAGTTATAGTGATGTGTTACTCATTACCAATCCCGGTAGTAGTATCTCTGCAATAATTCAGAGAAACCGTGTAAGAGGGACTATTGAGGGAACAGGTAGCAGTAATATCCTCCGGCTCAAGTATGTCCATCACAAAGAAGAGGTGATGTTAGGCGATCGAGTCATTACATCTAACTTTGGGGAGACAGGGCTATTTCCCCAAGGATATACTATTGGTACCGTTATCAAGTTGGATCTTTCTTCCGACAGTGTTACTAAATCAATTTTCCTCCGCCCTAATGTTGACTTTTCAACTATTGAAGAGGTCTTTGTCTTATTAAGAGTCAATCCCTATTTAGCCCGCATGCAGAAAGACCTTTCAAATGACCAACCCAAGGGGCCTTAAAGATGGTTTACCTTAAAGTCCCAGCCTACGGTTTTTATCTGTTCATATTATTCATTCTCCAGAGTTCAGTTTTCTCAACCCAGATTTTTGGAAATACCTCTCTGAACTTTCTGTTTATTTTTGTTATCTATTTGGCTTTTTACGCCCCTTTTGTACCTGGGTTGATTCTCATTTTCTGTACCAGTTACCTCTTTGATTCGGCCTCTGCTAGCACTCCCTATCTCGCCTTATTAATATACCTTTTTACCTTTATCTCATTGAAGCAGCTTACCAACACCTCATTTACCATAAATCAAACCTCCATCTCACTTTTTACCGCCATCTATTTTCTCCTTTACCAAATCGTTTTCTATTTAGTGAGATACTTAAACCATGAACTGGTAACTGATCTTTCCCATATCACATATTTTACCAGCCACATTTTCTTTAATATTCTGATCCAGCCACTCATTTTTTGGCCACTTAAATTGATTGATGTATTTTTTGCTGACCGAGTCTACCGTGATCAGAGAAATGAAGAACTCTTTTTTAAAGCTTCCTGGTGGCGGTCCTGATGGCAAGATATTATTCATCCTTCTCAACCGAACCAAGTATCGACGCCTCACGCTTAGCTCCTGTAGTCACCATTTTAATTATAACCATGTTCACCTTCGCCATTCGACTTTGGTATCTGCAGATTATGCAAGGTGATAAATTTTATCAGATAGCTCAAAAAAACCATATTCGAAAGGTGAGAGTCCCCGCTCCTCGTGGCATTATCTATGATCGTAACAAGACCCCCATTTTATCCAATCGCCCTAATTATAATCTGGTATTTATTCCCCAATACTCTACCAGCAAAAAACACACTGACTACACCCTCTCACTGCTAAGTGAACTTTTAAAAATACCCAAAGAAAACTTTCTACGGCGTGTGCAAAAAGCGCGTCACATGCCTCGCTTTCACCCGGTAAAACTGCTTTCCAATTTAACCATGACTCAGGTGGATCTCATTGAGGTTATAAAGACCGAACTCTTTGGGGTAGATATTCAAGTGGAACCCAGCAGAGATTATAACAGGTACACGCCCATTCACTTGGTGGGCTACCTTAGGGAGATCAATAATGAAGAGATTAAGAAACTCAACCAAATTTCTCTGAAGCGTTATCGTCTCGGTGATTATATCGGAAAACTGGGTTTAGAAAAACTATACGAAACGTACCTGCGAGGAATCGAAGGGGCTCAGTACTATAAGGTGGATGCTTATGGTCGAAAAATTCAAGCTCAGCCTCTTAACTTTGAGCAGTTTTCTACCATTCGTCAAATTCCTGGAAACAATCTAATCTTAACCCTCGATTATGGACTGCAAAAGGCGGCTAAAGATGCCTTTGAATCGCATAACGGTGTGGTAATTGCTATTAAACCCACCACCGGTGAAATACTCGCCTTCCTCTCTCACCCTAATTTTGACCCTCATCTCTATGAAGATGGACTCACTCCCAAAGAGTGGAAAAGTTTAAGCGAAAATCTCCACCGTCCACTTTTAGATAAAACCACTGCAGGGAGTTATCCTCCCGGTTCCACCTGGAAACCCTTTGTGGCCCTGGCGGCCCTCGAAGAGGGTTTTATTGATAAAGAGACCACCTGGAACTGCCCAGGGCATTTCACACTCGGACGAGGTCATTACAACTGCTGGAGAAAAGGAGGGCATCAACATGTGGAACTTATCAAATCCATGAGAGAGTCCTGTGATGTTTATTATTATAACATCGGCAGTAAAATGGATATCGATGTTCTCTCTTCTTATGCGGAGCTTTTTGGCTTTGGCAAAAGAACCGGACTTAAACTGAATACCGAACGAAGTGGAATCAGCCCCACCCGCAAATGGAAAAAAGACACATTTAAAATCCCTTGGGTTCCTGGCGACACCATCTCTATTTCTATCGGTCAAGGGTACAACTCAGTTACACCAATTCAGCTAGCCATGGCTTACGGAGCTTTAGCCACCAACGGGGAACTCTATCGCCCCTATGTGGTCAAACAGATTACTGATGCCGAGCAAAATATCATCTTAGAGAACAAACCTATTTTAGAAAGATCCATCAATATCAAAGATGAGTTTTTTGAAATGGTCAAAGATGGACTCTGCGAAGTGGTGAGCCATCCTAAAGGAACTGGTAAAGCTTCAAGAGTCAAAGGGGTAGAGGTTTGTGGAAAGACAGGAACTGCCCAAACGGCGAGTCTTTCTAAATCAAAATTTCAAGATGATGTGAGTTTTCATTATAGAGATCACGCCTGGTTCACTGCCTTTGCTCCAAGAGAAAACCCAGAGATTGTGGTACTAGTTTTATCGGAGTACTCAGGAGGTCATGGAGGATCCACCGCAGCACCAGTAGCAAAAAAGATTTTACAGTACTATTTTGATCGTAAAAAAAACGATTTAAGTATGAACAGTTCATCCACTAACTTTTAGGTAAGGAAATATGAGACCCAAGTTACTCGACAGAATTCCCCTCATTGACTTTCCTCTCCTACTGGTGACCTTATTACTGATTAGTTATGGACTATGGAATCTCTACAGCGCCACCTTAGGTGGACCTCTTTTCTATAAACAAGTTTATTATGTAGCAGCAGGCCTTCCCCTCTGTTTGATCATCGCTTTTTTTACCAATATGAAAATACTCGAACGCTTTTCATATCCCATTTATTGGTCCATTGTTATTTTGCTGCTGGTGGTCTTAATTTCCGGTCATGTGGCAGGGGGGTCAAAAAGATGGATTCACCTCGGTTTCTTTAACTTACAGCCATCTGAGCTAGCAAAAATTGGCATTGCCATGGTCATCGCTAAGTTTATTCAAAAAGATAAAAACCTTTTTCCCTATACCCTACGAGATCTGTTACGCCCTCTTCTCTTAATCGGTATGATGTTTGGTTTAGTGGTCATTCAGCCAGATCTTGGAACCGCAGGAATCATTGGTATAACCGCTTTTATCCAAATTCTAATGAGCCGGCTGGATAAGAAATCAGTGCTCATTGCTCTGTCTTGCTTTATACTGATCCTCCCCTTTGGTTGGTTTTTTGGACTCAAAGATTATCAAAAAAGTAGGGTCCTCAGTTTTGCCAAACCCTCATCTGATCCCAAAGGTTCTGGTTATCATTCCATCCAATCTATGGTGGCCATTGGTTCAGGAAAACTCACCGGCAAAGGATTTCAAAAAGGAACTCAAACTCACCTCCTCTTCCTGCCCGAACGACACACCGACTTTATCTTCTCTGTCCTCTCTGAAGAACAAGGCTTTGTAGGAGGAGTGGCGGTGCTCGTCCTCTTTCTTTTCTTTCTTCGTCCGGGGGTCACCATTACCTTTAACTCCAAAGATCTCTTCTCGTTTTATCTTGCTATGGGGATCAGTGCGATCTTTTTCATCCATATAGCCATTAATATCGCTATGGTATTGGGGCTTTTTCCCATTGTGGGGGTCACTCTGCCCTTTTTCTCCTATGGAGGCTCCTCCATGTTTACATTTCTGATTGGGGTGGGATTGCTTTTAAATATTAGTAAGAAAGTCAGGTTTTCATAAACTAATAAATAGGTGAATTGGCATGATTCGGTTTAAACAGTTTTTAGGTTTAGTCATTTGCAGCTTGGTTTTTAATTCTTGTGATAAGTCAGAAAATAAAGTGAAGCAAGTGAGGCCGGTGACTGAGGTGCAACATCCTCAAACCTCTAAAATTCCATTTTGCGAAAATGTCTGGATGTCAGTGGGTGAAGGACAAGAACAAGAAGAACTTATCAATAAGTACCGCTCCCAAGTCTATAGCCATGCGGTAGAGATGTTAGCTACCCGAAGGATCGGTCTCTACTTTCAGAAAACTTCAGCTAAGGGACTGACTCCTCCCCCATCAGTGGAGAAGATGTTAAGCAGCTTTTTCCAAACGAGTGTAACACTCCTTTAGTGGATCAATTGTATATCCCCAGTGCGGCCATATTAGAGGCGGTAAAAAAGCATAATTCAACCCAGGTTCATGAGGTAATTTATCCCGCCTTTTTTGAGACTGCTGATGAGTGTGGCCGCTTACCCGACGATCTAATGCAAAAATATGAAAACCAAAGCGAACAAGATGTACTATCAGAGCTACAAAAGATTTGTACGTCCCGTGAGCGGGCCCGCTACTATACATCGAATCCTAGCATCTCCGCCTCTTTTTTCAACGACCCCACAAACCAAACTGACGAGTTAAAACAGGCTTACTGCACTCTAAAAAGAGAGGAAGCGGTGGAAGATTGGGAAATGCAAGTCATCGATCAAAGCTATGAAGCTACCTCCGTAATTGCGACAAGTATAGCCGCCGGTATTTTCACCCAACTCACCACCGTCGGCCGTGCTAATTACGCAGTGGATTTCGCCATTGCAGGATCGGTTATTGCTTATCACTACCATAGAATCATGATTCATTTAGAACAAATAGAAAACCTCAAAGGTATGACGGAAAACTCCATTATCAATACTAATTGTTCTATTGATCGCTATCAAGCAGAGCAACAGAGACTAGAAAAAATGCTTTTTTGGGATTTTATGGGTGTCCTGGCCGGAATAGCTATTAATAAGTATTTCCCCGGTGTGAGCGCTATCATTTCCAAACTTTTTTTAAGTGGACGAGCTGGTTTAATGCGAGTCGGAGTGCGCCTTTTTGCGGTATTGCCTAGTCAGAAAGTGTTTTTTCAAATTCCACGGGTGGACTTAATTCGCAGAATTTTAGACTCGAAGGGATGATAACAGCTAAGCAGGGATTTAATTATCTTACTATAAAGCAATCTTCATTCAGTCGACTTATAAAACGATTAAAAAATAAAATCCTAATAATTGATAAAGCAAGGTCCACTAAATACTTATTGAAAAAAACTATCAACGAGTTGGGTGATAGCTTTCCTATTTATGAAATCTCTGAAAATGGCAAGACTCATCATATTTGCGATTTGTACGCGGTAGAGCCAAAGGGTTTTTATTTGAAATCATTAGATCAAAAAATCGAAGTCATTTAGGACGAAAAGGAATCATATCGTTAGCGGCTTTGAATAATCAATTTGTAGGCAGCTTAGGTTCATGGCCGGAAATAGCCACAGATTTGAAAAAGCGAAAGCTCATAAATTCTGAATTAGGTGATCGAATTCGACTTATTTATTTATTCGGAAGGTTAATTGGGAACACCGATATGCATAATTGGAATTTATCTTTTTTCTGTCAGAAATTCCAAATAACTGGGCTTGCACCAGTATACGATATGCTACCCATGTTTTTCGCTCCCCAAAATGAACAAATTATTGATAGAAAATTACCCATTCCTAAACCCACTTTACAAGATAGAAATGTATGGAAAGAGTGCTTTAAGATGGCCAATTCTTTTTGGAGAGCAGTACAGCAAGACAAGCGAATTTCAACAGAGTTTAAAATAACCGTAAATCATGCCCTAGAAGTTTTAAAACAGGGGAAAGCTCATTTTAATAAATTGCCGCAATGATATAAAGATAAGACATGGGTCAGTGAGATTTAACTGACTTCTGCACTTTACAAAAAAGCCTCCCAAGGCTCTTTCTCATAATGCTCAGCAATCTTCTCGTCTCTAGAATCACCTTCACGGCACATGGCTTTGGGACCACCGTTGTACATTGCATAGGTTCTTCTCACCAGGCTGAGATCTGAATTGCCTTGTTTTTTGGTTTGCTCACAATCTTTCTCTAAGGCCTTTTGGTATAGAGAATAGGCGAATTTAATCCCATACTTTAAATTGGCTACCAGCTCGGGGTACTGCTCATGGTATTTATCATGAATTTGCATCATGCCAAAGGAATGCCCCTCATCCCCCAATAAAACATAGTACTTTTCCTCAACCTCAAAGTAATGTCTCCAGGTGGATTCCCTCCAGCAAATGGATTTGATCAGCCGAACAAAAAGATCAGAGGAGTCCACCTCTTTAGCAAGAGTCTCGATGAGGACGTTTACCTTATTCATATATTCTTGGTCCTCAGTATGGGGAGACTTTTTTGGCATCCAGTTGTCATACTCATCAGCCGATAAATCCACCACCATCCCCTCTGTATCTTTTGGAGCTTCTTTACTCTCTTCTTGTTCTAATGTTCCACAGGCGGCTATCAGAATAGTAAAAAGTAAAAATAAAAAGAAAAGAGATCTCAGATCAATCCCCCTGAGCAACGAAATACCAATCTTGCGGTACCATGGTTAAAGGATCAAGGGATTGCTTATGGAATTTAATTTCAAAATGAAGGTGAGGACCCGATGAGCGTCCAGTAGACCCAACCAGAGCAATAACATGCCCCTTCTTAATATGCTGGCCTATTTTTACCAGGTTTTTATGATTGTGTGCATAGAGGCTGAAGTAACCATTTTGATGATCAACAATGACAGTTTTTCCAAAACTTCCTTTGCGACCACTGTAAGCTACAACTCCTCCAAAGATGGCCCTTATGGGACTTCCCTTAGGACTAGCAATATCTATTCCATAATGACACCGGCCTTCCCGAGGACCATAACCAGAGGTAAGCAACCCAATTAGAGGAGGAGTTAAATTTACAAATCTTTGAGGGCGCTTCACCTCTCGAATAGGAGGAGGAACCCATGCACTGTTATGACAGAGTGAAGAAGATCGATCCGTATTAAGCGATCTCATCCTACAGTGAGTGAAGGTAACAACCAGCATCACTAGCAAAAGATATTTAACTAAGAACGGCCTCATATTTAACTCTTCCTTAAGTTAATGAGATTTCTCTAACAGCTCTATCGGCTAAATATTTGAAAAATTAAAAAAAAACTTCCTTTGGCAATACCTTAGAAAATGCGATAAAATAGGGTGCGGTTAAGTTTACAGCTCCAAAAATAACTTAAGGGAAAATACCTACTGGCACCGGGATCCAATTATGGTGGAAAAAAAAGATATTCAGTTTCTAGTGGTGGATGATTTTGAATATATCCGAGAGCTCGCCAAAAAATACTTGCATGAACTCGGCTATAAAGATGTGATCCTGGCTAAAGATGGAGTTGAAGCCAAATTAAAGCTACAAAAAACTGATGGTATCGGTTGCATTATCTGTGATTGGAATATGCCCAACATGGACGGTTTAGAACTTTTGATATGGGTCAGGGCTCAAGAACAAACAAAAGCGATTCCTTTTATTATGGTCACCGGTGAAGCTGAGAAATCGAATCTCATTACCGCTGTAAAAGAAGGGGTCACAAAGTATATAGTCAAACCGTTCTCTCAGAATATCATTGAAAAAACGATCCATGCCGTCTTTGAGAAGAACCAAGGAGATCATTATGATAAAAATAGTTAAGTGGAGTCTGCTCTTACTTTGGAGTGGAGTTTTATTAGCAGAGGACAAAGCCCCTCTTCCCAATTGGATTGATCATAGTCGAGAGACATCCGACAGACAAGGTCCTAGTGTCCAAAACTTAAATGCTCCCAAAGAGTATCAGTTGCCAGCGGAATACAGCCCAGTGAAAGCAGTGGTGCTTGGTTTTAAGGCTTTTTCGCCGATGCTAAAAGATATTGCTGCAATTGTGGCGAATGAAGGAAATGCAGAAGTTTGGACTGTAGGAGGACCCTCTTATATAGATAGCGTTCCCAATGAGAAACATAAGAAAATTTCCTGCCCGCTGAACACAGTCTGGATGAGAGACTATGGTCCTTTTGGTGTTCTGAGCAAAGAAGGCATGAGCGGAGTGGTGGACTCCACTTATCGACATTACTCTTATCGTAGATATGATGATCAGTTTCCTACCTGCATGGCGAATTCTCTTGAACTGCTGCCCTTTGGCATGGACCTTATTTTGGATGGTGGCAACCTGATGGTGGATTCTAAGGGAAACCTTTTCATGACCAAAAGAACCTATAAGTGGAATCGGGGTAAATCAAAACAAGAGGTGGATCGACTCTTAAAAGCCTACTTTGGTGTTCATACCATCCACGCACTTGAATACGCCGGTTATCCCAATTATCCCGCAGATGGCACCGGCCATATAGATATGTATGTCAAACTTTTAGATGATGAAACGGTGCTCATAACTGAAACCGATGATGAGCCCTTTAAAACCGCTGCTGAAAAGGCAGTTACCTATTTTAAACGAATTAAAACACCTACAGGTAACAATTATAGAATTGTGAGAATCAATGGATGGGAAGAGTATGGCACCTGGTACACCTACACCAATTCATTGATCGTGAACAACTCGGTAATCATCCCCGCCTATGGAGAATGGCCCGATGAGAATCAATTAGCCATCGAGATTTATCGGGAGGCCATGCCAGGAATTTCTGTTCATGAGGTGGTATCAGATCAATCCATTCAGTTGGGAGGGTCTATTCATTGCGTCACTCAACAAATACCCGATTTTTAATCATCATCTATTCGATAAAAGTCGCTCGGCCAACTCTACAAAACCTGCTCCACTGTGGCCTTTAGTAATCCAAGTGGGGTGATGTTTAAGCTGAGGAAGATAATTCTTTATATTGGCCACTCCCACGCTTTTTTCAAAAAAGTTAAAAGCGGGTTCATCATTAGGTGAATCTCCAATATAGATCCACTGGGAAAGCGGTAAAACTTCTTTTGCTCCAGGTGCTCCCTGATCAAGCCACACTTTCATCGCTTGCTGCTTATCAAATTGACCAAACCAGGTATTAATATGAATACTAGAAAGTTTAGCATTTGCCCCCTGATCGAGGCAAAACTGGAGAACCTCTTCCACCTGCGCGTTATCCCAAGGAGGAACATCTTCACAGAAATCAATCGCCAAATCGTATTCACGGTAGGATTGATCGGAAGCAAATTTTAAAAAGGAAAACTTCTTTTGTAGTAATTGCCTTAACTCTTTCAGCTTCTGATCATTTTGGATTTTTTCCTCAGCAGGTGTGGTATCCAACCGGCATCTCACTCCATCTTGCATA